>CANJXF010000045.1 GCA_947478865.1 Verrucomicrobiales bacterium | reverse complement strand
GGAGGGGTTGTAATACCGATAACCATAATAAAGCATCCCCGATTCATTGTCGGTGAACTTGGCGCTGAATCGGAACGGGTTGTTTGTAGCGAAGGTTCCCGTTTGCCGAATCGTTTCTCCAAACGGTCCGTATTCGTATCGGGTTTCCGCCCCATCTCGGGCGCTCAACAATGCCGAGACATTTCCACTGCCGTCGAACGCAGCAAAGTGAGCACTGACTGAGCCAGAGATGAATTCTGCAATCCACATCAAGCCGCCCACGCCGACGGACGTTGATGGATTGGAAACCGTCAGCTCTGTGCGGAAAACCTCTCCCTTGCGATCGCCAGGTTTTGCGGGTCGACGTTCCATTTGAACCATTCGGGGCACACGCCCATCATCCCGCTTCCACCTGCGCTGTCAACGCTGGTTCAGCCGGCTGGCTTTGACCCGCCGTGGTTTAGGTTTTCAAGCAAAGTCGATTCCGTCGGATAATTAAATTGGAATCATGCCCCGGCCCAGCACAATGGAGGAACGTTATGAATTTCTGGCTTGCTGCCTTGTTAACGCTCGTCGCCGGTATCGATTCAATGCTCGCGGCCGATCTGCCGCAGAACCGGGCGCCAACCCACGCGAATGTCTCCTACGGACCGCACGTCCGCAACGTGGTCGACTTCTGGAAGGCGGAGGGGGCTGGCCCGCGTCCGCTGCTGGTTTACATTCACGGAGGCGCCTGGTGGACCAGTGACAAGAGCCAGAAAGGGCCGGCCATCCAGCCCTTTCTCGACAAGGGGATTTCCTTTGCGGCGATTAATTACCGCCTGACGCCAGACCATCCGCTGCCCGCGCCGGTGCACGATGCGGCGCGGGCCATCCAGTTCCTGCGCACGAAGGCCGCCGCCTGGAACGTCGATACCCGGCGCATCGCCTTGACCGGCCCCAGCGCGGGAGCCTGCACATCCATGTGGCTGTTGCTGCATGATGACCTGGCCGACCCAAAGGCAATTGATCCCGTGTTGCGCGAATCGACGCGGGTCTGCGCGGCCGCCGTGTCAGTGGGCCAGACCTCCATCGACCCGAAAGTCATCGAGGGCTGGCTGGGGCCGAATGTTCTCAAACATTCCATGATCCCTCTGGCCGTCGGTGAAAAAACCATCGAGGATGCGCTGAAGAATTACGACAAGCATCACGCTCTCTACGTCGAGTTTTCACCGATCAATCATGTTGATTCGCACGATCCCCCGTTGTTCATGACCTGCAGCTCCGAGATGGATCTGCCGTGCCGGGACTCCAGCCATGGCATCCATCACCCCGTCTATGGCGTGAAACTCAAGGAGAAATCCGACAAGGTCGGGCACGAATGCCATCTGGTGATCCCCGGCTCCTCGAAATCGGAGCGTTACTCCGATGCGAATGATTTTCTCATGGCCAAGTTGCTGGCGAAGTAATGAGGTGCCGGGCCGCGAGGTTAAGCGGATGCGGACGGCTCACGGGATTTAACCTGGCCTCACGAACGACGCTTTCACCACGCCTGACATCGGGACGCCAATAGAGAAGAGACCGTGAACATTCAAGACCACCGCCATCCACGCCACGAATGAATCTCTTGCGATTAATTCTCCACGAAATGGTTTGGTATGGATTTTGGTGGCTGCCACTCATTGGCCTCGCCGGCTGTTTTGCACGTTACCTCGGATGGCCCGGTTTCTTTATCGGAGCGCTCCTGATTTCTGTGCTGATCGTCTTTCTTGACGCGCGCTGGATTTTCCAGGAGATGCGGGAGCACCCCGAAAACGGGCGAGATGCAGACTTTGTGTTTTGGTTCGGGGTGTTGTGTCGGATGCTGCTTTTTAACATCGTGCTCCTGCCAGCCACCTTTGCCGGATTGAGATACCGGGCACGAGCGCGCCGCATATTCCGCGAGACAAAAATTGCTTCGTAAGAAACCAGCGCTCAACCCAGTGGGCATCCACGAGTTTGCCGCCGAGCCAAAGGAGGTTGGAGACACTTTTTTCCGATCAATTTAAAAGTCCGTATCCGGCTTCTTCAGATCGATCTCCTTGATCCAGGTATTGCGGTAGCGCACGTCGTGGCCTTCGCACTGTAATTTCAAACCGCCCGGCAGGTCGGTGATTCCTTTCCCGCCGTCGTTGCCGCCATCGAGGCCGGAATTTGCGCCGCCCCAGACCTGGCTGATCGGCTGTTTGGTGTGAACTTTGATGCCGTTGAAATACATGGTAAGCATCGCCTTCTCGGCGAGTTTGCCGTCGAGGAAGCGGGCGGCGCGGAAGTTGATGTCGTAGGCGTTCCATTTTCCGATGCCGCGGTAGGCGTGGTAGGGCGATCCGCTTTCGTTGATGACGGCACCCATGCCGTGGCTGGTTTTATCGCCGTCGAAGATTTGAATTTCGTAACGGTTCTGGAGATAGACACCGCTGTTGCCTCGCTCATTCTTAACCAGGAATTCGATGTGCAAACGGAAATCGCGATAGGCCTTTTTCGTGACAATGTCGGCCGCGCCGTATTGACCGCCGGCCGCAGCGGGATCGTCGGTCATGAGAGCCGTCCCCGGGTCCACGGGGTCCTCGACGATTTTCCATTTGATCGGGAGCGAAGAACCGAAACGCGGCCCCTGCCAGTAAGTCCATTTTGCGTCGAGCATTTCGCGCGAACCATCGATGATGATCTCGGCGCCGGGAACCGGTTTCGCAGCAAGGCCGAGGTGACGGTCGGGCGATGAACCCTTGAGCAATGGCGGGATTTCCCGGGCGAACTGCTGCGCAATGATGCGATTGCCTTCCTCGGTCGGATGCACTCCATCGCTTTTTCGCCAGGTGGTGTCTTTGGCCAGGAGCTGGTTCAAGTCAACGACCGGGACGCCTTTCAGTTTCCCCACGCGCAAAGCGGCCTCGCGATATTTCGCCAGCCAGCTTTCCAAGCCGCCGACTGCGAGATAGTTCGTCTTTGGATGGCGCTGGTAGTAAGGCTCGGGATCGATCGGCGGGAGCGTCCCGAGCAGGACTGCGGCGCCCGTGGCGCGGGAACGATCGATGATTTGTGAAAGGTTCTCCTCGAATTCCGGCAAGGGGACATGAATTCTCGGCGCGTCCTGGCGGCTGTCATTCGCGCCGAAAAACACCACGACCAGGTCGGGCTGGTGCGCGAGCACATCTTTTTGCAAGCGGGCCAATCCCTGGCGCGAGGTGTTCCCGCCGATGCCTGCGTTGATGACGCGAACGTGGAGAATCTTTTCCAGCTCCGCCGGATAACCCGCGTGCGTGATGCTGTCGCCGAGGCAGACGATGGTGGGCGGTTTCTTCGCGGGACCGGATTCCTGCGCGGATTGCGCCGAGGCAATGAACGCGGGACAAATCGCGAGCGAGAGCGCGAAACGACAGAGCCTCGTGATCAGTGCGAGCTTGAGAGAAGTTTGTTTACGCATGGTGCGGAATAGATTGAGGGCAAAGGGAGGAAAGATAAATCGTAATTTCAGATCGCGGGAGCGAGCGCGGGGAAGGCGGTTCCGCAGCGCATCAGACGGCCGGACGGGTTGCGTAAATTCTTTACAATGCTGCAGGGCTGTAATGTTATCTCGCGCATCACTTTTAAACCATTGGCTATATTTATTTTTCTCCACCGATGAAATTTCCCATGAATACACGCCCGCTGATCTTCGCCCTGTTTGTTTCGACCACGCTGCTGGCCCGCGCCGCGGATGATTACGTGCCGGGGCCGGATTCCAAACCGCAGGCCGGCGTGCCCAAGGGCGAGGTGCTGAAGTTTGATTTCGAGAAATCAAAAATCTTTCCCGGCACCACGCGCGAGGTGAATGTCTATATCCCGGCGCAATACGACCCGGCGAAACCGGCCTGCCTTTTCGTGAACCAGGACGGCATCCAATGGAACGCGACGACAGTGTTCGACAATTTGATCCACAAAAAGGAGATGCCGGTGACGATTGGAGTTTTCGTGATGCACGGACGCGTCAAAGCGCCCGGCACCAATGCGCTGGACCGATTCAACCGCAGTTACGAATACGACGGGCTCGGCGACAGCTACGCGCGCTTCCTGATCGATGAACTGTTGCCGCAGGTCGAGACCATGAAAAGTTCCGACGGTCGCGCGATTCATTTTTCCAAAGACCCGAACGATCGGGGCATCGGTGGCGCGAGCAGCGGCGCGATTTGCGCGTTCACGGCGGCGTGGGAGCGACCGGATGCGTTTCGTCGCGTGTTCAGCGCGATTGGAACCTACGTCGGGCTGCGCGGAGGCAATGAATATTCCACCCTGATTCGCAAATACGAGCCGAAGCCGCTCCGCATTTTTCTCCAGGACGGCGCGAACGACCTCAACATCTACGCCGGCGATTGGTGGATGGCCAACCAGGCGATGGAACGGTCGCTCGTGTTTTCCGGTTACGAGGTGGAACACGTCTGGGGCGACGGCATGCACAGCGGAAAACATGGCACGGCCATTTTCCCCGACGCGATGCGCTGGCTCTGGAAAGATTGGCCGAAACCGGTGAAAGCCGGCAGCTCGAAGAACACGTTGCTCGAATCCATCCTGATTCCCGGCAGCGACTGGCAGCTTGTGAGTGACGGATACAAATTCACCGAGGGCGCGGCGGTGAACTCCAAGGGCGAAGTTTTCTTCAATGATATTCCTGCGAGCAAAACCTACAAAGTCGCGCTCGATGGAAAGGTGGCTGAGTTCAAGGCCGATTCAAAAAAGGCGAACGGGCAGCACTTCGGTCCCGATGGGCGGCTCTACGTGGTGGCGACAGGTGAATCGAATATTCTCGCTTCCGGTGCGGATGGAAAAACCTCCACCATCGCCGAAGGAATTCCGGGCAACGACCTCGTCGTGGCGCACAACGGAAATATTTACGTGACCCAACCGCGCGCCAACAATCCGGAGTCGAGCAGCGTGTGGCTGATTCGGGCCGACGGCACCAAGCAGGTGGTGGATACCGGTTTGCGTTTCGCCAACGGCGTGACGCTATCGCCCGATCAATCGCTGCTCTACGTGGCCGATTCGCGCGCCCATTGGATTTACAGTTATCAAATCCAGGCGGACGGCACGCTTCAGGCCAAGCAGCGCTATTACTGGCTGCATGTTCCCGACAACGCAGAGGACAGCGGCGCGGACGGCATGCGCGCCGATCGCGAAGGACGGCTCTACGTTGCGACCCGAATGGGAATTCAAATCTGCGACCAGGCCGGGCGGGTGAATGCCATTCTCCCAACACCCAACGGCAAAAGTTCGAACCTCTGTTTTGGCGGAGAAAACTTCGACACGCTCTTCGTCACGGCAGGCGACAAAGTTTTCAAGCGGAAATTCAAGGCGACCGGCGCAAACGGCTGGGACCTGCCGAACAAACCAGCCGCCCCCCGCTTGTAAACTAGGGCTGGCTCCGTTTTGCGGCGAGCGCTTCCCGGATGGCGTCGAGCAATCGCGCTTCGCTGCCCGGTGCGACCCACCACCAATCGCCGAGATTGGTGTCGTGTTCTGCGATATGCTTCTCCGTGGGAATGTATCCCGCTGGAGCGTCGCCATAACCCGCGACGCAGACAAAGCGGTCGGGACGCATCCGTTGTGCAGCCAGTTGAAATTCCACGTAAGCTTCGCCCGGCAAAAGCAGAATGGTGGCGACGCCGAAATCGAGCGCGGGAATCGGCAGCGGACGGACGGCAGCGATCCTCTTGCGCCAACTTAACGCCATCGCGGCAAGGCATTGCTGGAACGGTTTTGTTTCGGGAACGAGCGCGCGTTCGAGTTCGGATTGCGTGAAGCCAGCGGTCTCGCGCGGCGCAAGTTTTAGCGGAGCAACGCGGTAATCAAATTCTTTGACGGGCTGTCGTTTGGTGTTTTTCCACGCCTCGCTCATCGCCCGATGCAATCGGTCGGCCAGCACCGCGCGGTTTGGATGATCGCCATTGTTGTATTTTCCCGCGGTCAAATTTCCACTGCAACCAGAGCAATAGATTTGCTTGGTTCCCGGCGTTTCCGCCTGGCGCCGCCTGCGCGCCAAACCGGGAAAATCAGCCGAAACTTCGCCCGCACCATAATGACTCATCGGATGCACCGCGAAAAAATTCAGCGCCACGATCGCCTGATCGCCGCTCCAAAATGTCAACGTCTTGAGCCACGGATCGGTCAGTCCTTCGTCCGCTGCGACAGCGTCCGGATTTTTCGTGCTGCTGGTGCGGTCGAAGCGCACTTGACCGCCTGGCGCCACGTAACGGCGGTTGGATGAGACCTGTTCCACGCGCGCTTCGCCGCTGCCGATGTGGGTGAGAACGCGCGTTGCGCTTAAACCTTTTCGCAGGGCGGCGGCGACGTTTTGCACAGCGCGTTCGTGAAATTCCAAATTGCAAATCGTTCCGGCCAGATTTTTTTCACGAAGCATGCGTTCCGCTTCCAGGTCAGCGATTGGCGCATCGTGCTGGTGAATGGCCATGACCATCACGCGATCTGGAATCGTCCCGGCGGCGTCCGCCAGCACCGTCTGCCATCGAAAATAAGCGTCGTTGCGAATCTCGCACCAATCCACGGCCACGAAAACAACCGGAGCGTCCGGCCCGAGCAAAACAAACCCGTGCGCCTCCAGCGGGTCCGCCACCGTCTTCGACAACCAGGCGCCGCCCATCATTCCGATGCCGGCGGGCGGGGTAACGTCCGCGCTGAACGTGCAGAGTCGAAGCGCTTCGCGTTTATGAAAAACGGCGCACGAGGGAAGCAACGTGCTGCCGGAAAGGGCGAGTCCAATCCGCCCCAGCGCCCGGCGACGAGAAATAAATTTTTGGTTCACGAAACGTGGTTCAGGTTAGAATGGTTGAACTTTGCACGGAGTTTTTTAGGCAATGTGCGAAGTTGAATACCGTGATTGTTGTCAAAAGCAGGCGGGTTGTCGAGCAGGCGCGTCGGTGGATATCCAAAGGGCACATTTGCCTCGGTGTGAAGTGATTGCGAAATCTGGAGTCGCCCATCCTGCGAAGCACGGTATCGTGGCCGCTGAATACATGAAAACAATGAAGGATAGATTGCGAGCCAGCCTGGGACTGGTTCTGTTTTTGCTAATTTGCTTTGGCGCAGCGGCGATGGGGCGTTTTCTCCGCCGGGAAGCTGGTATGCAAACCTGCAAAAGCCCTCGTGGAATCCGCCCAACTGGATCTTCGGCCCGGTCTGGACAACGCTTTACGCCATGATGGCAGTCGCAGCCTGGAGAATCTGGCGTGCTGCTGGATTCAGCCGCGGACGCGCGGCGTTGACGCTTTTCTTGGTGCAGCTTTTCCTGAACGCGCTCTGGTCGCCGCTCTTTTTTGGCATGAAGCGAACCGACCTGGGCTTGCTCGACATCGTCCTGCTTTTGATCGCAATCGTTTGGACGATCCTTCTTTTTCGCAAGATCGATCGCGTCGCAGCCTGGTTGCTCGCTCCATACCTTGCGTGGGTTTCCTTTGCCACTTTTCTGAACTTCACCTTGTGGAGGCTGAACTAATTTGCAATGACATGAACGAATCCCCCGCCATCGTTTGGTTCCGCTACGATCTGCGTTTAGCCGACAACCCCGCCGTGCAGAAAGCAATTGCGCGGGGAGGGCCGGTCATTGCGCTTTTTATCTGGTCGCCCGAAGAGGAAGTTGAATGGCAGCCCGGCGGCGCCTCGCGCTGGTGGCTCCACCAATCCCTCGCTCGATTAAGTGCTTCCCTCGAAAAAATTGGAGCGCGCCTGGTGATTCGGCGCGGCGCAAGCGGAACGGCGCTTAAATCGCTATTGAAAGAAACCGGTGCGGACGCGGTGTTCTGGAATCGACGCTACGAGCCGGCGTTGATCGAACGCGATCGCGAATTGAAGGCGGAGCTTCGCTCCACCGGTTGCACAGTCGAAACCTTCAACAGCGCGCTGCTCTTTGAACCGTGGACGGTGCAGAACAAAAGCGGCAAACCATTCCAAGTCTTCACCCCTTACTGGAAAACGTGTCTCGCCCTTGGCGAACCCGCTGACCCCCTGCCCTCGCCACGCTTCCTGCCATCACCAAAAAAGCATCCCGCCTCCGTGCCCCTCGCCACGCTCGAACTGGAGCCCAAAACCGATTGGGCCAGCGGCATTCGCTCCGCGTGGATTCCCGGGGAAAGCGCCGCGAAGAAAATGCTGGAAGAGTTTTGCGATTCCGCATTTGCCAACTATGGCGAAGGCCGGAATCGTCCGGACCAGAATGGCACGTCAAGACTTTCGCCGTATTTACATTTTGGTGAGATCAGCCCACGCCAGGTCTGGCACGGATTGCGTCGGGCCGCCGAGAAAGCGGGAGCCGCCACTGCGACCTGGCGCAATAGCCAGTTTCTCGCTGAGATCGGCTGGCGCGAGTTTGCGCATCACCTGCTCTTCCATTTTCCCGAGATGCCGATGAAGCCACTGCGCACCGAGTTTGAAAATTTTCCGTGGCGTGACGACGCGGACTTCTTGAAAGCGTGGCAGCGCGGCCAAACCGGTTATCCATTGGTCGATGCCGGCATGCGCCAACTCTGGACGACCGGATGGATGCACAATCGCGTTCGCATGGTCGTCGGATCATTTCTCGTCAAAGACCTGCTTTTGCCGTGGCAGGAAGGCGCGCGCTGGTTTTGGGATACGCTCGTCGACGCCGATCTTGCAAACAACACTTTGGGCTGGCAATGGATTGCGGGCTGCGGGGCGGACGCCGCTCCCTTTTTCCGCATTTTCAATCCAACGACCCAAGGAGAAAAGTTCGATCCGCAAGGCGATTATGTCCGGCGCTGGGTGCCCGAACTCGGCCGCCTTCCGGCTGAATGGATTCATCAACCCTCCAATGCGCCCGCCGATATCCTCGCCCGCGCCGGCGTGCAGCTCGGCCGCAATTATCCGCCGCCGATCATCAGCCACACGATCGCCCGCGAAGTGGCTCTGGCGGCCTACGCAAAAATCCGCAAAAAAAGCTAACGTCTAGGAACGCGCGCCTGAATTCCCCTTGCGTCGCCCAGTCTTGCTCGTTATTTGTTTGCGCTCGTTTTTATGAATTACAAAATTGCGCAGCGCGCAGCGTCACTGACTCCGTCCATCACTTTGGCCATCGACTCGAAAGCCAAGCAGATGAAAGCCGAAGGCATTGACGTCGTCGGCTTCGGCGTCGGCGAACCCGATTTCGACACGCCGCAGCACATCAAGGACGCCGCGATCAAAGCGCTGAACGATGGATTCACGAAATACACCCCGGCAAGCGGCATTCCCGAATTGCGCCAGGCCGTGGCGGACAAGTTCAAGCGTGAGAACGGGCTGAATTACAAACCATCGCAGATCATCATCTCCTGCGGCGGAAAGCATTCCTGCTACAACATCATGATCGCGCTCTGCCAGGCGGGCGACGAAGTGATCATTCCCGCGCCGTATTGGCTGAGCTACCCCGAGATGGTGAAGCTCGCCGAGGCGACTCCCGTCATTCTGCAGACGAGCGATAAAACGGAATTCAAAGTAAGTCCCGAACAATTGCGCAACGCCATCACGCCGCGCACTCGTTTGTTTGTCTTGAACTCGCCGAGCAACCCTACCGGCTCGGTTTACACGCGCGAAGAAATCAAGGCGCTCGGTGACATCTGCGTGGAAAAAGGCGTGCTCATCATGAGCGACGAAATTTACGAGCACCTTCTTTACGACGGAGCGACTCACACCAGCGTCGCGAGTTTTTCCCAGGCGCATTACGATCACACAATTGTCGTCCACGGATTCGCGAAAGCATGGTCGATGACCGGTTGGCGCCTCGGTTTTCTGGCGGCGCCGGAGCCGATTGCAAAAGCGATTGACGCGATTCAAAGTCACAGCACGAGCAATCCCACTTCGTTCGCGCAAAAGGGCGGCGTCGCCGCGTTGACCGGTCCGCAGGATCATTTGAAAGTTTGGCTGGCGGAGTTTGCGAAACGCCGCGCCTATGCTCACGCAAAACTGACCAGTATTCCGAATATTTCCTGCGTCAATTCCAAAGGCGCGTTTTACCTTTTCCCGAACATTTCCAGGACCGGCCTCAAGTCCATGGATTTCTGCGCCAAGCTTTTGGAGCAGGAAAAAGTCGCGGCGGTTCCAGGAATCGCGTTTGGCGCGGACGATTACATTCGCATCAGCTACGCCACCAGCATGGAAAACCTGCAAAAAGGCTGCGAGCGAATCGACAAGTTTGTCCGCAGTTTGGCCAAATCCTAACGGCCGCCAACGATTCTAGTCGGATTGAGATTGTTTGAGAATCCTTTTGCATCTGCCAAAAGACTTCGTAAAAATCGCGTGATGTATTCGTGCCGCCGTCTGAATTTCAAAACAGCAACGTCCGTTGGCTTTTCTCTTATCCTCGCCTCGGCGATTTCCGCAGAATCAGAAACCCTCCCGTCGTGGGACGAGATGGTGCATTCGAAAGCGGATGCGTGGGGCGAAGCGGCCATGCGCGAACCGAACGGGCCGAGCTATGAATTCTTTGAGAAGCTTTTGCCGCCGCCGCGCTACGTCAACGCCGATTTCCATTTCTATCCCATTGTTCTGAGCGCGCCAAACGCGCGGTTGAAGGCGCGCCTGATTTCCAACGGCAGCGGGGTAAATCTCTTTGCGCGCGGACGTCAGTGGAAGGAGAACGGCACGCCCGCCATTTTCCGCGTCGGCCCGGACGAACTCGGTTTCGGCCGATTTCCCGAGCGACTTCAAGGGGAGCCGGAATTGGCCGAAGGTTACCTGCCCATCGTGACGCTTCGTTACCTGCATCAATCGCCGATTGCCGCTGAAGGAATGGTTCCTGTCTCGCAAGTTCGCGTTGACCGCCCGCCGGAAATTTATCAGCTCGAAGCCTTCGCCAGCACGGATCCTGCGCTCGCGGACAACGGGGTGGTCTTTGCGAAATTCAATCTGGCGCAAGGAACTGCGGGGATAATCACGCTGGAGCTGGATTCCAAATCGGATTTGAAAGTGGAGGATGGAAAGATCACGAACGACAAGGGACAGGTGCTCGCCTACTTCGATAAAAGCTGGAAGAAGTCGCTCGATAACGCGGGCAAATGGCGCTACCCGAATATTCAGGCGAAGCTCGGCACGAACAATTTTGCCACGATCGCCGTTCCAACCAAGCCGCTCGCGGAGACGGCGAAGTTCTCGATTGACGGCACGACATTCGCGACGCAACGAAAAATTTGCTCCGAGGTTTGGCAGAAAATTCTCGGCGGCGGCATGAACGTCGAAACGCCCGAGCCAATCGTCAACAACGCGTGGCGTCACCTGCTGGTGCAGAATTTTGAACTGATCAATGGCAACAGCATGCGCTACAGCGCCGGCAATCAATACGACGCGCTTTACGAGGCGGAAGGCAGCGACGCCGCACTCGCCATGATGGTTTGGGGCTACGAGAACGACACGAAACGCCTGCTCGGCCCGCTGTTCGATTTCACGCGCAAGGGCCTGGAGTTTCATCAAGCCGGTTTCAAGTTGAACAATATTTGCCGTTACTATTGGCAAACGCGTGATGCATCGATCTTTCAGGAGATGCGTCCGCGCTGGGAAAAGGAGGCCGTGCGGCTCGATAAAAATCGCACGGGCGATCACGGACTTTTTCCAAAGGAACAATATTGCGGCGACATCCACACGCCGGTGCAAAGTCTCAACGTGAATTCGAAAGGCTGGCGTGCGTTGCGTGATCTCAGCACGGCGCTCACGGAGATTGGCGAGGCGCAACCCGCCGAGCATTACGGACAAGTCGCCACCGAGTTTCGCAAAACTGTCCTGACTGCGATTGACAAGAGCGCGAACCGTTCGACGACTCCTCCGTTTGTTCCGATTGCGCTCTACACAAACGAACCGGTGCATAGTCCAATCTGCGACGTTCGCATCGGCAGTTACTGGAATATCATCATCGGCTACACCATTGCGGCCGGAGTTTTTCCCGTGGGCAGCCCGGAGGAAAATTGGCTTCCGCATTACCAGGAACAACACGGCGGTTTGTCGATGGGCATGCTCCGTTCCGGCGGCATGTCCAACACCTGGTGGGATACGGAATACAAACTGAACCCGCTCTACGGAACACGTTACGCCCTCGACACATTGCGCCGCGACGATCCGGAGCGGGCGCTGGTTTCGCTCTACGGAATGCTCGCGCAAGGATTCACCCGCAACACGTTCATCTGCGGCGAAGGCGCTTCGCTCAAGCCCTTGGACAAACGCGGACGGCTCTTCTCTTTGCCGCCAAACAGCGCCGCGAATTCGCATTTCCTCTCCATGCTCCGCAACGCGCTCGTGCAGGATCTGGATGTATCCGACGACGGCAAGCCCGACACCTTGCGCCTCGCCTTCGCCACGCCCAAGCGCTGGTTGGAAGATGGCAAAAAATTCCGGGTGGAACGCGCGCCGACGACTTTCGGCCCCGTTTCGTTCAGCATGGAATCCAGATTGAGCCAAGGCGAAGTGCTGGCGAATCTTGAATTGCCGGAGCGAAATGTTGCGGAAAAAATTCTCCTTCGCGTGCGTGTGCCGGATGGTTGGAAAGTTATCTCCGCCGAAATCATTTCGGCCGAGGCGATTCCTCATCCGCCATTTAAGATCGATGAAAAAGGCACGCTCGACATTTCTTCACTCAAAGGAAAAAAGATAGCGATGCGGTTTGCGGTGAAAAAAACCTAGCCAAAGTTAGGGAGCGTGCTGGGCGCAGGATGTCCGCGGCAAAGTTCAGCGCAACAATTCATCCACGCGCACGAACTGGTAGCCACGCTGGTCCAGATAATCCATCAATTCACCGAACCGATCGTGCATCTTGTCGGTGCGCCTCGGCCCGACGCCGAAGTGGAGCAGGAGGAGAAATCCATTCAAACCGTCAGATTGTTCCTGCTTGATGATGCTGTCATAGATCACCTTTGATGGAACAAAGTTCTTGGCGTCGTCCTCAGTGTAATCCGCATTTGAACGGGTGCCCGGCGAGAAGTTTATCAACGTCAAACCCAGCTCGCGGCTCCAGCCAACGATCTCGTTGTTGTAATGTTCGAACGGCGGGATCCAATACTTCATCTGCTTTCGCTTCACTCCAAGGCGCTCGATCTTTTTGAGATTATTTTCGATGTCTTTGGCGAAAAACTCTCTGGTCACCAGCGTGGTTTTTGGGCCGCTCCACGGGCAATAGAGCGGGTGCGTGTCGGAATGCGGCCCGAGGTAATGGCCCTCTTTGATGATACGCTTGGCGAGCACGATGTTTTCCGCATTGGTAAAATAATCACCCGTGAAAAAGAATGACGCCTTCGCGCGATGCTTCGCCAATTGATCGAGGATGATTTGTCCGCCTTCGACAAATCCTCCGGACGTGAATTCGAGGGCGATCTTTTTTTGATCCTTTGGTCCGCGGACAATTCCGCCATCGCGAAACTCGCATTGATTCGTCGCGCCAATGGCCAACGAACAGCCGAAAACCCACAGGGCGACAACCAGCGGTTTCATCCCGAAACAGGGGCTTTTGCCTCGGGCTGACGCGCGGCAGCGCGATTCCTGGCGCGTTGCCAGAAATAAATCGGCAGCCCCAAGGCGATCAGGACAAGGCCCGCGGTCGATTCAACCCGGCTGGTGATCCAGGTGTTAATCAACAGCGCAATGGCCACTAGAACGAAGATGAATGGAACCACAGGATATCCCAGCGTGCGATACGGTCGCGGTGCGTCGGGCAGTTTTTTCCTGAGCACAAAAACCGCAGCGGTAGTGGCGGCATAAAAAATCCAACCGGCAAAGACAACGTAATCCGTCAGTTGATCGAACGTTCCCGAAATTGCGAGGACGCTCGCCCAAACGGCCTGGAGGGAAATTGCGGCCACGGGAACAGCGCTTAGCCGGCTTAGCTCCGCGAAGCGCGAAAAGAAAAGGCCGTCGCAGGCCATGGCAAAAGGGATTCGCGCGCTGGTCAGGATTGAACCGTTTAGAACACCAATGGTGGAAATTAAAAACGCGATGGAAACCAGAGCCGGCCCGCGTTCGCCGAGGAAAGCAATCGCGGCCTTGCTGGCAACGGGCAAGGCATCGCGATGCGCCGTGGAATTGGAGGTCAGAATCTCTCCAAACGGCAGCGCGTAAAAGTAGGCGAGGTTCGCCAGTCCATAAACGAGGAGCACAATGAACATTCCCACGATCAGCGCGCGCGGGATGTTTCGGCCGGGGTCTTTCACTTCGCCAGCAACCATCGGCATGTTGTTCCAGCCATCAAAAGCCCAGAGAGCGGCAAGCATTGCGGCGCCGAAGGCCGAGAACCCGGTCCAATTGCTCGACCCGGCGGGCAGACGGAAATTCTCCCAGGTCGCCGCAGGCGCAAAGAAAAACACTCCGAAAACAATCGCCGCGATGCCGAGAACCTTCGCGGAAGTGAGGAAGGATTGAATCCGTCCGCCGAAAACAACGCGCAGACAATTGATGGCAGAAAAGAGGAGAATAATTCCGACGGCGACAAGTTGTTTTTCTCCGAATTGCCAATCGATTTTTTGGCCGAGCAGCATAAATGTTTTCTCGGCCCAAACCGTTTTCAGCGGCACCAGCGCGGAAAGAAATGTGGCGAAAGCGACTCCGAAAATGGCAATCGAACCCGTGGAGCCGACAACAATTCGCATCCAGCCAAAAAGGAACGCGGGCAGATCGCCGTAAGCCGCGCGGAGGAAAACGTATTCTCCCCCCGCCTTGGGAAGCATCGCGCCTAATTCAGCATAAGTGAGCGCGCCAGCGAGGGACAAAATTCCCGCCGCAATCCAAGCGAGCAACACGAGTTGGGGCGAACCGACGGCTTGCGCCATTTTCGCGGTCTTCAAAAAAACCCCGGTGCCAATGATCGTGCCAACGACGAGCGCTGTGGTGTCGCGAAAGACAAGACCTCGGACGAGTTGGGTTTTTTGGCCGGACATAATTAGCTGAACATCATTCGACAAATGATGATTGAGGCGATGACTCCGGCAATATCCGCCAGCAATCCGGCAGCGACCGCGTGGCGGCTTCGACGAATTCCTACCGCACCAAAATAGACCGCGATGACATAGAACGTCGTTTCCGTACTGCCCAGGATCGTCGCGCCCATCAGACTGAAGAGGTGGTCTGGACCAAAGTTTTTCACGAGATCAGAAACCAGGGCGATACTGCCACTGCCGCTCAACGGACGCATCAAAACCAGCGGGAGCAATTCCGTCGGGAAATGGATGAAATCCAATGCGGGCCTCAGAATTTTCGTGAGTAAATCGATTCCTCCTGCGCCCCGAAACATCCCGACCGCCGTCAGAATGGCGACGAGGAATGGAATGATTCGAATGGCGACTTGGAATCCTTCTTTGGCGCCTTCCACAAATTCTTCGTACACTTTTACGCGTCGCAGAGCCGCGTAGAGTGGAAAAAACGAGAGGAAAAACGGGATCGCCAACAGCGAAATCGCCTGGACGACTTTTATAAAAGCATTCTGCGGAATCGGAGAACTCTCTTTCACCACGGACATCTGCGGAAAAACGTTCGGAAACAGATTCTGCAAACGCCAGTTCGGAAAAACGAGCGTGATGAAAATATAGGTAAAGAAAGCGATGAAGAACGCGAGGAGAACCTTGCCACCTTTGGTCGTCTTCGCCGGTTCGACGAAGATGTCCATCGGCGCGTCGCCCTCTCCGGCGGCGTCTGATGCTGCTGGTTGAACTGGTTCTTCGCCGGCTCGAAAGACGCCCCGTTTTTCGAAAAGTTTCGCCGAGGCGATTCCAACGGCAGTCGAACAAATCGTGGCGAGAAATGCGGTGCCGACAATGGATGTTGGATTCGCCGCACCCGCGACGGCAAGAATTCCGACGGCGGTTGCCGGAATGAGTTGCACGGAGCTGGTGTTGATTGTCAGGAACATGCACATCGCATTCGTGGCGGTTCCGGGATGGTGATTGAGTTTTTGCAGATGCGCCATAGCCCGCAGCCCGAGAGGGGTGGCGGCATTGCTCAAGCCGAGCATGTTGGCGGCAATGTTCATCAGCATCGCTCCCATCGCGGGATGATCTGCGGGAACTTGCGGGAAAAGCCAGCGCATGACGGGTCGCATGGCGCGGGCCAGGATGAGAACGAGCCCTGATTTTTCGGCCAGCCGCATCACGCCCAGCCAAATCGTCATGATCGCGGAAAGTGGCAGCGCGATTTTCATAACCGCGGTTTCCGCCATGTCGAATCCACCCTTGGTCACCTGATCCAAATTGCCGTTATAGCCGCCGATGATTACGGCGAGCAAAACAAGTCCAAGCCAGATGTAGTTCAGCATGAGAAAAGCATTTGGTTCAACGCGCCTGGGCCGCGGCCAGTTTTATTTTCGGCAATTGCCAATCGCCCTGCACACGACGGAACTGCGCCTCGGGGAGTTGCACGAGAACAGGATTAGCCTTTGCGTCGAGCCATGAGACGAGTTTTTCCAGGGCCGCTTTCTCCATGGCGGTGCATCCGCTGGTGCCGCTTCCGTCTCCTTTCCAGATGTGAACGAAGATGCACGAGCCCTGCCCGGAAACCCGCGGCTCGACGTTGTGATCCACGACAATGCCGAGCCGATATTGTTCGCCGACGGCGAGCATTCTCTCAGAGCTGTTCCAATCGACGTTCGTGATTTGATTCCGATCGACGATCGAATTGTAATACTTGGATTGCACGTCATCGACACACTCCATCGCGCCGGTTTCCCGGACGTAGGGAATTTTTAAAGCTTTCATCTCGGCTGCGGAAGCGAAGCCGAATGCGGATGACAGTCGAAAAACTCCGGCGGGGCTTTTGCCGTCGCCCTCTTTTTTTTGCGGTCCCACGGTCGCTGCTGGGTGCAATCCCCTGCCCCACGCGAGGCCGCTGCGGCCCACGACGATCTCGCTCTTCGAGCCAACCTCGCGCCAATTTGCGATTGAATTTTCCCGCTCGAAAAGCCGGAGCACGCCGTGAACCTCATTCCAATCCGCAGTCGTGACCAACAGCATTTGGCGCGATTCTTTCAATATTTCAGAGGCGGATTTTGTTTGAGAAAAGAGGTTCGAAGTCATGATCGAACAAATAATCGCCAGCAGTAACGTAGAGCGGATTTTTATTATTACGGCTGAATGGTTGTTCATTCGGTGCGTGCCGATGTTGCGAATCTTTGAATTCAAAGACAACAGCAAATCCGCTTCAGCGAATCTAACCGGGCAAATTAAACGAGTTTCGTTGAATGTCGGATTGACAAAATTCGCGGAGGTTCATTACATCGCCCCGTGTTTTCCAAGAAGAAGGATAAGTCACGGGATCTTTATTATCTGTTTCCCATCTCCGGTGAGGGTAATCGCAATCGATACTACCGGAATGTGAAATGGTCGCTGTTCATCGGGGCGGTCGTCTCCACGCTGGTTGGAATGGCGATCTATTTCTCCAATCACCTCTGAACCATGGCAAGAATTGTTTTGCAGATCTCCGACCTGCGCATTGAGCGGGACGGAATCACCATCCTCGATGGAATTAATTGGCGGATTCAATCAGGCCAACACTGGGCGATGCTCGGCGCCAACGGTTCCGGCAAAACGTCGCTGCTGAGCGCGTTGACCGGTTATCTCGCGGCGACTTCCGGCGAGATTGAATTGCTCGGCCAACGTTTCGGCGAAACCGATTGGCGCGAATTACGCAAGCTCATCGGCCTGGTCAGCTCTTCGCTTCGCCAGATGATTCCCGATGCCGAGCCGGCGCTGTTCACCGTGTTGAGCGGCAAGGACGCAATCGTCGACTATTGGGGGAACGGAACTCCGAAAGAACGGGCGCGCGCCCGACGAATCTTGCAACAGGTGGAATGCGAATATCTCGCCGAGCGCCCGTGGGGCGTGCTCTCGCAGGGCGAACGCCAGCGCGTGCTCATCGGCCGCGCGCTGATGGCCGCGCCGCGTTTGCTGATTTTGGATGAGCCTTGCGCCGGATTGGATCCCGTCGCGCGTGAAAATCTTCTGCAATTTCTCCAGCGGCTCGGAATGCGGAAAAACTCGCCAACGCTCGTTCTTGTGACGCATCACATCGAAGAAATCATGCCGGTATTTTCACATGCCTTGATTCTGAAGTCCGGAAGAATAATTGGGCTTGGCGAGAAAACGAGCGTCCTTAAATCCGAGATTCTCTCCCACGCCTTTGGGGCAAAAATCAAATTAACCCGGCAGCAAGGCCGTTTTCAGGCGACGATATCAAGCGATCATCACCACGCGGTCTAGGGCGAAAGCCGTTCGACCTTCCATAAACCATCCGCTTGTTTGGTGTAGCGAAAACGGTCGTGCAAGCGGTTCACCCGGCCTTGCCAGAATTCAATCGTGTCCGGCGTGACCACATAACCGCCCCAGTTCGGCGGAAGCGGAACTTCCTGGCCGGAATATTCCTGTTCGACCTCCTGAAATTTTTTCTCCAAGGCTTCGCGGTGCTCGACAACGGACGATTGTTTTGAAACCCAGGCGGCGACCTGGCTTCCGAAGGGGCGCGCTTTGAAATACGCATCGGATTCTCCTGCCGGAATTTTGCGCGTCACGCCACTAATGAAAACCTGCCGCTCCAGCTCTTTCCAAAAAAACAGGAGTCCAGCGTTCGGATTTCCATTCAACTCACAACCTTTCCGGCTTTCGTAATTGGTGCAAAAAATAAACCCGCGCTCATCGACTGCTTTGAGCAGCACGGTGCGAACGGAAGGTTGACCCAGCTCATTCACCGTGGCCAGGGACATGGCGGTGGGTTCGGGCACCTCAGCCTTGACCGCTTGCTCGAACCATTCCTGAAATTGCAACGTCGGATTCTCAGCGAGATCGCGGCGACGAAGACCGGCCAGGGTGTATTCTTTTCTGAATGCTGTGAGCTTCATATTTGAATTCAATCTGCCAAACAATCGCGACGCAACAGGGAACTTTACCGAATCACTTTTCATCCATTCCCCTCCGTGACACCGCAAACACCGAGCCAATCTCCATAAAATTATCATTATTCATTTTTCCCTGCCCTGTGGATCTCCGCGGTTAAAAGTGCCGTTTTCTCACGTCGGAATTGCACACGAATAAGCCTTAAAAAATTTGCGACCGGCTCCCGAACCATGAAAGGATTTGCTATGCACGTGTCCAGCAGAGTTTTGATTCTCTCAGCCGCCCTTTTTGCGGGCTGGAATGGGAACTGCGCTGGGCAAAGCGATCCATTCACCAGAAAAAAGGCGGGGTCAACGTGGCAAACGACCGGTGACCGAACGATTTTCCAAGTGAACGACCACGCCGTTTTGAAACCGGTAACTTCCGGCAAATGGAAATTGGGCGGCGTGCTGGAAATCCAGTTTACTGGCCAGATCGCACCGCATGAAAGCTCGGTCTTGCAACTGTTCGCGCCTGGCGTCGATGGAATTCAAGGCCGCTTCGAAAAAGTAATCCTGCCCGAGGGATGGCTCTACGATTTGAAATACGGCGAAAAGGAGGGAACGGTCACGCTCGCGAATCTTCGGCCGAATCGCGCGCCCGCCTTCCCCGGTGCGGAAGGTTTTGGCAAATATACCATCGGCGGCCGCGGCGGGAGGGTAATCGAAGTCACCAACCTCAATGACAGCGGTCCGGGAAGTTTCCGCGCAGCGTGCGCGGCGGAGGAACCCAGGACGATCGTGTTCCGCATCTCCGGGACGATTCCGCTGCAGTCCAAGTTTAAGATTGTGAATCCGTATCTCACGATTGCGGGACAAACGGCGCCCGGCGATGGAATTTGCATCAAGAATTTCCAGGTTAATTTCGAAACCAAGCACATGATCATCCGTTATGTGCGGTTCCGGCCAGGCGACGAAAAGGGGAAAGAACAAGATGGTTTCGGCGGGAAAGGCGATCACTTGATCATCGATCATTGCTCGGCGAGCTGGGGCATTGATGAAACATTTTCGATCAACAAAGGTGCAAATTCCACGGTGCAATGGTGCATGGTGACAGAAAGCTTAAGTCACTCGTTGCATAAAAAGGGCGACCACGGTTACGGCGGTCTTTGGGGCGGGCCGGGCGGATCGTGGCATCACAATATTCTCGCGCATCATAGCAGTCGCAATCCGCGGGCCTCGGGCAACAAGGAATCCGGCCTGCTCGATTACCGAAACAACGTGATCTACAACTGGGGTTTCCAGAGCGCCTACGGCGGCGAGCTCTGGCAGCGCAACTGGATCAACAATTATTACAAGAACGGTCCGGCCACTTCAGAAAATGTTCGCCGCAGAATTTTCGAACAGAATGACATGGAGGGAAAAATGTTTGCCGACGGTAATTTTGTGACGGGTTATCCCGGGATCTCCGCCGACAATTGGAAAGGCGGCATCGACTACGCGGACAACGCGAAACATCCGGAAAAGGGAGTGCCTTCCGAAGCGACGCTGCGGGTGAAACAGCCATTTGTCGTCGCCCCCGTGAGAACGCAAACCGCAGAGGCCGCCTATGAATCGGTGCTGGCCCAGGCAGGCTGCTCCTCACCGCGCGATTCGGTGGATGAACGCGTCATCCAGGAAATACGCACGGGAACCGCCAGTTACGGAGAAACCTATCGCGGCGGAAAAAAAGGCATTATCGATTCCCAGAAAGAAGTGGGTGGCTGGCCGGAACTAAAATCCAAGCCGGCACCGCAGGATTTCGACCACGACGGGATGCCCGATGATTGGGAGCGCCGCCACGGATTGGATCCAAAAAACCCTGCCGATGGCGCGCTGGATAGCGGAGACGGCTACACAAACCTTGAAAAGTATTTGAATTCATTGGTAAAAAGTTGAGTATCAATCCAAGCACCACGGCATAAGGCACAAACGAACAATCATTTAAACCAAAACATAATATGGAAATCACTCGCAGAAAATTCATCGGCAAATCGGCGGTCGCGGTTCTGGTCGCCGGGACCATGGCGCGCGGCAAAGTGTTCGGTGCGAATGATCGTATTCGCGTTTGCACCATCGGATTCAACGGACAAGGCCGGAGCCACATTAACGACATTCTCGAAATGAAAAGTGCCGCCGAATACGTGGCCTTATGCGACGTGGATTCCGAGGTGCTCGAGCGGGGCGCGAAAATCGTTGAGACCGCCCAGGGCAAAAGGCCGAAGCTCTACAAAGACATTCGCGAGGCGCTGCAGGATAAAGAAATTGATGCGGTCACCATCGCCACGCCGAACCATTGGCATTCGTTGGCGAGCATTTGGGCCTGCCAGGCGGGCAAGGATGTTTATGTGGAAAAACCGATGTCCCATAATATTTACGAAGGACGCCAGGTCGTCGCCGCGGCCAAGAAATACGGAAAAATCGTTCATCACGGCACCCAAAGCCGCGCCAACGGCACTCTGGTCCGCGACATGAAACTGATCCACGACGGATTCATCGGAAAAATTGTTGAGTCGCGCGGCTACGTTTACAAAAACGGAAATCGCGGTTCAATCGGCAACGGCAAGCCCGGGCCAGTTCCCGCCAATCTCGATTGGAAATTGTGGCAAGGGCCGTCGCGCGATCGCGAATTCATGATCAACACCGAACGCAAGAAGCCCGGTCTGTTTGTCCACTATGACTGGCATTACTTCTGGCAATACGGCAATGGTGAAATCGGCAACCAAGGCGTGCATCAAATGGATATTGCCTGCTGGGGCCACAATCGCGGATTGCCGGTCAAAGTTTTCAGCTCTGGCGGACGCTTCGGGCTGGATGATGCCGGGCAGACTCCCAACACGCAGGCCACGACCTTCACCTATCCCGACGGTTCGATTCTGACTTTCCAGGTGCGAAACCTCGGCTCCTTCCCGGAAGCTGAAGCAGGCAATTGCGGCAACAGTTTCTTCGGCACCAAAGGTTACTATGTCGTTGACCGAGGTTTCTTCAGCTACAAGGAAACCAAGAAGGACAAGTCGATCGGACATGAGGCAATTCCGCTTCCTGCGGATCTTCCCAAGCCGGACAAAGACGGCAAGTGGGAACACTTCTTCCGCGCGATCCGTTCACGCAAAACCGAGGACATGGCGGTCTCAACGCTCGATGCCCATGAATCGTGTGTTCACTGCCACCTGGGCAACATTTCCTATCGCGTCGGCCGCTCGCTGGAATTTGATCCGAAGACGGAAAAGTTCAAAGACAACGAGGCCAATGCCATGTCAAAGCGCGAGTATCGCGCGGGCTTTGAGGTTCCGCAGCTGGCGTGAGCTATTCAGCCAAATCTATGAATATCCATCGTCGCCAGTTTTTAAAATCAGCCGGTTTAGCCCTCGGTGCGACCGCGGCCTTGGGCCGCTCCGCCCTCGCGGCGGAGCCAGCCAGGCAACCCAGTTTCATCCTCCATCCTTCGAAGATGAAGCTGGGTATTGTGACCTACAACATCGCCAAGGACTGGGACGTCCCGACGCTTATAAAAAATTGCACGGAGGCGAAGTTTCAAGGAGCGGAACTGCGCACCTCGCACGCGCATGGAGTGGAGGTTTCGTTGAACAAGGAAAAACGCGAAGAGGTGAAGAAGCGCTTTCGCAATTCCGCCGTGGAGCTGATGGGTTTGGGCAGCGCGTTTGACTACCACACGCCGGATCCGGCCAAGCTGCGCGCCGATATCGCAGCGACGAAAGAATACATCGTCCTTGCGCACGATGTCGGTGCGCCTGGGGTCAAAGTTCGGCCAAACGGTTTTCCCGCAGAGGTGCCCAAGGAAAAAACGCTGGAACAAATCGGCCGGTCCCTGCGCGAAGTGGGCGGATTTGCGGCCGGCCACGGCGTGCAAATCCGGCTCGAAGTGCATGGGAAAGAAACGTCGCTAGTGCCCAACATCAAAAGCATCATGGACACCGCCGACCACCCCAACGTTGGTGTCTGCTGGAATTCCAACCAATCGGATCTCGATGGCGAAGGGTTTGATCGTAATTTTGACCTGCTGAAGAAAAAGATTTTCACATGTCATATGCGCGACCTTTATCTCGACGAATATCCGTTCCGAAAACTGCTGACGCGTTTGAACGAAAGCGGGTTCTCCGGCTATTGCCTCGCCGAAATCCCCGAGAGTCAGGACCCGGTTCGGGTGCTGAAATATTTTCGCTCGATCTGGCTGGCTTATCAAAATCTGCTATAATTAGGCACAGCGAGAAACCGGCGGATGCGGAAGAAGAAGCATCAGGCAGCCAAAACACATGAGACAAACCGAAGGAACTTAAGCTTATGAAAAGGCTCGTCCTCCCGCTCATCGTTTGCCTGGCTGCCATCGCCATCACCGGCTGCATTGTCATCCAAATCCAGCCAGCCGCCCCGGCCCAGGAGGCCGCGTTGGATTCAAAACCGTCCGCCCGCATCTCCAAAACAGATTCCAAGCCGCAAACCTTCAACATCGATTTCGGCCCCGGAAGGTCAGACTCCTCCAAACAGGTAGGTCCGGCGGCAGCAGGGCATGCGGGAGATTTTTGGAACTCGGTCACCATCGGTTTCAATAGCGACCACACCGAGTCCGACCTCAAGTTTGCCAACGGCCAACCCAGCCCGATCGAGGTCCAATTGATCAACCTGGGCGGCAGTTGGGGCAACGGGGGGCGGATGGGCGTCAAAGCTCCGATGCTGGACAGTTTCAACTACCCGGTGAACAACCGAGGCGGCAACTCCCGGGTGATTCTCTATCACGTGCCCGCCGGCACTTATTCCCTCTACATTTACGGCCATGGCACCACCCCGCTCTATTACGGTGACTATTCCGTGTTTGCCAGCGGCCGCGATTACGGCCGCAAAAAAACCTCAGCCAATGACGATGCGGCGGAAAACACCCGATGGGTTGAAGGCAGCCAATATGTCAAATTCCCCGCGGTGAAAGTAGCTGCGGGCGAGAAAATTGAAATTCTCATCCGTCCGGGCGGCCAGGTTACCGATCCTTCGGGGCGCACCTTTGCCGATGCGATGATCTGCGGTCTGCAACTGATCCCCGCAAAGTAGGTCCTGCCAACGTCAGCCCGATCACTTCGTAGAAGAATAAATCATTCTCGCGGCCACAAGTGCCCACGGTTGATCGGAATCATGAAATCATCCAGGCCCAACCCAGAGATGCGGCGGATAAACTGAATTGGTCCGAGTTCGTTTTCCGGGCGATTTACTCCTGTGAAATGAAAAGCCGCTCGGCCTGCAAGACGCACATTCTATCAATTCTCGCTTGCCGCGTGAGAATGCTTGCAGAAAATGAACCCCATGATCGTTCTGCGTTCCGTGTTCCTTTTTCTTTTCGTCATGTCCATGGCTGCGCAAGGCGCTTGGGTCGCTGAACCTTCCGCTGACACCAACGCGGTCTGGCTCGCCGAGCATTACACGAAGTACGAGCACCGCATCCCCATGCGCGACGGCGTCCGGCTTTTCACGCGCGTCTATGTGCCCAAGGATGATTCCCAGCCCTGGCCCATCCTGCTTACGCGCACGCCGTATGCGCTCAAGCCCTACGGCGCGGATAATTTCAACGATCCTGTCGGGACGTTTCGCGAATTGGCCAAAGATAAATTCATCCTCGTCACGCAGGATGTGCGCGGTCGTTACGGCTCCGAGGGCGAATACATGCACGTGCGTCCTTTCAATCCGAACAAAGGACCGAAGGATGTGGACGAGAACTCGGACGCCTACGACACCATCGACTGGTTGGTGAAAAAGATCCCGAACAACAACGGCAAGGTAGGTATGTTCGGCATTTCCTATCCTGGTTTTTACACCTCGATGGGGATGATCGATTCACATCCAGCGCTCTTGGCCGCGTCGCCGCAGGCTCCCATTTCAGATTGGTTCATGGGCGACGACTTGAATCACAATGGCGCGTTCTATCTTTCGCAGAACTTCGCATTCTTCAACACCTTTGCGCAACGCGCCGAGGATCCGCTCCACGAGGATTTGAAACCGTTCAACTTCAAGACGCCCGATGGCTACGACTTCTTCCTGCGCATGGGGCCGCTGGGCAACTCGGAGAAGCTCCTGAAGGCCTTCGGCACCAATTGGAGCGAGTTTCTCGCGCACCCGACTTACGACGATTACTGGAAAGCCCGCAACATCCGGCCGCACCTGAAGCACGTCCATTGCGCGGTAATGACCGTCGGCGGCTGGTACGACGCCGAAGATTTGTTTGGTGCGCTGGAGACCTATCGCTGGACCGAACGACAGAATTCCGGCATCACCAACGTCCTCGTCATGGGGCCTTGGTCGCACGGCGGTTGGAATAAAAGCGATGGCGACAAGCTCGGCGACGTTAACTTTCGCGCGAAGACCGCCGAGTATTACCGTCAGAAAATCGAGCTGCCGTTCTTCCGCCATTTCCTCAAGGGCGACACCAACTACACCGCCACGGAAGCGCACGTCTTCGAGACAGGCACGGACCAGTGGCGGCGCTTCAGCGCCTGGCCCCCGAAGCAAGCCGTGGCGCGCACGCTTTATTTCCGGGCGGGCGGCGCGCTTGGCTTCGATGCTCCCACGGACGGCAAGGGAGCCTTCGACGAATACGTGAGCGATCCCGCCAAGCCTGTGCCCTTCACCTTAGAACCCACCACCGGTTATCCGCGGGGATATCCCACCCACGATCAACGCTTCGCCGCGTCGCGCCCGGACGTTTTGGTCTACGAGACCGAGCCGCTGGAGGAAGATCTAACCTTCGCCGGCCCGCTGCAGGCAACCCTGCACGTCTCCACGACGGGCACCGATGCGGACTGGGTGGTAAAACTGGTGGACGTTTACGCGGGCGACTTCCCCGATCCGAACCCGAATCCCGCTCACCTGGCGATGGGCGGCTACCAGCAACTCCTGCGCGGCGATGTGTTCCGCGGCAAATTCCGCAATAGCTTCGAGAAACCGGAACCGTTCAAGCCCGGCGAAGTGGCGAAGATCGACTTCACCATTCCCGACATCTTCCACACCTTCCGCCGCGGCCATCGAGTGATGGTGCAGGTGCAAAGCAGCTGGTTTCCGCTCGTGGATCGCAATCCCCAGACCTTTGTCAACATCCCCACCGCCAAGCCCGAGGATTTCAAGAAGGCGATGCACCGCATCTATCGCGGGGGTTCCACAGCCTCGGCGCTCACGGTGCAGGTGCTGCCAGTGGGTGCAAGGGAGTAACCCACTCCCTCCCTCAAGAGGCGCGCAGAATTAGGAAGTGCGCAAGCCGAGAGACATCGTCGAAATCCGATGGATCTGCCTGCCTACCTGCTTGCGACCGTGGAGGTGCCAAACGCAAATCCAATAATGACCATCGCGAATCACGTTCCGATTTTATGAGCGGGCGCCGTTGCTGGACGTTCGGCTTCAAGCCCTTTGGGCAGATACGAGAAGAGGTCGGCGTTCTTCAGCCAGAAACGGATTTTCCAGTCAACCGTCTTCTCCGGCAGCACCGCTGATTTCCATTTTAATTCGTGTCTCACGGAGTCGCCGGCAAACGCGACGCAATCCTGACGTGAGAACCCGGGGATCACGCGGTTTTTTCGGTCGAGAATTTCTGCCGTGACGAAACCATCCTTCGCGGTCTTTGCGTTGATGGTGACGACTGGTTCGCGGGACGCCTCTCGGCGCGTGATGAGCCAGCCTTCAGTCGCGCCGGCGCTCATGGAGCAAAAGCCATCGAGCCGCAGCGTCGCCAGTCCGATGGAGGCATTCACCCGTTTGTCGTCGTGCCGACCGTCGCAACCGCCATAGTAGAAATAGAGTTTGTCGCCCACGACAACCGGCGCCCGCGCGGTGCAGAGCATGCCATCGTCCCACTGGCCTTCGGCGCCGCGCGGGATGAATTGCTCTCGTGCCGGAGGACGGGTCCAGTTGACCAGATCCCAGCTCCAGGCGAGTTGAACTTCCATGGTGCGCGGAGAATCTTCCTGCGCTTCATACATCCTCTGCGTCGCGTAATCGCCGTATTTGAAATAACGCGCGTTATACATCCACGGCTGGCCGATGTAGAGACCCTGGTATGGAAAGACCGGCATGCCGTAGATTTGCGTGGCGTCCGGGTCAAGATCGTCGGCGACAAAAACCGGGCCATCGAACGGCTTGGTCCAGGTCAAGCCGTCATCCGACCAGGCCACGCCCGCCGCGCGACCCCGGCGGTTGCGGGTTTTCCAGGTGACAACGTATCTGGCTTTGTAGGGATCGTAGAAAAAATTCACCACGTCAGAGGAGCTGAACATCGCTTTTTTCTCCGTCTCAGGGGCGAATTTCCAGTGCAGTCCATCCGGAGAAAACGCCACCCGCGCGTGCCCGGCACCATTGTCAAAACCGTACAACGCATAACGCTTCTGCGGATCCGTTTCCTTCGGGCGGCGAATGACGCTGGCGTTGTGACATTGGCCGCCGGTGGCCGCACGTTGAAAGGCGGATACGACGAGGTTATTCGCCTTCGAACCCTCGAATTCGATGATGCCTAGCTCGGGCTTCGTCCAGGCAATGCCGTCGAGCGATTCAGCATAGCCAGTGTGGGTTCCCTTATTATGGACTTCATACCAAAGGCGAAGCTTTTCGCCTTCCCAAAACACCGTGCCATAGACGTAGGGGCCGGTGATTGCGGAGACGCCTTCCCATGGCTTGTCGCGTTTGACGACCGGATTGCCAGCGAATTTTTCGGCGGCATGGAAAGCGCGGGTCAGGCCCCCCTGCGCCTCGACCACGAAGGCATCCAGGAACAACCGTCGCCACGGACCGCGCGGAGGACCGGCCAATTCATCCTCGGCGGCGGAGGTGAGGCTGGTCTCATTCGCCCATAATCCAAGCGGCGGCGCCGCGCCCACGACCAGCGCGCTGGCGGCCATGGCGCGTTGCAAAAATCGACGGCGGGTAAACTGTTCCTGATTCATAGTTAAGTGAGAGTTTTCGGGTTCGTCTCACCATAATCACCAATCATCGGCGGGCGAGGAAAAAGAGAACCAGCCAGGCGCGCGAGCGGACACGGCCCATCTCCTTGCCATATGACTTGCGATCAACGGCGTCCGCATCTACATATTTGCTGGCTGTAGCGGAAAACCAGCCGACCAAAAACCGCGTGAACACCATTTTATCTTTCTACGATTTTGCGGATGCGCTCAGCGCATTCATCAAAGACCAGCAGCCGACCGAAGAGCGGTTCAACCAGTTGGCATTGTCCCTATTCGCCCTGCAATTTGCGTCAGTCGAACCGTATCGGCAGTTCTGCGGAAGTCGCAATATTTCTCCCGGCAATCTCAACGACTGGAGGGAAATCCCGGCTCTTCCAACGAGCGCCTTCAAGGAGCTTGAGCTGTCCAGCCTGCCGCCCGAACAGCGAACCCGGGTTTTCCATTCCAGCGGAACGACCGAGCAAATTCCAAGTCGCCACTTTCACAATGCGGAATCACTCGCGGTTTACGAAGCATCGCTGCTCCCGTGGTTTCAGCGGCATTTCCTCGCGGACTGGGATGAGTTGGCCGAAAACGAACTCGTTGGCCCGATCGATAAACCGGGTTTCATTTTTCTGACACCGTCCCCTGCCCTCGCGCCGCATTCGTCGCTCGTCCACATGTTCGAGACGGTTCGCACCCGGCTGGGTTCGCGCGATTCCGTTTTTTGCGGGCGACTCGACGACACCAATTCATGGGCGCTGGATATCGAGCAAACCCTTTTCGCCGTGCGCAAATCCATGTGCGCCAATCGTCCCGTCGCCATTCTCGGAACCGCTTTTTCATTCGTGCATCTGCTCGATCATTTCGCCGCCGGCAACATTCGCTACCGGCTCGCGGCTGGCTCGCGTGTTCTGGAAACGGGCGGCTACAAAGGGCGGTCGCGCTCGATGCCCAAGACGGAGCTGCATCAGCTCATCACGAAACATTTGGGAATTTCCCCGTCGCACATTGTCTGCGAATACGGCATGAGCGAACTGAGTTCTCAAGCGTATGATCGCGCGATTGAATTTGAATCGGCCGAATTAAAACAAGCGCAACCGCAAGAGGCTCGGCGCTTTCATTTCCCTCCTTGGACTCGCGCCCAGATTATTTCTCCCGAAACCGGGCGCGAAGTGAGCGAAGGGGAAACCGGTTTGATTCGCCTGATCGATCTGGCGAACGTCTTTTCGATTCTTGCCGTGCAGACCGAAGACTTGGGAGTCCGGCGCGGCGATGGATTCGAACTGGTTGGCCGCGCCACCCTGGCGGAACCGCGTGGCTGCTCGTTGATGGCTAAATAAATTCACGCGACAAAAACAAACCGTGAAATTCCGGCGCAACTGTGGCTAATTCCACCCGGCCTTCACACGATGGAAAACAAGAACAGCAAAATCAGAACGCTCTGGCTCTGCGGCGCGTTGCATGCGTTCACGCACATTTACCATGTCGCGCTGATCCCGCTTTATCTGTTGATCCAAAAAGATTTTCAACTCGCCAGCGTCGAAGCCGCCACGCTGCTCGTCACCGTCATGGGGCTTTCGTATTTTCTACCGAGCTACCTGATGGGAATCCTGGCCGATCGCGTCAGCCGCAAGAAACTTCTGGCCTACGGCCTCGCCATCAACGGCCTTGGTTTCGTTGGCCTTTCGTTTGCGCCGAGCTATTCCATCGCGTTGCTGTGCGTCGTCATCGCGGGCCTGGGAGGAAGTTTCTATCACCCCGCGGCCACGGCTCTGGTGGCGCGCTTGTATCCCGTCGGCACCGGCCGGGCGCTTGGACTCGTCGGAATCGGCGCGAGCGCGGGCTTTTGTTTCAGCCCGATTTATTCGGGCTGGCGCGCCGTGCATGGAAGCTGGCGCGATCCGGTTCTCGAACTGGGCGTGTTGGGCATCATCGCTGCGGCCATCTTCTATTGGCTGGCGGAGGAAGATCGGTTGCCGGAATCGGAAACGCACCTGTCAAAGCCGACCGAAAAGATGTTCCCAACCCCCGCGCTCTGGCTCTTTTTCATCGCGGCCAGCTTCGCGTTCAGCCTGCGCGATTTCGCCGGGAGCGGCACGGGAAGTTTGTCATCGCTGTTTCTCCAGCAGGGGCACGGTCTGAGCCCGAAATTCACCGGCCTGGCGCTCTCTGGAATTTTCATGGCTTCAGCCATTAGCAATCCGCTTTTCGGCGGCCTGAGCGACGGCGGACGGATGAAATGGACGAGCCTGGTGCTTTTTATCGCTGCGGTGATGATGGCGATTTTTCCGCACGTCTCAAAAAACTGGATTATCCCGACTCTTGCAATCTACGGATTCTTTTTCATGGCGAGCTATCCAATGGTCGAGGCGGCAATCATGGAATCGGTGCACGATTCCGTGCGCGGCCGGGTCTTCGGATTATTTATCACCGTGGGCGGATTGATCGGCAACCTGTCCCATTGGGCGGTGGGATACTGGGTCAAACATTTGGGCGAACAGAGCCAGCTAACCTCGGCCTACTTTCCGATTTTCGGCCTGCTCGCCATTTTCGTTTTGCTGTCGCTCATCGGTTTGCCTTGCCTGCATGCGATCCGAAAAAAAGAGATTCTGGAGCACGTCGAACAACCTCTCCCCGTCGCCGCACGAGGTGAACCCAAATGAATCTGCCGAATTATTTCCTGGCCGATCTGCCTGAGAACACCGCGTTGACTCCCACGGTCATCAGCGACGCGTGCCAAACGCTGAAGAAGAATCGGGAGAACTATCTGGCGACACGCACGACCCAGAATTTGATTCGTGTCATTTCCAGCGTGGCGAAGAACTGGCTGGAACCAGACGACGCATTTCGCCAGGAAACCCTTCGGCTTGGACCCGCGGCCACCGGGTTCACCCGCGAAACGCTGGCAACGGGTTTGGACGCGTTTTTCCAGCAGATCACGGCAGAAAATTTGCAAGCCCTGATGTTACAGGAATTCGGCGAAGGGCGGCGACTCGACACTCTGAGCGCCACAGCAGCCGAGCAGAAGATGAATCGAGCTTCCTTCGCGCGCGGCCCGGAATTGCTCACTCACATCACCGGCGGATGCATCCCGAACGCGACCTTGACCAGCATCATTTTCGGCTTCCTCACGCGCTCCGCTCAATTTGTGAAATGCGCCAGCGGAACGGCGTTTGTCCCGCGCCTGTTCGCCCACTCGATTTACGAAGCGGAACCAAAACTCGGCGCCTGCCTGGAAATTGCCGAGTGGAAAGGCGGCAATGAATCGTTGGAGACCGCGCTCTACGCCGAGACGAATACACTCACCGCCACCGGCAGCGATGAAACATTGGAAACCATTCGCCGTCGGTTGCCGCCGAAAGTCCGCTTTATCGGCTTTGGCCATCGCTTGAGTTTTGCCTTTGTGACCGCCGAGGTTCTTTCGGGAATGAGCCCGCAGCGAATCATCTCACGCGCCGCGCACGATATCGTGGCGTGGAACCAGCTGGGTTGCCTGTCGCCGCACGTCATCTACGTGGAGACCGGCGGAAAAATTTCTCCGGAGCAATTCGCCGAAATGCTCGCGGCGGAGTTGGATCGCCTCGAACAGCAACAGCCGCGCGGAATTTTGTCCACGGAGGAAGCAGCGGCCATTGCCTATCGCCGATCGTTTTACGAAGTCCGCGCCGCCCATTCCCTCGACACGCGGCTATGGAGCAGCCATGGCTCGACGGCGTGGACTGTCGTGTTCGAAAATGATCCCCGTTTCCAGATCTCCTGTCTGAATCGCTTTATCTATGTGAAGGCCGTCGGCAACTTGAAACAGGCTTTGGAAGGCGCTGATGCCGTGCGCGCCAAAATTTCAACAGTCGGTATCGCGGCCACCGAAAATCGCGCGCAGGAAATCGCCAACGACCTCGCGCACTGGGGCGCGACGCGAATTTGTCCGCTCGGCCAAATGCAAAACCCGCCCCTGCTCTGGCGCCACGACGGCCGACCCAGCCTCGGCGACCTGGTGACGTGGACCGACTGGGAGCTTTAGCCCACGCATGAACGCGCATCAACGCAACATACCGCAGGCCCCGCAATCGAAACCGAGCGCCGCCTTTCGCTTGGCCCTGAGGTTCACGGTTGAAAACGACTGCGACTCCGCGCGCTGTTACCCAATTCGTGTCGATTGGGATTCATCGGCGACTTGAGAAATTTTTATGAAAATGGAATTACGAAAGAGTTATCAATTTGAAGCGGCGCACCTCTTGCCGCATCTGCCCGAATCCCACAAATGCCGACGCCTTCACGGACATAGTTTCAGCGCTGAAATTGTGGTCTCCGGCGAATGCGATCCAAAGCTGGGTTGGTTAATGGATTACGCGGACATCTCCGCCGCCTTCAAGCCGCTCTGGGATAAACTGGACCACTTCTATCTCAACGAAATCCCTGGATTGGAAAATCCCACAAGCGAAAACATCGCCGTCTGGATTTGGGATCAGCTGAAGCCGACGCTGCCCATGCTCAGCGAAGTCGTCGTCGCCGAAACTTGCACCGCCCGCTGTGTTTACCGTGGATAACCTGATTGAAGCCGTGGTCAGTCCGGCTTGACCGAGAAGTCGCTGTCGTCCAGCGATCGCAACACCAGTTCACGCGCCACACAGTAATCATCCATTTCAACCACGCTCAGGATGGCATGGGCCACTTGTTGCGAAGTGAGAAATTTCTCCAGCGGCGCGGGCCGCGAAGATGCTCCGTTCCAGAATTCCGTGGCCACACCGCCAGGCAAGACCGCCGTCACCCGAATACGATGGGGAGCGGCCTCTTCCTGCAGGCCTTGCGTGAACCCGCGCACACCCCATTTCGCCGCGCAATAAACGGTTTCGCTCGGCACTCCACGCAAACTGGCGGTGGAAATGACATTGATAATGTGCCCGCGTTTTTGGGGAATCATGCGGCGCAACGCGGATTGTGAACCGAGAATGGTTCCCTTCAAATTCACCGCCAGCGTCAGATCGATTTCCGCCTCTGTGTAATCCGGAATCCATCGATGCCGAGCGAGACCGGCGTTATTGATCCACACGGCAATTGGGCCAAAAGCGGCTTCGGCATCGACGGCGAGCTGATCAACCGCCGCAGCCTTCGTGACATCGCAAACAATCGCCTTGGCACCGGGAACATCGGCAACACCCAATGCTGCCACATCGACATCTGCCATGACCACGCGCGCGCCTTTGGCGGCAAACGCTTGAGCCAGGGCCAGGCCAATGCCGCGGGCCGCCCCAGTGATGACACAAGTTTGGTTCGTCAAATTCATGATCAATAAAATGTTGGGCCGCCGGCCTTGCAAAGCGGCACGAAGCAGGCCGACGCAGAACTGAAGTGAATAACAGATTCGTCCAAAAGCATTACAGCCGGGAGCTTAGGCGGACATTGTTAAGAGGAAAGTAATTTTCGGCGGTTGCACCGTACAGAGGGCCCATGAGCGTATCAGAAAGATTGTGTTTGGGTTATAACTGGAGGAAAAAGCAGATATGACCAAAGAGCAGAAAGAAGCGAGGAGAAGAGCGGATGGATTGATTGACGAGTTACTGGCGGAGAATGGGATCAGCCGGGAGGCGGTGTTGGGT
>CANJXF010000044.1 GCA_947478865.1 Verrucomicrobiales bacterium | reverse complement strand
CTGCTGCTCTTTTTCCAGGTAATCCATCCGCAACACCCGCCAGGCTTCACCCAGCGCCAAGATCTGTTGAAACATTCTCTCCGGTATCATACGCCCCACCAGAAAAAACAATTTTTCCCCCTTTACCCACTAAAAACGTCGAGGAACCATATCCGGGCTTGTTCAACAACAGTTAGCATTGATGCTCCGCCCCCTTTACCCCCTCCGATCAATGCTATCTTTGGAGGTTGAGCGGAGGCTATGCGGAGCTGGATGAAGTGGAGTTCCACGAGTTTCAGGGGAATTGAGCGGGCCCGCGGGCGGTCCCCGCTCGCAGCACTCCGACCGGCCGTGGGAGGCGGCATGGCTCGCGAACTTTTTTCCCCACCGCCGCCCAGTCAAAAACAACTTCGACCCGGGGCGTTGATCGAGCGTGCCGCGCTGACACTTTTTTGTTCTGAAAATTCAAAAAAAGTTCGACATAAGGGAAAAACTGAGGGATAAGTCAGTGTCAAATTCTATGCCAAAAAAAGCCTTTAGTTCGCGGAAAAAACTGACTCGCCGGGAGCAGCGCGATCTGGACGTGGAGATTGGGTTTTTGGAGGGGATTCTTCGCCGCGATCCCGATTACGTTGAAGCCTTGCAGATTCTCGGGGACGCCTACACGCGCCGGGGCGAATATTCCCACGGCCTCAAAGTGGACGAGCAGCTCGCCCGGCTTCAGCCGAAGGATGCCTTGGTCCATTACAATCTGGCCTGCAGTTATTCGTTGATTGACGACTGCGAGGCGGCCAGCGCCGCCCTCGAGCTCGCCCTGCAGCTCGGCTATCGCGATTTCCGCTGGATCACGACCGATCCCGATTTGCGCAACTTGCGCAATCACGCTCTCTACAAGAAAATCCGGGCCAAAGTCCGGGAACTGAAGCTGCAGGCCCGCTGAGCGCGGTCCGGGGCCTTCGGCGCAAACCAATCATGAAAGTCACCGTGGGCGGGCGCGCCCGGCATTTCCGCACTGTTGCTTTTGACGTCGCAAAGAATTCTGTCCTGCTCATCGAGCAGCGGCTTTTGCCTCATCGCTTTGAAATTGTTTCCACCCGGAATTTTCAGGAGACCGCCCGAGCCATCACCGACATGGTTGTGCGCGGGGCAGGGGCCATCGGCGCCACGGCGGCCTACGGCCTGGCCCAGGGGGTCCGCGCCTTTCGCGGTTCCGGCCTGGAAAAGTTTTCGCTCCACACCGCGCGCGTTTATGAGGTCCTGAAAGCGGCCCGGCCCACGGCCGTCGATCCGGTCAACGCCATGAATGACCTGCTGCGCATCATGAGTGCCGGCGAAACGGTCGCGCAAAAACAGGCGCTCGCGCTGGCGGCGGCCGAGGAATTCGCCAGCGAAGATGTCAAGCATTGCCAGGCCATCGGCGAATTTGGCGCGCCGCTGATCCGGAAGGACGCCCGCGTCCTGACCCATTGCAACGCCGGCTGGCTCGCCTTCGTCGATTTCGGCAGCGCCACCGCGCCGATGTATGCCGCGCAGGCTCGCGGCACAAAATTCCACGTGTTCTGCGACGAAACCCGCCCGCGCTCACAGGGCGCCACCTTGACCGCCTGGGAGCTGGCCCAGCAAAAAATTTCGCACGAAATCATCGCCGACAACGCCGCCGGACATCTCATGCAGCGGGGCGAAATTGACCTGGTTATCGTCGGCAGCGACCGCACCCTCGGCCGCACCGGCGAGGTCGCCAACAAGATCGGCACCTACACCAAAGCCGTTCTGGCCAGGCGACACGGCATTCCGTTCTACGTGGCCATCCCGCTTTCCACCATCGATTGGAACCTCCGCTCCGGGCTGGAAATACCGATTGAAGAGCGGCATGAAAGCGAAGTGCTCGGCGCGTGGGGAATCATTTCAACTCCGGCCTCCGGCTCCCGGTCCCCGGCCTCGTCGCGCCGCGCCTACGTCCGCGTCGCCAATCCCGCCAGCCGCGCGCGCAATCCGGGCTTCGATGTGACCCCGGCGGAGTTGATCACCGGGATCATTACGCCGGTCGGTATTTTCAAACCGCGCGATCTGTGGAAAAAGCGGGCGGCTCTTGGATTTTCCGAAAAGTAAAAACCGAACTTGCGCGTTCGGCGAAGTTTAATATTGTTGTTGCGGAAGGCGGGGTAGCCAAGTGGTAAGGCGCGGCTCTGCAAAAGCTGTATGCGTCGGTTCAATTCCGACCCTCGCCTCCAATTCTAACTGCGTGTGCAGCAACGACTTGGAGCGAATTTAGGCCAAAATGGTCAACGGTTTGGTCAACAATTTTGTGATTATTTCATGATTGTTGCACCATTCTCGGCTGATAAAGCCGCAATGGTTTAACCGTTGGAATTCTTCTGAATTACTCTCGATGACGCATGCATATGAAAGCGCGTTACCGTTTATTCCTCCGTCGTAAGGCAATTTATTATGTCTTCGACACCATCGAAAATAAATTCCAAAGCCTCAAGACCAAAGACAAACATCAAGCCCGCGGAATTCTTGCAGCGATGAATCAGGCGTCGCAGCAGCCCGCGATGAATCTTAGTCTGGCTCGGGTTTATTTGCGGCACAGCGATCCACACATGGCCAAAAGAACCTGGCAAAATGTGCTGGATGAAATTATCCAAATCAAAACCGGTCCCACGCAGTACCGTTGGCAAACGGCTTCCAAGGATAAAGCGTTCGATTTAATTCGCGACCGAACTTTGATTGAGACGCAGGCTGAGCATCTTCTGCAGGTTTTGAAAACCGGAACCGTTTCGACGAATGCGTTTTTGCGCAAGATCCACAACTTCTCGCTCGATATGAATTGGTTGCCCGTGCCAGTGATTCCGAGACGACAATGGCCCGCTATTCATTACAAAGAAAAACGCGCCATCACCATCGAGGAGCATCAGAAAATAATTGCGGCCGAAGTGAATCCCGAACGAAAAACTTTCTATCAGCTCTGCTGGCAATTGGGCGCGAGCCAGGGCGACATCGCGCTTTTAAAAGGAGAAGACATCGACTGGCAAAACGAGACGGTCAGTTTCTTTAGGAAAAAAACCGGTGTGCCGGTTTTGGTTCATCTCGGGCCTGAAACGTTGAACCTTTTTAAAGATCTTCCTGCAGAAGGCCCGCTCTTCCCATAATCGCCATTGGCCAGTGCGGCTCGCACTTACATCGGGATGTCGTCGGTGAACTCGGTTTTGAGTTTGCCCCACTCATGCGGCTTGAGGTCCGTGTTGGACTTGTTCGGGAACAACTTGGCGATGGTGTCGAACCAGACCTTCTCGATGACATCAGCGGCCTTGCCAGATTGCGCTTCGTTCAACGCCGCCCACGCCTCTTCCATCGTGGACGGCGCAGCCGCCATGGGCACAGGCGGCGGCGGCACCGTGCCGCGCCGTCCTTCTCCGCTCTGGGGAGAAGGTGGCCGCAGGCCGGATGAGGTGCTCCGCGTTCCGCGTTCTGCGCTATTGCCCGTCGTCGCTGACGACGCCAGCGCTTGGAACTTGTTGCCATATTTCGCCAGCACCGAGCGACGGTCTGCCGCGGCAGGCGTCTTCATGCCGCCACCCAGCGGATTGAGCCATTGGCTCTTGAAGTATTGCCCGCCCTTATCACCCGTCTCCGGCCCGCCCACGATCTCGAACTCCACGTCGCGCATTGCGCCACCGTCTACCGAGTTGTCCATCAGCGCGAACGGGTCCACGCCATCCCAACCGAACACCGCCTTGAGCGTGTCGGTGGTCTTGGTCAGAATCGTCCCGTCGGCTTTGACGAGCACCATCGTGTGTTTGAAGGCGAAGCCTTCGTAGGCAGGTGGCGCTGCCACCACGCACGGCACTGCGCCGCAGAGTGAGCCGGTGGATGCTTCGTAAATGACCAGTTGGCCATTGAGTTTGCAGACGTATTTTCCTTCGTTTGGTATTTCCATATGTTTTTGTTGGTAGCAGCCGACGTCAGGAGGCTCTAACTCCAGCACCGGCATTTTTTGTTGTTTTGTTCGTAGCCGCGTCTCGTGAGAGCGCGGGATTTGTTGTCGGTAGCACCCGCGTCTCGCGGGTTCTTTTCGGCGTCTCGCCGAAAAATCGTTTCGCGTGTTTCGCGTGTTTCGCGGTTGAAAATTTCAACGTCTCAGCTTTCATCGTTTCAGTTTTTCCATTGGGACAGGCGGAAGTGCCGTTGCCGGTTTGGGAGATGCAGTCTTGGCCGATGCCGCAGGCATATTGGCAGGTGGCGCTGCCACCCCGTCGGAGTCCTCGTCCGAATACATCCCCAAAATCGAAGCCCACGAATAGCGGCGCAGATACGTCAGCGTGCTGCCGGCGGATTGCACCTTTGATTTCCCTTTCTCCTCCGTGAGCGGAATCAAAATGCGTTCCGCGACAAACTCGCCCGACTCATGCGCGAGAATGGATTCAACGCCGATGCCAGCGGCGTCGGAAATGGGGAACTGGACAAGACTCAGCTTGTGTTTCGCCAGAATCGGGCGGCTGGCTTGGATCACCGCGCCGAGCGATGCGTATTTCGATTTGAGAAACGGGTTGGTCGCGTCGAACACCGCGACCGGCATTTCCGCCTGTGCCTTGGCGAGCGCCGTCGCCAGATGCGTGATGGTTTCAGAGCGTGTCATAATTTTCCTTTCAGTTTTCCCTCCCTCTCCGCCTTGATCGGCCCGACGCCACCCTCGCCCAATCGGATTGGGAGAGGGGCTGGGGGTGAGGGTTTCCCAAGGGATTAAGGGTGAGGTAGGGTTGATTTGCTTTCATGTGGTTCGTGTCTTCTGCGGTTAAAGAATCTTTGCGCTCTTTGCGTTCTCTGCGGTTAAAAGCAGCCGCAGATGCGCGCGATCTCGATTTCGATTTCCACATCGCGCCGGTTATACGCCACTGCCGCTTGGCAGTCCGCGCGCCAGAGCAGCGGAAAGTCGCCGCCGTGCCCGAGCTTCGGCGGCAGGCCGAACACCCGCGCCACGTCATCCACGCCGTTGCCGTCGAACGATTTTCCAAAGGACAACAATTCCAGCGTGTCGAAGATGTTTTCCGCCCACTGCGGACGGCCCTTCCAGAATGAGAGAACCGTCGTGGGAATTTTCAGGCCATGAACGCGGGCACGGTTCACGAGCATCGGCAGATCGAAGCCCTTGACGTTGTGCCCGCCTGCGGCCACGCCGTCGGCCAATGCATCACCCAGGAGCGTGAGAAAGTTGCCGACCAATTCCTTTTCCGAACCGGCGGTGAACGACTGGATGCCCGCGTCATCACCCGCGCCGATCAGCACGACTTCGGCGGTCTTCCAGTTGAGCGCCGCATCAGCGAGATAATCCGTGCGCTTCTTGGCGATGCTCGCCGCGATCTTCTCCGGGTCCTTCAAGTTCGCGGCGGCAGTGAATTCCGGGGCGAGCGCCAACAACTTGGCTTCGTCCTGCGGAACGGTTTCGATGTCGAATACGATGTGTTTCATGTTTCCTTTCGTGGTAGCCGCGACTCGTCAGAGCGCGGGATTTGTTGATCTGCGTTTTGTTTTCTGCTCCCTCTCCGCCTCGAGCGGGGAGAGGGTTGGGGTGAGGTGTCGAAGTCCCATTTCAGTTGTCCGCGTTTCAATTTTCAGCTTTTCCCCCGCCACCCGGCACGTTTCCGCCAAACGCACCTGCACTTCCTCCCAACTGAACCGCAGGTAACGTCCGAAGCGATACCACGGCAACCGCCCTTGCCGAGCCCACTGGGCGACCGTGCGCGGGCGCAAACCCAGCCGTTTCGCGACCGCCACCTTGTCCAGGTAGCCTTCGCCTGCCGGAATCTGTCCTTCGCTCGCGGGAGCGGGAGACTTGAGCGGCTTGGGAAGCCGCAAAAGGAATTTGCCGGAGGCGGAGGCCCGCAGGGCGGAGCGAGCGGGCGCGAGCGAGTCCACGTGCCGCAGGCCGGATGAGGGTTGTCGGATAGATTTTTTCATGGTGGCCGTCTGCTTGGTGGTCGTCTGCTTCGCCTTCGGACGAGGTAATAAAAAACCCGCCACTCAGGCTGTTACCTACCTGGTGGGAAAAGAGGCTTCCCAATTGGGAAAAACGGCTTCCCAAATGAATTATTATTGCCAGGAGATTCCCGGCGGTTGGTGGTAGCAGCACTCGTAGCCGAGGCTGAGAAATTGTTCCAAATGCCGGCCAAATGCCTGTTCGGTGGAACCGCCGCGCCGCAACTGCCGCAGGACCGCCCGCACCGCCTTGCTCACATTCCCGCGGGCTCGCTCCCCGGCATCAGCAGCCTGTCCCGGCGCTTTCAGCGCCGCTTCGAGGGCCGAAATGTCCTCATCCAACTGGTCCGCCCGGGCCAGATCTCCGTCCTCCGCCGCCTCCGATCGCTGCTCGCGCAGCCTGTCGAGCTGACGCAGATAAGCCCGCACGGCTTCCGCATCGACGTTGCATTGGATGGAATCCTTGGCCCGCACTTGGGCCTTTTCCGGCTGAATCACGCGCTCCAGATCAAATGCTGAAATCGGTTCGTTGGCGTGATGCAGAAAATGCCCGATGTATTCGGTTCCCAATTTGTCCGGCAGATGAAAAGTTTCGGACCCGTCAAAAACAACATCCCAATGACTGCCCGCCTTGCGAAATACAAACTTCGGCTTTTCCTTCTCCGCTCTGGGGAGAAGGTGGCCGCAGGCCGGATGAGGTGAACTGTCTGAATTTTTCCCCAAATCAACCGGCATCCCACGCAGACGTTCCGCCATCGCACGCTGCTCCGGTGTCGCGTTGATCAAACGCAACAGCAGTTCAATGGGAATCGTGGTGTCCATTTGTTAATGGCGCGAAGTCAACTGATCGCTTTTTCCCCCCCTCTCCGGCCCATCGGATGGGAGGGAGAGGGACGGGGGTGAGGTAGGGCCATTCTTCGTTTCCCACTGGTTGCCCGTTTGCCAGTGGCGCTGCCACCGGCACGCACCAACCGCAAGGTGTTTGCAACATCTACAGATTTGCGTATACTGCAAACCGATGGACAAAAAAATTGCGCGCCCCTTTCGGAGCGGTTTTGTGTTAGCCGATCATCGGCTCGCAACCACTTTCGTTTCATTTCAACTTTCAGCTTTCAGGTTTTCACGTTTTAACCATTGGCCCGTGCGGCACGCACTATGAGCTATTTTTCCAACGCCCTCCAGCGCTGCGCCGAGCGCCGCCAGTTGAACCAGAGCGACCTCGCCAAACGCAGCGGCATTTCCAACAGCTATATCAGCCGGCTTTACAGCGGCGAGTCGCGCGACTTGTCCGATGCCAATTTTGCCGGCCTGCTCAACGCCTTCGCCACCGACCCGGCGGCTCAGGCGGAAATCATCGCCGCCCGCTGCATGGACGTCCGCGAAATTGCCCGCTTCGCCAGAGCGCCCGGTGCCGACCTTGTGGAAATTCGTGTTAAACCCACGGAGGCAAGAACCAAGATTATTGCCCAGTCCGGGTCGGACTTGCCGGTGGTGGAATTGAGTCATGAGACCGAGCGGGCGTTTGTGTGGTTGCGCAGCCAATGTCCCATCAACCCTGACTTGGAGAAACACCTCGTTGGCTACGCGAAGTTGACGGGGATGCGGTAGGGCGATCAGTCCCTTGAGCGCCGCCTTCTCCGCGCTGGGGACTTCCGCCGCTTGGGAAATGGCGGAAGGAATTTGTCCCGCTTTTGCGGGACGAAGGCCCGCCGAGGGCCGAGTGAGCGGGCGCGAGCGAGTCATTAGGTGCCCGATTGCCAGGCCGAGGTTCGGCGGCGGATGAGGTGTTCCCAACTGTGATACAAACTGCGCCTTGGCGTCTTTGCGTGAACCTTTGGCCACGGGCAGCTTGCCCGATCAGCCGGACTTTAATAAAGCAGCCGATGCCGCGTTCCCACTTCGCCGCCGCGATGGCGACATCGCGCAGCTCACTTTGTTTGGCCCCGCGCAACATCCGCATCAGGCTGCAAATCAATTTCCGTTCACCCAAGGTCAACGACTCCCACCATTCCAGCCGTTTCACTCCCTCTCCGCCTTTGGGGGAGAGGGCAGGGGTGAGGTGGCTTCTGACTCCTGACTCCTGACTTCTTTCTTCATCTTTATTTATTTTCATGCCTCCACTTTATCAAAGGGGGTCAGACAAAAGCCTTCCAACACCAAAAATAATTTCGAAAACTTTTCACAAACGATTCAGACCCTCGCTTATACCGACCGCATCCTTTACCACTGAGCAAATGAAGTTCCCGACTTTGGTTGTTCTGTTCACCACTGCCACAATCGCCTTTGCCGCTGAACCTGTTTCGCCTGCCGCTAACGCCCTCAATTCTTTCGGCTTGGACTTGATCCGCACGGCCAGCCAGCCGACGAACAATTTCCTGATTTCGCCCTACTCAATGCAAAGCGCATTGGCGATGACTTACGCCGGAGCCGATGGAGTTAACCGGAAGGGGTCGTGACTAGCTTCGCGTGACGGACATGGTTTGCTTGAAGCTCTTGGAATTTTCCTTGATCTGCTCGAGCACGAACATGGCGAGCTTTCCGGCGGGCATGTCCGTCCCCGTCTTGGGCAAAGGAGGGTCGAATTGAACATCGACCGTGCATTTCCCGTTGGCGTCATCGCTGATGGTGATGGTGGCTTTCATAATTATTTTTGAGGAGTCTGATAAGAGTTGTTGAGGCAAATACTTTTCGCGACTTTAATTAATCAAATTTTCCCATTGGCCGACACGCTAGTGTCATATTTCTCTGCAATTTCCCGCGCTGTCGCTCCAACCCGTTCCCGCAATTGCTCCGGCCTGACCACCGTCGCGTGCGTGCCCCAATTTAAAATCCACCGCTCAATTTCGTCCAGACTTGAGAGCCGCATCTGCATTTGCGCGCAGCCATTTGGCAGTTCGATTAATTTCTGCGACGGATGCCACTTCCGTCCCCGCAACAAATCGCTCGCCCACAAATCAAACTCAATCACCACTTCAAAATCTTCGCTCCCCTTGAGCACACCGAAACTCCCGCGCAAATATTCATCCGCATTAAAATCCTTCGGCTTATCGAACCGCTCACTCAGCAACATCGGCTCGCTCAAACGAGTCAGCACAAATGTTCGCAGCGCCGCGCGGTCCACATCATGCGCGAACAAACACCAGCGACTGTCAATGCACGCCAAATGATACGGATGCACCCGCCGCGCTTGCGCTGTGCGCGTGCCGAGATTCGTGTAATTGAATTTCAACGCCCGATGCTCCTGCAGCGCTTGCGAAATAATTTGGAATGCGTGCAGATCCGTATCCTCTGGAGCAAATGGACGAAAGGATAATGCCCCCTGCAAATCATCCATGGAATAGCGCGTCCTGTTATCCAATTGCTCGGTGAGTTTTTCAAAAGCCATGCGCAACGGCTTTTGAAACGGCGTGCCATGATATTGCGCAATCGCTTTATCGGCCACCAGCAGCGCAAACATTTCCTGCTCAGTGATGGACGCACCGGGAAATTTATCCACGGTCTTTGTGTAATAGAAGCCGTGCCGTTTCACATCATATTCAATCGGCAGATTCAAACTGTCCCGCATGAAATCCACATCCCGATGCATTGTTTTCGTCGACACCTCAAAATGCGCCGCCAACGTCGCGCAATTTGGAAATTCACCCGCGCGCACCTTTTCATGGATCTGCAAAATTCTCCGCCACGGCGAACGACTCAACTTTTCTTTCGCCATTTTTGCAGGCCGTTTGTCCCCAAACGGCATCTTTTCTCGCCGGTCGCTCATCGCTGATTCTTCATTCGCACTTCGTAATTCGCCTTTCGCAACTCTGAATTCTTCGTTCTTAATTATTTTCATGCCTCCAATTTACCAACCTCACCCGGACAAAGGCTGTCCAACCGAAACTTTTATCGGGAGTATGTAGTTAACGCAAATTGACTCAATTGAGGTGCATGTCATTATTGCCTTTGTCGATGGTTCTTGCTGTTGACATCATGCCTATTTGAAGAGTCCACCAACGCTGCTTCTGCATGATTTGCGTTATCTACATACTCCCGACTTTTATCCCAAAAAATTTTCACAAACTTATTCACCGCACCCGAACGTAACCGCTCATGAATGGACAAAATTCATTCCCACGGCGCGCGGCTCAACTTTTCTTTCGCCATTCTGTAGGCCGTTTGTAGCGTGCGGTCTGCGACCGCCGATTTCCTTTTTTTGTAGGCCGTTTGTCCCCAAACGGCATCCGGTCCATTTGCCATTCGTAATTTGCAATTCCGCCTTCCGCGTTCAATTGTTTTCCTCGACACCGCCGCGCCACTCTTTAAATTCCATTCAGTTCAACCTATGGGAAACGGGCAATTTACATGCAAAATCGGATTGGAACTGCGGCTTTTCGCAGGCTTTCATCTCCGAAAATCTCGCCAGGCATCCCGGTTTCCGCAATTATCAGACGCCATGCCTTCCGCCAACCCGAATTCAAATTCTTCCCCAGGTTGCCCGTCCGGCACGCGCTTTCAGAATTTAAGTTTCGCCCCCTGTCAGCCGTTGTCATACCATCTCAGTCATTCTATGCGCATGAGAATCAGATTCGCCTCTCCTGAACCGCCTCGTGCTGCCACTCGCCGTTTGACTTTATCCGTGCGCTCGTCGCGAATTTTGTCCATCATCAAGCGAGCAAGCATGAACGACTTTTCAAATCTTGAAACCGGATGGGCTTCCAAGGCCCGGCCTCAATCCATTTCCCAGAACCGCACCGCTCACTGATCATGTCCCTATCCCTGAACAAACCCAAGCTCGACAACCTCGCCGGTGACATCTGGAAATCCGCCGAGCGGCTGCGCGGAAAGTTCAAGGCTTACGAATATCAAGGCGTCATCCTGCCCATCATCGTCATCCGGCGGCTGGAGTGTGTGCTGTTGGCGTGGCGCGAGGCGAAGTCTGCCGAGGTGCTCGCCAAACGCCCGGCCCTCAAGGACAAGCCCAAGGAACTCACCAAGCTCGTCAAGGAACTTGAACTCAATCCCAAGCAATGCCCGTTCTCCAACACAACCGACTGGACGCTCCGCCGCGTCTATGAGGAAGACCAGGCGCTGCTGGAGAAAAACTTCCGCGCTTACATCAACGGCTTCTCCAAAAACGTTGACGACATCATCGAGCACTTTAATTACCGCGCCACCATCGGCGTGATGGTGAAAAACAACCGGCTCGCCCCGATCCTGAATCAATACAAGGAACTCGCGCTCGGACCGGACCAGCTATCGGCGCTTGAGATGGGTTACATCTACGAGGAATTACTCCGGCGCTTCTCGGAGCAAAGCGGCGATGAGGCCGGGGATCACTTCACCCCGCGCGAAGTCATCCGCCTCATGGTCGAGTTGCTGGAAATCCCCATCCCGGAAAAGCATTTCTCCATTTACGATCCCGCCGGCGGCACGGGCGGCATGTTGTCCGTCAGCAAAGAACACCTCCTTGACCGCGCCAAGACCCCGGAGGAAAGGGAGCACGTCGAAAAATTCCTCACCGTCCACGGCCAGGAGATTTCCCCGACGAACTACGCCGTCTGCCAGGCCGACCTCCTGATCAAAAACGACAAGCAGGCCAAGGTGACCTTGGGCAACTCGCTCATCCCGCACGACCCGCACAGCAAAGAGCCGGGCGACCAGTGGCCCGAAGGCAAATTCCGGTTCAACCGCATGTTGAGCAATCCGCCCTTTGGCGTCACCTGGGGCGGCAAGGACGGCTACGAAACCGAGGCGCGCAAGCTGGAGGCCACCCGTTACCGGGCTGGCATGCCGCGCGTGAACGACGGCGCGTTGCTCTTCCACCAAACCATGCTGGCCAAGATGATCCCGCCTGAGGAGGGCGGCAGCCGCATTGCCGTCGTTTCCAACGGGTCGCCCCTTTCCAATGGCGATTGCGGGTCGGGCGAAAGCGAAATCCGCCGTTGGATGCTGGAAAACGATTGGCTCGACGCCATCGTCATGCTGCCCGACCAGTTGTTCTACAATACCGGCATCTTTTCCTACATCTGGCTTTATCGGAACGACAAGCCGGTCAGCCATCGCGGACGTGTGATGCTGATTGACGCCCGGCAGCAATTCGAGAAAGAACCCAAAGCCTTTGCCAGCAAACGCAACCGCATGACCGACGCGCACCGCGCGTGGATTGAGGAACGTTACCGTGACGGCTGGGCCAAGGGTTACGCCGACGAGCAGGTGAAGATTTTCCGTCGTGAAGATTTCGCCTACCACAAGGTCAGCGTCGTCTTCTGGCAGACGGATGAGAACGACAAACCGGCCATCGTCACCGAGCCTTACGAAAAATCTTTCACCGCCGCCACCATGTCCAAGGAACTGGAATACCACGCCAGCGACCTCACGTTTCGTGCCCGCGTGAAAAAGGCCGGCAAGGAATCCACCGTCACGCTCGCCCTCACGGCCAAGGACAACGCGTCCAAGAAATTCAAAGCCACATTCGAAGACGTGCAGGAAATCCTCTCCGTCGAATGGACGCATCGCCATTACGTGCAGGACGACGAATACATCCCGCACGGCGAAGACATCGAGGCTTTCCTGAAACGGGAAATCGCAAAGTCCATCATCCGTTGGGAGGACAGCCCGCAGCTCGGCTACGAAATCCTGCCGAACAAATACTTCTACCGCTACCAACCGCCCACCCCCGCAAAAGAATTGCTGGCCGAATTTTGGAAGTTGGAAAAGCAAGCGGAAAAGATGCTGGAGGGGTTAGCGAAATGAGTGACCGTCGCCAGAACGGGCATTCGACAGTCGAACTTCCGCGTGAGTGGCGGCGCGACAAAATTGCGCGACTTTGTGACTTTGTTGGTTCAGGTGGAACGCCGCCGACAGGCAATCCAGATTTCTACGACGGCGGCATCCCTTGGGTGCAAACGGGCGATCTCACCGACGATTGTTTGGATGAAACGGCAAAAACAATTACCGAAAAAGGGCTGCGAAATTCGGCTGCACGACTTTACCCAAAGAATACTCTGCTAGTTGCGATGTATGGAGCGACAATCGGAAAACTGGGAATCTTAAAATTTGCAGCGGCAGTAAATCAGGCGTGTTGTGCATTGGTTGTCCGCAAAACTGTGGACATGAGATTCATGTTCTACACGCTAAGGTCTATGCGGGCTGACCTGATTGCCGACGGTCTTGGAGGAGGCCAACAAAATATCGGACAAGAGACAATCAAACAGAAATACATTGTTCATCCGCCGCTGCCGGAGCAACAACGTATTGCGGCTTATCTGGATGCCAGTTGCGCCGCGATTGACGCCGCCGTCTCCGCCAAACGCCGCCAACTCGAAACCCTCGATGAACTGTGTAGTTCGATACTTCTCCGCGCCATCACTCTCGGCATCAGCGATGGAGTCCAGACCATTTCAACAGGTTCATCGGCTTTGCCGCTGATACCGAACGGCTGGCGGCTAGATAGACTTAAATCCGTTGCCAGCATCCGCTACGGACTGGGGCAACCACCAGCAGAACTTGCATCCGGTGTGGCAATGATCCGCGCAACAGATGTGGATGGAGGAAAGATTTACACAGATAATTTACTTCGTGTCGATCCAGACGCGTTGCCGCGAGACAGAAACCCATATCTAAAGCCTGGAGAGATTATCGTTGTTCGCAGCGGAGCATACACGGGAGACTCCGCCATTGTTCCGTCAGAGTTGGAGGGCGCAGTGGCAGGCTACGACATGGTTGTGACCGCGACGCGCGCCTCGTCACGATTCATCGCCTACGGCTTACTGAGCCGCTACGTCCTTCAAGGCCAAATTCTGCTACTGACGCTCCGTGCCGCCCAACCGCATCTGAATGCTGAGGAGTTGGGAAGCGTTATCATGGCATTGCCACCCACACGCAAAGAGCAAGAAGCCATCGCTGATTTCCTAGACACAAAGCTTGCTGACATGGAGCGCCTTGTCACCGGCATCAAGACCCAAATCGCCACGCTCAAGGACTACCGCAAGTCACTGATTCACGAATGCGTCACCGGCCAGCGGCGGATCGCGGAGGCGGATTTGAACCACGTCAAAGGGCATGGCTAAAACAAACAAAGCGCCGGAACTGGTGTTCCAAAAGCACATCGCGAAGTATCTCGTTCGCGAGCACGGCTACGGCGTGCTGGAACAGTCCGACATCACGGACACCGAGCATTTTATCGCTGAGGATCTCCTATGGGCCTTCCTCAAAGCCACCCAGGCCGACACGCTCAAGAAGTTGGAGGAAGATTACAGCACGGACGCGCGGGACGAGGTGTTCAAGGCGTTGCGCAAGGAATTGGAGCGCAAACCGCTCTGCATGATTCTGCGGGATGGCCTCGAAGTGAAAAAGAGCGTGCGGCTGTTGCTCTACTACCCCAAACCCCGGTCCGCCGCGAGTGCCGGGGCTGAGGGATACGCTCAAAACCGCATCACCTTCCGACCGCATTTTTACTTTGGCGCAGTCGCGCCCGGCCAAGCGCCCAAGGAAATTGATTTCGTTTTCTTCCTGAACGGCCTGCCCATTGTGGATTTGGAGTTGAAGCATGAGGCGAATCAGAACGTGCATAATGCCGTCCAGCAGTTCGCCGACCGCGACCATCAGCACAAGATTTTCTCGCACCCGTTCCTTTACCTCGCCGCCGATACCAGCGATGTGATGGCCGCCACCGATCCGCGCCGGGTGGAGAATTTCCGTTGGCACAACATGGGCCTGACCAATGTGCCCACCAACCCGGACGAATATCCGGTCGAGTTCCTTTATCGCGAGGTGCTGTCCAAGGATCAGTTGTTGGAGGCGCTATCTTTCTTCCTCGTGCGCGTGCCGAAACGCGAGGCGGAGGCGGACAAGCCGGAGCGTCCGGCCTTCACCATCTTCCCGCGTTACCATCAGGCCCGGCTCGTGCGCACGGTCGCGGAGGATATTTCGGCGCACTACGCCAAGACCGGCAACATCGGCCGCAAATACCTGGCGGAGCACTCGCCGGGCAGCGGCAAAACCCTCTCCATTTGCTGGCTGGCCGACCGCTTGCACAGCCTGTTTAAGCCCGGGACGAACGAAAAGTTGCTGGACATCACGTTCATCCTCACCGACCGCAAGGCGCTCGACACGAACGTCCGGGAGGACATGGAGAATTTCACGCACCTCAAGGACATCGTTGGCTTCGCGAAAAAGGCGGACGACCTGCCGCGCTTTCTGAAAGACCGCAAGCCGATCATCGTCACCACGCAGCAGAAGCTGGCCTACGTGCTGGAGGAACTCCAAAAGAACCCGGCGTTGAAGGCTCTCCGGGTAGCCTTCCTGATTGATGAAGCGCACCGGTCGCAGGAAGGTCAGATGGGTGCGGCCATTCGCCTGCCGTTCCGCAAACCGACCGAACCCGACGCCGAAGCGCCGGAACTTGATCCGGAGGAACAGCTTGCCAGGGTCATCCGTGAACACGACACCAATCAGTTGTTCGTCGCGTTCACCGCCACGCCCTCACAGGCCACGCTCGATCTGTTTGGCAATCCGTTCGACAGCTACACCGAGGCCGAGGCCATCGCCGAGGGCTACATCGTGGATGTCGCGGCCAGCATCATTTCCTACAAGACGCTTTACAACCTGCACTGCCATTTCGTTCCGCCCGAAGGCGAGGGTGAAAAGCTCTTTTCCAAAGGCCTCGTCTCCAAGGCCCTCATGAACGTGGCGTTCGCGGACGACGGCCTGATCCAATACAAGTCCGAGGTCATGCTCCGCATCTTCGAGGAAAAGGTGATGCCACTCATCGAAGGCCGGGCTAAGGCGATGATTGTCACCAGTTCCCGCGTGGCTGGTCTGCGTTATTTCAACATCATCAAGGAAAAACTCAAGGAGCGTGGTGCTAAATACAAGGTGCTCTACGCCTTCTCGGATTTCACGCACCCGGAAACCAACGCGGAAATCCATGAGCACGCCGTCAATGAATTGCAGCCGAGCGAGTTGATTGAGGACCGCTTCGAGGGCGAGGACTACCGCTTGATGGTCGTCGCCAACAAATTCCAGACCGGCTTCGACCAACCCATGCTCGCCGGCATGTTCCTCGACAAACCCGTCGTGGACCGCAACGCCGTGCAGACGGTGTCGCGCCTGAACCGCTGCCACGAAGGCAAGAAAGACGTCGTGGTCGTGGACTTTACCAACAACGCGGCAGCCATCCTCAAGGCGTTCCAGAAATACCGCAAAGGCACACCGTTCGCGCCCCAAGAACCGGACAAAGACCTGTGCCCCAAACTCTACAACGAGATTCTGGCGACGGGGGTGTTCACTCAGAAAGACGCGGCGGATTTCGCCAAGCTCGTCGCCAGCGGCACGGACGCGCAGGTCCAATTTTTCGTCAATGCGCTGCGCACGCGGTTTCAGGCGCAAATCGTGGATGCGGAGGACCGCAAGTCGTTCGTCTATTTGCTCGCCCGCTACGTCAAGGTGTTCCACTTCCTGTCCTGCTTCTTCAGCTACGCGGCGGAGTTGAAGGAGTTCGCAACCTTTGCCGAATACATCGGCGAACAGCTCATCAAGCTCGGCAGCGTGTCCGACCTGATGAAGCTAATCCGGAAGACGGAGGTCATCAAGGCTGCCGTCGAATATCAGGGCGTCACCACCAGCGCCGGGCCGGTGAAGCTGAAACCCGGGCATGGCAAGAAAGGCGTTGGCCCGCCGCCGAAGAAAGTTTCCGTCCAGGACATGATCACCGAAATCCGGAATAAATTTAACATCACGGACGAGGAAGCGCTCTACATCAAGGAAGTCACCGAGGAAAAGGCAGCCGACCCGGTCATTCGCACGACCGTTACCGCGCACCGGGGAGATCGGATGTTCTTGGAAGGGACGTATCGCAGCCAGGTCAACGGCGAGATTCAGGATGCCTACGATGGGCGTGGGCGCTACAACGAGTTGGCCAATCCCGATTATACCCGCGAGGGAGGCATCTTCGACATCATGGCCATCACCGTCATTGACACCAATCTCGCCTTCGCTGCATGACCCGGCCCATACATGAGATTCCGGCGCACGACCGCCCGCGTGAGAAATTGCTGGCGCGCGGGGCGCAGGCATTGAGCGACCAGGAACTCTTGGCCGTCCTGCTTGGCAGCGGCAACACGTCCATTGACGTGATGACGTTGGCCGAAAAGCTCACCGCCGTCGTGGACGCCAAAGGGCTGAACCTCCGCGCCGAGGACCTCAAGCAGTTCGGCGCTGTCGGCGACGCCAAAGCCACGCTCATTCTCGCCGCCATCGAGTTTGCCCGCCGCCGGATCAAACCCGCCGGCACACAAATCACGACGCCTGCCGACCTCCTGCCTCTCGTCCGCCACTATGCCGACCGCCGGCAGGAGCATTTCCTCTGCGCCACCATCAACGGCGCGAACGAAGTCTTGAACTTCCGAGTCATTTCCATCGGCCTCATTGACCGCAGCCCGGTCCATCCGCGCGAGGTCTTCGCCGACGCCGTCGCCGATCGCGCCTCCGGCATCATCATCGCGCACAACCATCCCGAAGGCGGCCTTGAGCCGTCACCGAGCGACATCGCCATCACCGGCCAGATCAAACAAGCCGGTGAAATCCTGGGCATCGCCCTCCTCGACCACATCATTTTCAACCGCACCGCCTACTTCAGCTTCCTTGAAGCCGGGAGGCTGTCTTAAACCCAAAGGCGCATGGCAAACCCTCCCACAGCCTTCACCGCAACCCTATCAGGTGGTGTCCATCATACTCCGGAAGCAGACATTGAGAGCATTCGCGATCTTCTGCGTGGCTATGGGTTGTCTCGGAGCATTCTCAAGGAGTTGATCCAAAACGCGGAGGACTCCCGGGCGTCGCAGATGGATATACTTTACGTCCGCGGCGATGCGAATGCCGGCCATCCTCTGTTCCGCGGCCCCGGCCTGCTTGTCGCCAATAACGGCGTCTTCACCCAGGAGAACCGAATCGCTATCCGGCAGATTAACCTCGGCACCAAGGGCACGGAGGAACGTGCCATCGGCCGCTTCGGCAAGGGCCTCAAGAGCGTGTTCGCCTGGTGCGAGGCTTTCTTCATTATCGCCCGCACCTGTCCTGATCAAGGTTGGCCCGCGCCTCACTACATCATGGATTTTTTCAATCCATGGCACGGTTGGCTTCATCAGGATTGGGATGAGGCATTTGAAAAAGACGGTGATTCCCATCTCGCCAGGGCGAGAAGTAACCTCGCCGACATCTACCGCGACAACGAACCCTGGCTGGCCTTTTGGTTTCCTTTGCGGTGTGCCACCCACACCCGGGACGGCGAGGAGGCGGACAGCTTCCATGAAAGTCTCCCCGGCGAGGACACGCAGTTTCTCAAGCATCTCGCAACCGATCTTCGCACACTTTCTCCTTCGCTCGTATCCCTAAGAAGCCTCAGACGAATCTGTATCTCCGATGCGAATGGCGCAAGTGAACCTACTTTGGTTTGGGATTTTCCGGCGCAGCAACAGCGCATTCCCGCTCCCGATGCAAAATCGGGCGTTGAGCTTGTGAGCGGACAAATCGCGCTGCGTGATGGTGGTGACACGACGCTTTTCTACACTGGGTCTGCTGGCCGGCTGGACGACGGAGTTGTCGCGGATTTGAAGGCGAGCCCCGAATGGCCACGCGTCGTTCAACGCACCCACAACCGCAGCCGAGCCAATTGTCCCGTCAAAGGAGAGCCCCACTACGCCACATTGCTTGCTTGGGGTCCGCCGGAGCAGGACGCCTCACCGGGAAGTTTTGAAGTGCGGTGGTGCGTATTCTTTCCTGTCGGCAAACAACCACCAGGTTTGAGCCGCATCGCATTGCCTACCATCCGCCGTTCCATCACCCTTAATCTGCACGGATTCTTCTTCCTGGATTCGGAACGTCTGCGCATTGATGGCTTGGACGAAGCGTTCCAACACAATGGCTCAACGGCCACCGGTGTGTGCGTTGAATGGAATCGAATTCTTGCCACCCAAGGCACTCTTGCCGGCTTGCTCGCTGCCCTCGATGCATTCGCCCAAAACGAAAAGCTTGCGAATACTCAGTGTCGGGAGCTTGCACTCGCCGTTCAGCAGACCGCCGTCTGGTCCACATTCAAAGAGCCTATTTGCCAATCGAATACTTGGCGGCCACGCTGGCGCTCCGGCGACGAAACATGGGAGCTCATACCAGCCAACGATCCGGTGTTCCTCATTCCCCGAACCTCTGATGCTTCCCAAGTCCTCGCTCGTGTTCCTAAGCTGGCTGTCTTGAGCCAGCACTGCGCTCTCATCACCCCCGACAGTGAGGGAGATTTGCCGGGGCTCCACAATGGTAAAGTCCGGCACTGGCACGAAGCATTGGTCCTGCAACTTTTGGAGGACGTGCAACTGGGCGCCACTGGTGATCAAGCGGCAGCGGATTGGCTCAACGCCTTCTTAACCTATCTGCACGAAGCCAATTCGCTCACGCCCGCCATTCGCGAGCGCGTCTCCCGTCTTCCCCTTTTACCTGTGCGCATCGCTCGCACCGGAGAGCACCGGCGCATTAGCGTGGACGATTGGAGTGCTGCCATTGCGTCCGACCAGCTCTTTGGCCCCAGTCCACAGACAGAAGACTGGCTTCGCTTTCTGCATCCTGCACTGCCCGACTGGTCTTGCATCATTCACGATTGGAACATTCCCCGATGGTTTGCGGGCCAGCATGCTCCTTCGCTCAACATCCATACTGCCGCTCCTGTCGTCGTTGCGCAGTCCCGGCTCGGTGAGTTCATTGCGCGCGCAGCCCTCGTGCGCCACTTTCTTTCCCAGCCAGTGCTTCCCGGTGCAGTCTGCTTGGCAGTGCGCTACCTCATGCACGGCCACGTTCCCCAGGCTCGTGACGGCGATCATTTCCTGTTCATGCCGTCCACCCAGGCCGGCAAGCTGATCTGGAGTCGTCTTATTAAACAATTGCTCATTCATGAGGGCGGGGAAAACTCTTGGCGTCTTCTCGACCAGCAGTGGGCTTCAATCCTCAGTCCGCAGGCACAACAGGATTTGAAGGTATCCACCATCGACGAGCAGGGCGCGTGGGAGGAATTGATGACCGCTCAGGCCGACTTCAGCACGCTGGAGTTCCCGGCCGACGAATGGTCTGACGCAGATGTCGCCACGTTGCTCAACGGCCTGTTCCAGGCTGGGCAGTCCAATGCCGATGGCACGGTTGCGCTCCTGCGCAAACTTCGCCTGCACAAACTGCGCGGGCAGTCCAATGAGCGTGTTTCCATCGCGGCAGCAAATGGTCGGTTGGGTGATTTGTTTGTCCTTCACACTCTCAATTTCGAGTCTGGCATCTCTCAACAACTCGTGCCGCTCTGGGAGCGCTTCCTCTCCACCACCAAGATCGTTGAACGCGTCGCCGATGGCTTGGCCTCCACCGTTCAAGAAACCATCTTCCGCCTGACGACGCCCGACGGCGAATCCTACGTGGCCCGCCTCGATTGGAATTATGTCGTCCGTCGTTGCCTTGAATCCTCCGAGGCGTTTGCTTGGTCGCCCTTGATCATGGAAGCGCTGAGCAGGGGTGACCAGGCGGTCCGTGGACTTGGCGCCAAACTAAAGCAGACCGAATGGTTGCCCTTGTCGCCCACTGGCAACATCTCGCCCGCCTACATCCTTTTCATAGAAGGTTTGGAGGCTGAACTCCACGCCCTGCTCGATCCTGCCGAAGACGGCCTTGCTGGCACCCGAGCTCTCGCGCTTTCCGTGGTCGAACATCCGGGTTTCGCCACGCTGAAAAAATATTTCCCAACCCTCGAAGAGGCCCTTGGCCTTCTCGGCCTTTGGCTCAAGGATCAACCGGATTGGCATCTTGGTTTGACCGAGTCGTCAATGCCTCAAGAGTTGGATAAGTTTCTCCCTTCGCTCGAAAACCTCCCTGACCTTCCCGGCGCTTCGCTGCTCGCCAGTCTCTGGCGTCTCCCTAATCAGGCTACCAACGAGCACTGGGATGCGCAGTTGCGGGAACACATTTGGCCCTCAATCCTGCGGCCTTTTGCCTATGCCAAAGACGGCGCGACCCGCCTTGAGCGCGTGCTCGTGCAGTTGGCAAGCTCACCATCTCGCCTCTCCTTCGATGCCTACTTGCGTCAGGCCGTGACCGACTCGGTGGTTGTGCCAATGCTTCCCCGCTTGTCACTGGTGAACCAGCGCGGTCAGTGGCGCTCCGCCCACCTGTTGATTTGGCCCTCTGCCAATCTCGATCCCGCTGCGCAATTGTGTCAGGAGCAGGACCGCATTCTCTCGACCATCCGGGGCGCACCGATTCAGCCGGGCGCTGCGGCTCCCGCGCAGCACGCCGTTCAAGGCCACTTGAATCTAGGTGATTACAGCTTGCCGTCCGCCCCGGATTTCGCCGCCCAGGCCAGAATCATGGCCGGCTACCTCCAGCCCTTCCGGAATGGCAACGTGGGGGACATCCTCCCCGCGGCACTTGTGGCCGTTCTTGGCAGCCATCCCAACATGGTTGCGCTTCTGCGCGAGTTGCTCCAAACCGGCCTCGCCCAGGACCCGGACGACTTTCTGCTTTATCTCTTGGGCGACCAACGCTCCCAGATTATTAACCAAGTTCGTTCCCAGCGCTTCATTATCGAGGTGGTCCATGGCCGCAGCACACAGGCACAGACCATTACCGGCGACATGGTGACCGTGGACCTGACCGCGGATATCAATACGCTAATTGTTGGCGATCCCTCTGATCTCTGGCGGCGTTGCTTCTACCAGAACCGCCCGGATACGGAATGTCATCGCCTGCGTCTGCGCGCCATCGAGCGGCCTGACGATTTATCAGACCCCGTTAGCATCTTCGCTTCCACCATCGAAACCATCTTGCTAAAGGTCCACTGCAATGGCGTCGGCAGCCTGTGTCCCACCAATCTCAAGGAATTGCTCGGGGACGTGGCTGACGCTGGACAGGCCGATCTCAAACGCAGCCAGCTTTATCTCTTGGATATGGCCGAGGCTCGCCTCAAAGAATTGGCAGTGCGCGGCTTCCCGGCTTTCGAGCAGGTCCTGAGGGCATTCAGTGAAGCACGACAAGCTCGCGTCGATGCTGACCTTTTCAAAACTCAATCTCCCGCGCGCTCTCGTGAGAAGTTCGAAAAGGCCGAGAAGCTGGTCACCGACGCAAAACGCACCTTGGTCAGCCTCCTGGATGCTTCCGAGGATGACGCCACCCGGCGCACGCTCGTCGAGGCGGTCCGCCGCAAGATGACAGACTTCCAATACAGCCTCGATTCGGTCGCGCTCGAGTTGTTTCAAAATGCCGACGACGCTGTCACCGAATGGGACGAGATGAAGCGCGACCTTCATCCGCATGAACGTCAGTTCGTGGTCCACTTGGACACGGCCCAGCGGCGGCTGGAGTTGATCCACTGGGGACGCCCGATCAATCGGCACGCCTTCCCCGGTTTTTCCCAAGGTCTCAAGCGCGGCTACGACCAGGATTTGCAGAAAATGCTCACCTTGAATTTTTCCGACAAGGGTGTTGGCGATGAGAATCAGCCGGTAATGGTAACCGGGCGTTTTGGTCTCGGCTTCAAGACGGTCTTTTTCGTGGCGGACCAACCCGAGGTGGTCAGCGGCCGGCTCGCCTTCGAGATTCGCGGCGGCTTCTACCCTGTGCCACTGCAGCTCGATCACGCGAAAGCTTTGCGCGAGTGGGCGGAGTCCCTTGGCGTTCCCGGTTTGGTGCCTACGGCCATTCGTCTCAAGTGGACCGAGAGCACAACGCCCGAGAAACTCGCTGAGGCTTTTCAGGCGTTCACTCAGGTAGCTCCTTTGCTGACCATCTTCTCTCGACGCATCCGCACGTTGATCGTCAAGAATGGCGACACGACTGCCACCTTCACCAGCCACGAAGATAAAAACAAGCTGACCAGCTCCGGGCGGTTCACACACATCCAAGTAGGCCAACAATCCTATCTCTGTTTTCGCTGCCCGTTGCGCGCCGACGCCCGCCCGGCTTCAGTGCTGCTGCCCTTGGACGCCAGTGGCGTATCAGCTTTGCCGGAAGCGATGCCACGACTTTGGATCACCACGCCCACCACCGAACACTCGGACTTGCGCTGGGCGTTGAACGCGCCGTTCAAACCAGACGCGGGTCGCCAGCGCTTGGCCCTCAACAATCCGGTGAATCGCCAGATTGCGGAGGAAGTGGCTCACGCCTGGCTTCAGTCGTTGCTGGAGTTGTTTGATGCCACGCAGACCCGTTGGGATGAGTTCGCTCGTCAGTTGGGCCTGCATTCCTCCGCCTCTTTTGCGACCTGGTGGCAGCAACTTTGGAATGAGATGACCCGGACTTGGCCTGCCACCAAATGGGAGAACCTGCGCGATGGTGGACAGGTGTTGGGCTATGTTGCATGGGCACAGTCCACCGGCGCGATGCTGCGGTTGATCCAGCAGCGCCCCGCGATCCCGGCCCAACTTCCGGCCGCTTATGATCGGTTGGTTAAGAGCGACGACGTTCATTTTTCCGTCACAGGCTTGCTCGCCGATCAGGATAACGGTTGCTTCGCCTTGATTGCTGAATGGCCCGCCGTGCAGGCCGCCTATCCTCCCGGCAAGACCGTTGCCGTCCCTGTGGCTCACTTCCTCAAGCAAGTCCTCCCCACTCAAAAGCTTCAGGGCGAGATCAACTTGCGCACCGCTTTGAAAGCGGAGCTCGGCAATCAGCAAGAAGCCAATCATCTTATAGCTGAGCGCATCGGTCAGCTTTTCCTTCAGTGCAGCGCGCTTTTTCAGCCGGCCAGCCCTTATGCCTCAGAGGTGCTGCCCGTTCTCTCCTCCCTCGCTGAGATTAAGCTGCTTGCCTCTGACGGTCAGTATCACTCTTCCACGGCACTTGTTTGCCCTCGGTCACTCGCCGGACTCATCGACGAGGATGAGGCAGATCGCGCAAAGTTTGCCCCGCCATCCGCAATTCTTTCCTCCGGCTATTCCGATGCTGCGCTGCATTTCTTCATCAAGGCCCGTGGACAGCTCGCGGCCAACGCCGCAACGCTCAAAGGCTGGGTTGATCAGGCTACGTCAGACCAACTGCCTGCCATCTTCCAGTATCTCGTGAACGGCGAGCTTGGCCAGCAACTGGCCGATGAACTGGGTCGCCCATGGCTCGACACCAAACGTTCGACAACAGCTTTCCAAAGTTTGTCGGTCAATGATGTGAATGAATTGGAACGTAAGTTTTTGCGCCATCACATCTGGACTGCACCACCCATCACTCTCCCGACAAACACGGACATCCCTGTCATTCAGGTTATGCCTGCCGATGTGGCGTTTCGCTGCGTGTCAGAATGGTGGGCGCGCGAGCATACAACTTGGACCGCATCCTACGAGAACCGCACCTACCCGTCAGGGTTCCCCGGAACGTTGCCTTGGCCAGGCGAGAACGAGTGGGATGCTGCCGCCACACCTTCCGCTCAAGCACGCTGGCTGTTGCTCTTCATCCAGGCTGCCTTGGTTCCACTCGGATTTAACCGCATCGGTCGCGACCAGAGCTTTACCCGCTTTCTCATCGAGAACGATTGGGTGGATGTTCTGTCACGGGTGTCTGATGATCCACACTCCTTGTTTGCCGCTCTCGACAAATACCTCGGCTCCTATCTGCAGAACACCGAGTTTCATTTCCAAATGCGCCAGTTCATCGCCTTCTACGCGGTGTCACGGAATCTGGATGCGTTCCTCCATTCTCTGCGTGCAGCGGAGAGTTCCATCCAGCCTGACGCTTTCAATTTGGTCTTCAGTCCGAATGCTAATCAAAATCTCTCGGGCACGGGTATCGTCGCTCCGCCCCTAAGTGGTATGCTCGGTATGGGCACCTGCCAACTTCTCCGGGAATTATATCGGTTGGGGCGACTTAAGAATCCTCACGGTTACCAATTTGCCTTCACACCCATTCGTAAGGTGCGTCGGTTATGCACCCAGCTTTTCGGCACTTCCGAGGGATACGCCGGTGCTTCTGCTTCGGTGACCATTTTTTCCGAACTCCAGCAACTGAGTGCCAGCCTCCAGCCGGCGCTCGACCCGACATTCAAACATTGCTTCGATTTGCCTCTCCAGATTCTGGCAGAAAACAAGGACCTCCGCACCCAGGTCCTCCAGCAGGAGTTTGAAGCCGAGGCAGCAGACAGTATTGAACTTGATGCAGCGCCAAGGGATTTCTCCTACCCAACGTTATGAACCCACTTCCTCCCGGCAGTCCCGTCAACCACGACACATTTGGACGCGGAGTGGTCGAGTATTCCAAGGGCGAGACCACCTTGGTGCGTTTTGTCCGCGGCATCGAGGAGTGCCTCACTCGCGAGCTCACCTATTTACGTTCGGCGGCTGACAGCTACCTCCTAGGCCAACCCGCTCACGCATCCTCGGTCACTCTGCGCCTGCTCGGTGAATCCATCCGGGCGGTCAACGATGCCTGGGGCGTCTTTTCCCCCAGCCGCATTGATTTGTATCCTCACCAGCTTTGGGTCTGTCGCAAGGTTACCGAACACTGGCCCGTCCGCTGGGTCGTTGCCGACGACGTCGGCCTCGGCAAGACGGTTGAGGCTGGTCTGATTCTTTGGCGCTTGTTTCACCTCGGCTTGATTCGACGCCTCCTCATCCTGTGTCCCGCCTCGTTGGTTCAGCAGTGGCAGGAAAGGCTCTTCGCCATGTTCGACATTCGCATGGCCCAATATAATCCTGAGCTCGATTCAAAACGGGTCGATTTCTGGAAACTGAACCCGCAGGTAGTCGCCTCCTTCCACACTTTGCGCGAGGACCGAGATGGCCGCCATGACCGCATGCTCCAGACGGACCCGTGGGATCTCATCATTGTGGACGAGGCTCACCACCTCAATGTGGACGAGCAAGCCGGCATGACGCTCGCCCATCGCCTCATCAAAAAATTGCAGGAGGCCGACCAGCTACAGTCGGTTCTGCTGTTTACGGGCACCCCGCATCGCGGAAAGCACTACGGGTTTCTCGCGCTGATGTCACTCGTGCGTCCCGACTTATTTGATCCGCGCCGCCCTGTCGAACCGCAATTGGCCCTCTTGCCCCAGGCCCTCGTCCGCAACAACAAGTATCACGTCACCAACCTTCGCGGGGAGCGCCTCTTTCAGGAACCCCAAGTCAGCACTATCCCCTACCACTACAACCCGGAGGAGGCTGCCTTCTATCAAATGATGACAGACTTTATCGCCTCCGGCCGCGCCTATGCCACCGGACTTCAAGGCGACCGGGGACGCACTGTTATGCTGGTGCTGATCGCGCTCCAGAAACTCGCCTCCAGTTCCGTAGCAGCGGTCCGAAGCGCGCTACAAAGGCGACTCGTAAAGTTGCGTGAACTTTCGTCCCGTGTGCAGCGCAATTTGCCAAACGCAACGGATGCCACCCGGCGGCTCGAACGTTTCAGTGACGATCCCGATTCCCTAAATCCGGTCGTCGAAGACGAGATCGCTACGCTTTATCTGGAGCTGATGGAAAACGAATGCGCCCGGCTCGCCGAGTTGATTGCGGCAGCAGACCGGGTTCTCGTGGAAACCAAGATTGCAACCATCATCGCTCATGTCCGCGCACTCCCGCCCGGGGAATCAGTTTTGTTTTTCACAGAATACAAAGTCACTCAGGCCAAGCTCCTCGCTGCACTCTGGCGCGAATTCGGGGTGGAGAGTGCCTCCTTTATCAATGGCGATGAAGCGTTACCGGGCGTGCCGACCCCATCCGGCACGTTGCGCGACCTTCGTGAGTCGCGCGACACGGCCAAGGACAAGTTCAATTCGGGCGAGATTCGCTTCCTTATCTCCACCGAGGCTGCCGGCGAGGGCATCGATCTGCAGGAACGCTGCTCGCGCCTGATCCACGTGGATCTCCCTTGGAATCCCATGCGCCTCCATCAGCGCGTCGGACGGCTCAACCGCATTGGTCAGCGCGACATCGTCAAGGTGATGCTTTTCCAGAACCCAGATACGGTCGAGTCGCGAATCTGGGAACTCCTGAATGAGAAGCTTGAGCGCATTCGCCGCTCTATTAACGCCGTCGCCGAGGAGCCAGAAGATTTGCATCAGTTGGTCTTGGGCATCGCTCGCCCCGGCATGTTGGACGCCGTCTTCTCGGCGGCAGATCAAGTGCCCCGCGCGAAGCTGGAGGAATGGTTTGACCAGCAAACGGGTCAAATGGGAGGCGAGGATGCGGTTCGCGTGGTTCAAGACCTCTTAGGCCACGCTCAGCATTTTGATTTTGCGCAGGTTTCGGAAAAAGTTCCCAAGCTCGACTTGCCGGACTTGGCGCCATTTTTCCGACTCGCGCTCCGATACAATCGTCGTCAAGTGACGGAAGCCGGGGGGATGCTCGCATTCAAAACGCCTGAGTCTTGGCAGCGCACGCCAGGCATCAAGCCACGTTACGATGATGCTCATTTTGAACGCCGCCCGCCGACTCCAATGAAGGGCACGATTCTTGGCATCGGCAGCCGGGTCTTTGACGCGGCTTTGCAGCAGGCATGTCAGTTGACTCCCTCCTATGCCGTGTCTCACCAAACAGATACACCGGGAGTATTATTCGTTTTCCGCACATACGATCGCATCACTGGCAATCCCGCCCAGCCGAAGTCCATCGTCCTTGGCATACACTATATGCGCGGCGAGTTTGGGCTCTACAAGGATTGGGAGGTTCTTCAGTGGCTCAATGCCGTTTCATCCAACCTCAAGCCTCTCGCCGGGGAAGAAACCACTCCAGCCACCGCCGCCCCAGGCGATTCTGCGCTGCTTGCACGGGCGGATGCCATGGCCCGCGCTGCCCTTGATTCGCTGGACCTTCCCTTTCGGCAACCCGAATTGGAGTTGCTTGGCATCATCGCATGTCAAGGCACGGCAAATGACCCAACCACGATCCCCTGAAAACATCATGGCCAAAACTAAAACCGAGGTATTCAGCCGCCCACCGTGGGAGCGGATGATGCGCTTCCATAACCTCATTCAGGAAAAGTCTTTTCCCAATTGCAACCTCATCGCCAAGGAATTTGAAGTCTCGTGGCGCACCATCATGCGCGATGTGGATTTCATGAAGTGCCGGCTGAAACTTCCCTTGGAGTTTGATGCCAAGCAAAACGGCTAACTGAATTAAACTTGTCGGTAGCATGAGCTTGAATCCGGTCATATGTTCTAAATGTTTTAAGCCAGTGCTTTTTTTATGGTGCAGAGATGATTCCGGCCTGTGCGAATCGTGTGTGACCGCGATTCCTGTTTCGACGCTAGAGCTTTACAAGCTGTTAGTTTCGCCGATTTCCAACAATGGATTATGGAGTGTCAATCCAGATATAGATTTCAAAGATGTTCGGATTTTCGTGGAAGAATGCCTACGCCCTTTAAAAGCGAAACAATATCAAAATTTGCTGACCAGCCAATCCGCTTCAATTCGAGGTTTAGTCGCTGTTTTAGAAACTTTTCTTCCACCACCTCGCGACCTTTCCGATTCGGTAGTCGCAAAGCAAATAGCTGATTTTGATAGAAAAGTTTTCAATATTGAAACTGAGCTTTCAGCCTCTCGGAAGCAGTTTAACCTTCTGCGAAAGGCGAGCCGCAGGATGTCCCTAAACAGCAAAATTTCCGCACTGCAAAAACAAATGACAAATCTCGAATGGCAAAAACACGAATTTATCTTGGGAGGTTATGATGAGGCAGCAACAATCCGAAAACATTCGGTCGATCGAATTAAAAAAGACCTTTCGCTATTTGCTTCGGGACTATTGGAAATGGAGGAAATCAGGCATACGCACAGGGTTCATTGGGAATTATTGAAGCCCACCGGTGATTCGTGGGAGGAATTGTTGCGCCATTACAGCCGTCTCGAGCGTATCACAAACCATCGCTATGATTTACAGAGATTAAAAATTCTTTACGATATCAGGCCGATATCAGGCCAGACCATATTTATGTGGGAACGGCTTCATTCGAGGGATATGTCGTGTTTGTATTCCAACGTGGTTAAGTCGCTGCACTAGAATGCCCGCGGGTCGGTAATGCAGTGTATTTAATGCCTTCCGAAGACTGGAAAGCCTTGAGCCAACACAGCAAGACAGAGTTGCTGGAACGTTTTTCAAAAAAATTTACTCGCATCACTCATCAAGGATCCGGGTGGAGAACACAAATTGAAAGGCTGTTGCGAGGTCGCGGAGCTTCCAAATGAATTTAACTTTCTCTCCAACAAAATATTATTTGGCGGTAGAACCGTGTCCCGAATAGCAGGGCGTCGGTTTGGCTACTCAGATTCTACCGGTTAAGCTCCGCCAAAATTTGCACCGCCCGAGGCGGCAGCGTCGCAGCATATTTTCGATACCCCTCAATCTTAGAAACCGGTGGCGGTTGCTCTTGCGGCAATCCAATGCGATTTCTTCGCCATTGAACGCATTCTTGCCAGAAGACCACATTTCGAAACGTTGGAAATCCTGGCGAGCGGAACCAATTCCGCGCCACCGAGTAGGAAATGCCGGCGGCAATCGCAAATTCCTTGATGCTCAGCGCTTGATCGAGGCGTCGCTTCTCCATCACCATCTTCAAATCGACATTCAATTGTTTATCTTTCATGGCTCAATTAATTTTCATCCGCCATCGATAAAATCGCGGGCCGACTTTCATCAATTCTATTGTCAGAAATTTGCCTACGTTTTTCTGACATTATCCAGTCTGAATTTTCTGTGAATACTGCCTCTCGACAACCCGCAAACACATTTTAAATTTCCTCCATGTCTTTATTGGAAACCGCTCAGAAAATTGCCGTCGAAGCCCACGCCGGACAAACCGAGCGTAACGGACAGCCTTACATTGGGCATCCGCGCCGCGTCATGGCGCGGGTTGAAACCGAAGACGAAAAGATCGTCGCCATTCTGCACGACGTCGTTGAAGACACATCATGGACTTTTGCTCAACTCGCCGAAGCCGGTTTTCCCCCGCACATTATTGCCGCCTTGGATTGCGTGACCAAAAGAGACGGAGAAGATTATTCCGCCTTTGTCGAACGCTCCGCCTCAAACCCAATTGCGCTCCGTGTGAAGTTGGCCGATTTAGAAGACAATATGGATGTTCGACGCCTCACTGAAGTCACCGAAAAAGATCGTCAACGGCTTAACAAATATCTCGCCGCCTACCGCCGCTTAAAAAATACTAAACTGCCCTGAAATCAATAGCTTATGTGATTGTTAAATGGTCAATAAAACGGTTAATAAATTTGGTTTTTTCTCGCAAAGATTCAGACAATTTTGAAGTTGATCCATTGTCTGAGCTGCCATCAATCGATTCGGCGTTTTTTTGTTTAAAAATTTAAATTTTGACCATTGAAAACCGAAACCGACCCTCGCCCGGGAAATTTTGATTTTTTTGCAGAAAAAATTTCTTTTTTCGTTTTTGAAAGTTCAAAAGTCCAAAAATCAGTGGTCAACGCAATGGTCAATAAACCATTCTGAAAACATTGTTTTGAATTTTGCAAAATAACTCTTGAATACCTCGTGGAGTGTAGTAGTATGTCGTTGTCATTAAGCGAGTTGCAGAGCAATTCCGACCCTCGCCTCCATTCATTTCTGCGGATGCATCAAGGGTTTAGGAGGCGACAGGCAACGGTTGCCAGTGCAATTGCCAGTGAAACGCGGCGCGGAACAGAAGTGCGCTCCTGCTGGTAGATTACTCATGGCCAACTCACTGTCTGCTCACTAACGACGGTCGGCAAGACGGGTTCACCATTACCAAAGAAAGGTAATGTATGAAATCGCGGTTTATCATTTATCGCCGATCTAACGGAACGTTCTATTGCGAGGACACCGTCACCCGAAAACAAGCGAGCCTCAAAACCAAAGATGAAGCGGAAGCCGTCACGCTTCTTCACTCTCGAAACGAAGCCTTCCGCCAGCCGTTGCTCAACCAGCAAATCGCCCTCGCGTATTTGAGCGCCACCGATCCCGAAGCCGCCAAACGAATATGGCAATTGCCGATGGACGAAATGACGGCAATGAAACTCGGCGAGACTCAGGAACGCTACAAACGCGCCATGCTGGACGAAGCATTTGATCTCATCCGCAACCTGCCGATACTGGAAACGCGCGCGGAACATTTTCTCAAAGTTCTCCGCGCCGGAACGGTTTGCACCAATGTTTATTTGCGCCGCCTGCACAATTTTGCTTTGGACATGAATTGGCTGCCCAAAACCATTCTTCCAAAAAAACAGTGGCCGAAAGTTGTCTTTGGCGAAAAGCGCGCCATCACTCTGGAGGAACATCGGGCGATCATCGGGCGAGAACAGAATCCCAAGCGGCGCAGCTCCTATGAGTTGGCGTGGCAGATGGGAGCTGCGCAGTCTGACATCGCCCAATTGAAAGCAGCGGACATCGACTGGGAATAGCGCGTTATCAGTTTTTTCCGCCGCAAAACCAAAAGCATTGCCATGCTTCATTTCGGCGAGGACACCGAAGATATTTTGCGGAAGCTTCTGTCATCCGGTCCGCTCTTTCCTTACCTATGCACCGTGCGGGCAGGGGATCGCGCCACGGAGTTCAAACAGCGTTGTGAAGGACTGAAAATCAAGAAGGTCACCCTTCACTCCTACCGCTATGCCTGGGCGGCGCGTGCGAAAACGGATGGCTATCCCGAACGATTCGCGCAAGAGGCGCTTGGACATAACAGCAAGGCGGTCCATCGAGCTTACGCGCGGAAAGCGAAAGTGATGCTGCCGCCTTTGGAAGACTACGAACGGAAAATCATCAATTTGCACTTGCCGCGCCCTCAGAATATTCCAGAGGTGGCGAGTGCCGTTGTTGCTTAACCAAAAAGGTTCTTTCGCGCCCCGTGTTTCATCGCGCCGGGTGCGGCCTTTTTCTGGTTGGGGCCTCCAATATTGAACGATGTAATCCGATGCTTTTGCCAGCCACTTTGCGTCCTTCCGCAAGTCGCTAAGAGCCGCCGCCGAGAAATATTTTACGCCGGTCAGTGGAGGATGTCCGAGCGGTTTCAAAACGCCTGCCCAAAGTGAAATTGGTTTTCGAGAGCGAACAGAAATCAGTCCTCATGCTGGAGGATAACCCTCAATTGGGTTCGCTCCTGAACGATTACTTAGGATCCATAGGCTATCATGTGATCTATGTGAAGGACGGTGTGGATGGTCTCAAGGCCATCATGGCAAGCGAGTGCGACCTGATCCTGTGCGACATGATGATCCCGAACCTTTCTGGTGAAATGTTTTATCGGGCGGTGGAACGGATTAACCCCCCAGATCTGCAAGCGATTCATTTTCATGACCGGTCACAAAGGCGATCCCAAGATCGACGCCTTTATTCGGAAAGTGCGGGGCCTGATCCTCTGGAAGCCATTTACAATGCATGACCTGAAGACGGCCATCTCCGTCATCATCAAAAAATAGTTGGAAGCTAACGGCCAATTCGCCCCTCAAACAGGCAACTGGTGAAGCGCAATCAATCCGTGCGGCCCGCAAAAAGGCGCGGGCATCCTCTACGACTTTTGGACTCTGAACACGCAGATCAGCGAGCGCAATGCCCGAGGCTAGTTCTCCTTCGGCTCACTTTTTGGATTTGAAGCAGACGGAACTGCCGCCGGGGCATCGGCCCCCATCAATTCATCCGGCAGAAGGGTGATCGCGATGCGCCGGTTCTTTGCCCGGCCCTCCGCGGTGGAGTTGTCCGCAACCGGCCGGAATTCTCCATAGCCGACGGCGCCCACCCGATGTGGGTCAACGCCGGCTTTGTCGGTCAGGAAATGCAATGCGGCCAGGGCCCGCGCGGTGGAAAGTTCCCAGTTGCTGGCAAATCGGCCATGAGCGTCCCGGCGGATTGGAATATTGTCCGTGTGGCCGATGACGTGAATCCTGAGCTCGGGATGGTCCTTGAGCAGATTCGCAATTTTTTCCATCACCGCTTCGCCTCCCGGTTTCAGGATGGCTTCACCGGAATCGAACATGATTCGATCCAGAATGTTGACCGTGAGCTTTCCCTGCAGCTTGGAGATGGTGACATCCTTGGATTCGAGGTCGGCCCGCATTTCAGCTTCCAGCCCTCTGGCCTGCTGCGTTACCAGCGCTCTCTGCTTTTCCAATTCGGCCAGTTGCTGTTTGAGTTCGGCGATTTGGTCCTGTTTCTTTTGACCTTCGGCGACAGCATTAGAGAGATTGGCGATTGTGTCCCGCAACTGGGCCTGGAGAGAGTCGATCATTTGCCGATGGTTCCTGGACGAAGACCAGAGCCAACCGGAAACAATGATCAACAGCGCCGTGATTACGACGGCGACCCAGCCCAGCCCTTTGTTGGCGCGCTGCGCTTTGGTGACGTGTTCGGTGAACGGTTGATTGCTCTGGGTCATCTTGCCTGCTTGATACGCTCAGCAGAGTTAAAACCAAGCGAGCTGAACTTTCACTCTTTTTTGCCGGAAAAAGACCGCAATGGAGATTTGGCAGAGACCGCGATGATATGACCTATTTCTGGCCGCGTGGTTTAATCACCGGCAGGAAGCATTTTGCTTCAACGGCAAGTATTTGCAGAGCCGCGTTTGAAGTCCAAAAATCTCGAAGCCCTGAATCCGCCTCTGTTGCGATCTTCCCATTGCGCCTCCACCTGGAAAGAAGATCACGGTGCCGCGTCAAACAGACGGAGCGGCGTTGGCGCAGCGGTTTTGTCCTGGAAGGGACGAAGCGGGAAAAACCTTTGGCATCGAGAGCGGCACGAGGAAGAAAGCGCGGTTGGCGGCGTGGATACAAACGTTTTCAGGACCAGAAACGCGGAGAGGCTGGCGCAAACATGAGCCGCGTCGGACATCAACCCTGAAGAGGTAGGAAAAGAAAACCGCAAAGGGAAACCCACTGGAATATCCGGG
>CANJXF010000043.1 GCA_947478865.1 Verrucomicrobiales bacterium | reverse complement strand
TATTTGCGAGGGTTCAACCGGAAGTTTGCGCGAGAAGCAGCCCAACCGCTGGACGCGCATCGGAAAAACACACAGCAGTTGCAAGCCGTATTGAGTTGGGAGACAGAACGAGTGGTGCAAGGAGACTGGACGGTGGCGTGCGAGGGTAGCTCGATACGAAAATTATTTTGTCCCGCCAGCGGTTCCGCCGCCGGCGATGCTGTCGCGCATTCCGGTGTCGGCCTGGACGTTCTTCATCTTGTAATAATCCATGATGCCGAGGTTGCCGGAACGAAACGCCTCGGCCATCGCCAAGGGAACCTGCGCTTCGGCTTCGACGACGCGCGCGCGCATTTCCTGGACGCGCGCGATCATTTCCTGTTCAACGGCCACAGCGGCAGCACGACGAACTTCGGCGTGCGCTTGCGCGATCAATTTGTTCGCTTCGGCTTGTTCAGCTTGCAGTTTCGCGCCGACGTTTTCGCCGACATCTACGTCCGCGATGTCGATGGATAGAATTTCAAACGCGGTGTTGCTGTCGAGCGCTTTGTCCAAAACGGTTTTTGAAATGCGATCGGGATTTTCCAAAACATCTTTGTAACTCTTGGCGGAACCAATCGTCGTCACAATGCCTTCGCCGACGCGGGCGATGATCGTTTCTTCCGTCGCGCCGCCGACGAAGCGGTCGAGGTTTGTGCGCACGGTCACGCGCGCCTTGGCCTTCACCACGATTCCGTCTTGCGCGACACCATCGATGGTCAATCGGCCGGAAGTCGGCGCGGGGCAATCGATGACCTTTGGATTCACGGAAGTTTTGACGGCTTCCAAAACAGTGCGGCCGGTGCCTTTGGTGGCGAGGTCGATGGCGCAAGCGCGGTCGTAATCGAGATGGATGCCGGCTTTCTTGGCGGCGATCAAAGCGAGCACGACCATTTCGACATTTCCACCGGCGAGATAGTGAGTGGAGAGGTCGTCGATCGACAGGGGCAAGCCGGATTTGACGGCGGTGATGCGCGTGTCCACGACCATGCCGACGGGGACTTTGCGCAACTTGAGCGCGATTAATTCAAAGAAGCCGACCGGCGCTCCGGAAAAAGCGGCGCGGATGAAGATGCTGAGAAAGTTGAAGGCCCAGATCAACAGCACCAAACCAAAAACTGCGATGATGCCCCAGAGAATTAGTCCGCCGGAGAAGTTCGCCTGGCCGAGCATAAACGATTTTGTATCCATAATTTTTTTGTCCTGAGTTTTTTTGAATTAAACCGCGCGCACCACCACCCGCATGCCTTCGATGGCGACGACCTTAATCGCCGTCCCTTTCTCAATCAAGGCTCCTTCCGTGACAACATCGATCCGTTTGCCGTTGATCAACGCCGTTCCCGAAGGCCGCAAATTCGTGTAAGCCGTTCCGGTCTGGTGGAGCAGGTTCGGTTGTTCCGCTCCAATATCGCCGATGGCGCCTTGCGAAACGAGCGGGCGGGCGAGCCGGCTTTTGGGAAAATATTTCAACCAGAAAATCGCGCCGACGATCAACCCGACCGTCACCCCCATCAGCACCCAATTTCCAGTGGTAGAACCCAATCGATCGTAGGCGAAATAAACGCCCGCAATCAAACAGCAAAAACCAATGATCCCGGCCACGAGCCCCGGAAGAATGGTTTCAAGAATGATAAGAATCGCGCCGACAACAATCAGCGTGATGACGAGTTCCATGGGGCCGATACTAAAAGCTGCGGGGTTGGCTGCAAGCGCAATCCAATTATTGCAAACGTCCGAGCTGCTGCTTTTTCAATTCCATGAACTGCTGCTTGTTTTTCCAGAGTGCGATTTGCTCGGCTTCCTGAAGGTCGGGATTGGTCATCTGCTGGTTCAACCCAGCCATTTGACGGTCGATGAATTTGTCGCGGAGAAACTCGACGACACCCTGCCTGGCCAAATGGCCTTTCAAAACCTTTTCCGGATCGACAATCGGGCGCTCCTCGGCGAGCGCCTGCGTGACCAAATTTCTCGCGAGAGGATTTTCCAATTGGCTCAGGAATGCGGCGGGGCCCAACCATTCACCGGAACTCTGCAGCTCGAAGCGGCGCGAAATGATTTCGCGAACGCAGGGATGAACAATCCATTCGATGTCCAAAACCGTCTGCGCCCAGAGAACATTTTCTTCGTTTTGCAGCAGCAACGTGACAAGCGTGAGCTCCTGGATGGATGCCGGCGTGGAGGGCGGTTCTTCCTCGGGCTGGAAATCATCATCCGCGGCGTTTTGCAAAGAGGCGCGCGGCTGTTTTTTGAATTCGCTGCGAACTGAATCCGCCGCGACGCCGAGGCGCATCGCGGTTTTCTGCGCGTATTTATCGAGCAGAACGGCGTTGCCGGTTTTGCGAACTGCTTCCGCCATGCTTTGCAGGATGGCGACGCGTCCTTTGTCAGTGGCAACTTCGTTGGTGGCGCACAAACGGTTGAGGTAATAATCGAAAAAACCTTCCGCTTTGTCGGTGAGATCGCGGAACGCCGCGCCGCCAAACTCCTTGATGTAACTATCGGGATCGTGTGGCGCGGGAACGGTGGCAACGCGCACGGCCAAACCGGATGCGAGCAGGCTGTCGAGCGAACGGACGGCGGCATTCTGACCCGCGTTATCGGAATCGAAGCAGAGTACCACTTCATCGACGTAGCGTTTAAGAATCCGCGCATGATCGTTGGTCAAAGCGGTTCCTTGCGGCGCAACGACATTTTGAACGCCCGCCATGTAACAGGCAATGAGATCGAGTTGTCCCTCGCAAACGATGGCGGAATGCGCGTCGAGCAGCGGGCGCTTGGATTTATCGAGTCCGAAGAAAACTTTACCCTTGGTGAAGATCGGCGTCTCGGGCGAGTTGACGTATTTTGCGGTCTTTTCGTCGCCGCTCAAAATGCGTCCGCTGAAGCCGATGACCCGCCCTTGCTCATCACAAATCGGAAAAATAAGTCGCCCGCGAAACCGGTCGTAGTAACGATCCGCTCCTTCTTTGCGAATGATCAATCCCCCCTGCTCCACCGTGGAAAACTCGTGGCCTTTGCTCTTGGCCCAGTTGACGGTGTCGTCCCACGCATCGGGGGCGTAGCCAAGGCGAAACAGTTTAATCGCTTCCTCTGAAACGCCTCGCTTGGCGAGATAATCGCGCGCGATCTGCCCGGCGGCATCGTTGGCGAGCGCAGCCTGCCAGCGTTGCGTGATCTGCTCGTGGATTTGCAGGAGAGAATCCTTGATGTGACGAACCTGTTGTTCGACGGGATTATTCTCCGTTTCGAGCACGATATGTGCGCGATCGGCGAGGCGGCGGACGGCATCGGCGAACCCGATGTTTTCGTAATCCTTGACGAAGCTGAAAACATCGCCGCCCTTATGGCAACCGAAGCAGTAGAAAATCTGCTTGTGGGCGTTGACGTTGAAACTGGGGCTTTTCTCTTTGTGAAAGGGGCAAAGCGCGGTGAAGTTCGCGCCGTTACGTTTTAGCGGGATGTAGCCGCCAATCACCTCAACAATGTCGCTGGCCGCGCGGACTTGTTCGAGTGTGGTTGGAGAAATAAACCCGGCCATGAATTACTTTGACGTCTTCCCAATAAGTTCGGCCAGCGCTTTTCCGTCATCACGGCGCAGCGGGACGTCTTTGGAAACCGTCGATTGAATCAAAACAAAACTGAGGTATGCCTTCACTTGTTGGCCGGCGAACGATTTAAATAATACATCCTGCTGGATCGAGCCAAAGGTTGGGAACGAGATGCCTTCAAAATTCTTGGTCTGCATGCGTGCGGTTTCGGCGCGTTCTTTATCGGTTATTAATCGCGCATTGATCAACGCCATCAACATCAGAATCACGCAGGCAAAGCGAATCATTCCTGCAAACATGCCAAGATAATATTCGGAGTCGCCAAAAAAATTACTTCCGACGAGCTTTTCGCCAACAATATGCTGAATTTGCGAAAAGATCAGCTTCGTGAAAATCGCGAACGCCAGATACACCGCCAGATAACAGGTCAGCAAACTCATCGGGGCGTTTTCGGACAAAAGTTTGCCCGCATATTGATAAACTCGGCATCCCGCAAAAACGATCACCAGCCACTGTATAAACGTCAGCAGCTCCTCGGACATTCCGCGTTTGCGTCCACGGAAAACGCCAACCACCAGCAAAACGAGAATCAGTCCATCAACCCAATTAAACGGTAAATTCTTCATAAAATCGTCATTTCAGCCCAATTCATTAGCAAGAATGCTACCAACAGGTTGCCCGACGAATCTTAAGGACCATGAGCGGCCAGCCAATATCGGATCTGCGTCGCTTGTGGGTGGCGGGGTTCCGCATCCAGCACTTTCTGGTAATGTTCTCGCGCTTTGGCGACTTGAGAGAGCCGTTGGGAGTAGAGATTGCCCAATAACAGGTGTGCTCGTGTCTCATTTGGATTCTTCGCGAGACACGTTTGCAGTTCATTGGCCGCATCCTGAAAATAGCCGGATTCCTGCAAGGTGAAGGCGAAATTGAACCGTGCGTTCAGCGATTCCGGCATGACCGCCAAGGCATGTTCGTAAGCGACCAGAGCCGCACCCAGGTCGCCCGAATCGCGCGACACTACGGCCAGATTGTAGCTCGCTTCGAAATAAGTCGGGTCCGCCTTGATCGCCTGGCGATAGGCTTCCAGAGCATCGGACAACCGGCGATCGCGTTGGGACTGTAATCCCCGCGCAAACAACGGTTCGGCATCCGCACGCTTCCCTTCCGCAGGCCGACCCGGCGAACGATATTTGTAGCGTAAAACCACGGGTTTGCTCGGTGCCGCTTCGGGAGGATCGGGCTGCGTCTGAACTTCAGTCCTGGGCAGGGGATCGGAAATTTCGGCAACATTCTTGGACGCGGTTTTGACCGGCGATTCCGTCATCGGCGTAATGGCTTTTGGTTTGCGTTTGAACCAGGTAACCGGATTCAGCCGCGCAACCACACTAGGATTTTTTTGGGGTGCGGTGGTTTGGCGCACGGAATTGGCTGGAGCGGCTGCCGCGGTGTTATTGGAGGAAATTGCGATCACCGGTTTAACGATATTCAATCCCTGAATTTCCTGGGCTGATTTGATCGGCACAGGATCAGGCAACCGTGTTACTTCCACCGGAACCTCTTTTTTTGGAAGCGCAACCGGCGGCGGCAGCGGCTGGACCTGGGGCACATGCTGCGGAGCAAGCTGGGTCTGCGCTTTCGGCGAAGCAACGACCGCGACCGGCGGTTTCGCGACAACCGCCGGCTTGGGGAGATTCGTCTCCGTTTTCGGCGGGGGCACTGACGCCACCACCGCAGGAACATTCGACGCGACCGCCGTTGCGGGCTTGGAGACAACCGGCACGGGAGTTGGAGTCACGGGAGGGCGAGCCGCCGGGGGATTCAATTCGCTTTCCAATTGGCGCACGATCAATTGGACCTGAGCCGCTTCCGGAGCTTGTTTTGCGACGGCGAGAAATTGCCGGTAATTTAGCAATGCCAGCCTGCGATCATTGACATATTGATGATAGACCACGGCCAGATTGAGCAGCGCGTCGGAAAAATTCGGTTGCAACTGCAACGCGGTCGTAAAGTAGGGAATCGCATCGCGCGCATGGCCACGCTGGATTTGAATTACCCCGATTGCATTCAACGCCTCCGCCGATGGCTGAATTTTTTGCGCAGCCTCAAGATTCTTTTTCGCGAAATCCAGTTGGCGGATTTTCTCCGCGCCGGCGCTCGCCATGCCGAGCCGTTTTTGCGCAAGGCCAAGTTTAAGCCAACCGTCGGGATTCTTCGGGTTGAATTGAGTGTAAGTGGTCAAATCGGTGATCGCAGCGGCCAAATTATTCTGATCCAGATACAACGAGCCCAAATTATACCGCGCTTCCGCAAAATTTCGGTCCAGCTTGAGCGCCGTCTGGTAGGCCTGCGCGGCTTTTTTGGGATCGCCCGCATATTGATAACCCAGCCCGAGATGGTTCCACGCCTTGGCGTTATCGGGCAGGGCTGCCGTGACTTCTTCAAAGCTTTTGACCGCTTCAGCATACTTGCCTTCCTTGATTAATCGCTCGCCCTTCAGCAACGCGCGCGCGCCGGCCGGAGCACATCCGGTCCACCCTCCAATCATCAGCAAACTGAGAAGGAAAATGACGAAAATTTGCGTCCGCTTTTTTGTGGTCAGCATTGGAAAGGGTGGTAACATCCGCCGCCCGAAGTGTCAAGAAACGCCCGGTTTTCGCAGTGTTTAAACGATTTTTTCTATTAACTGCCGGTTTGCTGCTGTCGCTCCAGACACACGCAGCGCCCACTCTTTTTTCCCGTGAAACTCCCGGCCCGGCCGCGCGCGTCGTCGTCGCGACCGATCCCGATGCGACCATCGCGTTCCAACCTCAGCCGGAAAAAGTTCGCGCACTCGTCAACCGCGGATTGCTCCAGCTGACCGGCAAAACAAACATCGCGCTCGCCTGGCGAACCTTTGTTTCGAGCAAAGACGTGGTCGGCATCAAAGTTTACTCCGAGCCCGGCGCCAACAGCGGCACCCGGCCGAGCGTCGTGGCGGCCGTGGTCGAGGGGCTGATCGCTTCCGGAATTCCCACCAACAAAATCATCATCTGGGACAAAGAATTGACGCATCTGCGATTGGCCGGTTATGGCGAATTGGCCGAACGATTGCACGTGCGTATCGCATCGGCCTCGATGGCGGGCTTCGACGAAAACAATTTTTACGACAATCCGCTGATCGGCAATCTCGTTTGGGGCGATCTGGAATTCGGGAAAAAAGGGCCGGGTCTTGGACGAAAATCCTTCGTCACGAAATTGGTTTCAAAGGAGATCACCAAAATCATCAGCATCGTTCCCCTGCTCAATCACAATCTGGCTGGCACAACCGGAAATCTCGGCAACGTCGGTTTTGGCAGCGTCGATAACACGCAACGTTTTGAACAAGGTGAGCGACTGGCGACCGCGCTGCCGGAGATTTACGCCCTGCCCAGCGTGGGCGACAAAGTGGTGTTGAACATCACCGACGCGTTGCTTTGCCAATATCAAGGCGAGCAACGCAGCCTGCTCCATTACTCTGCGGCGCTGAATCAAATCTGGCTGAGCAAGGACCCGATCGCGCTCGATTCCCTGGCGATTCAGGAGCTCAACAAACAACGTCTCCTTGCCAAAGTTCCACCCAGCAAAACGAATTTGGAAATCTACCAGAATGCGTCCCTGCTCGAACTCGGCGTGAGCAATTTGAAAAGCATCCAGATCGAAACCACGCCTTAATCTCCGCAGTCGGTCTTGCTCCCTTTTATTTCCTCAGCCGAAAAAAATGCGGGCTCTTCGCAATCGAGTTGGTCACATAGTTTGTTCCGTTGCTGATTGCCGGCACGTTGGTAAGAACCGCCCAGTTCGTCGTGGAAAGATTGGTGTTCCCCTGCAACGCAAAACCAACCGCATTGGTCGGCCACGAAATTTGGACTGCACGATTTGTGAGCCACGCAATCGTGAGGGTCACCACATTCACGACAAACGTGCCGCTTGTTCCTGTCCCGCCGGGAGCCGTGACCGAAATGGCACCGGTTGTGGCCGTGGCCGGAACCGTCGCCACGATTCGGTTGTTATTGGAAACGGAATAACTGGCGCTGACGCCGTTGAATTTCACAGCCGTGGCCTGCAAGAAATTCGTTCCCGAGACAGTAACCTGGGTCAGCGGGAATCCATTTGCAGGGTTAAGTCCGCTGATCACCGGCGGCAAATAAAAAGCCGCCACGGCACTTGCGCTCCCACCGGGCGTGGTCACAGAAATAGGTCCAGTCGTCGCCCCAGACGGAACTGTTGCGGTAATCCGCGTGTTGTTCACCACCGTGAAATTCGCCGCGATTCCACTAAAGCTCACGGCGGAGGCATAGGTGAAGTTTGAACCTTGAAGACTCACCGACGTCCCGACGTTGCCAAAGAGCGGGGTAAAAGAGCTAATCGCTGGCGGCAAAAAGAAATTGCTCACCGTCGTAAACGAGCCATTGGTCGTCGTGACGGTTATCGGGCCGCTCGTCGCAGCAGCGGGAACCGTAGCGGTAATTTGATTACTCGTTCCGCCTCCACCCACGACCGCATTCACGCCGTTGAAGGAGACCGCCGTGTTGCCGAGCAGATTTGCTCCAAGAATTGTGACGTTGGTTCCCGGTTTTCCAAAGGCAGGTGAAAAACTGTAAATGGTCGGCGACACCACGAAGTTGCTGCTGGAGAGCACCTGCGCGGCTGGCGTTGTGACCCCGATCCGGCCGGTCGTGGCGTTCGTCGGCACTGAGACCGTAATCTGCGTGTTGCTGTTAACCACAAATCCGGGAGCGTTCACACTGTTAAAAGTCACCGCCGTTGCGCCCGTGAAATTCTGGCCTTTTATCACCACAACGTTTCCGACACGGCCGCTGGAAGGGGAAAAACTCGCGATACTCGGCGCAACAAAAAAATAGCTGCTGCTCGTCCCGGTGAGATTTGAACGAGTGAGGCTGATCGGCCCCGTCGTGATTCCGGCCGGCAAATTGGTCACATGAAGTTGCGTCTCCGCAGTGACGCCAAATCCGGTTACGCGTGTTCCGTTGAAGCTCACATTGGTTATGCCGGTGAAGTGGGTTCCGCTGATGATAATATTCACTGCGCCCGGCGCTCCAAAGTTTGGGGCGAAACCGGTGATGTAAGGTTCCTGGCCGATCACGATAAAACTCTGCATGCTCGCTGGACCGACCACCCCGTTTTTCACCATCTGGAGCGGACCCGTCGTCGCTCCTGCGGGCACGACCACATTGAAAGCAAGGTCCGAAGGCGGCGTCACCGGCACGTTCTTGTTCAACGTGAACCTCACATTGGTCGAACCGGCAAATCCGAAGCCTTGAATAAAAATTTGTTCCCCAGGCGCGCCAAACCCCGGAGTAATATTTAGGATGGTTTGGCCTGAAACCATTTCGATCCCAGAAAAGCCGCACCCGATCACAACGAACAGAATTTTCCAATTCATAATTCACTCCCCGGAAAAATGGCTGGCCATCAAACTGTGGATGCCCAATTAAACTGATTCGCAGCTCAATCCGTTTCGCTCGTCCCGGCGTACCGATTCACCACGAAATCTCGAATCACGCTGATCTCTTCCTCGCCCGCAATCGTGTGGGCCTTTTGAAACTCGCGCCAATCAATTTGTAATCCCGCCTCATGAAAAGCTTCCACCTGCTCTTTGACTTTTTCAAATGGAATCATTGGATCTTTTGTGCCGTGCGTGATCAGAAAACGCTGCTGCGTTGCGACCGGCGACAATTCTTTCAACAATCTCTCCGGCTCATGCGCGTAACCGCTCACGCCGATCAATCCCGCGAACAAATGCGGATAGCGCAGGCCCACTTCCAACGTCATCAGGCAACCTTGCGAAAAGCCGAACAGAATCGTCTCGCTCGTGGGAAAGCCTTTCTCGCGCAACCCGTCGAGCATCTGGAAAAGCAGTTCCCGACTGCGCTTGATTCCGGGCGCAGGATTGCTGGCGAAGTCGTACCAGGAAAATCCGCCGTAATAACCATCCGGCGCATTGACCAGCAGGTAATTCATCCATGGCAATTGCAGCGTCTCCGGCATCCAGCGATAACCCTCCATGCTGTCGCCCAGGCCATGCAGCAAAACCATCAGGCGGCGACTTCCCTTTTCTTCGGCTGGAATAAAATCAGTAACTAGCATGGCAAAGTAATCCCTCAACAAACAGAGAACGCCAAGAAGTTTGTCGCGAGAAAACGGGTCAGCGCGCCGCAAATGAGGTCGCCGTGAAACCGTGGCCAAACAAACCCGCATTTGTTTCGTCCAACCGGCGAACATTTGCCGTGGGCCACAGCTCGGAGAGTTCCCTTCCTCGAAAACCCGCGCGCACGCTCACCAGCGCATCGTTACGGGTTACGTCATTGCAACCGATTAGCCCGAGCAACCGTGCTCCAGCCAGCGCCAGCGTGGACCGGCGCGGTTCGCAGGCCAAAAACACGTTTGATTTCGCTGCCGCCAGACGGAGCAGCAGCGCGAGTCCGTCCACTTCGAAGTGGTGCAGGAACAAATTCGCCATCACGCAATCGGCCCGTTCGCATTTCGGGAGCCACTCGAAAATGTCCGCACAAACCACCTCAACGCGCCAACCGAGTTGATTGAGTTCCCGCACGGTTTCCAGGGAAATCGTTTTCAAACGATCGACGAGCACGATCTCCACGTTGCCCCACTGCCGGGATAGCTTTCTGGCCAGTTGGAGCATGAATGTTCCATCGCCCGCGCCCAATTCCATGATCTGTCGCGGAGGTTCGTCGGGAAATGCTTTGAGCAACCTGCGTTCGACGATTTCGACGTTGCGCATGAAGAAGTTGACCCGGCGCAAGTCCCGCCGCGACCGCCGCGCGCGCGGATCGTCCGGCGAAAGTTCGTCGAGTAGTTCGGGTTCAACAACGCGTTTCATCTTAAATTTAGAATACGCATAAAGAGATGAAGCTGGATAGGAGAGGAACTCGATTTTCACGAATCTGAATCTCGTGAGCAATTTCAAAAATGACCTTGGTCAAAGTCGGGATGTTGGTTTGCCCGGCATTGGTCCAAGTCATCACCGTCCCGCCATTTTTCAACGCCAAGCTGACACCCGAACCCGCCGCCACCGCCATGACATTGGTCAAGTCAACCGGCACATTTGTCACGCTGCCCCATGAAATCACATGGCCATCGCTCCGCAGCGCCAATCCGTGCGAATCTCCCGCCGCGATTGCCACCACATTGCTCGCAGAGAACGGCACGTTGGTTTGACCCACCCCGTTGTCACCCCATCCCACCACGGTTCCATTGCTGCGCAAGGCCAGGCAGAAATTCGTTCCGGCGGCAATGGCTGTGACATTCGTCATGTTGGCGGGAATAACCCCGACAGTGGCACCCCAATTTGTAACCGTTCCGCTATTGAACAAAGCCAAGCTCTGGTTTCCTCCCGCCGCAATCGCCAGCACATTGCTCAATCCCGATGGCACCGCGCACTGATTCTCATTAGTCCTTCCCCACGCAACGACCGTTCCGTCAGAGCGCAAAGCCAGGCTGTGATTCGTTCCCGCTGCCACGGAGATGGCGTTTGTTAAACCGGATGGCACATTGGTTTGGCCGGACGAATTCCCACCCCACGCAGACACCGTCCCTTCCTCACTCACTGCGAGAGAGTGAATCGGCCCCGTTGCAATCGAAAGCGTGTTGGTCAACTCAGATGGACGGCTGAGAAGATCGTGACTCTCGGCATCCCAGGCAGCTACCATGCCTGAATAAAATGCTTGAACCTGCCAAGTCCCGATATTAGTCGAGCCAGCGGCGTTGGTGACGATCACGGAATAGTCTCCGTCCAATGAACTAGCTTGCAAACCGGCATTTAACGGATAACCCGCAGACAATTGATTCGTATTCACCGTGCCATTCCGTTTCCACTGATAGTGAATTGGGTAAAGATTTGTTCCTGCCGCCGTCACGACGACCGTCAAATTCGTGCTGCTCGTGACCCAAATAAAACCGGGCACTGAAGGAGTTACAGAAACGATTTGAGGCGTGCGAACCAGTGTGAAGGTGGCAACCGCACTTGTGACCGAACCCGCTCCAGTGGAAACAACTACCCGGTAACTGCCTTCATTGGTTGCTTGAACGCTCGACAGCGCGAGGGTGGAGTTTGTTGCTCCCGCAATATTTGTTCCATTGAATTGCCATTCGTAGTGAATCCCGGCCAAACCAATCGCCTCAACGCTGAAAGTGACAGTTGCGCCAGCCGGACCAAATTGGTTTTGAGGTTGACTGGTAATCCAAGGCGTTAAGCACTCGAAATAGCGTGGAACGCTTCTTGAAATTTCACCAAAAATTGGTCCATTTCTCAGGTGCGAATCGGATAGAACGGTTCGGCTGCGGATGCCAACGGATTTACCTATGAAGGTTTGACATTTGAAGCCGTTTAATTTCAGCGCAAAATGAGCGCTGAATTTTATGCTTCGCTTTTTTGGATGTAAAGCCTCTTCTCGGAAATGGAACCAGAGAAAAATCCGATCGGGAGCGGGTGGGCGCGGATAGGTTCCAGGAGGTTGGCAAGGGTTATGCGATAGGCGTTGCGGGTTCGGGAAAAGACGCTAGGTGCGGGCAAGGCCTACCGGGATTTCTTCAAACGCATAGATTCCGCCAGCACGTTGCTGGGGGCACATTGCGGATACCTGTGTCGGGTGATCGTGCAGCGGGGTTGTTTCTCACCGAGAACAAACTGCATCGGAAATAAAATGATGCAGCGGCGGGAACAACTTTTTCAGGTGTCGCAACTGAAGCGCACCCTGTCGATGGTCCTACACGCCAACAAATAACAAACACAACAAAACATATGAGTACATATCGAATATCACTGGGGTTCACCCGTTTAACGGATGCGCCACTGAACTCGTTCTCGGCAAACGTCGGCTTTAAGCTGGCGGGTAATCCGGGATATACGGCACCCATCGTTGCACTCCCCGTCCTGGCGGCTGCGCAAAACGCGTTTGCCGAGGCGATCACCGCCGCGGCGCAGGGCGGCAAACAACTGGTCGCGGCGAAGAATGCGGCCCGCGAAGTGTTGCTGGGTTTGCTTCGTCAGGAAGCGGCTTACGTGCAGAGCATCGCGGGCGAAGATTTGGCGCTGTTGCTCTCGTCGGGATTCGAAGCGGCGAGCACGAACCGCACGCAAATCCAATTGCCGAAACCGGTGGTTGAGCGCGTGGATAACCCGATGAGCACGCAGCTCGGCCTGCGTTTGAAACCGGTGCCCACGGCGGCGGCGTATGAAATCCGCATGAGTTACGTAACCGGTCAATGGCAGGCGGTCGGGGTTTTTACTCAATCCCGGGTGGTCATCCCTGACCTGACGCCGGGAACCACCTATACCTTGCAGGCGCGAGCCATCGGCGGCAGCACCGGCTACAGTGATTGGAGCGATCCGGTTTCCCACATGTCGCTGTAACTTAATGATCAGTCATCCTTGAAACGGCGGTCCTATTGGGATCGCCGTTTTTTTGCCACTCCCGCTCAGGTTTCCACTTCGAGCAACGCGCCATGCGAACTGAATCCCGCACCAAACGACGCCATCCACCAGAGTCCGCCGGGGGCGTTTTCGCGCAGCGCTTTTTCCAGCACGAACAGGACGAACGAGCTGCTCAGGTTTCCGAATTCACGCAGGACGTTCGCGCTCCAACAGAGGTCGGCGGGCGACAGGTTTAAATCTTTTTGCAGCGCGAGCAGGACGTCGCGGCCGCCCGCATGCAGAATCCAGGTGGAGATTTTCTCGCGGTCTGCGCCGGTTGATTGCAGCAGTTCATCCAACACTCTTCCGGCAAATTTGCCCGCGAGCTTCGGGACTTCCGGCGACAAAATATTTCGCAGCATTCCGTTCTTCTGTTCGAACCGCAGCAGGTCGCGCTCGGCTGGTGAAATTACAGAATGAAACGCTTTCCACTGCACCCGGCGGCGGCGCGCATCCGGTTCACCGGAAAGAATCACCGCGCCCGCGCCATCGCCGAAAAGACAGGCGCTGATCAGGACGCCGGGGTCGTTGTCCAAATAAAACGCCGCGCTGCACACTTCGACGCAGATGCTGAGCACGTTTTTATGCTGGCCGGAGGCAACCAGATTTTCCGCGGCGCGCAGGTTCGGCAGCGCCGCCCCGCAACCTTGCCCCACCAGATCGAGGGCAAAAACGTTTTGCGGCAATCCGAGTTTCTCCGTCACGTAGCTCGTCAGGCCGGGACACAAATAGCCGGTGCAAGTGCTGATTAATGCCGCGTCGATGTCTGCGGCGCGGAGTCCGGCATCGGCGAGGGCGCGTTCGGCGGCCTGGGTGGCGAGCGCGGGTGCGTGGCGGGCGAAGCGCGCGTTGAGCGTATCGGGGCTGCAATCAAAGAATTCCGCCAACGGATCCAGCGCGAGATGCCGCGTGGCGATGCCATTTTTCGCCAGCAAAACTTTCCGGAGGATGGCGCGGGAGCGGGAGGTGAGTCCGCTAAACTGCGGTGATTCCTGCAGTGCGCTCCAGCATTGGCTTTGTTCGTAGGAACGCGGCGGCGCGGCGGTTCCAATTCCCCTTAGATACATGATCAGATAGTAAGCTTAATTTCCGTTTTCGCCATCTAACCTTGCGCGATGAACGGCATCGTAAAATGCGTCGCGCCGATTTCGATCAATTCGCGAGCGGCATCCGCATCAGCGATTTCCCCGGTCACTTTGATGCCGCACTTTTTCCCGAGCGTTTCGCGCAGGAATTTGATCGTCTCGATGTCGGCGTTGCCGGCGTTGAGAAGCTTCACGCCGGCTTCGAGCGCGAGGTTGCAAATGAAAACCTGCTCCTCTTCTTCGAGTAGTTTTGTTCCCAGAAGAATGCTGACCGGCCGTTCTTCAGCGGCGTCCACGATGTCGCGCAGCTCGCGGAGCATGTTCGCTTCTTCGCGGTCTTTGAGATGGCCGAGATTGAGCACGACTTCGAATTCCTGCGCGCCAAAATCAATCGCCACTTCGGTTTCGTAACGCTTCACATCCGAATCCGCCGCGCCAATGGGAAAACCAATCGTGCTGATCACTTTTACGTCGCTGTCTTCGAGCAGCATGAACGCCTGGGCGACCCGCGAACTGTTCACGCAAATGGCGCGAAAGTTATTTTCACGCGCGTGCAAACAGAGCGCTTCAATTTCCGCTCGCGTGGCGTCGGGGCGGACGAGGACGAGTTCTGTGCGAGCGGCGATTTCGATTGGAGACAAGGCATTCATTCAACAATTTTTTAACAGGAATAATCGGGATAGACAGGATTCAGCGCGGATTGCCCGTTGAGTTAACAGGATTTAAACGCCAATCGGATGCCACGCGGTTTTGAATTCCACCGTGTCGAGAATCCAGTAGGGATCCTCCGCTGGCGCCGTGAACCATGCCGCTGGCGCGAGGGCGCGGGATGAATAGCGTTTTAAATTGATCGCCGCGCCGGCTTGCAAGGCCGCGCCCGTTTCAGGAATGCCCGTGCCGTCCACGACCGCGTTGACATCCATGTGGCTGGCGATGTGCGGGACAAGCTCCGCGCGCTGGCCGGTGATGACGTTGACCACGCCGCCGGGCAAATCGCTCGTCGCGAGAATCTCGGCGAAGGTCAATGCCGGCAGCGGAAATTTTTCGGACGGAACCACCACGACCGAGTTGCCGGATAAAATGACCGGCGCGATGAGTGAAACAAGCGCCACCAGCGAGGGGTCGTCCGGGGTGAGGACGACCACGACGCCGGCAGGCTCTGGTGTGGTGAAGTTGAAGTGCGCTGTCGCCACCGGATTGACCGAGCCGAAGATCTGCGAATATTTATCCGTCCAACCGGCGTAATACACCAGCCGATCAATCGACGCCGCGACTTCCGCGTTGGCCCTGGCCATTTTCACGCCGGTCGAGCGCGCGATCTCGTTGGCCAGTTCCGCGGAGCGGTTCTGCAACATCTCCGCGGCGCGATACAAAATTTGTCCGCGCAGATACGCCGTTTTTTTCGCCCAGCCGTCGAACGCCGGGCGCGCGGCACTCACGGCGTCGCGAAAATCCTTGCGCGAAGCGTTCGGATAATTGTCGAGCTGCGTGCCGTCCGGGGCGAGCGCGGGAAGCGACCGGCCGCTTTCGCTGCGCACGAAATTCCCGCCGATATAGAGCTTGTAGGTTTTGCGGACGTCGAGCCGGTTCATTGTTTGGACGCTATCAATTCGCCCAGGCGCTCGCAACGGAGAACTCGAACGGATGTCTCGCGATGGACACGGCGGCTGCGAAGGAAAATAACAAATCACAACCCCGAGCGGAAAAGGCAGCTCCTTTCGCCCAGGAGTTCCGGTTGCGATTCCTTTCCTTTTCCCAACCGGCAACTCCGCCGCGCCCGTCGCGCGACTCCCCTCCCCGACTCTTTCTCTTTCCTAAACGGCCTTTGTGAATTATCTGTAACGCCATGTTGCTGGTCATCGATAACTACGATTCTTTCACTTACAACATCGTCCAGTATCTCGGCGAGATGCAGGTCGATTTGCAGGTGCATCGCAACGACCAGATTTCCATCGACAAAATTCGCGAGCTGAAACCCGAGCGCATTTTGATTTCGCCCGGCCCTTGTTCTCCGCGTGAGTCGGGCATCTCCAATGAAATCATCCGCACGTTCGGGCCGGAACTTCCGTTGCTCGGCGTTTGCCTAGGCCATCAATGCATCGGCCACACCTTCGGCGCGGAGGTCGTGGTCAATTACCGAATGATGCACGGCAAAACCTCGTTGATTAAACACAACGGCAAAGATTTATTCCGCGACATGCCTAATCCGTTTGCCGCGACGCGATACCACTCTCTCGTCATCAAGCGCGACACGTTGCCCGACTGCCTGGAGATCACCGCCGAAACCGAGGAAGGCGAAATCATGGGCGTGCGCCACAAAACCCTTCCGATCTGGGGCGTGCAATTCCATCCGGAAAGCATCCTGACCGACAGCGGCCGCATCATCCTGAAGAATTTCCTGACCTTGGGTTAGAAAAGACTCGTTCCGGTCAGGTTCGACGGAATGATAACTACGTTGCGCTGATCATCTCGCGCCACGATTTGCCCGTCATTTCTTCGCGGCAATTTCCTTTGCGCATTTCAGAAAGACTTCGGCGGCCAGCGAGAGTCCGCCGTTCGGCCAGACCGCGCCGACGGCAAGAGATTCGGGCGCTGGGGTAAACGGGATCAGTTTCAAGCGCGGCCCGGCGGTGCAGATGAGGGATTGCAGCGCAACCGTCACACCGGTTCCCGCTTCCACGGCAGCTATGAGGCTGCTGACGCTGTCGTGTTCCTCGATGATATTCGGCCTGCTTTTTGTGCCCGCGAAAAGGGTGTTAAGCATCTCGTGCGCTTCGGGATAATCCTTGCGGCTGTAGGCGATGAGCGGCTCATGCGCCAGCTCGCGCAGGGTCACGGTGCGGCGCCGGGCCAGCGGATGTTTCGGTGCAACAGCGAGGCAAAGGGTGTCGCGGGCGAGTTCTTCGAAATGCAATCCGCGCATCCTTGCCGTGGTCGGGCGAAGGATGAAGGCGATTTGTAATTTGCCTTCGCGCAATCCGGCGAACATTTCTTCGGTGGACAAATCATGCAATCTCACCCGCACGCTGGGCAGCTCGGCCTGAAAGGCGCGCAAGGTTGGCGGCAAAATTCGCGCGGTGATCGACGGCGCATAGCCCACGTGGAGTTCGCTGGCGCCGGTGGCAACGGCGCGTGCCGCTTTCACGGCATCCTCGGCGCGCTGCAACACGGCGCGGGCTTCGGTCAGAAACACGCGGCCGGCATCGGTCAGGCGAACGGATTTCGCGCTGCGTTCCAGGAGTTGAAAGCCGAGTTCGTCTTCAAGATCACGAATTTGCCGGCTCAAGGCCGGCTGCGACACGTGCAGCTTCAGCGCGGCGCGGGAAACATTTTCCTCCTCGGCAACAGCGGCAAAGTAGCGGAGATGGCGTAGTTCCATGTGAAGTTGAGCATACCCTTTGGTTATGCTGAGGCAAGAAACATGGTCTTTCACAGACCCAGGATGGGCGTGGCATTGTGTCGGCATGAAGATACGAAAAGCGAACGAACGAGGACACGCCGAGCACGGCTGGTTGGACAGTTATCACACTTTTAGCTTTGCCGATTATTACGATCCGAAGTGGATGGGCTATCGCAGCCTGCGCGTCATCAACGACGATCTCGTGATGCCGGGGCAGGGTTTCGGAACGCATCCCCATCGCGACATGGAGATCATCACCTACATCCTGAGCGGCGCGTTGGAGCACAAGGATTCCATGGGCAACGGGCGCGTGATCCGCCCCGGCGACGTGCAATACATGGCGGCGGGCACCGGGGTGAAGCACAGCGAATTCAATCCGTCCACAACGGAGGCGGTGCACCTGTTGCAAATCTGGATTCAGCCTGATGCCACAGGGGTCAATCCTCGTTACCAGGAGAAGTCGTTGAAAGACGAGCCCTCCGGAACGCTGCATCTCGTGACCAGCAAGACCGGTCGCGATGACTCTATTGCCATTCATCAGGATGCCGACCTGTGGCTCGCAAAACTTGATGCCGGCCAAAAGGTCACGCACAAGCTGGCTGCAGGTCGTCATGCCTGGGTCCATGTCGCGGAGGGCGAACTATCGCTCAACGGAAAAATCCTAAGCGGGGGCGACGCGGCGATCGTCGATGCGGAAGGCGCGCTCGAACTAAGCGCAACCAAACCGGCGCAGGTCCTTCTATTCGATCTGAACTAAATCTGAAGGGAGATCGAGAGGTTGCATTAAGATTACACAGGTCATGAACGCGCAATAGGCACCTGGACGTGATCATTTTCAAACCCTCGGTTTCCCGGCCCCAACCAAAATTAATCAGCCCAAACGAAAGCATCCTCATTATGTCATCAATAAATCGCAGACAGCTCCTGGACCAACTGAACTGGCGCTATGCCACCAAACAATTCGATCCAACTCGAAAAATTAGCACGGAGGATTGGCTCGCCCTCGAGGAAGCCCTCTTGCTCACGCCATCCAGCGGCGGGTTGCAGCCTTGGAACTTCATTGTTGTAACCAACCCAGATGTGCGCGCCCGCCTCTCGCCTGCCTCCTACGGACAGGCGCAAATTACGGATGCCTCACACCTCGTGATTTTCGCCGGGAAAAATAGCTTCAGCGAAACGGACGTTGATTCGCACATCAATCGCGTCGCCGAGGTTCAGGGTGTTTCGGTTGAGAACCTCGCTCCCTTGCGCGGAATGTTGGTTGGCGGGATTGTCCAGAGTCTCGATGTGGCGGCCCGCGACGCCTGGGCGCGCAATCAAGCTTACATCGCGCTGGGCAATCTTCTCACCAGCGCCGCGCTACTGGGGATCGATGCGTGCCCGATGGAGGGATTCGATCGGGCTCAATACGACGACATCCTCGGCCTTCCGGCAAAAGGATTGTCCTCCGCCGCAGTGGTCGCGCTCGGTTACCGGCTGGCCACGGATAAATATGCGAACGCAAGAAAGGCGCGTTTTCCCAAGGAACAAGTGTTCACCCGCATCTGAGAACAGGCTTAACCACCCGATTTGAAATATGAAAATAGCTACCATCATCGCCCGCAGTTTGCTGGGACTAATCTTTGTCGTGTTCGGACTGAATGCCTTCCTGCATTTCATTCCAATGCCACCCCCGCAGGGCCTCGCCGCGGATTTCATGAAAGCGCTCTTTATGAGCCACTACTTTTACGTGGTCGCGATTCTGCAAATCGCCGGCGGCGCGCTCCTGCTCCTGGGAAGATTCGTCCCGCTGGGTCTAACTTTGCTTGGACCGGTGATCGCCAACATCCTGTTGTTCCACGCGTTCCTCGAACCGGCGGGACTCCCGCTCGCCATTGCGATCGCCGCGCTTGCGCTCTTTTTAGTCTGGGCTAATCGCCAGGCTTTCGCCGGTTTGGTGAAACCGTGAAGTGATGGCGATGGCTTCCGCCTACGATCGCATGGACGCCGACGCCGTTGCCGAGCGACAAAAACGCAAGAGAGTGAGTGAGGAAATGCTTCGAAACTCGGCAGTCAAATGCTATCGCCTAAAAGCCGAGCATGGATTCGTTTTATGCTCAAAGAGCCCGTCAAAACGACGTGCTTTTTAAGCAGTCGTTTCAAGCGGTTCAGAATCCGGGAATCCGAGCGGCCGCTACCGTCGATCCGTTTCTTATTTCATCGGCATGCCGGGTTCCTGTTTCCCGTTCGTGGTGAGGATCTGAAAATGATGAACCCCTGCCGCGAGTGGATGGTCGCTGGTCCAGACGATCTTTTTTTCCCGAGTCAACTCGACCATCGATATCCCCTTGCTCGCCGCGTGGCTGCCGACAACCGTATTGCCATTGGCGAGTCGCTGTGAACCGCATGGATCTTGAAACAATCCATGAACATCCTCGTTGGTGACTTTCCAGACAATTTCTCCGAGAGGATTTATCTCCACCACCTTGTTGCCATGCGTGAGGGAGAGGACGGTATTGCCGTTGTCCAAACGGATCGCGGTAAACGGCCAGTTTTCCGCTTTGCGACCGCCGACCTCCTCGAGATCAGTTTTGAAGACGCGCACGACTTTTCCTTCAGGGGAATATTCTTTGACCGCAAAGGCCAGGAGGTGCGGGACCAGATAATTGCCGTTTTTCAACTGCCTCGCCATTCGGGTTTGCATATGCACGTTGTCCGTTTCCGGCTGCAACGGAACGTCGAGGACGATGTCTCCTTTCGGATTCACCTCGAGCAGTCGTGGACGGGCACCCAATTCGGTGACGAGCGTGTTGCCGTTGTAAAGCCGCTGGGTGGTGCCAATCTCGCCGTTTTCCTTGCTCCGTTTATAGGAGAAAACCACCTGCTTTTCTTTCGTGACCTCCTCGACGTGATCGCTCCAGGCGATCAAAACATTGCCGCTGGGCAGGACAAAACCATCGCGTGATCCGCCGTTATACTCCCATTCCGCCTTGCCGTCTTCTCCGATGATGGCCGTCTTGCCACCCATGACCAAGTAGGAATGGCGGATGGCCGAAGTCGATGTCCCGTCGGCGGCTTGAATTGGATCCGCATTCAGCATCAAGGCGAGCAGGATGAGAGCGGAGCGCGTAAATTGAGTATTCATTATTAAAAAATGCCAAGAAAGAACGTGGGTGAAAGGTTTTTATGCATCCGATGAAGCGAATTAAATTCACAGGCGTCTGTAATCCTTTGTAAGCTTGCGAACCAAAGACAATGAACATGGCACCATGCAGAGCAGCCCTGACCGTAACGATAGCGACCGCGATGCTGTCGTCATTCGTGGCTGCCGCGACGCCGGATGGGGAATTCTTCGAGAAAAAAATTCGCCCTGTGCTCGCGGAGAACTGCTATGAATGCCACAGCGCGACGAGCAAGAAAATCAAAGGCGGCTTGCGCTTGGATAGCCGTGCCGCCCTGCTAAAGGGCGGCGAAACCGGACCGGCCTTTGTATCAGGCAAACCGGAATCAAGCCTGCTCATCGCGGCGATTTCACATCGCAACGAGGACGTCGCGATGCCGCCGAAAAAGCCGAAATTGCCAGCCGCCGTTGTGGCGGATTTCGAACGCTGGATTCGGGACGGAGCAGTCTGGCAGGGAGAAGAGAGCTCCGCCGTCGTAGAAAAATCAGATGGATTTGATCTCGCGGGGCGCAAGCAGCGGCTGGCCTGGATTTGGGAAACGCCACATCGCCAGAGCGCGCCTTCAGTCAAAAACGCCACCTGGCCCCTCGCTTCGGTGGATTATTTCATCCTGAATCATCTCGAAAAGGAAGGGCTGCAACCCGCGCCGTCCGCCGAGCCGGAGACCTGGTTACGCCGGGTTTATTTCGCGCTGATTGGTCTCCCCCCCTCGCCCGAGGAACTCGCTAGATTTCTTAAAGACCGCTCTCCCAAAGCGCGCGAATGGGTGGTCGATCAGCTCCTCGCCTCGCCGCAGTTTGGCGAACGTTGGGCGCGGCATTGGCTGGACCTCGTTCGCTACGCGGAGTCGCGCGGGCACGAGAGCGATTTCATTATTCCCAATGCCTACGAATACCGCGACTACGTCGTGCGCGCGCTCAATGCCGATGTGCCTTATGACGCATTTGTGCGTGAACACATTGCGGGAGATTTGCAGGCCCAACCGAGGCGCAACCCGGAGAAGGGTTTCAACGAATCCATCCTGGGCACGGGCTGGGCTTTTCTCGGCGAAGAAATCCACGCGCCGGTGGACACGCGCCAGGATGAAAACGACCGGATAGATAATCGCATCGACGTGATGACGAAGACATTTCTCGGTCTGACGGTTTCGTGCGCGCGCTGCCACGATCATAAATTCGACGCGATTCCGCAGCGCGATTATTACGCCTTGGCTGGATTCTTCCTCAGCTCAGGCCAGCGGTTGGCGCGCTTTGAAACTTTGGAAAACGAGCGCGCCGTGGCGCCTCAGTTGAAGGCTCTGCAAGGCCGATGGTCCACGAACCTCAACGCGAAAATCGTGACAGCTCAAGCTCCGGTGCTCTCGAAACTAAAGGATTATTTATCCACCGCAGCGGAGGCGGCCAAAGCGGATACCAATGTCGCTCCCAAAGCCGGCGCTCGTATCCGCCCAGCGCAATTTCCGCCCGCCATCAGGGAATCCGTCGTTCGTCTCGCGACAACTTATTCTCTGGAAACGAATATTCTCAGCCAGTGGACGGCCGCAGTTTTAAACTCCGTAAACAATCCCGACGATGCGCTTCAACCGCTCGCGTCCGCGGCCTTCTCGAAGGACAGCAAGCCCGAGAAAGTTGCCGTCCTGTCGAGCGAAGTTGGCTTACCCGATGGCGCGCGCATCGTGGTCGATTTCGGAAAACTCGGCGCTCACGAATGGTTTGCGGACGGGGTTGGCTTCGGCCTCGCGCCGGTTCGTCCAGGTGAACTGCAATTTATAGCCCCGCATGGCACAAACGGTTCAGCGCTCCGCATCGCCACCCGTGGATCGGCGCAGTCGAACCCGGACTGGCGCGACCTCGATCTCAGCCCAGGCGTCGAACGCGAGCCGGCGATGTTCGGAAGCTGGCAGCGCGACGGGGTGATGGTGCGATCCCCAAAATTCGAACTGACCAGTGGCAAAATCCATTATCTGGTGCGGGGCAGCGGACGAATCCTCGCCTCGGTCGATTCGCAACGCCTGGTCACCGGCCCTGTCCATACGGCGCAGGTACGCGAGTGGAGCTATAAAGACCGCTGGCATTGGGTGTCGCAAGATCTAACGGAATATCAGGGCCATCGCGTTGCCGTTGAATTCTCCCCAGCTGGCGAATTCGATACCGCGGTCGCTTTGATCGTTGAATCCGAGCAGCCGCCAACGGACCCACCGTCGCTCGGCCAGTATTTTGCGGAAATCTTGTCCACGCGAAAACTAGTTTCACCCGATGAAGTTGCGGCTGCGTATCAGGAGATTTTTAAATCCCCTTCCGGAAACACGAATTCCTCGCAATCGCTCGAACTCAAAAACTGGCTGGCCCAGCGTCCTGAATTATTTTCCGGCAAGGACGGCGAATGGCCAATCCCCGTGGCTGGCTCCATCCTCGATTATCTAAAGGAACGCGAGCCGCTCATCAGCCGCATCCAGTGGAAATCACGGACTGCGCCCGCCATGATGGAAGGCAATGGCGTGGACGAATACCTTCTAATCCGCGGCAAGCATCAAACTCCAAAAGGACTCGTCCCGCGTCGATTTCTGGAAGCCATCGCCGGTCCCGAGCCAATCGCTTGCGACTATGGCAGCGGCCGGAAACAATTGGCTGACGCCATGACCAGCCCGTCCAACCCACTCGTAGCCCGCGTGCTGGTCAACCGCATCTGGCATCACCTCTTCGGCCGGGGCATCGTTGCATCCGTGGACAATTTCGGCTGGCTTGGCCAACGTCCGACTCATCCGGAATTGCTCGACGACTTGTCCGCAACTTTCGTCGAAGAAGATCATTGGTCGATCAAACATCTGATTCGTCGCCTCGTCCTTTCACGCACGTTCGCCATGTCGAGCAAACCGGCCGACGCCAAGGCCGAAGAACGCGATCCTGAGAACCTGCTCCTGCATCGCATGAATCTAAAACGCCTCGAAGGCGAAGCCATCCGCGATGCGATGCTGAGCGTCTCCGGGCGCCTTGACCGGCGAATGTTCGGCGCGTCGGTGCCCCTGCACCCTTCACAATTTGTCGAGGCGCGAGGCCTCCGGAGCGAGCGCGGACCGCTCGATGGAGATGGCCGCCGCAGTCTCTACGTGGCCGCGCGCCGCAATTTTCTCCCGATGATGATGACCGCATTCGACACCCCTACTCCTTTCACCACAGTGGGCCGGCGCAATGTTTCCAACGTGCCTGGCCAGATGCTGTTTCTGATGAACGACCCGTTCGTCCATCAACAGGCGGAGGTCTGGGCCAAACACCTTTTATCCGAAACGCCCGGAGCATCATCCGAAGAATGCATCCGCCACCTTTTCCAGGCCGCCTTCAGCCGGGAACCTTCGGCGACGGAACTGGCCCGCTGCCTCGCAACCCTGCGCGAAGTGGGCGAGACTACCGCGAAGGAAACGGCAAAGCTGGATTCCTGGACGGAGGTTTGCCATGCACTCTTTGGAGTCAAAGAATTTATTTATGTCCGCTAAACCCTTTCATACCACCCTCAGCCGTCGCGCGTTGCTGAAGAATTTCGCGGGAGGGTTTGCCTCGCTGGCGTTTTCGGCGTTGTTCGGCGAGAATTTGCTTCACGGCGGCACACCTCGTTCCAATCCGCTCGCCCCGCGTGCGCCGCATTTCAAACCTCGCGCGCGCAGCATTATTTTCCTCTACATGGATGGCGGCGTGTCGCAGGTCGATAGCTTCGATTACAAACCGCTGCTGGAAAAACATCACGGCGAAGATCCCCGCCAAGCGATTGGTAAACTTGAGAAAACCCAGTTCGCGAACATCGGCAAGGTAATGAAGTCGCCGTGGAAATTCTCTCAGCGCGGCCAGAGCGGGCTTTGGGTCAGCGATTTGTTTCCGCAAATTGCCGAGGAAGCAGATCAACTCTGCGTCATCAAGTCGATGACCTCGAAATTCCCGGAGCATACCAGCGCCAATTATTTCCTGCACACCGGCACCGGGCTGCAAGGTCGCCCGAGCATGGGGGCGTGGGCGACGTATGGATTGGGCAGCGAAAATCAGGACGTGCCAGGGTTCGTCCTGCTCAATGGCGGTTTGATTCCCTCCGGCGGCATGGACAATTTTAACAACGGATTCCTTCCCGCCACCTATCAGGCTTCGGTATTTGGATCTCAAGACCCGCCGCTGGCCAACATTCGCGCAACCGAAAAATCTCCGCAGCTCCAACGGTTAAAGACGTCGCTCATTCGCGATCTGGATGAACAAACGTTGCAACAAGCGGGACACCTGGACGCGTTGGAATCAGCCATTGCCAATCATGAATTGGCCGCGCGCATGCAATTGACCGTGCCGGATCTCCTGAACCTCGACGGTGAAACCAAAGAAACCAAGAAGCTCTACGGGTTCGAATCCGACTTCGAGTTCACCCGCGCTTATGCCAAGCAATGCCTGACGGCCCGCCGACTCGTGGAGCGGGGCGTGCGTTTCATCGAATTGACCTGCCCGAAAATAGGCGGCTACGACCGCTGGGATGCCCATAGCAATTTAACGAAAAATCATGGAGAAAATGCGCGCGCAGTGGACCAACCCATCCGGGGGCTGCTGGTCGATTTGAAGCAGCGCGGTTTGCTGGAGGATACGCTGGTGGTGTTTTCAGGCGAATTTGGCCGGACTCCATTTGCCCAAGGCTCCGATGGTCGCGACCACAACGAATTTGGATTCTCCGTCTGGATGGCCGGCGCCGGAGTGAAGAGCGGAACGAGTTTTGGCGAGACCGACGACTGGGGCTACAAGGCGGTCGTCGATAAGCTTGAAATGCATGACCTGCACGCGACGCTCCTGCACTTGCTCGGGCTGGATCACACCCGTTTGACCTATCGGTTCAGCGGCCGCGACATCCGCCTCACTGACGTATATGGAGAGGTTGTCCACCAGATCATAAGCTAAAATAGATTGAGGTTTGCCGCTGAGAACAACGACAATGGGCGCGGTCGTAAAAGGCATTCTTCCCTGGTTACATATTTAAAAAATGAAACGCGTAATCGATACGAGCGAAGTGCTGGGCACGGTGGAAACGCCGGAAGGCACTTGCGAAGTTTGCGTCTCGGCGGATGCGGACTTTGATGAAGTCGCCGGCCGGCTGGTCGTAAAGCTGGAGTCGTTCCTGCGCCCGGCCAGCGTGCTGGTCAAGGAGCGGCATTTTCGCGCCGCTTGGTTGCCGTCGGACCAGACGATTACCGAGTCAGTTGCACCAGAAGAGTGCCACGAGGCGGCGCGAATGATTTTTCAACGCTGGGTCCGCAAAGTGCGAGAGGCGGCGCCTGAGTTGCACCACCTCTAAATTTTCCAGCAAAGGCGTCGACGTCCAAATGACTCCAGCGCAGTAAGAAAAATTGTTTTCCTAAAATTCAGCGTAATCCCTGCCCGCGTTTGCGTCGAAAGCCGATGCGTATTCCTGATCGCCAAAGGCCAGCGAGTCCGCCGGTTCAATTCCGATCCGAGTTACCCATGGCAAACCATCGCATTGATTTTTTGTTTTCCGAAAAGCCCATGACGAATGCTATTCTTGGAACTGTGCAATTCAACGTGTTCAAGAACCGATCGTCGGAAATGGGAATTTTCATCCCGGCAAACAACAGTTTTACCTCGCGGCCGCAGCGAATAAAATTTCACCGGTTCGCGTGAACGCAAAAAACAGTTTCCGGTCAAACAAGCCGTGACATGAACACAAATTCGGCGCTCGTCATCCCTGCCCCATCTGCCACCAACCTGGCGGAATTGACTCTGCATGACATCAAAGCCCCGGTGGATATTCCGAATCCCTGGTTGTGGCTTGGGTGGACGCTGGGCGTTCTGCTCAGTTGTGCGCTTGCCTATTTTCTTTGGCGACTTTGGAACCAGAAACAGGCTGAAGCGAAAATCGTTCCCGCGATTCCGCCTCACGTTCGCGCCCGCCAACGCTTGCAGGAGGCATTTGCCATAATTTCCGACCCGGTGCCGTTCACAGTCACGGTCGCCGATACGATCCGTGTTTATCTCGAGGAGCGATTCAGTTTCCACGCGCCGGATCGGACGACCGAGGAATTTCTTCATGAACTGCAAGGCACGGAATTGTTGACGCCCGACCAGAAACAAAGTCTCGGCGAATTTCTTTCGCGCTGCGACCTCGTGAAATTTGCGCGCTACGAACCCACCGAAGCAGAATTGCGCGATCTCCATGATTGCGCATTGCGGCTGATCGACGAAACCGAACCTCCAACCCTCGACCCTCGACCCTCGACCCTCACCGCCGCCAAATGAGCTTCGCCCATCCATACCTTCTCCTGCTGCTCTTGCTACTGCCGATTCTGGCCTGGCTGCAAGGCAAGCGCGGGCAGAATTCGGCGTTTCTTTATTCGTCGGTACAATTGGTGAAACCCCTTTCTGGTCTGACCCGTTCACGAGCCGGACGAATCTTGCTGATGCTTCGTTGGGTAGCGCTCACGCTGTTCATCATCGCCCTCGCGCAACCACGATTTATCAAAGGCGAATCGAGCAGTCGCGCCAGCGGAATCGATATCGTGGTGGCGGTCGATCTTTCTGGAAGCATGGCAGCGGAAGATTTTGAAATAGAGCGCAAACGGGTCAACCGCCTCACGATTGCCAAAGACGTGTTGCAAAAATTTATTGATCACCGCCCGGCTGATCGAATTGGCCTTGTCGCTTTCGCCGGGCGCGCCTACATCGCTTCACCGTTGACGCTCGATCACGATTTCCTCCGGCAAAATCTCGATCGTCTTTACCTTGGGATGATCGAGGATCGCACCGCCATCGGCTCGGCCCTGACCTCCGCGCTGAATCGTCTGCGGGATCTGAAATCAAAAAGTAAAATTGTCATTCTGATGACCGACGGCCAGAACAACGCGGGCAAAGTTCCCCCGCTCACGGCGGCGGAGGTTGCGCAAACCATGAAAGTGAAAGTGTACACGATCGGCGTTGGCACCCGTGGAACCGCGCCAATGCCCTACGTCAATGTGTTTGGCCAAAAGGAATATCAACAGGTCGCGGTGGATATCGATGAAGAGACACTCACGAAGATGGCCGATCGCACCGGCGGAAAATACTTCCGCGCCGATAACTCGGATAACCTGCGGAAAATTTATGCCGAGATTGATCGGTTGGAAAAAACCGAAATGGACGTGAAAAAATATCGGCAATATGAGGAACTCTTTGCCTGGGCGATTCTCGCGGGACTTGTCGTGCTGCTGCTGGAGATCATTCTAAGCCAAACTGTCTGGAGAAAATTGCCATGAGTTTATTCGCATCAGAACAAGTCCTGTGGCTTCTCGTCATCGTGGTTCCCTTGCTGTGCGGTTTTTTATTTCTCGCGTGGCGCACGAAACAAAAATTGATTGCCCAATTTGTGCAATCGCGCCTGCTTTCAAATCTCACTGTGGGCGTCTCGCAAAAGCGCCAGAAATTTCGCCTCGTGTTAATGGTAGCCGCAGTGGTGTTTCTGATTCTCGCAATGGCCAGGCCGCAATGGGGTTTCTCGTGGGAGGAAGCCAAGCAACAAGGCTTGGACATCGTGGTCGCGATCGACACGTCGCGCAGCATGCTCGCCGAAGACCTTGCGCCAAACCGTTTGACCCGCGCCAAGTTAGCGGCTCTCGATTTAATGAAGCTGTCGAAAAATGATCGACTCGGTTTGGTTGCCTTTGCGGGCTCGGCTTTTCTGCAATGTCCATTGACGCTGGACGAGGAGGCGTTTCGGCAGAGCATCGAGGCGTTGGATATCGGGATCATTCCGCAAGGCGGCACAGCATTGACCGAAGCAATCGAATCCGCCCTGACCGCGTTTGAAAAAGGCAACGACAACCACAAAGTTCTCGTCTTGTTTACCGACGGCGAAGATCACGACAGCGATGTTTTGGCCGCAGCGGAGAAGGCTGCGAAAGCAGGCTTGAAGATTTTCACCATCGGCGTGGGAACGGCGGAAGGAGAATTGATCAACGTCCGCGATGAACAGGGAAAGGTCGGGTTTTTGAAAGACGATGCTGGAAACGCGGTGAAATCGAGACTCGACGAAACGTTGCTGCAAAAAATTGCGACGCAAGCGGGCGGCTTCTACCTACCCTTGCGCGGCGCAAAACCAATGGAAGCGCTCTACGCGCAGGGATTGTCGCGTCTGCCAAAATCCGATGCGACGACGAAATTGGTCCGCCAATATCGCGAGCGCTTTCAATGGCCACTCGGCATTGCGATTCTGCTTCTGCTTCTCGAACAATTCCTACCTCATCGCAAGCGTATTGCGCGCTCCGCTTCGCTCGGAATGTCCCAAAGCAAAATGAAACCAGCACAAGCTTTGGCCATATCGCTCCTAATTTTTGCGACGGGCGCTACGCAAGCGTCGCCATCGAGCGCGCTCCGCGAGTACGAGGCGGGGAATTATCATTCAGCGCTGGATGAGTTTCGGAAATTAAGCCAACAAAAAACGAATGACTTGCGGCTGAGTTACAATGCTGGAACTGCGGCGTATCGCGCAAAACAACTTGAAGATGCCCAAAAATATTTCAACGCAGCGGCAGCGGCGCCCGACCTGCAGTTGCAGCAACAGGCATATTACAATTTGGGCAACACGTTATTCGAAACAGGCGAGCAAGCGCCGGAATCAGACAAAAAGAAGGAGGCGTGGGAGAATTCAATTAAGAGCTTTCAAAACGCACTAAAATTGAATTCAAAAGATCCGGACGCAAAAAACAACCTCGATCTCGTTAAAAAGAGATTGGCAGAACTCAAGCAGCAGGAACAGCAGCAACAATCCAAGAACGACAAAGATCAGGATAAGAAAGATAAGGACAAAGAAAAGCAGGACGGCAAGGATCAACAGAAGAAGGACGAGCAGAAAAACCAGCCGGATAAAGATCAGGATTCAAAGGATAAGCAGAAGTCGGAGAAGCCGGATGATAAATCCAAAGAAGACCAAACCAAACAAGACAACGAGCAACAAAACAAATCTAAGCAGCAAGCGAAAGAGGATCAGCAAAAACAGGAGGAGCAGAAGCAAAAGGGTGAAAGCGGCAAAGATGACAAGTCACCGGAACAACAGGAGCAGGAGCAGCAAGAAGCCATGGCCATGGCAGCAGGGAAAATGACGCAGGAACAGGCGCGTCAATTTTTGGACATGCAGAAGCAAGAAGATAAGGCGCTGATTTTCAAACCGGAGAAAAAGGAGAAAGCACCCAATCGAAAGCTGAAAGACTGGTAAGGAAACTCCTGAATCTCTTTAAAGAAAAAAGGCAGACTGAATTAACAGCCTGCCTTTTTGGTTGAGATTATAGTGAGCTATTCTTAGGAGCGCGGTTTACGTTCGCTCGTATAAACCTGTTGCTCACCGCGTTTGGCGCGAGTCTGGGTTTTAGGAGCTTCGAGGACCGGTGCGGCAGCATTTTTATCCGGCAGCGGTGTGCTGCTTTCAACGCGAACTTTCAAAGTGCTCTTTACGTCGGCATGAAGGCGAAGTTCGACTTCGTGTTCGCCCAATGCTTTGATCGGTTGTTCGAGATGAATTTTTCGTTTCTCGAGCACGATATCAAATTGCGTCTTCAGTTGATCAGCGATCATTCCGGAAGTGACAGTGCCGAAAATCTTTCCATCTTCACCGGTCTTAACGGAAACGACGCAAATCAACTTCGAGATACCCTTGGCCAAATCGGTCATCGTGTTCAGCTCATGAGCTTCACGTTCCGCGCGGCGCTGCTTGAGCGATTCTAGGCGACGTTTGTTTGCACCAGTCACTGGGATTGCGAGATGTTGTGGAAGCAGATAATTGCGTGCATAGCCAGCGGCGACTTTGACCTGGTCAGATTCGCTTCCAAGACCAACAATGTTGTGCGTCAGAATAACTTCAGTTTTTGCCATAAATAAAAAGGATTAAGCGTTCAGGAATGAGGGCGAGCGACAAATCACTGCCTCTCGGAAATTTAAAATGGGACGTCGTCTTCTTCAGGAGGCGGACCATCCGCATCAGCAGGTTCCGGCGGCTTGGAGGCAACTGGTCGAGCAGCGCGCTCCACCGGTGCGCCTTCTCCGCCACTGCGAGATGAACCGAGAAACTGAACAGTTTCAGCAACTACACCAAGCTTGCTGCGCTTTTGGTTAGTTTGTTTGTCATCCCAGGTATCAAGCCGGAGTCGACCTTCAATTAAGATCGGGCTGCCCTTGCGCATGTATTGCCCAACATTTTCCGCCGTACGACCGAAGACATCTACATCAACGAATGTGACTTCTTCCTTGGTTTCACCCGCTTCATTTTTCCACGTGCGATTAACAGCCAGGCCGATTTTCGCAATGGCAGTTCCCTTGGGCGTGTAGCGCAATTCAGGATCGCGCGTCAAGTTGCCGACAAGGATAACTTTGTTGAAGCTGGCCATACCAAATTACTTCTTTGCGGCTTCTTCTTTGGGTGCGGGAGAGTTCGTGAAGATGACGCGGAAAATATCGTCACTGCTGTTGAAGCGAGTGCGTAATTGGGCGAGTGCAGCGGGCTTGGTCTCGAAAATCACGTTGACGTAAAAACCAGCGGTGTGCTTGCGGTCAGCTACACGCGTGAAAGTCTTCTTGTCCATTTTCTGCACGGTCTCGACCTTGCCACCTGCTGAGGTGATCTCTGCCGAAATTTTGTCGATGACATCTTTGATGCCCTCTTCTTTGGCTGCGGTGTTCAATATGAACAAACCTTCGTATCGTTTCACTATTCAGTTCCTTTTTTCTTCTTTGTTAACCACGCCGTTAAATCGGCTCATCGCTTTCGCGATTCCTTCGCTGGCCCAGCATTCAACCTGTTCTGCGGCTCGCGTTAAAATTTTTCCCAGCAACTCCGTCTCGTCATTTCCAAATTGCCCCAGGACGTGATTGGTAATCTGCCGGACACCGTCCACTCTTCGTCCAATTCCAATCCGCAGCCTTGGAAAATCCCGGGTTCCGAGATGTTTCTCGACCGATTCCAAGCCGTGATGTCCGCCGCTGCTTCCGTTCGCTCGCAAACGAATCTCGCCAAAAGGCAAATCGGCATCATCAACCACCAACAAAATCTTCTGCGGCGCCAACCGAAAATAGCCGGCCAACGATTGAACCGCCTCCCCGCTCAAGTTCATAAACGTCTGCGGCTGCGAAAGAATAAACTTTCGACCGCTTCGCTCCGTTTTCGCCACGCGCGAGCTGAATTTTTTTTCCGTCGTCCAGCCTAGCTTCCAATCCTGCGCCAATTTTTCCACGAACAAAAACCCAGCGTTGTGACGCGTTTTCGCATATTCCCGACCTGGGTTTCCCAAGCCGACAATGAGAAACATGTCTTCCACACGCAGGTTTCTCTAAGGTAGCGCGCAAGAAATTCTCGCGCTTTTCAAATTGTTTGAGATGAGCCCTAGCGAAATTACTTCTTCTTTTCCGCCGGCTTTTTCTCATCCGCTTTGGGAGCGGCCGCACCCTTGGCCGCAGCAGCGCCTTTGGCTGGAGCCGCAGCTTCCGCGCCTTCTTCCTTCTTCTCCTTGGTCATTTCAACTTGACCCGCAGGTCCCGCCGCTGCCTCTGCGGCCGCCGCTTGAGCTTCGGTCAAAGGAGCAGCAACCGCCATGACAGAAATGTGTTTGTCGCCAAGGATTTCAACATTCGGTCCGGCATGGAGATCGCCAACATGAACAGCTTTACCGATTTCCAACGATGTCACGTCCACGGTGATTACCTCAGGTAAATCACGAGGAAGCGCACGCACTTTAATTTTGAAAAGAACATGCTCCAGCACGCCGCCGCCCGTTTTCACACCAACCGGTATGCCAGTGCTTTCAACCGGAACCATGATGGTAACTTTTTCATTCTCGGCCACTTCATGAAGATCCACGTGAAGGACTTTGCCGCTCAATGGGTGATGCTGGACTTCTTGCACCAACGCGAGGCGCTTGGAATTACCCGTGACCGCGAGGTCGACGAGAAGGTTCTCAGAAGCAGAGTGATGAATCAATTCTTCGAGTTCTTCGAGATCGATTTCCAGATTTTGAGGTTGGGTTTTGCCACCGTAGACCACCGCTGGTACTCGGCCGGTCGCGCGCAATTTTTTAACTTCGCCGCGTCGGAGCTGCGTTCTAGGAAAAGCCGTCAATGATACTGATTTCATGTTTCTATAAAGCTGGCTTACGCCCTAACTGGTGCGTCCGCCTTTAAATTCAAATAACGAAGTAATCGAGGAATTACAATTTATCCGCTTGATCGCTTCGCCTAACAATCCTGCCACCGACAAGGTGGTGATGTTCACCCCGTCAATTGCGGGGCGTAGGACGGTATCAGTAGTTATTAATTCGTCAATAGGCGATTTTCTGAGTCGTTCGATGCCCAAATCATTTAAAATCGCATGCGAAACGCAGGCGATAATCTTCTTTGCACCCTTCTTTTTTAAGAGCGCCGCTGCTGTCGTTAACGTGCCCGCAGTCTCGGTTAAGTCATCGACCATCAAGACGTTTTTACCACGGATTTCGCCAATGACCGTCATCGCCTCAATTTCCGTTGCACTCTTCCGCCGCTTGGCCACGATCGCCAATCCAACGCCCAAAACCTGTGAATAGGCATGAGCCATTTTTAAACCACCGACGTCCGGACTGACCACGACCAGGTCAGCCAGCTTTTTCTTTTTAATGTAGTCGTACATCACCGGCGCCGCGTAGAGATGATCGACGGGAATATCGAAGAAACCTTGAATCTGTTGCGCATGCAAATCCATCGTCAGCACGCGATTCGCCCCGGCAGCCACCAAGAGATTCGCCACCAACTTGGCCGTGATCGGCACGCGTGGTTGATCTTTACGATCCTGCCGCGCGTAACCGTAAAAAGGTAAAACAGCCGTGATTCTCGATGCGCTCGCACGTCGCAAAGCATCCATCATGATGAACATTTCCATCAGGTAATGATTGGATGGCGGGCTGGTGGACTGAACCAAAAACACATCCTCGCCTCTAACGTTCTCTTCGATCTTCACGAACGTCTCCCCGTCAGGAAAGGCGCTAACCGTGCATTTACCGAGATCAAGTCCGATAGAAGCAGCGATCGCTTCCGACAGATTGGGATTAGATGTGCCGGCAAAAATTTTCATTATTTTGAAAAAATAAAACCACCGCCGAGGTGGTTTGGAGCGAGGACTCTAGCAATGACTTTTCACCATGCAAGCCCTATTCAAAGCCGTCTTGAATTTAAATGGCGGAGCAGGGAAAACCTATCAATTCAGGCACAACTCGATCAGGTCGGCGCCCAACCACTCTTGAACAAAATTTACCGCGATGCGGAGAAAGCCGCAGCATGTTCCCACACAACGTAGAAAGCAGCGAGTATTCCAAGGCGACTAATTGACCGAAGCCACTTAACTCTTCGGCCCAAGACGTGGGGAATGAAACATTGAAAATAGTTTTTCAGCGGGCGATCCAACCGCCGCCAACCACCAGGTCTTCCTGGTAAAAAACACACACCTGCCCAGGTGTGATCGCTCGTTGCGGAATATGCAACTTCACCCGAGCCGAACCATTTTCCAGCGGCGTGATCGTCGAAGCAGTTCCGGGATGGTTATAACGGATTTTTGCGCTCGCTTCGATTTGTTCGGGAGGCGTTTCGAACGGAATCCAATTGCAGCGCTCGACCACAAACTCATCGCGTTCCAGCAACGAATCATCGCCCACGATCACGCGGTTGTTCACCGGATCGAGTTCAAGCACGTAAAGCGGTTTCGGTGATGAGATTCCCAATCCCTTGCGCTGGCCCACCGTGTAAAATTCAATCCCCTCATGTTCACCGAGCTTTTTTCCCGATGTGTCCACGATCTCCCCGACGTGTTTTGCCACGAGATTCGTCTTCTGCAGAAATCCGCCATAATTGTTATCGGGCACGAAACAGATTTCCATGCTCTCCTCTTTGTCGGCGGTCTTGAGCTGGCATTCGCGGGCGACTTCACGCGTGTCAGCCTTGGTTTTTTCACCGAGCGGAAACATGGAGAAGGCAAGCTGGTCCTGGCGCAGCGAGAAAAGAAAATAGCTTTGGTCCTTCCGTGAATCGCGGCCTCGCTTCAACAACACGCGCCCTTCCGCCGTCGTCTCCACTCGTGCAAAATGGCCGGTGGCAATCTTCTCCGCGCCCAGTTGTTTTGCGCGCGTGATCAACGTGCCGAACTTCAAATTCTGGTTGCACATCACGCATGGATTCGGCGTGCGCCCTGCCCTGTATTCATCCGCGAAATATTGAATAACCTTGTTTTGAAATTCCGCCGCCTCGTCGATCAGGTAATACGGAATGCCCAACTTGTGACAGACGCTGCGAGCATCCATGACGGCTTGCGGACCGCAGCACTTGTCTTCAGCGCGCGACACGCAATCCTGCGGCCAAAGCTTCAGCGTGACGCCAACCACATCGAACCCCTGTTCCAACAAAAGCGCAGCCGTTGCCGAGGAATCGACTCCTCCGCTCATCCCGCACAACACGCGTATTTTTTTTTCCGCCACAGGCCGGTTAATATATGGATGAAGAACAAAAACGCGAATGTTTTGGCGGAATAGGAATTGAGACTGGGCTTGCTCTGAAACGGCGGACAAAAAAGTTGGGTCATTTGGTTAGTTGTTTAGGAGTTCGAAGTCAACTGGCGATTGAAAATTGTCGGAACTCCATGAGAATGTCCCCTTGGTAACTCGATAAGAATGTCCCCGTGGGTTGGGTTGCGGTAGCAACCCGCCCGTACATGGAGACATTACAGATGAGTGGGAGCGAACGTGAGAGATTGAAGATCATGGCAGGCGTGGC
>CANJXF010000042.1 GCA_947478865.1 Verrucomicrobiales bacterium | reverse complement strand
CCAGAGTTGTGCTGAAGGATCCGCTGCGGGAGATTTTCGCTGAGGCCAATGTAGCTTTGGTTTAGCGGATTGCGCAGGACGTAAACTGAGTAATGGGTTTCCAATCCTTTGGATAAAATTGGTTGCGGGGGTGGGATTTGAACCCACGGCCTTCAGGTTATGAGCCTGACGAGCTACCAGGCTGCTCCACCCCGCGTTCCAGAAGAGTTCGCAATATAGAGGCTATTCTCAATGCCGCAAGCCCTTTTATTTTAAAAGAACACAGCTGAGTTTAAATTGGCTTCAAAAACTCTTTGGCATCACCGCCCAGCGCGATTCTTTGGAATTCTCCAGAATAAATTCGCGAAATTTGAAACCCGATGGTTTCCGGGAACCTCAGTGCGTCACCGGTCAGCGGCGGCGCGGCGACCGGCGGCGGCACATTTGCGAGCGCCGCCAACGTGACCCTTGTCGCCACGCCCGGCCCGGGATACGTCTTCACGAACTGGACCGAGGGCGCGGCGGTGGTCGGCAGTTCGCCGAACCTCAATTTTGTGGCGCAATCCAACCGGGTGTTGGTGGCGAATTTCATTTCCGCGGGCGGCGATGTCGTCATCACCACCTCGGCGCTGCCTGCCAATGGCGGCGCGACGCTCGGTGACGGCGCGTATGCCCCCGGCACACTGGCCACCGTCATCGCGATCCCGAGTGTGGGCTACAAGTTTTCCAAGTGGACGGTCAACGGCGTGACGGTCAGCACCGCGCGCACCAACTCCTTCACGGTCACCACCAACCGCGTGATGGTCGCGAAGTTCAAGCCGGTCTATACGATCGCCGTCAGCGCCGATCCCCCGAGTGGCGGCGCGGTCGAGGCGGATTCTTCAAAGTATGAACCCGGCGAACTCGCGAAGATGAAGGCGATTCCCGAACCCGGCTGGTGCTTTGTAAATTGGACGCAGAACGGCGTGCCGGTGAGCACCGATCCGAATTTCCAATTCAACGTCACCGCGAATCGTACGCTGGTGGGGCATTTCGCCTATGGCCGGCGCATCGACGCGAGCGCCTACCTTGGCGTTGGCGGAACGGTCACCGGCGCGGGAGTTTATCAGCCTGGTGCGAACGTGACCCTGGTGGCGAATGCCTATCCCGGTTATGCGTTCCTGAACTGGACGGAAAAGGATACGCCGGTCGGCACGAACGACAGCTACTCGTTTACTTGCACCACGAACCGGTCGATCTTCGCCAATTTCACCGCCGCGTCCACGGCCAGCACCAACTCGGCGCCGCTGGCTTTCGGGAGCGACTTCTTCCAGCTCGCCGGCCAGCCGCTTACCATCAACCTCGCCGATTTGATGTGGAATGATTACGACCCGGATGGCGATCCGGTCACGTTCGTCAGCGTTAGCGCGACAAGTTCCAACGGCCTCGCGCTCGCGACCAACGCCACGCAAATCCTCATTCCCGCAAACGCGACGAACGACGCCTTCAGCTACACCATCGCCGACAGCCATGGCGCAACGTCCATAGGTTCGGCCACCATCGGGATCATCACCAACGTCACCAGCCGGGGCATCGCGCTCGACCGCGCGCCGGATGGGACAGCCACGATTAGCTTTACCGGCGTGCCGTGGTATTTTTACGAATGCCAGCGCGCCACGAACGCCGCGTTCACTGGTCCGCTGCAAAGCTGGCCGGTGCAAGCCTGGGCCGACGGCTCGATTTATCTCTCGGACAATTTCAATGATCTAACGAACAAACCGCCACAGGCGTTCTACCGCTTGCGCTATAACCCATGAGTTTTAACCACCGATCAACCGCAACAAACGGAACGAAATTCTTATGAACCTTATTCATCTCCATCTGCTGCTGAATCACCTCCCCGTCGTCGGCACACTCTGCGGTTTCGGCTTGCTCGCCTTTGCGCTCTGGCGGCGCAGCACTGACCTCAAGCGGGCCGCGCTCGGCGTGCTGGTGATTTCCGCGCTGGTGGCCATTCCCGCCTACATGACCGGCGAGCCGGCCGAGGACGGCGTCAAAGGATTGCCCGGTATATCCCGCGCCCTGATCGAACAACACGAAGAGGCTGCCGGGGTGGCGTTGGGCGGATTGCTGACGGTCGGCGTGGCGGCGTTGGCGGGGCTGATCTGGTTTCGGGGAAGCCGTCTCATGCCTGCGTGGTTTGGAGTCATCACATTGATCGGCGCACTCATCGTCACTGGTCTCATGGCGTGGACCGCCAACCTCGGCGGACAGGTGCGCCACACCGAAATCCGTCCGGGTGCGACGAGAGCCGCGCCGGGTGAACGCGCTCACGAATAGCTGCACTTAAATCAAACAACCCAAACGCCCACTTCAACCTGAACCATGAACTCACTCACTCGCTCTATCCTGCTGGCGCTGGCCATCCCGCCGCTCACCGCGTCGGTTCACGCGAAGCACGCGACGGTGATGGATCCCGACCTGCACCTGACGCTCGACAACTCCGCGAACCGCGCCTCGTGCTACCGCTGTCATCCCGGCTCCGCGACCAAGTGCCTGCGCGGCGCGATGGGTGGCGCGATCGCCCGCGACGGCTCGATGTCGATGCAGTGTCAGAGTTGTCACGGCACCATGAGCCAGGTGGGATCGCAGGCTCGCGTCGGCTGGTTCATGGAACCGAATTGCCAGAGCTGCCACAGCGGGACGGCCACCAGCAACAACGGGCAGATCCGCTACACGTCCGTGTTTGAAACAAACGGCAGCGTGCGCGTGGCGACGAACCAGACTTTCGCGACCCAGCCCAATACGCCTGCTCCCGGCCTCTCGCTCTATCGCTTTTCCGCCGGCCATGGCGGCCTCCAATGCTCCGCTTGTCACGGCTCGACCCATGCGGAATTTCCGGCCACCCATCGCAACGACAATATCCGGAACGAAAAAATTCAGGGCCATGCCGGCGTGATGGTCGAGTGTACTTCGTGCCACGCTTCAATGAGCGTGAGCAGTTTCACCTCCACCAACGGCCCGCACGGCATGCACCCGATCAGCCAGGCGTGGGTCACTGGGCATCATGACTACATCGGCTCGCTGGCGAACTGCCAGAAGTGTCACGGCATGGATTATCGCGGCACGCCGCTCTCGCGGATGCACGCCAGCCGGAGCATCACAGTCAGCATGGACGGCACGGCGGTAACCTTCCCGACGTTCAAAGGCGCGGAGGTCGGCTGCTACAACTGCCACAATGGTCCGTTCCAAAGCAGCGCGAACTCGGCCGCCAACCCCACGGCCAGCAACGTCACCAACAACACGCTGAACAACCAACCCCTCAGCTTCGCCCTGCCCATCACCGGAGCGGGCGCGGCGGCGCGGGTGACTTTGCAACCTGCGCACGGCTCCGTCGGCGTGAGCAACAACGTGGCGACATATTTCCCGGATGCGGGTTTTATCGGCACCGACACGTTCACTTTTGCCGCGTGGGATGGCTCGAAAAACTCGACTCTCGCGACCGGCACAGTGATCGTGGCTGAGGGGCCTTACTCCATCGCAGTCAATGCGCTGGTGTCGGCGGATTATCCGGCGGGCTGGCCTGCAGCCTTCAGCGCGGTGGCCACACCGAGCAATACGATTGCAAACGTCAGCTACGAATGGAACTTCGGCGACGGCTCGCCGCTGAACACGAATCGCTACGCCGCACACGCCTACAGCACGCCGGGCGCATTTGGTTGGTCTCTCATCGCGCGTGTCGGAACCGCCACTGCCACCCAAAGCGGAACCATTGTGATCGGAAACGCCATTCGGCTCGGCATGTTGAAGCAGCCGGTTGGCGGAACTATTCTTTGGCCACGAACTTCCGCGGACGCCGTTCTGGAAAATTCCCCGGCGCTGGAAACGCCGACGTTCTGGACTGCGGTCACGAACTCTGTCTCGGTGACTCCTTATTTCTTTGAGGTGGACGTGCCGGCTCAACAAGCGAGCGAATTCTTCCGCCTGCGTCAGGTGCAATAAGAGACTGGATAGACCCCCGTGTCCGGGGTTGGTCTCCGGCGCGCGGACTTCAGGCCGCTTCAACGTTCGATCGCCGGTGAGGAATAATCGTCTCGCAGGCTTCCGAACGACGAAGCGGCGTAAACGCCGCGATCCAATTAAGCCGCTATCGGCGATAATTCTCGCGCTGGCTTTTCCAAGAGTTCTTTTGTTACCTTCCAACTCGACAAAAAATTTATGGACGAAGAAAATCAGCCGCCGCAACCGAATCCGGAACGCAAAAGTCTCGATGACCGCGCGAAAATGACCGACCTCGAACGCTTGCGCCACTCGTGCGCGCACGTGCTCGCGACGGCGATTTTGAAAATCTGGCCGGAAGCGCAATTCGCCGCCGGGCCGCCGGTCGAAAATGGTTTTTATTACGACGTAGAATTGTCGCATCGCATTTCGCCGGAAGATTTCCCGAAGATCGAGGCGGAGATGAAGGCGATCACCAAAGCCAATCAGCCGTTTGAAAAAGTGGTCGTCACGCGCGAACAGGCTTTGAAAGACGCACAGAACGGTCGGCTTGCCGCTGTGGCCGACCGCCAGGTCCCGTCGAAGTTCAAGTTGGACATCGTGCAGAACATTCCGGAGAACGAGCCGATTTCCTATTTCAAGAATGGCGATTTCATCGATCTCTGCGCCGGGCCGCATGTGATGCGCACGGGCAACATCGGGGCGTTCAAGCTCACCAGCGTGGCCGCCGCGTATTACAAGGGCGACGAAAAAGGCCCGCAGCTCCAGCGCATCTACGGCACGGCGTTCAAGAACAAGACCGCACTCGACGAGTATTTCAAGATGCTCGAGGAGGCCAAGCGTCGCGACCATCGCAAGATCGGCGCGGAGATGGGGCTGTTCGCGATTGACACGGAATTTGTCGGGCCGGGCATGCCGCTGTGGCTGCCCAAGGGCACGGTGCTAGTCGAGGAACTGGAGAAGCTGGCCAAGGAAACCGAATTTGCCGCCGGCTACGTCCGCGTCCGCACGCCGCATTTGGCCAAGGAGAAAATGTATAAAACCTCTGGCCATCTGCCGTATTACGCGGAGTCCATGTTTCCGAAAATGGAAATGGACGAACACCGCGCCGACCGCAAGGACATCGAGCAACGCATCGCCGAACTGGAGAAACAACTTTCCGACCACGCGAAAAAGGATGGCTCACCCGCGTCCGGCAATCCGTGAATAAGACTTGGCGCGTCTGCCACTTGGCTTGGCGATGCTGACGGGTTAATTGGCCGGTCTGGAATCAGACTTGGCGGTTCTGTCAGTTAAATTGGCGTATCTGTCAGCCGTCGTCACGCATCTGGCGGTCAACTTCTCGATGCTGGCGGCTGACTTCCTGCATCTGTCAGGCGACTTCTCCGCTCTGACTGGCTAATTTTTGCCAGTGGTTTTGGACTTCCCGAAGCTGGCGATTGGCGTAGCCAATCTGCCTCCCGTCGTCACCGGATTTGCTCCCGACTTCCCGCCATTTTCGGGTTGACGAACGATACGGATTTTTTACCTTTTCCTCGTATGACCTCCAAGCAAGAAAACAAGTTATCCATGTATCTTGCGGTAAAGGCAGTTTGCGACCGCAATAACAGCACCTGGCAAACATTGCAGGCATTCGTTGACGGCTACGCCGATTTCGGCGCGCGCGTCATTAACATCCAAAACCTCGCGCAGAGCCAAGCCGTGGATTCCACCGGTCTTTCTGCCGACAAAGAAGCCCTCCGCAAAACGATGGCTACCGCCACCGTGGAAGTTGCCCTCGCCACCAACGCCTACGCCAAGAAGGTCAAGAACAACGACCTCGCCGCCAAGACGAACGTGAGCGTCAGCACCTACATGGAAGGCCGCGACACCCTCGCCGCGACCAACGCGTTGAACATCCACGCCGCCGCGACGGCGAACCTAGCCAACCTTGCGCCCTATGGCGTGACCGCTGCCAAGCTCACCGCGCTCAAGGCGAAAATTGATGCCTACTCCGCGAGCCTGTCCAAACCGCGTGACGCCGTGGCCTCTGGTTCGACCGCCACCAAGCAAATGTCTGATGAGTTTGATGCCGCCGATGCCGCGTTGAACGATCAGATGGACGCGCTTGTGCCGCAGTTCGCCGCCGCAAATGCGAAGTTTGTGGAAGACTACAACAACGCCCGCATCATTGTGGATTCGGGCGGTGGCAAAGCGAAAGCGAACGTGAAGCCCAAACCGCCAACGCCGCCAAGTCCATAAAAATTAAATTCAGAAAACGCGACAGCTTCCAGAAATGGAGGCTGTATTTTGTCCTTTGATGTGGCACTGCGTTCCTCTAGCTTGGGCGCGATGTTGCTCCGCCTGTCCAAGTGGCTGGTCGTGTTGACGCTGACGCTCTCGCTCGGCGGGCATTGGGCGTTGCTGCAATCCGTGGCGTGGACGACGATGATCGCGGCAAACCTTTCCGCAAATGATTCTTTGACCGAGGCTGTGAGTAAGACTTTCGACGGCGAGCATCCTTGTCCGCTTTGCAAAGCAATCAAGGCCGGGAAAAAATCCGAGGAAAAAAAAGAAGCCTCGATGCCCACGCTCAAGAAGTTTGAGTTCGTGAGCCAAACTTCACCTTTTGTTTTTGCCACGCCGTCCGCATTCACGCTGGTTGGATGGCGCGTTGAATTACCCGCTTCCTTCTCCACCACCCCGCCCGTGCCGCCGCCCCGAACGGCCTGATTACTTCTTCGATTGTTCTCCGCTCCGGCGGAGTTGTTTCTGTTCACCCAAGCCGTGTGCTGGGTGTGAACATTTCCGTTTGATTCCAAACGCTGTTGATTCAGCCGTCCGTCATGCGTTCCCGTAACGCTGCCTTTACATTGATTGAGTTGCTCGTGGTGATTGCGATAATCGCAATCCTCGCGGCGTTGCTCCTGCCTGCGTTGAGCCAAGCCAAGGCCAAGGCGCGGGCAACGCGATGCCTGTCCAATCTCAAGCAGATTGGATTGGGCGCGGTGATGTATTGCGGCGATAACAACGACAAGCTGCCCATGACTTCGCATGAGCACGCGTCGTGGGTGGGCACGCTGCAACGGGACACGGGCACAAACGTGTTTCGCTGCCCGGACGACAAGAATGAACAGCGTCTTTACAGTTATGCAGTCAACGACTTCCTGACCCCGCATCCGTTCGGCGCGCCGCAGTTGGACTTTTCCAAACTGACAACCATGCCGTCTCCATCGGCGACCTTCTGGATGGCGGAGTGTGACGACCAATATGATGGCTCGGACCACTTCCATTTTGCGGACGCGTCCAGTGGCGGTTATTCCGTCGCCGTGTTTCCGCAACAGGTCGCGGTGAAGCGCCATGCAAGTTCGGCGAATTATCTATTTGCCGACGGACACGTCGAACGGCTCGCGTGGTCAAAAGTCATTCAACAAATCCAGTCCACCGGTGACCGCCTCGTGCGGCCCGATGGCAATCCGTAAAAAATTAACCAAGAAAAAATTCACAGTATGAAAGTTATGAAACTTAAAAATGTATTCGGCACAATCCTCGCGGTGGGCGTTCTCGCTACAAGCCAATATGCCCAAGCTCACCTGACATATTCGGGACGCGACTTCGGGGCTTTTTCCGGCCTGACGAACGGTGTCAAGGCGATCACCAATCAAACCTGCACCGGCAACTTCGGTTGGGCTGATGCCGCAGACGGCGTTCTTGGCGACAGCCACAAAGGCCGCGCCTTCCGGTTTCATCTGGATAATTCCTCATTGGTCACACTGTCCGTTGCCGCAAATCCTCTCGCCACCGGAACTTCGCTGGGTGACCTCACGCCTGCGTTTTCCATCTATTCTGGACTCGCGGCCATCGCGCCGTTTGCCGTGGGCTGGACTAATCTGCCGGTGAGCCCGGATCATGATTTCAGTCCTTCTTCCGTCGCGTGGCGCACTTGGTGGGTGCAGCAAAACATTGACACCAACGCCACGACCGAAGCGCCGACCGACGGCAGTTGGAACGCGCTTGGCGAGTGGAAGATTGGCGGCGACGGCGATTTGCCCGGCGACTTTTCGCAGTTGACCACGTTCACTTACAAAGGTTCGGCATCGTCCACCACCAGTGGCGGCAGCGTGACTGGCAGCTTCGCTTTGGCTGCCGGCGATTACACCATCATGATTGGTGGAAACGACATCGCAAACAAAACCGCCGGCACAGCCGCGTCGGCTCGCGGCATTTCCGCGACCATGGCGATCACGCCGACTCCCACGTTGAGCATCGCGCAAAAAGTTTTCGTTGCTTGGCCTTCCGGCACGGCGACTAACTGGACGTTGCAAGCCACGCCATCGCTCTCACCCGCGACTTGGGCGAACGTGACCAACGCACCTGTGACCGTGGATGGAAAACCCGGCGTCGTGCTTGACAGCGGAGCAAATCAGCAATTCTTCCGTTACAACTACGTTCCTTGAAGCGTCATGCGGAGATTCACAACCAAGTTTGTTTTGGTAATGCTCGGCTTGGGAGTTTTCACACTCCCAGGCCGGGCAGACACTCACATCTACGCCGGTGCACTCGGCACAAACCAAAACGACAAACTCGTTTTTAGTAACGGCAATCTGTTCGATGCCAGTTTAAGCAGTTTCGCTTTGCCTCAAATCCTGCGCACGAATGGACTGAACACCGGTTACTATCGGGGCGACGCGCTCACGTTTTCTGCGCTTGCTGCGACGCCGCCCAATGGCGGGCCGATTTCCGGTTGCGCCGCGTTTGGCGCACAACTCGCGGTGCAGGTGGTGAGCGTGGCTGGACCGCCCGGCGGCAGCTTCGCTTTTTGGGAAGGCGATGGTGAGAGCGATTTGGGAAACATCACCTTCAGCGTGCCAGTCGGCACAACGAACGGTTCAAATTATTTGGTCATCAGCGAAAACAATGGTGAGCCGGGCGCAGATCCATACGGACATATTCACGGACGTGAGTTCACGACGAGCGCGCCGGGAACTTGCATCGTGGGCTTCCGTGTGATTGACCTTTCCACCAACGGCGTCGGTGGCGGGCCGATTCAATCACCTTCCGACATTTTGCTGGTGAGATTTCAAGCAGGGTTACGAATTGAAACGATTCAAACTTTCACCAACCGCGTGAACGTCTCCTTTCGCAGTCCGCCCGGCATCAGCAATTTGCTGGAAGCGACCAGTTCACTCGCATCAAACAACTGGCAATCCGCCGCTGCACCTTTGCGGGGCAACAACGCGCTTCAATCATTCACCGACACAAACGCGCCAACCGGAAATCGTTTTTACCGGATTCGCCAACTCAACAATCTGCCCTGACCAATGAAAGAAAAAATCAAACTCATCTTTGCACTAATAACCATTTTGATCTGGCCGCGTCTGCTTTGCGCCCAGCACATCCATATCAACGCGGGCGCAGTCAACACCACGCAGAACGCCCAGCTTTATTTCGTCAACGGTTACGTCTATGGGACGAACGCGGGCTATGATGTATATCTGAGCTACACAAATGCCGGTTCGTTCTCGAACTTGTATCAAGGTGCGGGACTCACATTCACCGCGCTTGCTTCCACACCCGACAACGGCGGCCCGGCTTTCGGCCACGCGGCGGACGGTGCGTATCTGCAACTGCAATTCGTCTCCGTCACCGGCCCGCAGAATGGCGCGTTCTCGGTTTGGGAACAGGACGCGGGAAATCCCGCCGTCAGTAATCCGCTCTTCACAATTCCCGTCGGCACGACGAATGGCGCGAACCATTTCAACTTGAGCGAGAGCGACGGCTCGCCAGGCTCTGATCCCTACGGCCACATCCACGGACGCACGTTCGCGGCAAGTGTGCCCGGCCTCTACACGCTCGGCGTCAAAATCCTCGACACCTCCGCCAACGGCACGGACGGCGGCCCAATCCACACACCGTCAGAAATCTTCTATTTGTATTTTCAAGCCGGTCTGACGATTTCATCGCCGACTAAAACGATGAACTCATTCACCGCGACTTTCGGCACAAAACTCGGCGCAACCTACTACGCGGAAGTCTCCACCAACCTCGCTACGACCAACTGGACTACATTTGCCGGTCCATTCACCGGAAACAATTACCTCCAATCATTCACGGACTCCAATGCCACAAATGCCAACCGCTTTTACCGCGTTAAAAATTGAGATTTCATTGCGGTTCGCGGACGGCTATTTTCTCCGGCATGTCTGCCATTTTGAATGACGAAGAATTTGTTGCTGTTGAAGCCGCCGTCAAAGCCGGCGTTGCGCCGCAGCCCGTGACCGCCGCGTTCAACGAGTTGTCCGCGTTGCGCGCGGAATTGAAAAAACTGGGCGAGCCGGAGAGTTATTACCTCAAAGCGATGAACTGTCCGCATCACCACCGCATCTTTGCGGCTGAACCGCACAGTTACCGCGACTTGCCGTTGCGCCTCGCGGAATACGGCACCTGCTATCGCTACGAGCAGAGCGGCGAGTTGTTCGGCCTCATGCGCGTGCGTTCGCTCAACATGAACGACGCGCACATCTATTGCACCGAGGAGCAGTTCGCCGACGAGTTCCGCGCCGTGAACGACATGTATCTGAAGTATTTCAAAATCTTCGGCCTGGAAAAATATCAGATGCGTTTCAGCACGCACGCGGCGGAAGGGCTCGGCAAGAAATACGTCAACGAGCCGGAGTTGTGGAAGAAGACCGAGGACATGGTGCGCCAGGTGTTGATCGAATCCGGCATCAACTACGTGGAGGTCGCCAACGAGGCGGCGTTCTACGGGCCAAAGATTGACGTGCAGGTGTGGAGCGCCATCGGCCGCGAGTTCACCATCGCCACGAATCAGGTGGACTTCGCCGTGCCCGCCAAGTTCGGCCTGACCTACCGCGACAAGGACAACTCGAACAAGACACCGTTGTGCATCCATCGCGCGCCGCTCGGCACACATGAGCGGTTCATCGGCTTCCTCATCGAGCATTACGCGGGCAACTTCCCGCTCTGGCTCGCGCCCGAACAGGTCCGCGTCCTGACGCTCAACGCCGACGACAATCTCATCGCCTACGCCAAAGACATCGCGCAACAACTCCGCGCCGCCGAAGTCCGCGTGACCAGCGATCTCGGCCCCGAACCGATCAAAGCGAAAATCGCCGACGCGGAATCAGCGAAAGTCCACACCATGCTTGTCATCGGCGGGCGCGATGTGGAAGCGGGCAACATCAGCGTGCGCTTGCATGGGAAAGGCAACGTCGGCGCGAAGCCGAAGGCGGAAGTCGTGGCGGATATTCTGGCAGCAATCAAAGAGCGCAGGGCGTAAGGCCGCCGGGATCAAACACTGGCTACTTATGCCGACCAAGCTCGCCCCGCCGCCGCCTGTCGCTCCGGAAACTTGGCGTGCCTTGCTCGCCGCCACCGCTGACTTTGCCGCGCTTGAGCCGTGGGGATTCGCCTGTGACAGCGATTCCGTCGGTCTCATTGATCCCGTCACCGGCGAGACGCGCATCGGCCATGTCCTTGGCAACGCGGGCGAGGTGTTTGCCGCCGTGTTCTATCGGCGCGCGGGGTTGCGCTGGATTCTCTCCATGCTCAGCGATTCATCCGATCCCGAAGATTTGAACAACGTTGACGGCATCGATTGCCTCAAGGTCGAATTTGTTCCCAAGCGCGAACTCGCGAAGGAAGATCTCGCCGTGCTGAAAGCCGCCGCGTTCAAGCCCGCTGGCAAAGGTCTGGTTTGGCCACAGTTCCGTTCGTCCGAGCCCGGCTGGCATCCGTGGCACATCAACCGGGCCGAAGCGGATCAACTGCTCGCTGACCTCCCGCGCCTCACTGCGTTCTGCAAACTTTTCGAGCAACAGCCCGACCTGTTTGACAACCGCGACGTGACGGAGATTCCCTTTCTGCCTGTGTCGTTACCCGACCGTCCGCTCAAGCCCGATGACCTCGACTGGCGACCGCTCCTGCTGCCGCCGCTCACCGGCTTGGAGCCGTTCCAGGCGACCGCCGCGCAACTCGAAAAACTCCGCGCGCTTAAGCCTGAACCCGGCCTTGCCTGTGAATTCGATTGCACCCTGATGCCTGGCGGCTCGTTCGTTGAAAATGGACGCCCGTGCTTTGGCCGGTTCAGCCTGCTCGTGGAAAAACAGCGTGGCCTGGTTGTAGGAATGGATGTGGCCAGCGGCGCGCTCACCCCCGGCGAAGCCGCCGGACGCACCTTGGTCAAGGCACTTCTGATGGGCAAAAGCCTGCCGGAAAAAATCTTCATCGGCGGTTCGCGCCTGCAACCCGTCCTTCAACCGCTCTGCGACGAACTGCAAATCCAGCTCCGGCCTGCATCCTCGTTGCCCGCGCTGGAGGAAGCCGTTGAGTCGTTGAGTCAGCAGATGTTTGGCCGGGGCATGCTCTAGAACCGTCACCCGTGCCGAAGGTGAGGTTGGTTTTTTAACGCGGAACAGAAAGGAACTCTCCCGACTCCTCCGTTCCTCGGCTGCGCCTTGTCCTCAGCGGTCGCGATCCTGCCGCAGCGCCGCGATTAAAGAGCGAAGGGCGTAAATCAGTTTCAAGCAAACGGCCCGCAGGTTTTCGCCTGCGGGCCGTTTTGTTTTCGGACGATCCGGCTTTGCGCCTGGACTTGCGCGACGTGGCAACGAAGCCCGCCAAGTCCGGTGAAATTGCCATCGTGCCATGGAGACCCGCGGAGAGCCAACTGGTGCGGCGCATCTTCACGACGGATGAAGATGACCGGATGCCGCCGGCGGAATCGCACAAGAAGCTGACCGCGGCACAAAAGGAATTGCTGAAACGCTGGGTCGCCGAGGGCGCGGAATATCGCGGGCATTGGGCTTACACGGCCCCGGAGAAAGCTGCGGTTCCCGCTCGCGCCAACCCGATTGATCAACTGGTCGGGAGACGATTGAAGGAAACAGGCCTGAAACCGTCGCGAGAAGCCGACCGGCGCATTCTGGCGCGGCGATTGCACCTCGATTTGGTCGGCCTGCCCCCCAAGCCGGAGGAGGTCGCCGCGTTTGAGCGAGACCGTTCGCCTGATTCCTATGAACGGATGGTGGACCGCCTGCTGGCATCGCCGAACTACGGCGAGCGGATGGCCATTGGATGGCTTGATGTCGTGCGGTTCGCGGACACGATCGGTTATCACTCCGACACTCCGCGCAACATCTGGCCGTATCGCGATTACGTTATTCGCAGCTTCAACCAGAACACTTCCTTTGATCGCTTCACGCGCGAGCAACTCGCGGGCGACCTGTTGCCTGACCCAACCACGGAGCAAAAAGTGGCCACGGGATTCAACCGGCTTCTCCTCACGACGGAGGAGGGCGGCACGCAACCGAAGGACTACGAGGCCCGCTACCTGACCGATCGGGTCCGCGCGGTCAGCGCAGTTTGGTTGGGCCAGACGATTGGCTGCGCGCAATGTCACGATCACAAGTTTGATCCGATCACCACGCGCGACTTCTATTCGCTTGGCGCATTTTTTGCCGATGTGAAGGAAGCGGCCATCGGTCGGCGTGAGGAGGGCATGTTCGTTCCCACGGAAGCGCAAGCCCGCGAACTGGCATGGCACAGTCAGGAAGTTTCCCGGCTCCAGCGCGAGTTTGACTCGCCGCATCCGGAGCTGGCAGAGGCCTTTGCGTCCTGGGAGAAAGACCAGCTGGCAACCCTGGCCGGCGAGGAACAAAAGACTGTTCCTGCTTCCGAAAAGACGAGACCCAAGAACGAAGAGGGGGTGCCCGGCCCAAAGGTGGTTGAAGCTCCTCAACAAAAGAAACCGCCGAGCAAAGAAATAGCCAGCCTGCTCAAGGTGCCGGAGGATCAGCGCGACGCCGTGCAGCGAGAAAAAGTTTTTGCCCATTTCAAAGAGCAGTCAACCGAACTGACCGACCTGCGGAAGCGTCTCGCTGAGTCCAAAAAGGCGCGCGCCGATTTCGAGTCTACTGTGCCGCGCACCCTGGTCACCGAGCGGAGTCGAGAGTTGCGCACCGTTCGCGTTTTGCCGCGCGGCGATTGGATGAATGAAACGGGCGAGGGGGTTGGTCCGGCGTTGCCGGCATTTCTGGTCAAGCCTGGCGGCGATTCGTCCGGCCGGAACCTCAATCGTCTCGACCTCGCGAACTGGCTCGTGTCCCGCGACAATCCGCTTACGGCCCGCGTCGTGATGAACCGGCTGTGGAAACAGTTTTTCGGGATGGGCCTTTCCAAGGTGCTTGATGATCTGGGCGCGCAGGGCGAAGCGCCGCCGAACCAAGCGCTCCTCGACTGGCTCGCGTGCGAATTCATGGACAGCGGCTGGGACATGAAACACATGGTTCGCCTCATCGTCACGAGCGCCACCTATCGACAGAGCTCGGTCCCGACCCGCAAGATGATCGAACGCGATCCGGACAATCGATTGCTGGCGAGGCAGGGCCGCTGGCGGCTCGAGGCCGAACTGGTGCGGGACAATGCGCTGTCACTTGCCGGCCTGCTCGATCCAACCGTTGGCGGCCCGAGCGTGAACCCCTATCAGCCCGACACCTATTGGGAGAATTTAAATTTTCCGACGCGCACCTATGAGGCGAGCGCGGGAGCGAGCCAATATCGCCGCGGTCTTTACACCTGGTGGCAGCGCTCATTTTTGCATCCGAGCATGGTGGCATTCGACGCGCCGAGCCGCGAGGAATGTGTCGCGGATCGCAGCCGTTCGAATATTCCACAGCAGGCCCTGGCGTTGCTGCACGACCCGAGCTACGTCGAGGCCGCCCGCGTGTTTGCGGTGCGCATTTTGCGCGAATGCAATGGTAACGAAAACGCCCGCATTGCCTGGGCCTGGCAACAGGCGCTCAGCCGCCCGCCTCAGTCCAAGGAGATCGCCACGCTCCGCGCCTTGCTCGACAAACACCGCGGCCAATATCAGCGCGATCGCTCCGCCGCCGAGGCCTACTTGAAGGTCGGCAACACCAAACCGCCCGCCGACCTCGATGCCGCCGAGCTTGCGGCCTGGACCAATGTGGCCCGTGCGCTGTTGAACCTGCATGAAACGATCACCCGTTCCTGACTTATGAATCTCGCCGGTGAATTGCGCCAACTCTCCCGCCAACAGCAAACCCGCCGCGTCTTCCTCGGTCGCGCCGGCCGCTCGCTCGGTTCCGTGGCGCTGGCGTCATTGCTGAACCCCGGATTGCTGCAAGCGGCGAAGGCGGTTCGCAGCGCGGGCAAAGCCTGGCCCGGCGTGATTCAGCCGTTGCATCATCCGGCCAAGGTCAAGCGGGTGATCTGGCTCTCGATGGCCGGCGGACCCTCGCACCTCGAAACCTTCGACTTCAAGCCGAAGCTTGCCCAGATGGATGGCAAGACCATGCCGGATAGCCTGACGACGGGCCAGCAGCTCGCGCAGCTTCAAGGCCAGCAACTGGTCTGCCTGGGGCCGCAGACCGGCTTCAAGCGCTTCGGAAATTGCGGCGCGGAAATCACCGATCTTTTTCCGCATGTCGGCAGCGTCGCGGATGAGCTTTGCATCATCCGCTCGATGACCACCGACGCGATCAATCATGACCCGGCGCATACGTTCATGAACACCGGCTCGCAGATTGTCGGACGGCCTTCGATGGGTTCGTGGCTCACTTACGGCCTGGGCAGTGACGCGGCGGATTTGCCCGGCTTTCTCGTGCTGGTTTCGCAGGGCGGTGGCCGATCGCCGCAGCCGATTGCCAGCCGCCAGTGGTCCTCCGGTTTTCTGCCGAGCCGGTTTCAAGGGGTTCAACTTCGCGGCAAGGGCGATCCGGTTCTTTACCTCACCAACCCGCCCGGCGTGACCCGCTTGCAGGAGGGCGATGTGGTGCAGGCCGTGAACTCTCTCAACCAGCGCCACGATGCCACCGTGGATGATCCGGAGATCGCCACGCGCATCGCGCAGTACGAAATGGCGTTCCAGATGCAGGTCAGCGTGCCCGGTTTGATGGACACCGCCGCCGAGCCGACGAGCATTCAGGAAAGCTACGGCTGCACGCCCGGCGACGGCTCGTTCGCGTCGAATTGCCTGCTCGCCCGCCGGCTGGCCGAGCGTGGTGTGAGGTTCATCCAGCTCTACCACCGCGACTGGGACCATCATAACGGTCTGCGGGAATACTTCCCGGAGAAAGCCCGCGAAACCGATCGCGCCTGCGCCGCACTGGTCAACGATCTTCGCGAGCGCGGAATGCTCGATGAAACGCTGGTCGTGTGGGCCGGCGAATTCGGACGCACCCCCATGGCCCAGACCAACAAAGGCTCGCCGGGCCGTGATCACCACAATAAGGGTTTCTCCATCTGGCTGACCGGTGGCGGGATCAAGCGCGGCATCAGCTATGGTGCAACCGATGACTTCGGTTATGCCGCAGTGGAAAACGTCGTCTCCGTCCACGACCTTCACGCCACAATGCTGCACTTGTTGGGCATTGATCACACCCGTTTCACGCACAAATTCCAGGGGCTCGATGCGCGCCTGACCGGGGTGGAAAAGTCTCAGGTGGTCCAGGGCATTCTTTCTTAAGATCCCGCCTCCCGGGAGCCGGTTACGTGGGAGAATCATGAATCAACGGAAACTGATTGCCGCGTCGGCGCAATAGTCGATCAGGAAATCGTTGGCGAGGAACCGTTCGTGCCGTGCCGGTGGCGCCTTGTCCCATTTATGTTGCAAGTGGCAAATAGTTTTCCGAGATTTGACCGCCACAGTTACAAAATATGAAATCCAAATCCATCCTCCGCGCCCTGACGGTGAGCGGACTTTTCCTCCTCCAACTGAATCTGGCGTTTTTCCCGGTCGCCGGTCGCGCCGCTGATGACCCCGGGGTTGCGGATCGAACCAAAGCCGTAGTTGAAGACACCAAAGTAAAAATGAAAGATGCGGCCACCGCAGTCCAGGACGCGGCGAACGAGGCCAAGGAATCGGTGCAGGACGCCGGTCGCTCGGTGGAAACCCGCTTTGAAAATCTCTGGAAACGGGTGGATGAAAGCCGGTTGAAGAACCGTAATCGCGATGAAATTGTTGCCTGGATTATCATGGGCGTGCTGGTTGGCTCCGTCGCCGGGATGATGACCGCGCTCAAAACCACGGGCCTTGGAAAAGTGGGCCGGTTGCTCCTGGGGCTGGCTGGGGCGTTTCTGGGAGGTATTATTGTCCATCTGACCAAGGCGGATTTCGGGATGGGTCCGGTAATGATCCGGTACGAAGAGCTTCTGTTTGCATTTATCGGTGCGGTCGTGCTGATCGTCTTGGGTCGATTTATTGGCGCCAACTCCAAGCATAAAAAAGGCGAGTGAACTGGGGCAAAAGTCCGCACCATGCTCGGCAGTCATGGTTGGTGTGGGAAAGCGGAAGATCTCTGGCGTGGGTCAGAGTTTCAACCGCCGAGCAGCGCGTCGAGTGTCGCTTGAACGGTTGGGGTCAGAGGGGACTGCAAATTCCGAAGCCACGGCAAGACGTGCAGCCGGGAGGGCTCCATTAAGTCGGCGAGTAACGTTGGATTGCTTCGACTGCTGGCGGTGGCGCGCGGAGGCGACACCAGAACGACCTGGAGTTTTTTGGCGGCGGCTTTCGGCAATGCCTTGCGCACCAGCAAAACCTGATTGATCGCGCCGAGCCGATTGGGACAAACGAGAATCGGCATCGCGCGCAGCTTGAGGAGGAGATCGAGCGAATCAAAATTTTCTCCCAACGGACTGAGCAATCCGCCCGCGCCCTCGACGATCACGGTTTCAAAACGCCGGTTCACTTGACCAATGTGCTGAACGACATCCCGCAGATTCACGGACTTGCTTTCCCTGCGCGCGGCGATCAAGGGCGCGAGCGGGGCGCGGAAATGCCACGGGTTGACCTCATCCAGAGCGAGGGTTTTACCCCCAGCGGAATGCAACTGCCGCGCGTCATCACGTCCGCCAGAGCAAATCGGCTTCAGCGCGGCGACACGAACACCGCGCTCGCGCAGGCGTCGCGTCAACAAAGCCGTCAGCACGGTTTTGCCGACGCCGGTATCGCTTCCGATGATCAAGAAAATTGGCTTCGACATGGCGTCCAAGAATGGCCAGACAGACAGGACAAAGCAAATCGGCAAGTCTCCTGGCGAACTTCCGCGGTTTCGATGGGGTAATTGCGGGCAAAACGATTCCGTTGCCAGTGCAGTTTCTCGGATGGTGGAGGCAATCTCTGGTTTGGACAAAAAATCGGAGTGCAAATTTCCTTAATCAATGGGGTTGCCTGGATTAAGATCGCCTCAGCGATGTCACAAAACTTTGAGGTGGGCCAACGTTGGATCAGCGAGAGCGAGCCGGAACTCGGCTTGGGTTCGGTGCGCCGTGTCACGGCTCGCACGGTGATAATCGCTTTTGTCGCAAGCAACGAGTCGCGCGAATACGCCCTCGATAACGCGCCGCTCAAACGCGTCCGCTTTCGGGTGAATGACACGATCCGGAATCGCGACGACGTCACGCTCGCCGTCGCATCGGTTCGCGAACAAGGCGGTTTGATTTTTTATCGCGGCGACGGGCGCGAGTGGTGCGAAACGGACTTGAGCGACTCGATCAGTTTCAACAAACCCGAGGAGCGCCTCTTGGCCGGGCAGGTTGATGCGCCCGAAGTGTTCGATCTGCGCTTCGCCGCGCTGCGGCAGCAGCATCGCCGGCGTAAATCGCGGGTGCGCGGATTTGTCGGTGGCCGCATCGATCTCATTCCGCACCAACTTTATATCGCGTCCGAAGTCGCCGGTCGCCTCGTGCCGCGCGTCTTGCTCGCGGATGAAGTGGGCCTCGGGAAAACGATCGAAGCCTGCCTTATTTTGCATCGCTTGATCCTGACCGGTCGTGCGCGGCGCATATTGATTCTTCTGCCGGAGTCGCTGGTGCACCAGTGGTTTGTGGAACTGCTGCGGCGCTTCAATCTTTGGTTTCATATTTTCGACGAGGAACGTTGCGACGCGATTGAAACATCCAATCCCGAGGCGAATCCTTTTCTCGATGACCAGCTGATTTTGTGCAGCATCGGGCTGTTCGCGAACAACGCGAAACGCGTCGATCAAGCGCTCGCCGCCGGTTGGGACATGCTGGTGGTAGATGAAGCGCATCATCTCGGCTGGTCGCCGGAATCGGTCAGTCGCGAATACGAAATCGTCGAGACGCTGAGTCGCACGGCGCCCGGTCTTCTCCTGCTCACCGCGACCCCCGAGCAGCTCGGAGTGGCCAGCCATTTCGCGCGACTGCGTTTGCTGGACGCGAACCGCTTTCACGATCTCAACGAATTCAGGCACGAAGCGGAGCACTACCGCGATGTCGCGCGCATTGCAGAAAAGATTTTGAGCGAAAGAAGGCTCTTTCCCGCCGACGTGAAAAAACTGGCGGCCATTCTCGCGCAAAATGAAAGCGAGTTGCGCCCGATCGTGGAGAAAATGGAGGCGAAGGTTCGCGAGAATTTGATCAGTGCGCTGCTCGATCAACATGGAACGGGCCGCGTCATGTTTCGCAATACTCGCGCGACGATTTCCGGTTTTCCGAAACGCAACGCGCGCTTGCACGCGCTGAAAACGCCGCGTGAGAATAGTAAATTATTCGACACGTTGGCCGAGGAATTTGCGGCGGATACGGACGCGGCTTGCGCAAGAGATTTTAAACCAATTTTCTCGCGCGATCCACGCCTCGATTGGCTGGCGGATTTGCTGCGCAGCCTGGAGCGCGAAAAAATCGTGTTGATCTGCCGCACGCAGCGCAAAGTTGAGGCGATCGACGCCGCACTGCGCGAGCGCATGACGGTGAAGGTGGCGGTATTCCATGAAGGGCTCGCGCTCGTGCAGCGCGATCGCAACGCCGCGTGGTTCGCCGAGGAAGATGGCGCGCGCCTCTTGATTTGTTCGGAGATCGGCAGCGAAGGGCGCAATTTCCAATTTGCGCATCACCTCGTGCTGTTTGATCTGCCGCTCGATCCCGAGCTGCTCGAACAACGCATCGGCCGGCTCGACCGCATCGGGCAGACTTCCGAAATTCAAGTCCACGTGCCGTTCGTCGCGGGCAGTTCGCAGGAAGTCCTGGCGCGTTGGTGCGACGACGGCCTGAATGCGTTCGAAAAAAATCTCCACGGCGGCCGTGAATTGCTGGAACGATTCGGCGCGGCGATTCGCGATCTGGCGCAGGACTTTCACGAAACCGAAGAGACATCTCGCGCTGAATTGGTTCGGCTGATTGATGAAACAAAAGCGGCGCGGAAAGAAGTCGCCACGCGCCTGGAGCAGGGGCGCGATCGCTTGCTGGAACTGAATTCGTCGCGGCCCGCCGTCGCGGCTCGTTTGGTGGATGAAATCCAAGCGCACGATGCCGATGCGTCATTGGACGAATTCATGGTTTCGGTGTTTGATCACTTCTCGATCCACGTCGAAGAGTTGACGCATCGCACGTTTCAACTTGGGTCGGCGGGAGTTTTTGCCGAATCATTTCCCGGCCTGCCGACGGAAGGGCTCACCGTCACCTGCGATCGCAAGCGCGCGCTGTCCCGCGAAGACATCCAATTTCTCACCTGGGATCATCCGCTGGTCACCGGCGCCCTCGACCTTTTGCTCGGCTCCGAAAAAGGCAACAGTTCCTTTGCCCGGTGGCCGGACAAAGCGCCCGGACTGTATTTGGAAACGATCTACCTGCTCGAATGCATTGCTCCGCCGGATCTTCACGTCGATCGATTTCTCCCGCCCACGCCGCTGCGGGTGCTGGTGGATCATCGCGGAACCGATTCGGGCAAATCGATCACTGCGGAATCCGTGGCGCGCAATTTGAAGCCGGCCGAGCCCTACGCGCTGCTCGATCAACCGGAGCTGCGCGAAGACTTGCTCCCGAACCTGCTCGAAAAAGCGCAAGCCATCGCCGCGGGTCAGATCGGTGAGATCGGGGCGCAGGCGCGGCGTGAGATGACCGCGCAACTGGGAAGCGAAATTACACGATTGAAAGCGCTGCAAAAGGTCAATCGCAGCGTGCGGATCGAGGAGATAGAATTACTCGTTCAGCAGCAGCGCGCCCTCGACCAGCACTTGGCGAATGCGCGGCTGCGCTTGGATGCGATTCGCCTGATTCAGAGCGGGCCAAATTGAGGAAAATGAAAAAAATCATCAGGTCGATTTGCCGGTATTGACCGCGAGGGAAAAACGGCTAATCTGAGTTGAAGCCCTGAATTTTAACATGCAAACCAACTCCAGCCTGCGGATCGGAAGTGTGACGCGACGCGCCTTTACTTTGATCGAACTTTTGGTCGTGATCGCGATTATTGCGATCCTGGCCGGCCTGCTTCTGCCAGCCTTAACCAAGGCCAAGATCAAGGCGCAATCGATCACCTGCGTGAGCAATCAGAAACAGCTCGTGACCGCCTGGATTATGTATGCCGGCGATTTCAATGATAAGATGGTCCCGAACTGGTTGGGCAGTTCCAGCGCCTGGATTGACGGGACGGTGGGGAGTGTGCATGACTTGCCCGGCGCCACAAATTTAAACGCCATCCGCAACGGGCTGCTCTTTAAATACAATCCCAACGTGGGGGTTTATCAATGTCCTACGGCCAAAGGCGGTCCCGCGAATGGACCGGCCTACATGCGCAACGTGGCCTTGGTGCGCCACTATTCCATGCAAGGGCGGATGGGCGGCGGCGATGGGCAGAACGGGTCATCGGATACGAGTTGGGTTTTAGGCGCCAAGTATCCCCAATATAAAAAACTGGCAGAGGTGAAGGATCCATCTCCAGCCGAGGCCATGGTGTTTTTGGACGAAAGCCTCCTGACGCTGGACGACGGTTACTTTGCGGTGAATGCAAACAGCCTCACTGAATGGCAGAATTCTCCCACGGTTCGTCATGGCCAGTCCGGCATTTTTGCCTTCGCCGACGGCCATGCCGAGCGATGGAGATGGATTGTTCTCTCGGTGGATCAGGATCTATCCGTCAGCGCAACGCAGACCCGTAATGTAAATACGTTGGTGGACTTGAAGCGGGTTCAACGAGCGGTCTTTCGCTAGACCGATTTGGCCAGACCTGGGCTAGGGAACACTCTGTCACAGCTCTGCCGAGGGCGGTTTTACAAGCGTTCACCTTCAGACTCAAGCACCAGAGTTTCTCAACTCTGGTTGAATTTCTCTTCGCTATTCTGAATTCCTCTGGTGAACTGGCGAGCAACGTGGCTGAATCGCAACCAACAAACGCCAAACCACCGGCCCGCGGCATCCGCTGGTGGCCGGGAATCGGACTCTTCTCCGTTGCCCTTATCGCCATTATTTGGGTGCGCCTTCAATCCAGTTGGCCCTTTCAACAGCGCAACATTGTCACTGCCCAAATCGTTTTGGTCTCGGCGATTTTGCTGCTGGTCTGGTGGACTTTTTTCTCCCGCGCCCGAAACCGGGTCCGCCTCGGCATCACCGGCGGCATCGTTGGTCTGCTGGTCATGGGAGCATTGCTCTTTCGCGTTCGCGGGTTAAGCGGAGACCTGGCGCCGATCCTGGAATTCCGCTGGGCGAATCGCGCCGCGTTTGGACCGCAAGCCACGGCGACGAATGCCCCTGCCATTTCATATCGCAATAGCTCGAATGATTTTCCGCAGTTCCTCGGCCCCAACCGCAATGGAGTGCTCGCCGGTCCGAGGCTGGAGACGAATTGGTTGTCGCATCCGCCGGTGGTGCTCTGGCGGCAAAAAGTCGGCGCGGCCTGGTCCGGTTTTGCGATCGTCGGAGAAATTTGCCTGACGCAAGAGCAGCGCGGGGAAGAGGAGTGCGTGGTGGCTTACGCACTCAAGAGCGGCCAGCAACTCTGGCTGCACTCGGATAAGGCCCGTTACAACACCGTGGTCGCCGGCGACGGTCCCCGCGCCACTCCAACCATCGAGGGTAATCGTGTTTTCACCTGCGGCGCGACCGGTCTTTTGAACTGCATGGATCTTTCCACCGGACGCCTGATCTGGACGCGAAACCTGCTCGCCGATGGCGGCAAGGTTCCTGACTGGGGCGGGGCAAGTTCCCCACTCCTGGTGGACGGGCAGGTGATTGTTCACGGCGGCGACAACGCGCATCATTCGCTCTACGCCTTTCGCGCTGAAGACGGGCAACCCGCTTGGACCGGAGGCACGGCCAATCCCAGTTACGCCTCGCCGTCACTCGCGACCCTGGCTGGCGTGCGCCAGATTGTAGCCTTCAATCACGGCTCGGTTTCCGGCCACAACGTAAAGACCGGCGCAACCTTGTGGGAAAAACCCTGGCGCAGCGGCAATGCCGTTTGCGCATCGCCAGTGGTGATTGGCGAGAATCAAATCCTCTTTTCCAGCGGATATGGCTACGGCGCGGAACTGCTGGAGATTTCGCGCGATACCGATTCCAAACTTGCGGTCAAGATGCTGTGGAAATCGATTCGCATGAAGGCAAAGTTTTCGCACCTGTTTGCCCGCAACGGATTTCTCTACGGCCTGGACGACGGCATTCTCGCCTGCGTGGACTTGAAGGATGGTTCGCAACCCTGGAAGGAAGGCCGCTACGGACACGGCCAGGGCCTCGTGGTTGGCGACCTCTATTTGCTGATGGCAGAATCCGGTGAATTGGTTCTGCTGCATCCGACCTCGGAATCGCCGAATGAACTGACGCGATTCAAAGTTTTCCATGCTAAAACCTGGAATCCAATCGCGCTCTCGGGCGATTTGTTGCTGGTCCGCAACGATCAAGAAGCCGCGTGCCTGCGAGTGCCGTTGGCACGATAAAAATACTGGTCAGCGGCCTTCCTCCGGGTAGATTGTTCCCCAACAAACCCTGGAAAAATTCAAGCTGATGCAAGCTCAACACAATTCATTTTGGCGAGTGGCGATGGTCGGATTCACCTCACTTTTTTTGCTTGCGCCCACGGTGCCGGGCGCAGCCTTGCCCATCGAGAAGAACGTGGACTGGCAACCGTTCGCGGCCCAGGTGAACCGCTTGATCGAAGCGCAGGATTATCTCGGCTCGCCTTTCAGCGCCGAGGAAGGAAAGGCGATGGCCGCAGTGATCCAGCAAGGCGACGCAAAAACCGGCAGCGAAAAGCTTCAGGAGATTTTGGATCGGCATTGTTTGTTTGGCGTCACAATCAATCCCGAGATGAGGGTGAAAGTTGCCCTTGGCGCAGCCAAACCGGAGTTGGTTGAACAAGGTTGGCGGCAATTTCTCGTGAAGGTGGTCAACGAATCCGGAACCACCGCGGCGTTGCGGGTATCCAGCCCGAATGCGGAAAAACTGGCGGGCTCGACCGCGCAACAGGTGCCTGATCGCTGGGTCGATTTGATGATGTTCGACCAGCAGCCGCTTCAGCCAACCTTGAGCGGTTTGAACCTGGAATATCGTATTGTTCAAATCTACAGCCGCGATGCCGGGAAGCGTGAAGCAAAGATATCCTTCAACGTCGGCCAGGGAACCCAGGACATCGGCTTTCGCAGTGAGGCAAATGCGCTTTTCAATATTCACCCGGCTCGCGAGGTGACCTTTCGAGTCCGCGATGAAAACAACAAGCCGACGACCGCCTCATTTGTCATTAAGGATGAACAGGGCCGGGTTTATCCTTCGCGCGCAAAGCGGCTGGCGCCCGACTTCGCGTTTCATCAACAGGTCTATCGCGGTGATGGAGAAACCATTCGCCTGCCCGACGGCGATTACGTCGTGGAATGCTCGCGCGGGCCGGAATCCGTTCCTCAAATCCAGCACCTTAAGATCAACCGGCAGACGCGCGAGCTTGAGTTCAAGGTGAAACGCTGGATTGATCCCTCGCTCACTGGTTGGTGGTCGGGCGATCATCACATTCACGCCGCCGGTTGTTCGCATTATGTAAAACCGACCGAAGGCGTCCTCGCTTCCGACATGATCCGCCATTGCGTCGGAGAAGATTTGAAAATTGGCGCGAATCTCACCTGGGGGCCCTGCTTCGATTACCAGAAGCAATTCTTCTGCGGCGCGATCGACAAGGTTTCCCAATATCCTTACCTCCTGCGATATGACATCGAGGTCTCGGGATTTGGCTCGCATCAATCCGGCCACCTTTGTTTGTTGCGGCTCAGGGAGGAGATCTATCCGGGCGGCGAATCGAAAGACCATTGGCCCACCCTTTGCCTGAACACACTCCGCTGGGCAAAAAAGCAAGGCTCCGTCTGCGGCCCGGCCCATTCCGGTTGGGGTCTGGAGGTGAAAACCGCTGAATTGCCGAATTACATTATCCCGCCCTTCACCGGAATCGGCGCCAACGAATACATCGTCGACGTCACGCATGAATTGCCCGGTCCCGATGGCAAACTGCTGCCCGCCGTCGATTTCCTTTCCATGGTCGATACGCCCTACGTCTGGGAATTGAACATGTGGTATCACACCCTGAACGTCGGCTACCGCACCCGCATCAGCGGCGAGACGGATTTCCCCTGCATCTACGGCGAGAAAGTTGGCCTGGGCCGCTCCTATGTGAAGCTCGATGGTAAGCTGGACTACGACCAATGGTGCCAGGGCATTCGCCAGGGACGCAACTACGTCAGCGACGGCAAGAGTCATCTGATGGAATTCCAAGTCAACGGCGTGGCCCTGGGTGAAAAGGGGAGCGAACTGAACCTGTCCCAGCCGGCCACGGTCAAAATAACGGCCAACGTCGCCGCACGCTTGAACGAGCAGCCCAATCCCGAGTTGCAGAAATCAGATTACGCCAAGAAACCCTATTGGGACATCGAGCGCGCCCGGATTGAATCCAGCCGCGAAGTTCCCGTTGAAGTCATCGTCAATGGCTATCCGGTTGCGCAGATGAAAATCGTGGCTGATGGCAAACCGCAGCAGGTGGCCTTTGACGTGAAGATCGACCGCAGCAGTTGGGTGGCCTTGCGCATCCTCCCTTCGTCCCATACCAACCCCATTTTTGTTCTAGTGGATGGCAAACCGATTCGCGCCTCGAAGCGCAGTGCGGAATGGTGTTTGAAAGGGGTTGACCAATGCTGGTCGCAAAAGGAAAAGTTCATCAAAGCCGGTGAGCTGGAAGAGGCCCGGCAAGCCTACGACCACGCGCGGGTCGCTTACGGAAAGATTCTGAGCGAGAGTTCGGATTAAATCCACCGGTCAGCGAGCGGCTGCCTTATTTCGAAAGACCCCGCTCATTTCTTTTTAAGCGGCGGAAGTTCAGCCTGCGATGCGAGCGGTCTCCCCGATGGGATCGCCTGACTTCTCCCTCCGAGACTCGCCGGGCGGGACGCCCCGGCTCGATGGCAGGCGCGGACGCCCGCCGCTGCACCGCCTGTTTTCAATTCCTATTTCGGAATTCGGGATAAGTCCCCCGTCATTTTTCAAAAAGGGCGTTTTCAGGCTTGTCAGAATTAAAGTTTTTCTCTCCTTGGAATGCGCAATCAAACAGCTGGAGCCCTTTTTATCTTGGTCACTCTGGACTTGGCTACACCCATTGAAAAGCCGGGACCGAAGGGGGTTTTCTCTCGTACAAAAACCGTGAAATACCGTTTTCTACCATCAAACCGGTAAAAAGTTCTTGCACATCTTCTCGCAAATTGCGAAACTTTTCAAATCCCAGTTCAAACGTATATTTATGAAAAAAATCATATGTCTCCTATCGTCGTCCCTGCTTCTGGCAGCTGCGGCTCATGCTAAAACGATCACTGTTAACACAGTGGATAACACCGACTTTACCGCCGGCAAAACCAACATGGTCAAAGCCATTGGCCTTTTGGCGGATGGTGACACGATCAATTTCAATATCCCCGGCGGTGGGGTAAAATACATTGCCACGCCTGCGGGCGGATATGCGTTCATCACCAATAACAGTGTGACGATTGACGGCTATTCCCAGCCGGGAGCTTCGGCCAATACGCATGGCATCCATGAGGCAAACAACGCCCAGCTCAAGGTGGTTCTCGACTCCCGAAATGGGGCCGGCCGGCCGATGGGTGGAGCGAGCGGTGTCAACACCCTCACGGACACCAACACTTGGGGTGCAGTCACGGATTCTGGCTGGGGTGTGACTGAGGTTGCAATTCTCCCGCTCTATAAGGGCACCAACATTCACGTCAAGGGCATCGCATTCCTTGCCTCCTATAGCTCAACTGAGCCTGCGGGTGGAGATATGAAATGCGTCTGCATCGCCACAACAGTCAAATCCGGACCGGACATGGCGGTCATGGCTGGTACCGCAACGGGTTGGCATATCAGCGGCTGCTGGTTCGGTGTGGACCCAGCTACTGGCCAGATTGATCTCACCGGCGGCGTTCCGAACAGCGGAACAATATGTATTGCAACCTATGGGTGTAAACAAGCCGCTGCTTCAAACACGGTCTATGCCGTCAATGGAACCATTGGTGTAGCTAAAAACTCCCTTAACCCGAGGGCGGAATTCAACGTGATCCTTGGCGGCTACGGGGCTGATCTTGTAGGTTACGGCCATCGGTATTCCGGAAATTTCGCCAACGTCTTGCCTGACGGTCTGCACAGCACGGATTTTTCCCAGCTCGCTGATGGTGCTCAACAAGGGGATGGCGACTTTGAGTGTGGCGGTAACGGAGTTGCAAATCTGACGATCGGAACGGATGGCGACGGCGTCAATGACGCGGAAGAAGGCAACGTCTTCGGCGGCTCGGTCTCTACCGGCTGGAGAAACGTTTACATGTATAGCGGGCCAAGAACCAATATCGTCGTGGCGGGAAACTATGTCGGTGTTGGTATTGATGGTGCAACTCGTTTTACAAACGCCTGTCGCTTTGTCAAACTGGACAGTGGCACAGCCACAGCGAGAGTCGGTTCAGACTTCGATGGAGTTAGCGACAGCCTTGAAGCAAACGTGATCTTCAACAGCTGGCCGTTCACCACTGCTTATCCATCTCCGATAGCGGACATTCCTAACAAGCTTTTTGACTTGAACACCGGCACGCGGCTTTCCTTCCGCGGGAACAAAACGGTCGGAAACACCCTGTTGCCCTTCAACTATGCAAACGGCACCGGTTCCTTATTAGCCGGTTATACCAGTTACGAAACACCCTACATGTCCGTCGCTGGTGATCTCACTCCGGTTTTGAGCATAACCAATACTTTTCCACATCTGACCGGAACCTTCCCGAAGGGTGGAGTTGGCTACACCACGGTAATTCTCGACGTCTATGAACTTGATGCTGAAGGCTGGACGAACGGTCAAGAATTCAACTTGTTGGAACTGGTTAATCCCTTGGGCGGATACTTCGGGTTCCCGCAGGGCCGGAAATATCTCGGTTCCTTCACCGTGCCCAACGAGGGCAGCTTCAACATCGTGCTTCCAACCGGTTCCGGTGCTGTCACAGTGACTGCTAACTACTCCGCTGACCCCGCTGGCACGCACAACGGGCGCGTCCATACCGGTAACTTCTCGAACCCAGGATACATAATTCCGGGCGGTGCTTCATCGGTGGGCTTGACCCAGGTTGTGCCGGACGTCGCCTGCTGGTATGACTCTGTTGGTAACTATGTGACCAACGGATTCATCAATTTGGCGAACCAGCCTCCCTCCGCCTCGCTCGGAAACTGGGAGCCGTTCGTCAGCTCCGTCGGCGACAGCACATTCTTGGTCGAATTCAACACCTACGCCAATGACGGTACTTTCACCAAGCAAAACAACGCCATCGCCAAACAGCCGGCGGCTGGCGGTGCCGCAAAGGTGGACTATGCTTTTTACGCGGACAACGGGACGCCGTTCAAAGGTCCGCTCAACCTCTCACGCCAGAATGGAAATCCCGGACGTGTCGCTGGCGACCAGCGCTACGGTGCCAATAAGTTCATCACCGAAGCTGAGGTTTCACTTGGCCAGCTCATAGAATTCCAGACCGGGGTAAATCGTTGGCAAAACAACGACATCTACTTTGGTCTTAACCGCTATCCCGCAGAGCAGATCTTCACCCTTAACCCGACCACGTTGGCGCAAACTCCCGTCTCCAATGCCTGGGATTATGTCTATGGCCCGTTTGACGGAGTCATGGGTCTAGGCAATAACGCGCCGCAAGTCGGGCGCACGGGTGGTCGCCCCAACTTCCTGGATAACGGGAATATCGTGGTTATGATTGACGACAAGAGTTGCATTCTCAGCCCGGCTGGTGAAGTCACCTCTTTCGCGATCATCCAGCCCAATGGGACTGTGGTGAAGGGCCCGACGTTGGCGAAGGCTCAGGATATTTTTGATAACATGTGCTCGGTCAAAGGCGGGTTTGTGATTCGAGTTCATGACTCGATGCTCTTCTACAATAACAGTGGCAACCTGACCTTCTCAAACAGTGTTAACGTCAGCAGTGGAATGAACTTCGGTGGAAGTGCTGATCCAGGCGGTCGCGGTGATGCGCATCGTATCGGCGGAGATATTCGCAGCTATTACGTCTTCGTGGCGGGCAAGGTAGGAGCCGCTGGCAAGGAAATCGGCGTGGCTGCATGGGATACTCGCACCGGCCAGTTCGTCGGCGGGTCGATCGTGTCTGACGGCGATCCTGTTTATCAATCGGTCGATCGGACCTCGGTTGCGGTTGATGCGCTCAACCGGGTCTGCGTTACCTATATGTATAAGCCCGATGGGACCTTCCCATTCCAGGCGGCAGCGCGTGTTGCTCAGTTTGATGGCTCCAACTTCAACTGGCTGACGCACTCCTTCTTCCCGTTCGTGAACCACGACGAGAATCCTGCAAACGTGTTGGGTTACACGACGTTGAACCCAGTTGTAGCGATGACAACACGGCAAATTTGCTTTGCCGCCAAGGGTATCATCAACAGCACAAATAACGCGACAACGGGACCTGATTCACTCAGCGAACAAACCGTTTACACGGTTGTAAGCCACCCGGCGCCGGTCGCCGCACCGCAGCCGGTCGTGACCATTACCCCGGCGGGCCCGGGCAATAGTTTCAACCTGTCTTGGAATCCGGAAGACGGGCTTTTCACGGTGCAGACTAGACCCTCACTGTCATCGGGATCCTGGGCTAACGTCACGCCAGGAAATGTGGCCCCGCCAGTGAATATAGCGGGTGGAAGTTCGCTCTTCGTCCGCCTCGTGCGGTAGCAGCCTCTCGTGGGACGCGGCTCATGGCCGCGTCCCGCTTCAATTCCTCGGCGTGGATTTGTCGTCGAGGATCGAATATCAAACCGGGCTGCGGCCCGGTTTTTTTGTCTGATTGGAATTTCCTCTCCGAAGAAAAACTTATGGCCTGTTTGAAAACTGTGGCGTCAGCCATCTTGGATGAAGTAGAGCCGTGGCTTCCAGTCCGGCGGAAAAAAGTTGCCATGGAGAACATCGCTGAAAAATCCGGGTGCCACCGCATTGCGGGCAATTTCAAACAGGCTCTTAGGCCGGTTTTAATTCGATTGAAAAATTGAAATACTTGGCTGAGATTTTGAGTTATGAAGTCTGCATCTTCCAACAGCCCTGTTGATCGCCAGTGCGGCTTCACACTGATCGAGTTGTTGGTCGTCATTGCTATCATCGCGATTCTTGCCGGGCTGTTATTGCCGGCTTTGAGCAAAGCCAAGGTCAAGGCCCAGGCCATCCAATGCATGTCCAATCAAAAGCAATTGACCCTGGCTTGGATCATGTATGCCGACGACAACCAGGACCAGGTACCGCCTAACGCCAGCGGCAGCTCGAGCCGGGGCGGCTGGGTGGATGGATGGCTGAGCTTTGATGTTGGCAACAAGGATAATACGAACACGGTGTTCCTGACGAATGCCAAGATTGGCCCCTACACCAAGAGCGTTGGTATTTACAAATGCCCGGCGGATATTTATCCGTGCTTCGTATCGGGAAAAACAGGCATGCCCCGTGTCCGCAGTGTCTCCATGAATTCCTTTGTCGGGGTTTCCCCCGGTGAAGGCTATGGCGCGAGGCAGACGCCCCCTTGTTACGAATACCGCAAGCGTTCTGATATCAGGCGGCCCCCTCCGTCCAATTTGTGGGTGTTTGTGGATGAACACCCCGACAGCATCAACGACGGCTGGCTGACCGACAGTTGGCCTGGCGGCGGGGGATGGGGAGATTTGCCGGCAAGTTATCACGGCGCCGCCTGTGGCATTGGTTTTGCCGACGGCCATGCCGAGATCCACAAGTGGAGGGATAAGGCCACGTTGGAATCGGTGACTAGACAAACAAAGCCGCGCCAAGGTGGGAGTGCCCCGAACGACACCTTGTGGTTTCTGCAAAGATCCACCGCACCGATCCAGTGAATTAGAGGAGAAGTAAAACCGTGAGTCGCGGTGCCAACATTACTAAACATTAAAAATGATAAAACCAGTGAAAATATCACAAATCTCGGCGTCTCTCGCGTCAATAAAGTCGGATGAACGCGAGTATGGCTTCACTCTCATTGAATTGCTCGTCGTCATTGCGATCATTGCGATTCTGGCCGGCCTTTTGCTGCCCGCCCTAAGCAAGGCCAAGGTCAAAGCGCAGGGCATCTACTGCATGGCCAATCAAAAGCAGCTGACGCTGGCGTGGATCATGTACGCCGACGACAACCGGGATAGGTTGCCTCCCAACGTCAGCGGTAGCGCAAGCCGGGGCGGTTGGGTAGAAGGATGGTTGGATTTCAGTGTTGGGAATATCGATAATACGAATTCAGCCTTTCTCAAGAATGCCAAGATCGGGCCGTATACCAAGAACGTTGCTATCTACAAGTGCCCTGGAGACATCTATCCCTGTGTGATGAGGTCAGCAAATCTGCCCCGTGTCCGAAGCGTCTCGATGAACGCCTACCTTGATGGCACGCTGGACAGTCCAAGCCCGACCGCTGGTTACTACAACTACCATAAGCTTTCCGACATTAAAAGCCCAACGCCATCCCGAGTTTGGGTATTCGTGGACGAGCATCCTGATAGCATCAACGATGGTTGGTTGGTCAATAGCATGCCCGGTGGGCTAGGCTGGACTGATTTGCCGGCAAGCTATCACAATGGCGCCTGCGGAATTGGGTTCGCCGACGGACACAGCGAAATCAAGAAGTGGCTTGATAAATACAACGGAGCCACGAAGGCTGGAACTGTGCAACCCGTGATCCGGGGAGACCATCAAGGTTTTCCGGCGAATAACACTCTCGATACCACTTGGTTTATGGAACGCAGTAGTGCGGCGATAAAATAAATAATAGACTCGCTTGGTGTAAGGCAGGAACCAGTTAATCGGCTGTTTTGCGATTGCGGGACCGCTCCTAGGTTCAAGCCGTGAGCTTTGATGACGGCTTTCGGAAATTGCCCGATAGGCCTCGCTTACAGCTCTAGTGCGCGCCACATATACCAGGCGGCGGTGGTGCGGTAAGGTCGCCATTTTTCTCCGTGAGCCAAGAGTTCTTTTGGTGTTGGTAATTCGTCCAGCTTGTAAGTCAGCGCAAAACCTTTCCGCACACCGTAATCTGTGGCGGGTAATACATCCGGCCGGCCGAGCCGAAACATCAGCAGCATTTCCACCGTCCACGGGCCGACTCCGCGAATGGAGGTGAGTCGCTCCAGGATTTCTTCGTTGGATAATCTGCGGATTTCCTTCGTCGTTGGAACGACTCCAGACAAGGTTTTCGCAGCAATGTCTTTGACTGCCGCAACTTTGGCTCGTGACAAACCCGCGGCCCTCAACTTCTCATCTGAAATCCCCGCCAGATCTTCCGGTTCGGGAAACGGCCGGTCTGGAAACAAGTCTGTGACGCGGCCCAGGATGGTCGCCGCCGCTTTGCCGGTGAGTTGCTGATAAGCCACCGAGCGCACCAGCGATTGAAATGGGCTGCAATTCTTCTCCGGCTTCAAGGTGCATGGGCCTACTTTAAGGATGAGACGTCCTAGAACTTTGTCAGCCGCCGAGAGATGCTTTATGGTCTGTTCGTTCATCGATCAGATGTGAAATCGCTGGAGAGTAATTGAGGATTCATTATCCCCGTGCTGATTGCGACTCAACCCAACGAACGGCGTAACGAATCAGTTCGGGCATGGTTTTGAGATTTAATTTCGCTTTGATGTTGATGCGGTGGACCTCGACCGTTTTGGCGCTCACGCGCATTTGTTCGGCGATTTTTTTTGTGCCCAGACCTTCTCCAATATGGCGAAAAACTTCAAACTCGCGATCGGTGAGATTTTCAACCGGGGAACTGCTGGAATCCATCCGCCGCCCGGAAAAAATTTCCAGAATCTTCATCGACATTTTTTCGCTGACGGATACCTGGCCGCTCAGGACGCAGCGGATGGCTTGCATCATTTTTTTTCCGCCCTCGTGTTTCATGATGTAGCCCCGCCCGCCCGCTCGCAAAACGCGTTCGGCATAGAGCGCTTCGTCGTGCATGGAGATGGCCAGAACCGGTAGATTCGGGTGCATCGCCTGAATGTCTTTGATTAATTCCAAACCGCTTTTATCCGGCAGCGTGATGTCTGCCAGAACGAGGTCGGGTTTCAGTTTTCCGACGAGTTCCAGGGCTTGAAATGCATTTTCCGCTTCGCCGCAAACGAGCAGGTCAGGTTCGCAGCCGATGATCTGCCGGAGTCCTTCCCGCATCATGGGGTGGTCGTCAACGAGGAGGATCTTCGTGGTCTTCGCGGATGGCTGTTTGTCTCTTTTCGTCATGGCGTGGTCGCGCTTTTCAGTGCAAGGAAGGTCAGCGGGAGAAAGCAAACAACGGCGGCGCCTTTGTTTTGTTTTTGAAATAACAAGGTCGCTCCGATCATGCCGGCGCGATATTGCATAATGCGCAACCCCATTCCTTTGGTGCCTCCAGGCGATTGCGAAAACCCGCTGCCATTATCTCGAACCGTCAACACCAGCTTGTCCAATTTCCTCTCAAGGCTGATTTCGATTTCCGTGGATTTTCCGTGCTTCACTGCGTTGGTCACCGCCTCCTGGGCGATGCGGAAAAGATGCGTCGCCGTGATCAACTGATGAATCTCCACGGGCATCGGACAGGCAAACCGGCATTGCACCCCGAAGAGTTTTTCCGTGTTTGCGGCCAATTCATCGAGCGCCGCCATCAATCCTTCTGATTCGAGAACAAGGGGTGAAAGCCCGCGGGCCAGCGAACGGGTTTGTCCGATGACATCGCGGACGTGCATCGAGATTTTTTGGGCTTGGGCTGCTTGGAGCTTGGATTTTTTTTCCAGGTTTTGTTCGAGCACCTGGCTCATCAATTCGATCCCGGCAAGATGCTGGCAAATTCCGTCGTGCAAATCCTGTCCAATTCGGCGCTGCTCCAGTTCGCTGATCTGGAGGACTTCTCGTTCCAGTCGTTTAGATTCCGTGATGTCCATGGCCGCCCCGGTGATTCCCACGATCTTGCCGGCCGGATCGCGCACCGGTTCAACCGCCAGATCATAAATGCGGGTTTCGCCGTTCACGGTGCAATTGACCTCCTGCCGCAGTCCCAGACCGGTTGCCAGCACGCGCGTTTTTATCTGCACCAGACGATCCGCCTCGGACTGCGGAAACAAATCTTCATCTGTCTTGCCGAGCACGGTTTTCTCCGGTTCGGCGATTGGCATGTTGTGAAACCAAGTATAGCGCAGATTCGCGTCCTGATTGAAGACTGCGATGGGCGAATATTTCAGCGCGACGCGAAATCGTTCTTCACTGATTCGCAACGCTTCCTCGGCTGCCGCCAGTTTCTGCTCGCGCTCGATTTGCTCCAGCGCCTTCCGCACCAGCGTTGGAACGAGGTCATAGAATTGCGCGTCCTTGACGACATAATCCATCGCACCGCTTTTCATCATCTCAACGGCCACCCGTTCATCCCCCTGTCCCGTGATGATGATGAACGGAGACAAGCGCTTGGCTGCGGCAAATTTTGCGATCAAGTCTTTTGCGTTGCTATCGGCGAGCTTGAGATCGAGGAGCATCAAGTCTGGACGATGCTGCTGTAGCCAATCGAGGGCGGCTTTTCCCGAGTCCGCCTTCGCGACGCAAAAATTTTCGCGCTGGAGAGATTTTTCGATCAGGCGCAAAACCCCGCGGTCGTCATCTACCACAAGGATGGTCGCTGGCTTGGAACGGCTCGAATCCATTAATGCGAATGAATTTCCGGCACTTGCACGAGGGAAATGAACAGGCCCAATTGTTTAATGGCGTCGGAAAACTTGTCGTAGTCCACCGGCTTCACCACGTAATTGTTGCAGCCCAAAGCGTGGCAGCGTTCCACTTCGCGAGGATCGTCGGTAGTCGTGAGCATCAGAGCCGGGATTTTCTTCAGCTCCGGGTCGTTCTTGACCTGGCGCAACACCTCAATCCCATCGACCTTGGGCATGCGAATGTCCAGCAACAGCAAATAAGAGGTGTTCTTGCTGCGAACTCGGTTTCCCCTTTGAAATAAAAAATCGAGAATGTCCTGTCCGTTCTCGAACCACTCGGTGGAATTGTGCAAGCCGGCGCGATGCAAATTTTTCTGAATCAGCCGCGCGTGGCCGGCATCATCATCGACAATTAAAATAACGACTTCTTTTGTCATGCTCATTTCATATTCCTCGGGCTGGCCGGCAAAGAAACAAAAAAAACGCTGCCCGCGTTTGGTTTGGATTCGACCCAGATCTTTCCGTCCTGTCGCTCCAGACTGCGTTGCGCAATCGTCAGCCCAAGGCCTTCGCCTTCGGTTTCCTTCGGGTTGAGTCGATGAAAAATCTCGAAAATTTTCGACTGATGTTCCTGTGCGATTCCAATGCCGTTGTCAATGACGCGATAAATGGCGCGGCCGTTTTCAATTGAACCGGACACTTCGATGACACCGGTTTTTTTTGCATCCAAATATTTTAGCGCGTTGCCCAACAGGTTGGAGAACACCTGGCTGATTTGCGTCAAGTCGCCCTGGCAGTCGGGGAGGTTTTCGATCCGCAATGTCGTCCCGCTCTCCTTGAGTTGAAATTCCATCGCCTGAGCAATGCCCGCCAGCAGCTCGTTCATGTTGAGATTTTCGATGTTAAGCGCGGCTCGCCCGAGTCGGGAGAAGCGCAGGAAACCGGCGAGCAATGAATCAATTTTGGCTACGCCAGCCTGGATGAATTCCAACGCCTCGGGAACGTCCTGATCGAGAATGGCGCGCAGCTCATCTTTGCGGATCTCCTGGCCCGCCGAAGCGTCGAGCAACGCATGGATGCTCCGGCACGCCGCCCCCAGTTCTTTGCTGAAGCCTTGAATGTTTACCAGGGGCGAGCGCAAGTCGTGCGATGCCACGTAAACGATCGTTTCGAGCTCTTTGTTTTTCTCCGCGAGGCTTTGCGCAAGTTCGGCCAGCCGTTCCTCGTCGCGCTTTCGCCCGGTAATGTCCGTGCGAATCGCGATGTATTGCGTGGGCTTCCCGGCGTCATCAGCAAAAGGAAAAATCGTCGTGGCCACCCAATAAATGCTCCCGTCGCGCGCGCGATTGCGAATGTCGCCTTTCCAGATTTTTCCACTCGTGACGGTTGTCCAGAGGTCGTGGAAAAACTCCTTCGAATGACAGCCGGAGTTGATGATGCGATGATCCTGCCCGATTAAATCTTCGCGCGAATATTTGGAGATTTCGCAGAATTTATCATTGGCGTAGGTGATTCGACCCTGCGCATCAGTGATCGCGACGATCGAGTGGGCATCCAGCGCGGCCTTGAGATCCTGAAGCTCCTTGATCGGCGCTGTTTGAGCAGCACTGGCGTGTTCCCAGGCTTGTAACCGCTCAATCAACTGAGCCTTGGTCATCTGCGAGTAGTCGGCCATCGGCGTAAATATATCCACGCCGGGCGGAAAGACGACTTTACATTTTTTCGAATCAAACGGAGAGCTGTTCGCGATATTCGGTTGGCGATTGGCCGACGACTTTTTTAAATACACGATTGAAGTGGGTCAGGGATTGAAAGCCGACCTCAAACGCGACTTCGCTCACGCGCAGATTCGGATTTAATAACAAATTCTTCGCCTTCTCGATGCGAACCCGCGAAACGTATTCGGTAAAATGCAAACCGGTTGCTTTCTTGAACATCTTGCAAAAATAAAACGTGCTGGTGTTCACCGCTTTGGCCACTTCGCTCAACGACAGATCCTCACCTTGTTTGTCTTCGATGTAACGCTTGGCGCGCGCGATCAACGGCGGCTCCGAGTTGCGTTCATGGACCAGCACCTGATTGCTCACCATGGAAATATGTTGGGCGAAAATCGCGAGCAGGTTGACCATCGCCTCGTGCTGTTTGGGTGAAACGACTCTCGTTTCGAAATACGCCTGCCGCAACTGATCCTTGTCCGTTTCGATTCCCCATTCGGCAATCAGTTTGGCCGTGCGCTCGAACTGGCTGTTCGTCGGTTTCTTGCGAAAGACTTGCCCGGTTTGCAGAAAGCCAATCAATTTTTCGCCAAGACGAACCGGCACCGCAGTGTCGCACAAGCCCAGTTCGCAGGTGAGGGTGTGGGGTTCGTTTTGCGCTTTGTCGGCGAGTTCCTGCTGCAACCGCAGGCAAGCGGCGCAGCTGCGACTCTTATCGGACATGATCGCGCAAAAAGGATTCTCGTGCTTCTTGCCGTGTTGCGGAAGTTGCCACGATTCAACCGGGCGAAGCGAAACCGGCAAACCGGTCATCTCGCTGAAGGCCTGTTCATAATCCTGATAGATTTTCGAAGCAGAAAGAGCCTCGATCAAATTTTTGCTTTCTTTAGCTTCGGATTGGCCGTTGGCCAGGTTGGAGACAACAGCGGGGGCTAGAGAATTTCGTTTTCCGATTTTTTCCTGCGCAATTGTTGTTTGCATGCCGCCAAAATATGCTTAATGGCATGTTGCAAACAATGGGGAGCAGTCCCACATCGGCTCTGCTAAAAAGAAGTATACTTACTAAGGAAATTCCTTAGATTTTGGCTTTCGCATAACGAAATCCTCCTCAGTTTTGCTCTTTATTCAATGTTGTCGTTTCGCTAATTCCAATAATTCTTTGCGCGTTGCCTGCAATCGATCGATCACGACTCCAGCGATGCGCTTCATCAATTCATAACCGAACGCTGTGTCTTCTTCACAGATATGGCGCAGCCTTGTTCCATAAAAGAAAATTGCCTTCGTCGGTTTTGTCGCACGGGCGCTGAAATGCCAGTAATACGGCGGGAAAAGCCATGACCAGCCCAGCACGTCGCCCGATCGAAGGGTTTGGATATGGATTGGCCCGCTGTCAGCGCCCTCGGATTCCAGCGCCACCTCACCGTCGAGAATAAGATAGAAACGATTCGCCGGATCGCCTTCGTGGAAAATTTTCTCACCTTGCGCAAACTGCTGAAGCATCGCGCAGTCAAGCAGCGTCTTTTGGTACTGCTCGCTCAAGCCGCTCAAGAAGGGTCGCTCCGCAATGAAGTCTTTCAATTCACGATGAGTGTCACCTTCTCGCGAAATTGTTTCTGTGTTTTCCGTGGTGTTCATTTCTTCTCCAATTTGTTTAGCGCTGCCTGCGCAGCCTGGGCTTGCTCTGAAACGGCGGACAAAAAAGTTGGGTCATTTGGTTAGTTGTTTAGGAGTTCGAAGTCAACTGGCGATTGAAAATCCAGGGCGCTATGGGTGCGCTGACGGTTGTAAAAGCTCTCGATGTAATCAAAGATTTGGGTG
>CANJXF010000041.1 GCA_947478865.1 Verrucomicrobiales bacterium | reverse complement strand
GCACGCGCCCTGGCTTCATTGCCATACGCCTGTGCCAATTGCTGCAAAACCGGCTCTCCCGCCTGAATCTTAGAAATTTTCATGCGGACCAGCCTAAACCATCCCCTTGGACATTGGCTGTCCATGCGTTTGTAAAATATACAAGCCCAAAAAATCTGATGAACCGATCATTGCTGAAAAGATCGCGCAAAGGATACGCGATTTGGGCTTTGATTGTTATATGGCCGTCGCTGAACAAACACTCCTTGGTTTGCGGGAAAATATTTTTTCACAGCTTGAGTCCGCAGACTATTTAGTATTCGTAGATTTCAAGAGGGAAGAATTAAAATCAAATGATGGCACAACGTCATGCCGTGGTTCCCTATTTTCTCATCAGGAGCTTGGGATTGCCTCCTTTCTAAAAATTCCAGCGTTGATATTTCAAGAAGCGGGAGTGAAGGAACGAGATGGCATGTTGGGGGCGATGCAGGCTAATGCGATTCCGTTTAGCGATAGAAATTTACTTACTAACGTTGTCGCTGATTTTATTTACCAAAAGGCTTGTGACAAAAGTTGGACGACTCAAACAAGACATCAACTCACATTGGAAGTTGCATCGCCAATATGGGTTGACGCCAGTCCTGCTCCGGGACGCCTTCGCCGATTTTATCATATTGCCGTTAATAACCTGCACCACCGCAAAGCAGCGATGAATTGTTCCGTATATTTGGATGCGATTCTTGATTTGAATTCCAATAAACTCACACACCCAAACACGATTGAATTTAAGTGGGCTGGAACCGGGTTGCCTGGCGTACGAATTGGTCCTTCATCATCGCGAAAATTCGACGCATGTTGGTTCGAGCACATTTTAGTAGGTATGAAAATTGTCCCTCAATTGGGTTTTAATGTGCTTACCGATTCTACGGATTACATTCCTAAAATAAAGACGCCAGGGAAATATCAACTCACGTTTTCTGTCGTAAGTCAGGATTTTCCACCCCAGAGCGCTAACTTTATGCTCGAAGTAGGAAACACTCTTGAAAGCATTTCTATCAGTTCAGCTTTGTAATTTCACAACTTCAAATCCGCATCGGTTACCGCGCCGAGCGATGCGCTCGTGACGTGGGCGGCGTATTTCGCCAGAACGCCGCGGGTGTAGCGGGGCTTCGGCGCTTTCCAGGCTTGCTTGCGCTTTTTCAATTCAGCCACCGGGATATCCAAACTCAGTTCGCGTTTATCAGCGTCGATCGTGATCGGGTCGCCGTTTTTCACGAGCGCGATAGTGCCGCCGACATACGCTTCGGGCGTGACGTGGCCAACCACGAATCCATGGCTGCCGCCGGAGAAACGTCCATCGGTGATGAGCGCGACTTCTTTGCCGAGGCCTTTGCCCATGATCGCGGAAGTGGGGGAAAGCATTTCGCGCATGCCGGGTCCGCCTTTCGGCCCTTCATAACGAATGACGATGACGTGACCTTTTTTCACCGTGCCATTGAGAATCGCGGTGAGGGCCTTCTCTTCGGACTCGAACACGATCGCTTTGCCGGTGAAGCGCATTCCTTCTTTGCCGGTGATTTTCGCCACGGCGCCGCCGGACGCGAGATTTCCGTAGAGGACGACAAGGTGGCTGTCCTTTTTAATTGGGTCGCTCAGGGGACGAATGATCGTTTGGCCCTTGAGGTAAGGCGGAACATTTTTCAACGTCTGGGCCATCGTTTCCCCGGTGACGGTGAGGCAATCGCCGTGGAGCAATCCGGCGTCGAGCAACATTTTCATGAGCGGACGAATGCCGCCAATGGCGACGAGTTCGGACATGAGATGTTTTCCACTCGGTTTCAAATCGGCAAGAACCGGCACGCGTTTTCCGATCTTTGTAAAATCATCAATCGTCAAGTTCACTCCGGCGGCGTTGGCCATCGCCAGCAAATGCAACACGGCGTTGGTCGATCCGCCGAGCGCGATGACGACGGTGATCGCGTTTTCAAACGCTTTGCGCGTCATGATGTCGAGCGGGCGAATGCCCAGTTTCAACAAGTTCACCACGGCGGCACCGGCGCGCTGGCAGTCTTCCTTCTTGGCTTTGGACATTGCGTTTTGCGCGGAGCTGTTCGGCAAACTCATGCCGAGCGCTTCGATCGCGCTGGCCATGGTGTTCGCGGTGTACATTCCGCCGCACGAACCGGGGCCGGGGATGGCGCACGATTCAATTTTGTGAAGCTCGGCGTCGTCGATTTTTTTATTCGCATGCGCACCGACCGCTTCGAAAACGGAAACCACGTCGAGCTTGCGGGTGTCGCCGGTGATACATCCGGGCAGAATTGTTCCGCCATAAACGAACACGGACGGGCGGTTCAATCGCGCCATTGCAATCAGGCAGCCCGGCATATTTTTGTCGCAACCCCCGATGGCAACAAATCCATCCAAACCTTCGCAGCCGACGACCACTTCGATCGAATCCGCAATTACTTCGCGGGAGACGAGGGAATATTTCATTCCTTCGCTGCCCATCGAGATGCCGTCGGAGATCGTGATGGTGTTGAAAATAATCGCTTTGCCGCCGGCTTTGTTTGCGCCGGCTTCGGCTTCGAGCGCGAGTTTGTCGATGTGCATGTTGCACGGCGTGACCATGCTCCAGGTCGAGGCGATGCCGATCATCGGCTTTTTGAAATCGTCCTCTTTGAATCCGACGGCATAAAGCATGGCGCGGCTCGGAGCGCGGTCCGCGCCGTCGACGACAATGCTGGAGTGGGGGCGAAGGGATTGGGTTTTTTCTTTGCGTAAATTCGATTTGGTCGATTTCATGGGCGCGCAGTTTCATATGAAACGGCGCGGCTGACAAGCGCGAGATGGTTCGTGTGCTATTATTCGAACAAGGAAATTTATGGATCTTTTTTTAAGCCTTTGCGTCGGAATCGGACTCAGCGCCGCGTGCGGCTTTCGCGTCTTTGTTCCATTGCTGGTAATGAGCATCGCCTCTCATGTGGGGCATCTGACGCTGGTTCCGTCGTTTCAATGGATTGCCAGTGACGCCGCGTTGGCCGCCTTCGCCGTGGCGACCTGCCTGGAAATCGCGGCCTATTATATTCCCTGGCTGGATCATGCGCTCGACGTCATTGCCACCCCGACGGCCATCGTGGCTGGCACGATCATTACGGCGTCAATGGTTGGCGGAATGAGCCCGTTTCTGAAATGGACTTTGGCGGTGATCGCCGGCGGCGGTGTGGCGGGCCTGGTGCAAGGCGCGACTGTCGTAACGCGAGGCGTTTCCACGGTTGGCACCGGCGGGCTGGCGAATCCAATTCTGGCGACGATTGAACTGGGCGGCTCTCTTTTGCTCAGCCTGTTGGCCGTGATTGTTCCCGTGGTGGCGATTGTTTTTCTCGCCACAATCTTATTCGTCGTTGGGAAGAAAATCTGGCCGAAGATTCTAAATCGCAGCCGCGATGCCGTGATCAAGTAACGCCCGCTTTTAGACTGTGGCGGAAATCGCAGCCCGGCTCCCGGTCGGCCGGGAAGTTCCTTGCGCGCGGTAGAAATCAGCCAGACTTTGCTTGGACGGCATTAATCCTTCCGCCGCAACCGCAGAAAGAATTCGCTCCTCCGTCATGATGAAACGATCTCGTTTGTAGAGCAGATAATCTTCGCGCATTTCGGATGGCGTCAGGTTGATCGTGACGAGATTCGCACCCGTGCGCAGTCCGCGGCGATAGCCCATGTCAGGCTCAGCCAGATTGAGCGCGCTCACGGCAGGGATGACTCAATCCGGTCGCATCAGACGCAGCGCGGCCATCGAATTCAGGGTCAAATTAATGTTGGCAATCGGATCGTTGCTCAGCGGCGTTTCATCTCCGGGAATGAATGGGCTGACGCTGCATCCATCCAGTGGCAACTCGCCAGCAAGTTTAAAATTGGCGAGCAGGCGGCTTTCGTTTTGTTCCGGCAAACCGACGATAAAACCAGAGCTGACTTTCCATCCATTTGCCGCGAGATGCCGGATGTTTTCCAGGCGCTCCAGATAGGTTCCGGGGGCAAACATTTCCCGATATTGGGTGGGGTCGCCGATTTCAAACTTAATGATATAAATCGAAGCGCCCGCCTCCAGAAGTTCGGCGTAAAGAACCGGGTTGAGTGTTCCCAGGCAAACGCTGACACCGAGCGGAGTTTCGCGGCGCAACGCCTTAATCAGTGGAATGACGATTTCGCGAACGGCCACGGGATCTTCGCCCGCCTGGATGTTCACATCGGTGATGCTCGCGGGGCGATGATGAATGAGCAGTTCGGCAATCTGTTCGAACTTTGCCCGGAAACGAGCGAGCGCGCGGTTGTCGCGGCGCATGCCGCAGTAGGCGCAATTTTCCCGGCAGAAATTAGAAATCTCAACGACGGCGCGCAAAAAAACCTGGCGACCAAATCGTTCGGCAGCAACATTGGCAGCGCGTTCATGCAGTCGGATCTGATCCTCCCCTTGCACGTTTAGCGTCTGAATATCTGGAACAAATGATTGGTGAATCACTGCTTGAAGTAATGACCGGAGAGGGTGTGCAGAGCAATGCAATTTTCGTCAACTGCGCGATGGTTTTCCGGTGAACTTTGATCGAGCAAACCACACCGGACGCAGTCTCTCCCTGTTTAAAGTTGGACGAAGGAACGAGAAATTTTTATGCTCCCAGAATGCGGTCAGTGGAAAAATACGTTGTGGTCATGCCGTGCTTGAATGAAGCAGCGGAAATTTTTTCTCTGGTGAGCGAAATCCGAACGCTCGCTCTCGAAGTTATCGTGATTGATGACGGTTCCACCGACGAGACGGGCCGTTTAGCCGCCAGGGCAGGAGCCGTGGTTCTCCGGCACGAAAGTCCACAGGGCAAAGGCGCCTCGTTGAACGACGGACTCCGTTACGCGCGGGAAAAAGGTTTTCAACGGGCTCTCGCCATGGATGGCGATGGCCAGCATGCGCCCTCCGACATTGTGCAATTTCTCAGCGTCGGCGAGAGCGCCGCTCTCGTCATCGGCAATCGCATGGCGCATCCCGCAGCAATGCCGCGCGTTCGCCGTTTCGTGAATCGCTGGATGAGCCAGCGCCTGTCCGGAATCACCGGAAAAAATCTGCCCGATACACAATGCGGTTTTCGTTCCATCGATTTGGAAGCGTGGTCGCGCTGCACTCTACAAACGGCGCATTTCGAAGTTGAATCGGAATTACTGCTCGCGTTCATCGCGGCGGGTCATGCCGTCGAGTTCGTGCCGATTCAAGTGATTTACAAAAATGAGCAGAGCAAGATTCATCCGGTGCGAGACACCTTTCGTTGGTGGCGCTGGCTGAGGACGGCGAAACGGCAGTTTAGATCGGCGACGCGCCAGGCGGAGCTTGCGGCTTCGGAATCTTTTGCGCCGCCAGCATCACCCGCGCTCCAAAGTGCGTCCAAACTTTCGCCTCGCTGAGGCCGGCGCGATCGGCGATTTGCCGCCAATCCTCGGAGCAAAACCCGCGCTTCACGGAAAGCAACCCGTCGTCGCGAAAGTGTTTGGGGAAATTTCCCGCGTGCAGAACGGCCCAGATGATCCCGTAAAGAATTGCGCTGCGATGCATGTCGCTGAGCAACACGACCCGCCGCGCCACGCGATGCGCTTCCCGAAAATGTTTCGCAACCTCCTCGTCGCTGGACAAGTGGTGCGTCATTTGATTTGCGATGACCACATCGAATGACTCATCCGCAAACGGGAGGTCGAGCACGGAACCCGACACGAGCTTCCCGGTTTTGCACAACTCCGGAGCATGCGGGCTGAGATCCAGATTCGTGATCTCCCAGGACCAACCCTTCTTTGCGGCCCAGACCTGAAGCGCCTGGCCGAGCGACCCGTCGCCGGCGCCGAGGTCGAGCAGCGTCACGGCACGACAATTCTCCGCACCCAACAGGGGCGGAAGAAACCGTTGAAACGGTTCCGCGAAATGGAACAGCCGGTTGATGCGTTCCAACGATTTGTAACTCTCCGCCGTTTCCGCGAGCGATCGATCGGGTGAGTCAAAATATTCTGCTTGCGTCGCACGTCGGCTGAAAAACATGCTTTTGCTTACGATATGCTCGCGACCCAAGTCAAACTCTGGCTGCAACGCCAAACCGCCATCACGATCCTGCGTCGCGTTGGCATTCTCTTACTTTTCACGATCGCTTTCAGTGCGGTGCTGAATCGCCCGCGCGATCCCTTGAGCCCGGCTGGCTTCGGCCGCGGCGTGCTGGATGGAGCGTTGATGCCGGGTGCGATGCCGCCATTGCTCATGGGGCGCAACGTGACGATCTATGCCCCGAACAACACCGGGCGAACTTACAAACTGGGCTACACCGTCGGCGTGAACGGGTGCGGCGCGCTTTTCTTCGGTGTCGTTTTTTGGCGCGTCGCGCGCTGGAAGAAAGAATACTTCCAGAAGGTCGCAGTCCCAGCTTCGCTCTGACCGTGCTTGCCAACGTGAGTTGATAAATTTACCTTCGCCCGCTCTATGGAAAAAGTTGTCATCATCGGAACCGGTTGCGCAGGCTTGACCGCTGCGATTTACGCCGCGCGCTCCAATCTCTCGCCGCTGGTCCTCACCGGCACCATGCCTGGCGGGTTGCTCACCACGACGAGCATTGTCGAGAATTATCCCGGCTTTCCGGACGGCATTGACGGCTACGAATTGATGGTGCGCATGCAGCAGCAGGCGGAAAAATTCGGCGCGCGCATCAAAATTTTGCAGGCAGTGGAGTCGGTGGACTTTTCCAAACAACCCTTCTCGCTCGTGATCGACGGCGAAAAGGTGGAGGCGCAAACGGTCATCATCGCGACCGGTGCTGGCCATCGTCATCTCGGTTTGCCCAGCGAACATATTCTGGAAAAAAAGGGAGTGACCTACTGTGCCACCTGCGACGGTGCCTGGCCGATGTTCCGCAATCAACCGCTCGTCGTGGTTGGCGGTGGTGATTCCGCCTGCGAAGAGGCGACCTACCTGACGCGCTTTGCCTCGGAGGTTTATCTGGTGCATCGGCGCGATAGTTTGCGCGCCTCGAAGATCATGGCGGAGCGCACTTTGGCCAACCCAAAGATCAAACCGATTTGGGATACTGCGGTGACCGAGATATTTGATCCCGCGCAAGACAAGGTGACTGGCGTGGGTTTGAAGAATCTGAAAACCGGCGAAGAAAAAGTTTTGCCCTGCGCCGGCGTATTCATCGCGATCGGCCACGTTCCCAACACGCAACTTTTCCAAGGCATTCTGGACATGGACGAGAATGGCTACGTCATTCCAAAGCGCGGAACCGAGACGAGCGTGCCCGGCGTTTTCGTCGCGGGCGATTGTTCGGACCATGTTTACCGCCAAGCGATCACGGCGGCGGGGCTCGGCTGCGCGGCGGCGATCGATGCGGAACGATATCTTGCTGCGTTAAATCAGTAGGAGACAGGATTAACAAAATTCCTTTCTGCAATTCTGTCTAAAGATGAATATCCAAATCGCTCCCGCCGAACTCGCGGGAAAGTTGGGTTCAGAAAATCCGCCGCATTTGCTGGATGTCCGGGAAACCGAGGAAAACGCGTTCGTTGCGCTCCCCAATTCAACCTTGATTCCGCTCGGCGAACTCGCATCGCGGGTCGGCGAGATTGATGGATGGCGCGACCAGGAAGTCGTCGTGTATTGCCACCATGGCATTCGCAGCCTGAACGCAATTGCGCAGCTCAAACATTTTGGTTTTACGAAGGTGCAGAATCTCGCCGGCGGCATCGACCGTTGGACTTCCGAAGTGAATCCCGAGCTGCCGCGCTATTGACTTGGATTAACGCCCCGGCAGCGTGCGCTAAATAACCGGTTGACCGGAAACGCCGAAGCATTTAGTAGTTATCCCGTGAATCGCAATTTGAACCTTCGACTGTTACTAAACTCGCTGCTCTGCGGCGTGGCAGTTGGGTTTTGATTTCGTTCACGAATAATTTTCAAACCCCACTGCTGAAAGGCGGTGGGGTTTTTGTTTTTTAGGATCGTAATCCTATTCGAGGTCGTCCGCCTGACCCGAATGAATGTGATTACGAGGAAGATTAGGATTTAAGATTTATGCAGAAAGATCCGTCAAAGAAATATCGTGCGTTTCCGCCGGTTCATTTGCCTGAGCGGCAATGGCCCAACCGCGTCCTCTCTCACGCGCCGATCTGGTGCAGCGTCGATTTGCGCGACGGCAACCAGGCGCTCGCCGTGCCGATGAATGTGTCGCAAAAGCTCGAACTCTTTCAGGCGCTCGTGAAATGCGGGTTCAAGGAAATCGAGGTCGGTTTTCCATCCGCGTCGAACACGGAATTCAATTTCAATCGCCGCCTCATCGAAGAGAACCGCGCGCCGGACGATGTCTGGTTGCAGGTGCTCGTGCAGGCGCGCGAGGATTTGATTGAGCGCACCGTTGAATCGCTTGTTGGCGCGAAGAAGGCGATCATTCACCTTTATAATTCCACTTCGCCCGCGCAGCGTCGCGTCGTGTTCGGCAAATCGAAGGACGAAATTAAAGCCATCGCCGTGCAAGGCGCCAAATGGATCAAGGAACGCTTGCCGCGCCTCAAAGGAACCGAGGTGATGTTGCAATATTCGCCGGAGAGTTTCAGCGCGACGGAAGTCGAGTTTGCCAAGGAAATTTCCGAAGCGGTCATGGATGTCTGGCAACCGACGCCGCAGCGCAAAATGATTCTCAATTTGCCGGACACCGTCGCGGTCGCGATGCCGAATGTTTACGCGGACCAGATCGAATGGATTTGCCGCAACATCAAGAATCGTGAATCGCTCATCATCAGTTTGCACACGCACAACGACCGCAGCACCGGTGTTGCGGCGACCGAACTGGGTTTGCTCGCGGGCGCCGATCGCGTGGAGGGAACGCTTTTCGGCAACGGCGAACGCACCGGCAATCTTGATGTGGTGACCGTCGCGCTGAATCTTTACCAGCACGGCATCGATCCGAAATTAGATTTCTCGAAGCTCAATTCGCTCGTCGAAGTTTACGAGCGCTGCACCGGGATGACCGTGCCGCCGCGCCAGTCTTACGCCGGTGAATTGGTGTTCACCGCGTTCAGCGGCTCGCATCAGGACGCGATCAAGAAAGGTCTCGCCGAATGGGAAGCGGGCGGACGCAGCCACTGGGACGTTCCCTATCTCACCATTGATCCGGCGGACATCGGGCGCGAATATCGCGAGGTCATTCGCGTCAACAGCCAATCGGGAAAAGGTGGCGTTGCTTACTTGTTGGAGAGCGAGTTCGGCATCGATTTGCCGAAGGAAATGCAGCGTGAGTTCGGTCCAATTGCCAACGACGAGGTAGATCGCCTTGGTCGCGAAGTGACCGGTGCGGAACTGAAGCAAATGTTCTGGCGCGAATATGTCGATCGCACGGCGCCCTGGCAGTTGCAGAGTTTTGAAACCGAGAGCAAGGACGGAGCCGTTCGCTGCCGCGCGAAAATGATTTGCGATGGGAAGCCGAAAGAGTTTTCCGGAGAAGGCAATGGTCCCTTGGCGGCGCTGGTTCACGGATTGGTCAGCGCGAACGTGCCGCGTTTTGAGATTACAAACTATTGCGAACACGCGCTGAGTTCCGGCGAAGAGGCGGTTGCGATTGCCTACATCCAAATCAAGCATTGCGACGGACGTTCACGTTGGGGAGCAGGGGTGGATACCAACATCGAACTGGCTTCGGTGAAGGCGGTGCTGAGTGCGTTGAACCGACTGGCGTGACCGGGTCCAATCGGGAGTTTGCCTTGGCCGGAATCAAGCTTCTCCCACGTTGAAAAACGCCGGATCTGGCCTTTCTTATTAAGGGAGGTTTCCATGCGCCAAACGATCCGTTTGAAAAACAGTTTCGGCCGGTTGAAGGCGACGGTCGATCGGGTAGAAGTTCAGCTTTCGCGACTCGGTGTGCCGCGTGCGATTTTGGTTTCGCTGTTGTTCTTTGGGGTGGGATGCCAGAGCTGGTTGAGCGAAAGCGACGGTGACCGCACCGTTGGCTCCGTGCTAATGAACGAGGCGGCTGGTGCGCAAAGTGTATCAAGCGATCCCAATCCAGCGAGCGCCAGTCGCAACGTGGGGCAATCCGGCACGGTCACCGATTCATCTGGCAACACCGCGGGCGAAAACATTATTTCCCCGAAACGGCGTTGATCGGCCAACACGTTGCCTCAAACAAAGGATGGAAATTCGCACCGGCCTTTTGTAGATGTAAGGAATGTCCAAACATTTTCTCCTGCGCCATCTGCCTGCTTTGCTCGTTGCATCCCTTTTGCTGAATGACATTTCGTCCGTCCAGGCTCAAAACAAACCCGGCAAAAAATGGTTCAAAGGTAATCTTCACACCCACAGCTTGTGGAGTGACGGCGACCAGTATCCGGAGATCATCGTGGAATGGTACAAGACGAACGGTTACAACTTTCTCGCGCTCTCGGATCACAACACCTTGCAGGATGGAGCCCGCTGGACCAGCGCTGATGCCAACAAATCCGGCGCCGAAGGATTGAAAGGATATATCAAACGTTTCGGCACCAATTGGGTTGAGCAGCGCACCACCGGTGGGACGAACGAAGTGCGATTGAAAACCTATCCGGAATTCCGCGGGTTATTTGAAGAGAAAGAAAAGTTCCTTGTGCTCCTCGCCGAGGAGTTGACCGATCGCCACCTCGCGTCGCCCATTCACATGAACGTCAGCAATATCCGTGAAGTCATCAAACCGCAGGGCGGCACCAGCGTTCTCGACGTGATTCAAAATAACGTGAATGCCGTTTCAGAGCAGCGGGTGCGCACCGGGCAGCCGATGATTCTGCATTTGAATCATCCCAATTTCGGTTGGGGCGTGACGGCTGAGGATATGTTGCCCGTGAAGGGCGAACGCTTTTTCGAAGTTTACAACGGCCATCCCGGCGTCCGAAACGAGGGCGATGCCACTCACGCGGGCACGGAACGGATCTGGGATATCCTTTTGACCAAACGGCTGGCGGAATTGCATCTCGAACCGGTGTTCGGACTGGGCACGGATGACGGGCATAATTATCACCAGTTTCAGCCCAAGAAAAGCAACCCCGGCCGCGGTTGGGTCATGGTCCATGCGACCGATCTATCCGCGAAGTCTTTGATCAGCGCGATGGAGGCTGGCGATTTCTACGGGACAAGCGGGGTGACGCTGAAAAAGGTTGAACGCGGGCCGAAGACTTACTCGATTCAGATCGAACCCGAGGCGGGCGTAACCTACACCACGCAATTCATCGGGACACGAAAAGGGTTCGATCCCAAGAGCGAACCAATTGCCTCTGCCAGTGGCACCCCGCTCCGGGTGACGCATCGCTACAGCAAAGACATCGGCGTGGTCCTCGCGGAAGTGAAGGGGAACAGTGCGCAATACAAATTGAAGGGCGACGAAATCTATGTCCGCGCCAAGGTGATATCCTCGAAGCTCAAGGCCAACGGGCCAATCGATGGCGAACTCGAACGGGCCTGGACACAACCGCTCGTGCCATAAACCGGTTCTTCCGCCGTAACCACCCGGGCCCGCGTCGCCGAGATAAAGATTGGTCCTTCCGGCGACGCCAGCAGCGCGGTCGGGGCGGAAAAGTTGGAGCCTCCTTACGTCGGCTGCTACCGGGGAGATTATGAAACCGCGGCGGTTTTCACATTGAAGAGCACGCCACACGGTTTTCTTCGGTGGCATTCCTTCGCTTCTTCGCGGGACAATGTCGGCTGCGTTCTTTTCAACATCGTGGCCGCGAATCGACGGGGCAGGGCATTAAGCCGATTTGTTGCTTGAAAGCTGCATTTGATTTGCCTACTCCTAATTCATGCCAGAACTCGCCACCAGTCCCGTCCAGAATAAACCGGTTTCCTCGTCGCCCGCAAAACGCCTGATGTCCGTCGATGCCCTGCGCGGCTTCGATATGTTTTGGATCATCGGTGCCGACGCATTGGTGGATGCTTTCAACCGCATCAGCCACGGAGGAAAGACCGAAGGCGCCACTGGCTTTTCCATCTTCGGTTTTCTGGCCAACCAATTGGATCACGTGGAATGGGCTGGCTTTCATTTCGAAGACCTGATTTTCCCGTTGTTCGTGTTCATCATGGGTGTCTCGCTGGTGTTTTCGTTGACCAAACAGATCGAAACCGGAGGGCGCAAAGATGCGCTCAAGCGATTGACGCGCCGATTTATTCTGATGTTTGCGATCGCGTTGCTCTACTCGGGTGGAGTGGCGTATGGGTGGCCGGACATGCGATTGCTAGGCGTGCTTAATCGCATAGCGCTCTGTTATTTCTTTGGTGGGCTCATCTTCATTTACTTCAAGCCAAAAATGATGGCAGGTATGGCTGTCGCTCTGCTCGCCGGGTATTGGGCAATGATGAACTTCATTCCAATTCGCGACATTCGATTGGAGAACGGTAACCTCGCAAAATTGGCTGAGCAACGTGGGGACGCGAAACTGGCGGCGGTGTTCAAGGAAGGAAAAAACATTTCGGAAATTCCCAACAGTCCAGCGTGGGCCTTTGCTCAGAGTGAGTTCGCGAAGACCACAAACATGACCGCCGGAAAATTTGAGCCCGGTCTCAACCTCGCGAACCATATCGATTTTCAATATTTGCCGGGGAAAAAATGGGATACCTATTACGACCCGGAAGGCTGGTTGAGCACGCTTCCGGCGATCGCGACCTGTTTGTTCGGGATCTTTGCCGGGTTGCTCCTGCGATCCACAAATTATTGTGACAAATCGAAATTGATTTACTTGTTCTCCTTCGGGGCGGCGGCGGTAGTCCTGGGACTTCTCTGGGGCATCCAATTTCCTGTGATCAAAAAAATCTGGAGTTCATCATTCGTGTTGGTCGCCGGAGGCTACAGCGCGATGTTGCTCGGGTTTTTCTACTGGGCTGTTGACGTGATGAAGTGGCAGGCCTGGTGCCAGCCCTTTGTTTGGATGGGAATGAATTCGATCACAATTTACCTGGTTGGTAACGTGATCGGCGGCTTCCGCAAACTGGCTGCCCGTTTCGTCGGCGGCGATATCAGAATGTTTTTTGAAGATCACGTCGCCATCGGGGCCGGCGATCTCCTCGTTGCGACCGTTGGGTTGCTCCTGGCCTTTTGCCTGGTCCGGTTTCTGTATCAGCGGAAGATTTTCCTCCGAGTGTAGTAGAATATTCAGCCGCGCGGCCGTCCGTCCTGCTTCCTGATTGCTGGAGTGGCGGCCGCGTGATACTTACAAACGGTGACGAAGAAAATTTTGCGCTGGATGGCTGGGGTCGCCTTTGGCCTCCTGCTTCTTCTCATCGTGGCATTCCTCTCGTTCGATTACATCGCGAAAAAAATTCTGGAAGGTCGCATCGAACGCGCCACCGGCTTCCGCACCTCGGTGGGAAACCTCAACATTGGCTTCAAGAATGCCACCGTCGAAATGACCGATCTCGTTTTGCGGAATCCGCGGGGATTCGATGACCAAACTTTTTTGGAGATGCCCGACTTGCACATTGAATACGACCGCGACGCGTTGCGTTCGGGAAAGATTCACCTGAAAATTGTGCGGATTAACCTTAGGAAAGTGCACCTGGTCGAAAATCAGGGCGGTGTCAGCAATGTCGATGCGCTCCAAAAACAGCCAAAGTCCGCGGCTCGATCTATTCCAACCACGGCACAAACCAACCAGATCTCGCCGGGGTTCGTTTTCGACGGGATCGACCGGATGGACGTTTCGCTTGGCTCCATTGAGTTCACGAGCCAAAGGACGCCGGAGAAGAATCTTCGACAGGATTTCGCGGTGACGAACGAAGTTTTTAACAACTTGAAAACGGACCTGGATTTTCAGACTGCGGGAGTGGTTTTGATTCTCAAAGCGGGCTTGTCCGGCGCGCTGGATTTAGACACTCTTTTTCAAACCGGTTCCCGGGCAGGCAAGAAAAACAAGAAGCCTGCGCGAGACGCTTCGAAGCCGTCCGGACTGGTCCGAACCAATTCGCCCAATACGCGTTGAATGATTCTTCTAATCGACATCGGAAACACGAACACCCACCTCGGCTTGGCTGACGCGAAACGCGTCGTCCGGCAGGCGAACATCCCTACTGCGGCATGGTTCGCCGGTCGAGCGGGAAAACGGGTTGCTAGTTTCCTGCGCGGAAAAACGATCGAGGCCGCGGCTTTGTGCAGTGTTGTTCCTGCGGCAACCCGGTTCGCCCACGCGTTCTGCCGCGAGCAGTTAAAGGTCGAATGTTTTGAGCTGACCAACCAGAGCGTGCGCGATCTCGGAATCGATTATCCCAAGCCGGAAACCATCGGACCTGATCGGCTGGCGAATGCGCTGGCCGCCAAACATTTTTTCGGCGCGCCCTCTGTGGTTGTGGACTTTGGAACGGCAGTCACCTTCGACGTGGTGGATGCAAAAGGGAATTACGTCGGAGGAATTATTGCGCCCGGCCTCGCTGCGATGACCGATTATCTGCACGAGAAGACGGCGCTGCTGCCGAAGATCAAAATTCGCGAGGTGCGGGCTGTCATTGGCAAAAACACCCGGGAAGCGATGCTGATTGGGGCGGTCCACGGTTACCGCGGGTTGGTGCGCGAGTTGATCGAAGGACTCAAACGCAAGTTGAAATGCGAAGCGGTGCCCGTCGTTGCCACCGGCGGTTATGCGAAACTGATGGCGAGAAATTTACCGGAGATCGCGAGCGTTGATCCGTTGCTCACATTGCACGGTCTGCGACTTTTCGCTCAGGCTCAGGCGCGGCAAAAAATTGGTTCGTCCCACTGACTTTCACCTGCGCCAGAGTGCGATGGCGCTGGTCTTTGGACATGCGCGCAAAGCGTTTTGTGTGGGCGAAAAATTCGTTGAGATCACCGCCATCTTCATGGATCAACTGGTGAAACACGGGAACTAAATCGTAGTAGGTCGCCACCGTGTTGAGTTGCGCATTGTTCAGCGGACCCTCAAACCATTCATCATAGCCGTCGTAGCCATTCCATTCATTTCTCAATCGGGCGTAGTCGTCGCGTAGGGTTTTGGGGATCCGATTTTTCCGTTCGCGCGTGGCTGATACGGCTTCGGCACTCTCTCGATCGTTGTTTTTCGAGGAGCTCGATTCGTAAAGGGCGTCCAGTTGATCGCGCGTGGTTCGAATCAAATCAACAAACTGTTTTTTGCGCTTCAGGTCAGTCTGATATTTTTGCAATGCAACGGAGTCATTCTTCTCCACCAGCCAACGACGCAATCCTTCTTCAGCGACGGCGGTGGCAAAGGCCTCGTTGAAATCGGTGTCGCCGGAAATGAATAGCCGTTGATGTGCCAGCTCGTGAAAAATCAACGAGGCCAAACGGCGTTCCGAATCGTCGATGAACGTGTTCAGAACCGGATCGTTGAACCAGCCGAGCGTCGAATACGCGTCCACTCCGCCGACGTAAACATCCAACCCTTTGTCCCGCATTTTTTTGGCGTATTTTTCGGCGGCTGATTCCGAGAAATAGCCGCGGTAGGTGACGCTGCCGACGATCGGGAACCACCACGAGGTTGGCTTGAGCGAAAATTCAGGGGCGGCATAGACGTTCCAAACCGCGTTGGAGCGATGCAGATCGACGTAGGAAAGGTAATGCCGTCCGGTCGGAAGATTCAGCCGGTCCTGGGCAAAGTGGCGAAGTGCGAGAATGAGCCGGAATTTTTCCTTCAATTTTGGCGACGTGTTCGTGTCCTCAATCAGCGCCGGGATGGGCTGCTGGTTGGAGAGCATTTCCATTTGCCCTGAGATGGCCTGTCGGTAATAGCCAATGCTCTGGCAACCGGCGACGGTGAGCGCGAGCAAAACCAACAGGGAACTGAGAATCCAATTGCGTTGTTTCACGATAAACAGGCGGATAGATAGTTCACGTTCGATTTGTTTTCCATTTATTTTCTCGAAAATTGTCGGGGCAAATCGTGGTCAGGAAAACCCAATTCCCGTTGTGACTTGCTGGGTCCAATCTGCGGAACTACTTTCGGACAACGGTTCTCTGGTTGTCGATGGCTGGCGTTGGACGAATATGAAAACTTATGCAAATGAAAAATGGCAAATGCAATACCCAGAACGGAGCGGTAATCAATTGGGTCAACCGGATGGCGGGCCTGTGTTGCGCTGAAAAGATTTTTTGGTGCGACGGCTCGGAAGCTGAAAAGGAATTGCTCACCAACCTGGCGGTGGCAGAGGGCATTCTCATCAAGCTCAACCAGGAGAAACTGCCGGGGTGTTACTACCATCGATCTCATCCAAGCGACGTCGCGCGCGTGGAACAGTGCACCTACATTTGCACGGATACCGAAGAAGAAGCCGGCCCGACCAACAACTGGGCGCTGCCGAAGCAAATGTATTCCAAGCTTCACGCCCTGTGCGCCGGCGCGATGGCGGGCAAGACGATGTATGTCGTGCCTTATTTGATGGGCCCGCTGGATTCTCCGCTCACCAAGGTGGGAATCGAGCTGACCGATTCGCTTTACGTGGTTTTGAGCATGCGGATTATGACCCGCATGGGGCAGGTCGCCTACGAGCATCTGGGCGAGAGCGAAGATTTTAATCACGGGCTGCATTGCATGCTGGACTTGAGCCCCGACAAGCGATTCATCGCGCATTTTCCCAAGGACAACACGATCATTTCCACCGGCTCAAACTACGGCGGGAATGTTCTGCTCGGGAAAAAATGTTTCGCGCTGCGCATTGGCTCTTACCTCGGTCGCAATGAGGGCTGGCTCGCTGAACACATGCTCATCCTCGGCGTGGAATCGCCCACCGGCGAAAAGACATTCGTTGCCGCCGCGTTTCCCAGCGCCTGCGGAAAAACTAATTTTGCGATGATGATTCCGCCGCCGCATTTCACCGGCTGGAAAATCTGGACGATTGGCGATGATATTGCCTGGATGAAGCCCGGGCCCGACGGGCAGCTCTACGCGATTAACCCCGAGTCCGGTTACTTTGGCGTGGCGCCCGGCACGAGTTGCCAAACCAATCTCAACGCGATGAAGACCATTTCGCGCGATACGATTTACACGAATGTCGCGCTCACGCCTGATCTCGACGTGTGGTGGGAAGGCAAAGATGAAACACCGCCGCCCGAGTTAATCGACTGGAAAGGAAATCCGTGGACGCCTGAATCGAAAGAGAAAGCGGCGCATCCCAACAGTCGGTTTGCCGCGCCGATGACTAATAACCCAATGCTCGCGCCGGAGGTGAACGATCCCGCCGGCGTCCCGATCAGCGCCATTATTTTTGGCGGACGGCGCAGCACCACGATTCCGTTGGTTTATTCCGCATTCAATTGGATCCATGGAGTTTACGTCGGAGCGAGCATGAGTTCAGAAACTACGGCGGCAGCGGTTGGCGCGGTTGGGCAGGTGCGCCGCGACCCGATGGCGATGCTGCCATTCTGCGGTTACAACATGGGCGATTATTTCAAGCATTGGCTCAATCTGCGGAAGCTGGTCACGATTCCGCCGCGCATCTTTCACGTGAATTGGTTTCGCAAAGATGACGACGGGAAATTTCTCTGGCCCGGTTTCGGCGAAAACATGCGTGTGCTCAAATGGATTATCGAACGCTGTCGGGGACGGGCTGGCGCAAACGAAACTCCACTCGGCTGGGTGCCGGGACCGCAGGATTTTGATCTCGAAGGAATGGATGAATTCGACTCGGAACGGCTCGCTGCCGCGCAACGGATGAGCATGGACGATTGGAAACGCGAGGTCCTTTCGCAGGATGAACTCTTTATCAAGCTCTACTCCCATTTGCCAAAGGAGCTGATTTTCCAAAGGGAACTCCTCGTCGCCCGGCTGTAAATGGAAACTTGCCTTCTTGTTTTTGAAGGTTGTTTCAAATAAGTTAGTCAGTAAACCAATGCATAAGAAGTGGCATATTCCACGGAGAACGTTTCTTCGCGGCCTTGGAACCGCGATGGCCCTTCCGCTGCTCGAAGCGATGTCGCCGGTGACACAACTCATCGCCGCGAGCGCCGACCCCAAGAAATCTTTCCCAAAACGAATGGCCTTCGTTTACGTCCCGAACGGCGTCAACATGGTGGACTGGACCCCAACCAAGGTGGGTGCGGATTTTGACTTCCCTTACATCCTTGAGCCGCTCAAACCGTTTCAAAAAGATCTGCTGGTTTTGAGCGGATTGGCGCACGACAAAGCGCGCCCTCACGGAGATGGAGCAGGGGACCATGCACGGGCCTCAGCCACTTTTCTCACTGGATGCCAGGCGAGAAAAACTCAGGGTGTGGATATCAAGGTTGGCATCTCGGTGGACCAGCTTGCGGCTCAAAAAATTGGAAACGAAACGCGGTTCAGTTCGCTTGAACTCGGCTGTGAAGGAAATCGGCAGGCCGGCAATTGTGATTCCGGTTACAGCTGCGCGTATCAGGCGAACATTTCGTGGAAAGCGGAATCGACCCCGATGCCGCCGGAGATCGATCCGCGGTTGGTTTTCGAACGTCTCTTTGCGAACAATGATTCCGGCGAAATCTCAGAAAAATCGATTCGGAGAAAACGCTACCAGAAGAGCATTCTCGATTTTGTGCGCGAAGATGCGAAACAACTTCAGTCCAACCTCGGCTACACCGACCGCCGCAAGTTGGACGAGTATTTGACGGCGGTGCGCGAAGTGGAGCAACGCATCGAGAAGGCGGAACGATTTGCAACAGCTTTGCCTGATGCCAAACGGCCCAGCGGAATCCCCTCGGGCATCGATGGTTTCGAAAAGCACATGCGGCTGATGTACGATCTGCAGGCGCTCGCGTTTCAAACCGACACCACTCGCATTTCCACCCTGATGATCGCCTTCGACGGGAGCAACCGGAGCTACAAGAATATTGATATTTCAGAGGGGCATCACGAGTTATCGCACCACGCCGACGAGGAATTGAAGAAGAAAAAGATCGCGAAGATTAATCATTTTCACTCCACGCAGTTCGCCTATTTTCTCGAGAAATTAAAATCCATTCCGGAGGGCGAAGGCACCTTGCTTGATCATTGCATGATTGTTTACGGCAGCGGCATTGGCGATGGCAATGCGCATAATCACGACAATCTGCCCGTGCTATTCGCCGGTGGTGGAGGCGGGACCATTCAGGGCGGAAGACACATTCGTTTCAAAAAGGAAACGCCCATGTCGAACCTTTACCTCTCGATGCTGGAGCGAATGGGGATTGCGGTGGATCGCGTTGGGGACAGCACGGGGAGACTCCGGGAACTTTCTTAGTCCCGAACTAGAGTTTCGCGCCGGGAACGGTCAGCAATTGTCGCTGCAACAACCAACCCGTCCGTTGCGAGCCATCGACGATTTTCAACCACTCGGCGTTTCGATCCAGAACTGTCACTTCAGCACCGTCGCGCAAGGAAAAGACGCTTTGTGATTCATCAAAAGGACCCCGCCTGATCACCGCTTCGGACACAATGACTACTGAACTCTGCCCGCTTTCGGCGCGAACGGCAGAGATTAAACAGACCACGAAAAATCCGGCAATCACTCCGAGCACGAGAAGAGTGCGGCCAAAGGATTTTTTCCATTTTGGATTCCATTGTCGCATGGCGAGGGCCATAAACCAGGCGCTCAAGGTGAGGGAGGTAAGGAGAGTCCATTCGTTCAGGGTCAGTCGTGTAGTCCAGTTGGTCCAGTGCTGTGGCGCATTGGTTACACCGCCGGCAGCCTGGTCGCGCGCAAATTGTAGATTGGCGCGCAGGTCAGGATCGCGCGGAGAAAGTTTTTCCGCAGTGCGATAGGCCACAATGGCGCGCCCGGTCTTTCCGGCCTTCAAAAACGCATTGCCTAAATTGAAATACACAGCTGGGACCTGGGCTCCGGTCTGAATGATTTTTTCGTAGGCGGTGGCGGCATCAGGATAACGACCTTGCTCGTAAAGTTTATTAGCTTCGTTAAAAAGTGCAGGCGCATTTTGCGCGAACAGATTCGCTGCCATCGCGAAAGAGAATGCGCTGAAAAGATATTTCAGGATTCGACACCTTTTTGCTACGACCGGGAGAGGGTTCCCTGCATTCGCCGATCCAATGACTTCAGGCTTAAACCAAGGCGCTTTCATATTTCAGCTTTTTTACTGCGGTTAACGCTTCGGTCGTTTTGGGAATGTAGCCGGCAAGCTCGGCTTGGCTGCGGTGAGCGGCATAGCGCGCTTGATTGCAGGCTTGAAACAATTCGTGGATCGAAGCGAGCGTTTCCTCTGAAACTCCATTGGGGCGCAATTGCTCGTCGAGAACCGCTTCCGTAATCGCAGAGGCGGGCAGGTTCAGCCGTTCGCCCAGTTGTTCCTGGAGCAAACGAAAGAGGGTTGCGAAAAACTGATCCGATTCGTTTGCAGCGGCGTGACGCGTAAGCTCCTTCAAGCCGTTCTCCACGAGCTTCGAGACCTCACGCTCGCGCCGCAACTGCGGGTTCCTCTGGAAATCTTCCCGGCGCTTTCGCAAAATCATGCCGGCGAAATAGGCGAGCGGCGCAACCAGTTGCAAAGCAAGAAACCACGGCTGTTTCAGCAAGGGTGCGGACGAGGTGTGAATGGTTCCAATTTGCGGTTTGATGTGGACGATTTCCCGCACGGTGGACGATTTCTCAGCCGGATTTGAATTGTTCAAAAAAACGGTGGGCTGGGGCGTCGCGGCGGTGGGCCGAACGACGAGGGGAACCGCGGGATTAGTGATGGATTGATATCGTTTGCGCTCGGGATTGAAAAAGCTAAAGACAAACTGAGGCAGTTCGGTGATGCCGGAATTCTGCGGGACGATGACTTGCTCAAAGGTTTTTGTTCCTTCCAACCCGAGTGGGTCAGTTGGTTCCACCTTGCTTGTCGCCGGATAGGTTTTGAATTCGCGCCAGTCACTCTGCGCAGGCAGGGACAAAAGATCCAACGCGCCACGGCCGGATATTTTTACCTTCACCGTGATGGGATCGCCAACCGCAACGTTGGTGGGCCCGGCATTGAATGACATGCTGAAACTCCCAATCGCTCCGTTGAAGTTGGGCGGCTTGTTCGTTGTCGGCAAAGGAAGGACCTGCAACACCTGCGGTTCGCTCTTGAGGCTCACCTGTCGTTCCTGGGTGTATTGGCCGAAAAAATTCTGCGGTCCCGTTAAGAGCGTGAGACTGCAGGTCGCGGGTCCGAGCGTCAGCGCGCCCACTTTCGTTGGTGCGACGATCACCTTGAATGCAACCAGATTGTAAACGTCATTGCCGATGCGAGTCCGGGACTGTGTCGGTTGCGGGATGTTTCCGACTGTGAAGCCATCGCTTTGAATTTGGGGCATGCTGAGATTACGCGCATCCTGACAATAAAGTTGAATCTCTACTGCGATTGGCTCTCCAAAATAGATCTGGTTTCGCGGCACGATCAATTTAACAAAAGCTGGCGATTTTTCCTCAGGCGGCGCCTGGCCTTGGACCACTTTCAATTTCAAAGGCTGGGTCGAATAAGCCGCGCCGCCGGATTTTACCTGGATGGCAGGAATCGAGAATTCGCCGACCGTGCTTGGCGTCAGGTCAAATTTATGGGTCGTAATTGAAGAGGCTTGCCCATTGACGATCGTCGTCGAAGTGGATCGACCGAGGCCATTCCACCTCACGTTTGGGATTCCGGGCAGGTTTAATTGTTCCTGAAGAGAAAGATCGGTAAACGTCAGGGATAACGTTGCGCTCTCGCCAAGACCGATGGTAGAGCGATCCAGGGTGGCGGTAAAACTGGGGGCGGCTGCCGCAGAGTTTCCAACAAAGAATAAAATCAGCGCCACTCCAATGGCGCTCGCGTGCAAATAAATTTTCTTCAGCCAATCCTTCACCATGAAACAAGACAAAGAAGTTTTGCTTCTGTTCAGTTGAGAGGCAAGCCCTTCTGCGCAACTTTTGGTGGAAAATTATTTTAAATCGATTAGGGAAAAATCGTCGAGAGCGCCTCATCTTTCCATTTGCTCTTTGTTTTCCGGGCGAAAGCTGTTTTATTCCGGGCAATGAAAAAGCGCGTCGCGCAAATCAAGCGAGCAACGAAAGAAACCCAAATTGCCCTCAAGCTGAATATTGATGGCGCCGGGAAATCGTCGATCAAAACGGGCATTCCATTTTTTGATCACATGCTCACGCTCTTCGCGAAGCACTCCACGACTGATTTGATGCTGAATTGCAAAGGAGATCTGGAAGTCGATGCACACCATACGGTCGAGGATTGCGGAATTGCCCTTGGGCAGGCTTTTCTCGCGGCCCTTGGCGACAAAAAGGGAATTCGCCGCTACGGAACCGGCTTTGATCCGCGAAATCCGTTGACCGGGGAAGCCTTTGTTCCAATGGATGAATGTTTGGCGCGCTGTGTGGTCGATTTCAGTGGCCGACCATTCATGGTCTGGCGTGGATTGGACAAAATGTCTTTTAAAAATATCAGCGAAACTGAAAGAAGACAGGACATGTCATCGTCGTTTCGATTTGGCTTGGCGAAGGAGTTTTTCCAGGGATTCACCAATGAAGCGCGGTGCAATTTGCATCTGGAACTGGTTTATGGCGAGGAGCCGCATCATGTCGTTGAGGCGCTGTTTAAAGCGTTTGCGCGTGCCGTTGATTTTGCCTGCCAACAGGATCCGCGGATTTCCGGCCAATTGCCCAGCACCAAAGGAAAGTTGTAAAGCGGGCTGAATATCCCCCTGAACCCCTCCGTCAAAACCATGTCGACGAGCCAGGATTATCCCAATACAGCTGACGAACTCCTGGTGAAGTTGGCCAAGCAGAGCGACATGCTCGCGTTCGAAGAGTTGGTAGCGCGGCATCGAGATAAAATTTACGCTCGGGCTTTTAGCATGATGCGTAATGAAGATGAGGCGCTTGATCTTTCTCAGGAAGCCTGGGTGAAAGGGTGGCAACGATTGGTGCAATTTCAGGGCGAATCGAGCTTCGCAACTTGGATGACGCGGATCGTGATCAATCTGTGCCTTGATCAACTGCGGAAAAATAAGCGGCATCGATCGGAGTCGATTGAAGTTTTGAACGAAGAATCCGGGGGGGTGGAGCGGCAGATGCCCGTGGTTGAGGTGAATCCGACGGAAGGATTGGAACGAACTGAATTGCGGAAGAGAATCGATCAGGCTTTGGCGCAACTTTCGCATGAGCACAGGACGGTGCTGATTTTGCACGAGTTTGAAGATTTGGAGTACAAAGAGATCGCCAAGCGAATGAATTGCTCGATGGGAACGGTGATGTCGCGGCTTTTCTATGCGCGCCGGAAAATGGCCGGGTTGCTGGCGGGCTACAAACGAGACGAGTTAAAATGAACGAAGAAATAAAATTTAAATTGCAGGCCCATCTGGATGGAGAACTTTCCGACAGAGAGGGGCGCGAGCTTTCTGAGCTGCTGAGCCAGAATCGCGGGGCGCAAATGTTGCTGGCTGAATTGAATTTTACCAAAACGGCTTTATGCGGGAACGAGGTGGAATTGAAGCTGCCAGAGACGCGCGAGTTTTATTGGGGTAAAATACAGCGCGAAATTGAACGGAGCGGAGCGATGGAGCCACAAATTTCGTCAGCGTTCCAGTGGTGGAAACCGCGATGGGTTGCTGGCATTGCTTCAGCCTGTGCATTACTGATGGTCTCGTTTATTGCGTTTCGCGACACCGCTAACTATGGTGAATTGGAAGGCGCGAATGGAGACATGGGGGCGATCACTTACCATTCCGATTCAGAACGGATGACAGTCGTTTATCTGTTTGACCGCGAGGCACAGGAAGTGGTTGATTCAAACTAGATGAGTTTTAATGCAATGAGTTTTCGAATCAATCGCTCGACAAAAATTTTTTCATTTTTCATTTTTCTCAGCGTCCTTCTAAGCGGCACGGCTCAGTTGGCCGCGGCGGAATCCAAGTTGGAGGTGCAACTTGTTTGGGGCACCAACGGTGAAGCTTCAGCCGATGCGAAGCATCAACCTTTGGACCCGTCGTTGTCCAAAAAGCTGAAAATGTTTAAGTGGAAAAAATATTTCCGCGTAAATGAAAAGGAAATCCAGACTTCCGCGGCTCCTCAGAAAATTCGCTTGAGTCCCCAGTGTGAAATTGAAGTCAAGCGCATGCCTGACTCGCGTTATCAAATCGATGTTTTCGGTGAGGGAAAACATATCAGAAAGATTACCGAAAAAATTACCAGGCAGGATTCGCTGGTGATAGCCGGCGACGATAAAAATGATTGTGCCTGGTTTATTTTGATTCGGGAAATTCCATAGAATTTCGTCGGAATTAAATCAGAAAAAAAACGCCCCGCATTGCTGCGGGGCGTTTTGTTTTTTAAATCAAGCCTATCGACTTAGGCCCCGCTCGCGAGTTCCTCGTTCGTGGCTACGTTCATGATCTTGAACTGTTCGGCGTGAAAAGCCGGGTCCGGACGGAACAGGAGTTTTCCGAAATACCGTTTTTCCATTTCGGTAATGAGCTTTTCGTCCTCGTTGCGCAAGCGCTCGAGCACACTCGGATGAACGACGACCCGCAGTTGGAAATCTGATTCGTCGCGCTGACGTTTTTTCAAGATTTCGCTCAGCTTGCGTTGAATCTCAACGCTCATCGTGACGGCGCTCTTCACTTTGCCGCGACCCTTGCAGTAGGGACAATCATCATAAACGGCGGAGCGGACACTTTCCGAGTGACGTTGGCGTGTCATCTCCATCAGGCCGAGTTGTGAGATGGGGAGAACGTGGGTTTTGGCTTTGTCGCGGCGTAAGCCGTCTTTAATTTTTTGGTAAACGGATTGCTGATCGCGGCGCGATTTCATGTCAATGAAATCGAGCACAATGAGACCGCCCATGTTGCGAAGTCGAAGCTGCCGGGCGATTTCTTCAGCCGCTTCCAGATTCACTTTCAGAATCGTGGATTCCTGATCCTTGTTTCCCTTGTGCCGCCCGGTGTTTACGTCGATTGCGACCAGAGCTTCTGTTTCGTCGATGACGAGATAACCACCGCTCTTCAAATGAACCTGACGAGAAAACGTATTCTCCAACTGTTTGGTGATGTTGAAGCGATCGAAAATCGGCTGCGATTCGCTATAGAGCTTCACTTTATCCGCCGAACGTTTCGAGATTTTTGAGATCATTTCCCGCATGCGATCGTGATGTTTGGCGCTATCCACGACGATGCGTTCGATGTCTTCAGTTAGAAAATCACGGACCGTTCGTTCAATCAAATCAGGTTCCTGGAACACGCAGGTCGCGGACGGTTGCGATTTAATTTTTTCCTGAATGCCCTTCCATTCTTCCATGAGCAAAGCCAGGTCGCGGACGAAATAAGCCGCACGTTGACCTTCGCCCACCGTTCTCATGATTACGCCCATGCCTTCGGGAATCGTGAGTTCGCGGAGAATTTTCTTTAAGCGCTGGCGCTCTTCCTGATTCTCAATTTTCCGCGAGATACCGCTTTGATCCGAATTTGGCAACAGCACGAGATAGCGACCAGGCAGAACCAAATTCGTGGTGACACGCGGACCTTTAGTGCCAATTGGCCCTTTGGTGACTTGGATGATGATGTCGCTTCCAGGGGGATAAAGTCGCGGAATATCCTTTTGAGTGATGCGTGGCTTGTCGCGCTTTTTCGTTTCGCGTTCCACCAATTCAACTCCGCTGTCGAAGCTATTTGGAACAATGTCCCAATAGTGCAAGAATGCATTTTTCTCGAAGCCGATATCAACGAAGGCGGCCTTCAAACCATCTTCCAGGTTGCGTACCTTGCCTTTGAAAATGCTTCCGACCAAACGTTCCTCCGTCGTGCGTTCGATGGTGAATTCCTCGAGTTTTCCTTCTTCGAGGACGGCAACGCGCGTTTCCAATGATTCCGCGTTGATGATCACTTCTTTGTTCGTGCGTTTGACCGGCCGGATCAATTGCTGAACTTTCTTGATGACCTTTGTGGCTGCGGCACGAATGCTGTCGACAATTCCTTGCGTCGGCGGTTCCGCAATTTTCACCGGTTGATAAGGAGTTTCTTCGACGTGCGCCGGAGTTTTCATATCCGGTTCACGGAAATCTTTTTTGGAATGCTCGTGTGTTTCCTCCGGCGCGGCGATTCCCTGCGGTGGCAGACCCGCGGCCACGTTTTCAGCGCGTTCGATCTCCTGTTCGTGGCGTGATTTATCGTAAATCGTTTCAGCACCACCGGCTTTTTCACCCAAGGCATCCGCGCGCGCTTCATTGGCGGCGCGATCGGGTCGCTGGTTTGGGTTCAATCCGCCCGGCGGACGAAATCGCATGCCGCCCCGGCGGCGTCGCGAAAAATTTCTATCACTCATATTAATAGGACCTTCGATACATGTGGACGTTTTGCAAAATACCAATGGCGATAAGCGAGCAGAGCACTGAGGATCCGCCGTAACTAAGCAGCGGCAGTGGAATACCCGTCACTGGCATCAACCGAATGTTCATGCCGATATTGATGAAGACGTGGCTGAATAAAAGTGCCACCACACCAATTGCCAGAGTTTTTCCCAGACGATCGCGCGCCTGACTGGCTATCTTTATCCCGCTAAACAGGATGACCGTGTAGAGCGTCAATACGATGACGCTGCCAACGAATCCTTTCTCCTCGGCAATGACAGAGAAAATGAAGTCGTTGTGTGCCACTCCGCGCGGCAGGAACCCAAGAGAGTATTGCGTTCCCAGCCGCCACCCTTTGCCAGTCAGCCCTCCCGAACCGACTGAAATAAGGGCTTGCTCAACGTTGTAGGATTTGGCGTTTTGCAGGATCTTTGCTTCTTTGCGCTCCGCTGGCGTGGCGTCCCGTGGAGCGAAATCTTTCCCAAAATAAGTGAGCAACCGTTGCCGCTGATAAGGATGTAATTTGATCTGCCATTTCGAATCGGGAGGAGCGAATAACACATCCACCAACAGCAAAGCGACGATAATCCCAATTCCGCCAATGAATTTGGCCAGGAGTTTTCCGGATACGCCGGCAACAAACATCATCAGCAAACCGACGGGGAAGAACACGAGCGCAGAACCCAGATCGGGCTCTTTGAGGATCAATAGGAAGGGCAGGGCGATCATTCCGAGCGCTTTTAAAAACAATTTTTGCGAACGCAATTCCTCCGGTGGTCGGCTCAGAAAATTGGCGAGCATCAAAATGAAACCGATCTTCGCGAATTCGGAGGGTTGAAACTGGAAGAATCCCATGTTGATCCAACGTTTCGCGCCCCAACTGGCGCCACCGGTTCCGATGAAGAGAACAAGGACGAGCGAAAAAATCGTTAGCCAGTAAGCAATGATCGACCACCGCGCGAGGGTTCGATAATCAAACATGCACATTACAATGACGAGGATGATTCCGAATGCGTACCAGATGATTTGCTTCACGTGAATCTGGCGGAACCACGAGAGCGTTCGAGCTGATTCGTTTGCGAGGGAAGCGCTGTAAATGAACGCCGTCCCGACAACCATCAGGCCCAGCAAAGCCAGGACCAGCGGCCAATCGAGGAGAGACTTGCGTTCGTTTAGGTGCGTTTCGTACATTAGTTCAATTGTGCCACGACTTTTAAGGGCATTGCGCCTTGCTCAATTTTTTGAATGACTTCGTAAATTTTACCAGCGACCGGAGCGCAGGTTCCTCCGCCCGATGCTCCCGATTGCACCATGACCACAACGGCGTATTTCGGTTTTTCAAACGGGGCGAAGGAGGTGAACCACGTGATATGGTCGATAATCTTATTTCCTTTTTCGATTTGCGCGGTTCCGGTTTTTCCGGTGACTCGGAATCCTTTGACTGCGGATTTGGCTCCTGTTCCAGCCGGATCTTCGACGTCCGCAAGCATTCCGCGATGAACGATCTCAAGGTGTTTGGAATTCAAATGCAGATCGGAACGCAGGACGCCCGGGCGGAAGATGGATGCGTCGCTTTCCATTTCGGCGTCGGCAGCCTGAAGCTTCCTAACGATGCGAGGGAAATAGAGTTTTCCGCCGTTGGCGATCGCTGAAGTCATCACGGCAATCTGGAGCGGCGTGACTGTAATCTCTTGCCCGAAACAAAGGTTTGCGGTGTTTCCGGTGGACCATCCTTTCAAATTATCAGTTCGCGGATAATCACCGGAAGCTTCCTCAAGTGGCATCATTCCAGTGCTTTCGCCGAGATGAAAGCGTTCGCCCACTTCGACCAGTTTACGCAACCCGGCTTTCAATCCATTGTGAATGAAGTAGGCATTGCTCGACTTCATGAAGGCGCGGTTAAAGTCATAGTCTCCAGGGCTCGCTGTGTCCCTTATTTTTCTTCCCTCGACGAAGATGCAACCCTTTCCAGGATTTTCAGGATCCGGTTGAACATGGAAAATTTCCTTAGGATTCAGAACCCCGGCTTCAAGGCAGGCAATTGTCGTAAGAATTTTCAATATTGATCCCGGCGGATAGGCTCCGTGCGTCGCCCGATTGAACATATGGCTGTATTTCTCATTGTTCCATTCGGTGTATTGCTCTGTTGAAACTCCCACGGTGAATGCATTGGGATCAAAAGTTGGGGCAGAAACCAGCGCGAGGACATCCCCGTTGCGCACATCCATTACAACCACAGCACCGCGAACATTCGCCATGGCTGCCGACAACGCCTTCTCGGCTGCGCGCTGAATGCGAAGGTCGATGGTGAGCGAAACATTTTGTCCCGGTTCGGTCGAAACCAATGTTTCTTCGTGCTGCCGATAGCCCACATTGTTCACCAGCAAAGATTGCACTCCCGCTTTTCCCCGCAACGCAGAATCAAATGTCGCTTCGACGCCGGTCTTTCCCATGTAATCAGGCAAATAATATTTGTAAGAAATCTCGTCCTCGTCTTCGGGTTGGTCGTGGCGTTGGATATAGCCGAGCAAATGCGCGGCTGTTGTGCCGAAGAGGTTGGTGCGCGTGGGCTGGATTTCCATTTCAACGGCGCGTAATCCGGTGAAATTTTCCGCAAAGATCGCAACCTGCTTGGCGCTGAGATTCTGTGCAATTGGAAATGGGATATAGGGCCGCTGGGCGTAGTGTTTCCCAAAGCGGACTCGATCAAGAATTTTTGGTTCCTGCAAAGTTGAGGTGATTTGAGCGGTAATGTTGCTGGCTACGCGATACCGCGCTTCAGCCTCTAGTTCGATGCGAAGGGCAACCGGCAATTTCGCTTGCTCTTGATTTGGCTTATCCGCATTCGCTTTTTTCGACCCACCGGTCACCGATGCAAAAAAGCGGCTGAGCGAGGATGGCTTTGCTGGCTTTATCAATTCTGGATGCAGCCGAACATTCTCCTTGAGGACGTTGTTTGTGTATTCATATCTGAACTGGCTGCGCAATTCTTCGAGGTAAAGATTCACGTCAAAGCGCGGGCGGTTTTCCACCAGGCTTTCATTGTTGCGATCCAGAATTTTTCCGCGAAGGGCAGGGACGCGCACGGAGCGGAAGGACTGATTCTTTAGATTTGCTTCGTATTGTTTTGCGGACACGACCTGCACCCACCATAGCCCTGCCAACAAGATGATCAGGCCCGCCAATACGCCGATCGAAATGATCTGCAACTTGCGATCTGCTCGTTTGAGTTGGTCAAAAACAAGCATCAGGCGCGCCCTCTCTTGATTTGGCGGTCAGGACGAAAACTGGTTTGCGAAACCGGTTGATAATTCAATGCGCGGCTCAGCGAATCGAGAACCCCAAAACACACTGGAGTGAGCAAACCACCGCCAAGGGCCATCACGATCAGTTGCCAAATCGTTCCCCAACCGACGAGCGGGTTTGTTTCGCCGCTGAGCAGAATCATCAGGGTGAGCAGCGGATTTAAGATGCTGGCGGCAGTGCCAAAAGCAAACTGCGCATAAATCTGATCGCGCAAAAGCAATCCGTGAAAACGATGAATGGCAAAGCCAATCAGCAGTAGTGGAACAATTGAGATGCCCAGCGCGTTGGCGGAAAATGAATCAAATAGAAGTCCGCCAAAAACAGCCAGAAGTGAGACCGAAACCAACCCCATCGTCAGGCTGGTGTAAACCATGATGGCCGGGAGCAAATCGATTTGCGCGCCGAAAAAATTACGGAAGAACTCGATCGAAGACTCGCAATAGACAGCAAGGAACGCCGCCAGCAAAACGAAGATGGTATTCAGTGGGTTCATGGGAACATCACCCAGACTTCCTCCAGAGAATTCAAATTCGCCGCAACTTTCACCCGTGCTTCGGACGAAACGCCGATATTGCTGTTCCGGACATCGAGAATCTGCCCGATCACAATGCCTTTCGGGAAAACGCCGCCTTCGCCGCTGGTAATGACGGTTTGCCCCGGTTTAACCGCGTTGTTCCGGGAGAAGTATTGAAAATTGACCAAGTTGTTATCGAGTGGGCCTGAAGTGGAAATGGTAATGCCGTTTTCGCGGACCTCTTTGTCCGATATCGAAGCGCCTACTCGCAGGTTAGGGTCGCCCAAAAGCAGGACTTGCGACCGGTTTTGACCGACGACCGATGTGCGTCCCACTAGGCCTTGTGAGGTCAGGACCGGCAAATTTTCGCGAATTCCTTGAGCGGATCCGATGTCAATCTGAACGGTTCGCCACCAGTTGGCGGGGTCACGGGAGATGACATGGCCGAGCTTGAGTTTCCATCGCGTCTGTTTTTGCCATTCCAACGATTGACGGAGTCTGGAGTTTTCGCGAAATAGTTCATCATTTTGCATGAGCTGAATGCGGAGCTGCTCATTTTCCTGGCGCAATTTCTGATTTTCTTTGGTGAGAACGCTTCTGGGCAGAACGGTGTGGCCCGTTTTCTCAATGAGTTGCGCGGAGGATCCGGCCAAACCAAACAGCGGCAGAAACAGTCCGCTGATGGCGAGTTTACACCGGGACATGGTTTGGGACGGCAGATTAAAGATAATCAGCACGACCACGATGACCAAAGCCAACGCAATGTATTGCGGCTTTTTTAACATTTCACCAATGCAAAGTTTGCACGGTGAACGCTCGAAGAATTACGTTTTGGAAGAAGCGACTCGCTTGAGGAATTGCAGTTCCTGCAACACTCGGCCGGTTCCTTCGGCTACGGCGCTCAGCGGATCGTCGGCGATGTGAACCGGCAGACCGGTTTCTTCAGCGACCAAACGATTTATGCCGCGCAAAAGCGCACCGCCTCCAGCTATGACTATTCCTCGTTCCACCAGGTCGGAGGAGAGTTCGGGCGGGCAACGCTCCAGTGTGATGCGAACAGATTCCAATATGCTCGAAAGCGGTTCTTTCAATGCCTCGCGAATTTCCTCAGAGCGGACGGTGAGCGTTTTGGGCAAACCGGCGCTGAGATCGCGACCCTTGACTTCCATTGTTAATTCTTGCTCCAGCGGAAAGGCGGATCCGATACGTATTTTAATTTCTTCCGCGGTGCGTTCACCAATCATTAAGTTGTAGGCGCGCTTCATGTGCGCAACGATCGTTTCATCGAACTCATCACCGCCGACGCGTAAGCTGCGGCTGAAAACAATTCCAGCCAAAGAAATAATCGCGATTTCGCAGGTGCCCCCGCCAATATCGACGATCATATTGCCTGCCGGTTCGTGAACCGGGAGACCGACACCGATGGCCGAAGCCATGGGCTGTTCGATCAAATAAACTTCGCGTGCTCCGGCATGAGTTGCAGAATCTTTGACCGCCCGTTTTTCCACCTCGGTAATTCCAGAAGGAACCGCCACCACGACTCTCGGCGCAATTAATTTGCGATGATGCACTTTTTGGATGAAATGCCGCAACATGGCTTCGGTGATTTCGAAATCGGCGATTACACCGTCTTTCATGGGCCGAATGGCTACGATATTCCCTGGAGTGCGTCCGAGCATGCGTTTGGCTTCGTCGCCAACCGCCAGCACATTGGTGGTGCCGGCTTCAATGGCGACGACGGAAGGTTCTCGCAAAACGATACCTTGATCCCGGACGTAAACCAATGAATTGGCGGTCCCGAGATCTATGCCGATATCGTTGGAAAACAGGCTTTTAAGTTGCGCAAACATGACTCTTACCTAACGGGAGTAAATAAAACGGTGCAAACGAGGCCCGGTCAAGATATTTAGGGGAAAATGACCTCTTTGCCCAGACTCAATCCGCCAAATTGTTCTCGCGCATGAAATTCGTTTTGCCAAAACTTGAGCGTGAACCCGACCGCGCTCTGGATGCTCATCAGATTTGTTTTCTCGTCGAGCCTCGTCGTTTTATGCGTGGAGGATGTCGTGCTGGCCCAAGGCTACAAACCTGCCGAAGCCGTTCAGAAAATGTCCATGGCCGATGGCTTTCAGGTCGAACTCGTCGCCAGTGAACCAATAATTGCACAACCCGTTTGCATCGAGTTCGACGATCGCGGGCGGCTTTGGGTCATTCAATATTTACAATATCCAAACCCTGCCGGGTTGAACCGCGCGAAAGTGGATCGTTTTTCGCGAACCATCTACGACAAGGTTCCCGAGCCGCCGCCCCGCGGAGCGAAAGGCGCGGACCGCATCACGATCCTGTCCGACTTCGACGCAAACGGCCGCGCTCAAAAGTCCAAAGACTTCGTCAGTGGTCTGAATCTCGCCAGCGGCCTTGCTTTCGGGCACGGCGGCGTTTTCGTATTGCAGGTTCCGTATTTGCTTTTTTACCCAGACCGGAACCGCGATGACATTCCCGATTCCGACCCGGAGGTTTTGCTCACCGGGTTTGGAATGGATGACGCGCATTCCGTCGCAAACTCGCTCACGTTCGGACCGGATGGCTGGCTCTACGGATGTCAGGGAAGCACTGTTACCGCAAATATTCGCGGCATCGAATTTCAACAGGGCGTGTGGCGTTACCATCCAAGATCAAAGCGCTTTGAGCTTTTTTGCGAAGGCGGGGGCAATTCGTGGGGACTTGATTTTGATCAAGATGGAGAACTGATTTATTCCACCAATCTCGGACCATATCGGAATCTTCACGGGGTGCAGGGCGGTTATTATTGGAAAAGTTTCGGCAAACACGGCGCGCTCCACAATCCTTACGCGTACGGTTTTTTTGACCACATTCCTTACAAAAATTTTACCGGTGGTCATGTGACTGATGGCGGAATTATTTACCAAGGCGATTCGTTTCCAGAAACGTTTCACGGCAAATATATCGCCAACGATCTGCTCGGCCACGCGGTCCAATGGCACAACCTGGGAAAATCTGGTTCCACATTTACCGCAAGTTACGGCGGCGAGTTGCTCACTCCGCATGATACATGGTTTGCCCCTTCCGATTTAACGATGGGGCCGGATGGCGCGATTTACGTTGCCGACTGGCACGACAAACGCGCCGCGCATCCAGATCCGGATGCGGAGTGGGATCGCAGCAACGGACGCATTTACCGAATTCAATGGAGCGGCGCGCGCAATGTTACATCTCCAAAAATGGCACCCGTGGATTCAGCAAAACTCTCCTCGGCTCAACTCGTTGAATTCCTCGGCAGCAGAAATAATTTCGTTGTCCGCAAAGCGCGCCACATTCTCGCGGACCGCCGTGACGTGACGATTTATCCGAAACTTCGCGCACAAGTTTTTGAAACATCCGACAAACAATTGGCTCTCGAATCGTTCTGGGCGCTTTACGTCAGCGGTGGCGCGGATGAATCTTTTCTCAACGATGCGTTGGAACATGCGTCGGCTAGAATTCGCCACTGGGCCGTTCGCTTTCTGGGTGACGGATTGGAAATCTCTCCAAGTAGTGCTGAACATTTTGTCAAGCTCTAGGAAAACGAACCCGACGTCGCAGTTCGCAGTCAGCTCGCCAGCACAGCCAAACGGTTGCCTGCCCAGGCCGGTTTAGCCATCGCCTTTACGATTGGCCGACGTGACTTGGATGCGGACGATCCGCACATTCCCCTCCTGCTATGGTGGGCTGACGCCGATCAGGAATCCTAAGCCTCTTCTGGCAGATTTTCCGGAATGGGTTGAGCCGATTCGCGAGACGAACCGTTTTGAGGCGCCGATCCTTGTGGATGACCCAGATGCCGATTTGTTGGTGCGCGCCTGGCGATTTTCCTACAACGCGCGCGGCATCATTGAAATGCCAAACAAGCTTCGTTCGAAGGACACGGCGATCATCATGGTTCATCCGTGGGGAATTGATGACGGGCAAGGTTGGAATACGCCCGAGCCGGCGGGAGTTGCTGATTTCTGCACGCCACAAAAGAACCACCTTGCAGCCAAACACACCAGGAGCGTCATCAACCCCTTTTTGAAATCTCTTCGCGGAAAAGTGTCGCTGGTTTTGTTCAGTTTGCCGGGAATGGAGGATCCGATTCGGAAAAAACTTTATCGCTCCTTCAAAGGTTCGCCGACCGAAATCGAGCGTCGCGAAGGCGCAGAGGAATTGAAAACCAGGCTCAGGAGCTTTGGTTATCGCGGTGATCCACTTCCAGGTTCGTTGAAGCTATCGAGCGACAAGCCGATCGCGGATTATTTTAAACAGTTTCCCGGTTTGGATTCCGGCGATAAATATGATCCAAAGGGTTTCTGGGAACTGCCGATTCCTGTGACAACGGATATCGATGTCGATCCTGTGGACGTCGTCATTTATGACGGGGAGGGTTATCCGGCGCTCAAAAACTTTCTTCAGGTAAATGGAATTCGGCATGTGCTCCTCACCGGCTATGCGACCGACATGTGTTACGCGCGGACCTGCGCCGGTTATGAAAACCTTTCCAAGGATTTTAACGTGTTTCTGGTCGGCGACGCCACGCTTGCCACTTTTCCGGCCGCAGCAACGCCGCGTTTCACTACGAGCGCGCACATTTCCTTCGCATCCCTAAACCAGCTAGTCACCCAGATATCATGGATCGAATACAAGGGGAGCGCGAAGGTTTTGCCTGTGAGGTCTGGAAAATAAAGTTATGAACGTGAATGCAGAAATAGACCCAGCCGCTGTGAGCGATATTCCGATTTGCTCAAACAGGAGACCAATTCTTTCGGAAATTTCGCGCCGCAATTTTCTCAAAACCTCCGCGCTCGCTGCTGGCGGAGCTCTCACCGGTGAAAAAATATTCGCGAACGAACCAAAGAAAATTTATGGGCGAAAAGCGTTGGTGGCCATCACGCTGGATTTGGAAATGGCGAGGAATTTTCCAAATTGGGACGACACACACTGGGATTTTGAGAAGGGAAATCTCGACGCGGTCACAAAAAAATATGCAGTCGAGGCAGCGCGTCGCGTGAAGGCCGCTGGTGGAGTAATTCATTTTTTCCTCGTTGGCAGTGCCCTGGAACAGGAGAACGTTGATTGGCTGAAGGAGATTATCGGCATGGGTCACAGCATCGGCAATCACACCTACAACCATGTTTATTTGCTCGCCCAAAAGCCGGATGAGATTCAATTCAAGTTCAAGCGCGCGCCGTGGTTGATCGAAGGCAAAACCATTGCCGAAGTTTTGGACGAAAATATTCGAATGACCAATGAGGCGTTAATATCACGGCTCGGAATTCGGCCTGCCGGCTTTCGTACGCCCGGCGGCTTCGCCAACGGGTTGACGGGCCGCGAGGATATCCAAAATATGCTGCTGAAACTTGGTTTTAAATGGGTCAGCGGGAAATATCCGGCGCATCCGAATTCAATTCCCGGAGTGGAGCCGACTCCCGACATTTTCGATGGCATTGTTAAAGCACAGCTGGCCGCGCAGCCTTTCGTCTATCCAACGGGGCTCATTGAAATTCCAATGTCGCCGATCAGCGATGTTGGCGCATTTCGCAACGGAAAATGGACGCTGGAGCAGTTTTTAAAGGCGATCCGCCTCAGTCTCGATTGGGCGATTGAGAGCTCTGCGGTGTTCGACTTTTTGGCCCATCCGGCGGTGCTGTCGGCCAAGGATCCGGAATTCAAAACGATTGATTTGATCTGCGCTGCCGTGAAGAAAGCAGGGGATCGCGCGACGTTAGTGAATCTGGAGGCGGTTGCGGCGCTCGTCGCGGATGGAAGATAATTCCAGACTGACCTCCGCTTAGGACTTTTCAGACGGAATCATTTCCGCGATATCCGTGTCCGGCCACTGTGAGAACAAACGAGGAAGGCCAAAAACTCTTTCGCGAACGATAGTTTTAAAACCTGAAAATGTTTTGGAAAACCTGAGCCTGATTCCGTTCTTATCGTTGAATTGGCCCAGGTTTGATGGATTTTTAGAACTCGAAATTCACGTCGCTCAAGCGCTTTGAAATCTCATTCAGCACACGCGTTTCGTCGGCTTCGTTTTTTGCGACAAACGTGACGCTGAACCGCAAGTTTGCCCCAGCCTCATCCCAAGGCACGGTGGAAATTAATTTCTCCGTGATCAACCATTGCGAAACTTCCTCGCCGTTTTTGAATTCCATTCGCGATCCATCTTTTTTAACAGCGGCTTTCGGGGCTTTGACGTAAAGGAAAAATGAGCCGCGCGGCTTTTTTGCATTGAATCCAGACTGGCGCAAAACCGTGACCAGCGAATCCATGCGGCGGGAATATTTGGCCGCAATTTTTTCCGTGATCTCGGGATGATCAAAGCAATATCCGGCCGCATGTTGGATCGCCAGAAACTGCCCCGAATCGGTGTTGTCTTTCACGTCGCCGTAAGCCTTGACCAGCAATTCGTTGCCCGCGACGAATCCGCAGCGCCACCCGGTCATATTAAATGTTTTGCTCGTGGAATGAAGTTCGATGCCGACGTCTTTTGCACCGGGGGTCGCCAGAAAGCTCAGCGGCTTTCCTTCAAAAACCAGTGCGGCATAGGCGGCATCAGAAATGACGATAATTTCGTTCCTTTTCGCGAACTCAACCACCTTGGCATAGAACTCTGGCGTGGCGCTGGCGCCCGTTGGATTGTTGGGATAATTGATCACGAGCACCTTGGCCTTTGCCAATATATCCGCGGGAATATTGTCGAGATCCGGCAAAAACTGGCTTGCTTCCGTGAGGGGCAAATTGTGAACGAGTCCCCCGTAATATTTCGCATGCGTGCCGAACACCGGATAACCCGGCGTGGTCATTAAAACGTAATCGCCGGGATTAATGAATGCCGCCGGGAGAATTGAGAGTGCTGCTTTGCTGCCGATGGAATGCAACACCTCCGTCTCCGGGTTGATTCCTTTGACGCCGCAAACTTTCTCCAAATAGCCCGCGGCGGCTGTTTTCAGAACGCCATCTCCGTTGTCGGAATAACCGCGATTTTCTGGCTTGAGCGCTTCTTCGTGTAACTTTGCGACAACGGCCGGGAACGCCATTTCGTCGGGTTCGCCGACGCCCATGTCAATGATTTCGGCCCCGGGATTGGCGGCGAGTGCGGCACGCTTGGCGCGTTTGATTTTTTCAAATTTATAAATGGCGGTGGATTTGCCGTATTGTTTTCCGCCGATGCGTTCTGCAAATAGATTCTGGATGTAGGTGTCAGACATAAAGAGGAACAGTCGCTGTTATTGGTTGAAGGGAATGAAATTTTATTCTGCTATTTTTTGGGTCGAAAACCTGGTGGAAGGTTTGATGCCGCGCCGGATTTTTCTTCCGGCTTGGCTACTTTCGGTGGTGCCCCATGGATGGAATCGGGCAAATCTCCATCGAGACCTTCTTCACCGACCGTTTCAAAAGTAGCCAATCGCTTGCGCGCTTTCTCGGCGGCAGGCGTCTCCCCGAATTCATCGACAATTCGGTGCAGCAACGCGACAGCCTCCTTGGTTTTGCCCATTTTGGAATACAAATTGCAAAGATGAATGGCTGCCCAGCCCCAGCGCTCCGGTTGAAGTTTGTGCTTCAACACTTCCTCATACTCAAGAACGGCAGCAAGATTGTTTTTAAGATCCTTTTCGTAGATTTCCGCGATTCGCAGGGCGACGCCTTGTTCGCGCGGATTTTTGGCCAGATATTCGCGCATCAACCGCACCGCCTCCAGATAATGGCCGTTGGCCCATTCCTGTTCCGCTTCGTCATACTCAGGGCTTTTGATGCCTTCGCCGTCGTCATTGAACAAGAATTCAACGCTGCGATTTCCAAAGTATTCTGAAATGTCGCGGGCAATGAGCAGGCCCAAAAAAATCGCCGTTGCGAGAAAAGCGCACAGGTATCCGACCATTGCACTCCTTCCTTTTGCCGGTTCTTTGGCCGTTATTACAGCGGCTGGACTGCTTTTTGGCTCCGCCACCAAATTGGTTTCAGGCAACTTCGTAATCTCTGGCTGATCGGAAGTTTTGGCGGCATTTGTCGCGCTGCTCAGGTTAGTTGAGGCCGCGTTTGTCACTTCGCTGGCGATCCTGGTGGGCTCGCTGGTTTCCGCTGAGTTCGCCGGTGCGCGTTTGTAGCTGGAATAAAAAAGACCAGCAAAAATCGCCGCGGCGATAATCAAGATCCCGTAAATACCTATTTTAATTTTTGGATTCATGCCCGAATTCGTCGAGTATCAAACCAAAGTTCTATTAGAACGAAAGACATTTCATTTAGCGTTCGGCGGGTCGGTGGGGCGAACCCATCAGAGCGAATTGCCGCGTCTTATGAATGCCTGAAAAGTTTAAATCTGCCGAATCCGCGAGTCTGGCTTTTTCCCTGGACTGATTGGTCGCGACATGAGTCACTCGCCTCGCATCTGAATGGCCCGATGCACCAATTCCGTTGCGTTCTTCAGATTGAGTTTTTCTTTAATGTGCGCGCGGTGCGATTCAATTGTTTTCACGCTCAGGTGCAATTGCTCGGCAATCTGGCGGGTGCCTCGGCCCTCGCCAATCAAGCCGAACACTTCCAGTTCCCGGTCGCTCAGCCGCTCCATTACGGAGCCAGTCGCGGTCGCGCGGCCACCCACGAGTTGGTGCATGAGTTTTGCGCTCATTTTGTCGCTTAGATAAATCTCGCCTTTCAAAACCTTGCGGATTGCTTCCAGCACTTTTTCCGCGGCCTCCTGTTTCATGATGTAACCCGCCGCCCCCGCCCGAAGAACTCTTTCTGCGTAAAGCGATTCATCATGCATTGAGAGGACCAGCACGAGCAGCTTGGGATAGTTGCTCTTGATGTTTTTTAGCAGCTCGATGCCGCTGCTGCCTTTGAGAGAAATATCCACCAGGGCAAGGTCTGGCTTGATAGTTGGGATCGCATCGAACGCTTTGGAGGCGTCTTCGAATTGGCCGCAGATTCCAAGATCCTTTTGCTGGTCAATCAATTGAGCCAAACCTTCCCGGAGGATCGGGTGGTCATCCACGATCACGATATTGTGAACCTTCGGGGCGATCGCACTTTTCGTTTCAGATTTGTTCTTCATCCAAGCACTCCCAATTCATTTTCTCCAAAGGGGTTACGTTTCCTCCGAATATCCAAGGAGCGCTGTTTTTTTTAAAGCAAAATCGATTATTCCTTTTCAATCGATCTGGAGCGTCCACCAGGCCCGGATCTGCCGAGGCGCCGTTGAGATCTACGCGCGCCTTGCCAAAACCATGTAGAGCCCGACAATCAAAGCCACGCCACCTCCAACAAAAAACCAGATGGAACGATCTGTGGGAGAGTTCCTGAGTATCTTCGATATCTCTGAGGCGGTAGATTGCGACTCGTTAATGCCCAAAAGCAGCAACAACCCTCCCGCCACTAATAAACCAACTCCCAGAGCTTTGTTGTTCATGCGCTTCTTAAACGGATCGATTTCCGCTGATGATTCGCACCAAAAGTACAACGATGGCGATGACCAGTAGAATGTGAATCAACCCGCCCATCGTATAGGACGTAACGATGCCCAAAAGCCACAGTACCAATAGAATTGCAATAATCGTCCAAAGCATAATAGCCCTTTCGTTTCTTAAAGTTTCTATCCAGCGTTCTCGCCCCGGTCATCCGCGAGCGGCGCGACGATTTACTTTTTCTTCCTTTACGCCTGCTTCTGCGCTTGTGGAGATGTCTTGTGCGCCGGCTTGCTCAAAAATTTCTTTGGCCCGTTTAGTCTCGTCATTGTTCTCGGAGTGGACCGAGATTAATATGTTTCCGGCCTTTATCTTTCCTTCATACCGTTTGGCTTCGTACTCGGGAATGCCCATCCCGACCAAGGCTCCGGTGATGCCCCCCACGGCGGCTCCTACTGCGGCTCCGCCAAGAGCAGCCATGATCGGACCGGCGGCGATGAACGGACCCACTCCGGGAATAGCCAGCGCACCAATCCCTGCCAGCCAACCGAGCGCGCCACCCACCACGCCGCCGGTGCTGGCACCGGTCACCGCCCCCTCGGGTGCTTTGGTATGCTGCTCATGGGCAAAATCTTTCGTGCCGGTTTTATCTGGGAATAAAACGGAAATATCGTTGTCTGCAAACCCTGCCACCTTCAATTCGTTGACGATTGATTCCGCTTGAAACTCACTGGTAGCGATACAAAAAACGGCTTTGGCCATACTGATCTCCTTGGATAATTGTTTATGTCTCCACGTAAATTAATCGAGCGGAAAAACCTTAACTATCGGGTAGCGGCATGTTTCTTTGTCGGTAGAAGTCCTGAAAGAAATGTAAGGTGATGAAGTGCAAATTAACGCGACCGTTCCGATAATGCGGCTACTCGTCTGCACTTCGAGGCGGTCGTGCTGTTTACGCGGGAGAGATCAAAGTTGAATTGGCGGAATTTCGCGAGGCCCATGTTATAGGCCGCATAGATTTCCGCGTTGCTGGGCTCGTGCTTGAATTCCCCCATAAGTTGGTCGTGAAGAATGGTCAGGTAATCGGCAGCGTAGGATCGGCTGATCGTCGGATCAAATACGTGAGGCTCATAGGCATGCGTTTTGAGATGGCGACGTTGCCTCCATTGGGAAACATCGGTCCATGCCGCTTTCTGAATCTGAAAGTGCCCAAGAGACATCGCTTGATCGCCACGAACGAGGCGACCATTGCTGGCGTTACTTGAGACGCCCGACCATCCTGCGAAGACAGCGTCCTTTGCTGGGGTCGCTGTGAGACGGTAGGTGCGGCAGACCACTAGATTAGCTTTGTTACTAAGGTTTGGCGTCACTCTCCCATTGCCGTTGATATGGCTCAATTTTTGTCAAGCGGGCAATAGGATTTGGTTCCGTTTTTTTCACGGTTCTTTCTACCGACCTTGCGCAATGGACTGAGGAGTTGGCAGACGCCACCATCAACGACGGTTGATCCTGCTGATATGCGTGAGTTCATTCCGCCTTGCGGCGGAACTTATCGACCTGACCACGGTGCGAGTCGCGGCGCTTCCTCTCTCTAGGCTCGCGGGTCGGACATAAGTCCGCCGCTTAACGACAACGAGGGTTCGCCTAAACCGGGCGGCTCTCTGCCAACTCTTCAACCCATTCCTACCTAAGTTCTCTACGTTCAATCGTTCTCTATCTTGCCCGGCAGCTTCGCCCGGGCGAGCGCAGCGGATGCGGAGCGAGAGCCGGCGCGTCAGCGGTAAGTCTCCGTGACGACAGTTGCCTGGGTTCTGCTCGCGCGTTTGCATCCGCTTCATCTCTAAATGCTATTTGCTCATCTTCTTGTTCGCGTCCAGTGGATAGACCTTGCCGCGGCAGGTGCGGATGATTT
>CANJXF010000040.1 GCA_947478865.1 Verrucomicrobiales bacterium | reverse complement strand
CGTGGCAAAAAGCACCACCGCAATGGGCGCAAGCGGCCAATCAATTTGCCATTATGTTTGGAAAAAGATTTTTTGCTCCGGGGCTAGCCCCGGAGCAAAAGGACAAAAACTAACAACCCGACCCAAACACAAAATTTCCGATACTACCATCTATGCCGGAACGCAAACCATCATCGGCATTCCCGAACCGAGCACAATCGCTTTGACCACCCTCGGCACAGTGCTGCTCGGCTTCCACCGCTGGCGAAAGCGCAAATGAAAGGGCCTTACTAGAACGCATCTCATAAATAGCGAACGGAGCGCGGCTGTGTTCAAAGGACCAGCCGCAGCGGACTCGAATACCAATGAAATGCGCCATCTGCTGCGGCTGGTCGAGGACGACACATCCGCGCTCCGGTATTTATGAGATGACTTGTAGTAATTGCTTTCTGATGGAAGCCGAGCATTGCTTGGTTGAGGGTCGTTCGGGTATGATCCGGAATCAGCACTCGATGAGATTTGCCACTCCAATTATAGCTGTTTTTGCTCTGTTGCTTCAGGCAACGGCGGCTCCCGTTGATTTCAGCCGCGAAGTGCTGCCGATCTTTTCGGATAAGTGCTACAAATGCCACGGGCCGGACCCAAAGAAGCGCAAAGCCGATTTGCGGCTCGACACCAAAGAAGGCGCGCTTCGCACGAAAGAGCCGGTGATCGTTCCGCGCAAAAGCCGAGAGAGCGAACTGGTCCGGCGCATCAGCACCTCGAATCCCGACGACCTCATGCCCCCGCCGGATTCGAATCGGACTCTCACCAAACAGGAAATCAGTTTGCTCACGCGCTGGGTGGACGAAGGCGCGAACTGGGGAATGCACTGGGCGTTCGTCGCTCCAAAAAATCAGGCGCCTCCTGTCACCAAATCAACGAAATGGTCGCGTGATCCGCTCGATAAATTTGTCCTCGCCCGTTTACAAAAAGAGAAGCTCAAGCCCGCGCCCGAAGCGACGAAAGAAACCTGGTTGCGTCGCGTCAGCCTGGATTTAACCGGGATCCCGCCCACGCCAAAAGAGGTCGATGATTTTCTCGCCGACAAATCGAAAGAGGCTTACGAAAAGGTCACAGATCGATTGCTCGCTTCGCCCCGCTTTGGCGAACGCATGGCGGTGGATTGGCTCGATCTGGCGCGCTTTGCCGACACGCACGGCTACCAGGTCGATCGCTATCGTCCGGTCTGGGCCTATCGCGATTGGGTCATTCAAGCTTTCAACCAGAATCTCCCGTATGACAAATTCGTGACGTGGCAAGTCGCCGGAGATTTGTTGCCAAACGCGACGAGAGAACAGCGGCTTGCGACGACCTTCAACCGGTTGCACAACCAAAATGAAGAGGGTGGAATCGTGCCGGAAGAGTTTCGCGTCGCGTATGTGGTGGATCGCGTGAACACCTTCAGCATGGCGTTTCTCGGGCTGACGACGGAATGCGCCCGCTGTCACGATCATAAATTCGATCCGATCACGCAGCGTGATTTTTATTCGTTGTTTGCCTTTTTCCAAAACATTGATGAGTCGGGGCAGAGCTCCTATTTCACCGAGGCGACGCCGGTTCCCGCGCTGCTATTGAGCACGCCGGACCAGGACAAGAAAATTGCCGATCTGAAACAGCGAATTGCCGACAAAGAAGGTCAATTGCTCAAATTGCGCGAGCAGGCGCAGGGAGAATTTTCTGAATGGCTGGGCAAGCGCGATAAGGCCGTTCCCGCCATCACCAACCTGATCGCGCGTTACGCTTTCGACGAGATTGTCTCCAATCAAGTTGTCAATCTGGTCGCGCCGACCAACCACGCGAAGGCAGTCGAAAATCCACAGCTCATCGATGGAAAATTCGGGCGCGCCACCCAATTGAGCGGCGAAAACGGATTCACGTTTGGCAAGATCGGTTCGTTCAACCGCGCGGATCCATTTACATTTTCGCTTTGGGTGCGCACGCCGTCGCATGCGCCGCGCTTTGTCGTTTTGCACCACAGCAAAGCCTCGGCGGACGCGGCCAGCCGCGGCTACGAATTATTGCTGGAAGAGGGTAAGGTCGCGTTCGGCCTGTATCACATGTGGCCGGGGAATTCTTTGAAAGTGGCTGGCAAAAATGTTTTGCCGACGAACGAATGGGTGCACGTCGCCGTGAGCTACGACGGGTCGAGCCGCGCGCAAGGGGTGAAGGTTTCAATCAACGGCGCGCCTGCGGAAACCGAAGTCATTCGTGACGCGTTATCGAGAGATATTACGTATGAAAACGGCGAACCGGAGCTGGCCATCGGTTATCGGTTTCGCGATGCCGGTTTCAAAGGGGGAGCGGTTGATGAGTTGCAAGTTTTTGATCGCGCTCTGACACCGATCGAGATGGCCCAGCTTGCGGGCGGGAACAGTTTAACAAATTGGCTCAGTGCCCCTTCCGACAAACTCGATGCCGCCCAACGCGCGGCGCTTTTTGATTATTTTTTCGCCAACCACTTCGCGCCTGCGCAGAAAACCTTGGCGGAACTGCACGCGCTGCGCGATGAGCAAACGAAGTTTGTGAATCAGATTCCTGAGATCATGACGATGCAGGAAATGTCGAAGCCCAAGCCCGCGTTCGTTTTGAAGCGCGGCGCATACGACGCTCCCGGCGAACCGGTCTTGGCCAACACGCCGGCGTCGTTGCCCCATTTTCCTCCGGGCGAAGAGACGAATCGACTGGGCCTTGCGAAATGGCTTTTGCTGCCAGAGCACCCGCTCACCGCGCGCGTCACCGTGAATCGTTTTTGGCAAATGATGTTCGGTCGCGGAATTGTGGAGACGAGCGACAATTTTGGCAGCCAGGGATCGCAGCCGACCCATCCCGAATTGCTCGATTGGCTGGCCCGGGATTTCATCGCCTCCGGTTGGGACGTGAAATTGTTTCTGCGCAAAATCGCTTTGTCCGCGACCTATCGCCAGTCGTCGCACGCCTCGCCCGAATTGCTGGCGCGCGATCCGCACAATGAATTGCTGGCGCGTGGTCCTTCTCGACGTTTGACCGCGGAGATGATTCGTGATCAGGCGCTCGCGCTGAGCGATTTGCTGGTCGAAAAAATTGGAGGTCCGAGCGTCAAGCCGTATCAGCCGGAAGGTTTGTGGTTGATCACAGGGAGCCAAAAATATGAGCAGGGTCACGGCGACGATTTGCATCGCCGCTCGCTTTACACCTTTTGGAAACGCACGGTGCCGCCGCCGGCCATGGCGACATTTGACGCCGTGGACCGCAGCTATTGCACCGCGCGACGCCAGAATACGAGCACGCCCCTGCAATCGCTGGCGTTGCTCAATGATATACAAATCGTGGAGGCGGCGCGGTTGCTCAGCCAGCGCATGCTGCGCGAAGGCGGCGCAACCTCCGATGAACGCATCAATTGGGTGTTCCGCGTCATGACCAGCCGCAAGCCGTCGGCGAAAGAGCTGGTGGTTTTGAAAAAGCTTTTCGCTGAACAGCATGAGTATTTCCGAGGCGACGCGAGCGCGGTCGAACAGCTGCTGAAAATGGGCGAAGCGAAAAACGATGCGAAACTCGACCCGGTGGAACTGGCCGCTGGAACGGTTTTGGCGCAGGCGCTTTTTAATTATGACGAAACGGTGATGAGGCGTTGATATGAATTGCACCCACGTAAATTTTGCGATGAACCGGCGCGATTTTTTCGGCCGATTTGCGCTCGGCCTTGGCGGCATGGCTCTCTCCGGGCTGATGAATCGTGATTTGCTGGGAGCGCCGAAGTCGAATGCGATCAAGGGCATTCTCGGCCAGCCGCACTTCGCACCCAAAGCGAAGCGGATCATTTACCTTTTCATGAGCGGCGGTCCCTCGCAGCTCGATTTGTTCGATCACAAACCGCTCCTGAAAAAGCTGAACGGCCACGACCTGCCCGCCAGCGTGCGCATGGGCCAACGCCTCACCGGAATGTCGGCAAACCAGGCGACGTTGCCCATCGCGGCCTCGATTTTCGACTTCGCTCAGTATGGGAAATCCGGCGCATGGATTAGCGAGCTGCTTCCGAACACCGCCAGGATGGCCGACGACTTGTGTTTCATCCACTCGATCAATACCGAGCATATCAACCACGATCCGGCGATCACATTTTTTCAAACGGGTCATCAACTGCCCGGTCGCCCTTCGATCGGTGCGTGGCTGAGTTACGGGCTGGGGAGCGCGAATGAAAACCTGCCGGGCTTCGTTGTTTTGATTTCCAAGGATCGCATTGATCAACCGCTTTATTCGCGGCTTTGGGGCAATGGATTTTTGCCGAGCAACCATCAAGGCGTGCAATTTCGTAACGGCAAGGATCCAGTCTTGTTTTTAAAGAATCCCGACGGCATTTCCGCTGGGAGTCGCCGCAAGATGTTGGATCGCCTCGCTGAATTGCACGCGCTGCAATATCACGACCTGGGCGACCCGGACATCAACGCGCGCGTTGCTCAATATGAAATGGCCTATCGCATGCAGACTAGTGTTCCGGACGCGATGGATCTCTCGAAGGAGTCGGACGAGACTTTTGAACTCTACGGAAAGGAAGCCAGAGAGCCGGGAACGTTTGCCGCGAATTGTCTATTGGCCCGCCGCATGGCGGAACGCGATGTGCGTTTCATCCAGCTTTATCATCCTGGCTGGGATCATCATGGCGGTTTGCCAAACGGGATTCGCAAGCAAGCCAAGGATGTCGATCAAGCCGGTTACGCGCTGGTCACCGATCTGAAGCGGCGCGGATTGCTCGAAGACACCCTGGTCATTTGGGGTGGCGAATTTGGGCGCACCAGTTATTCGCAGGGGAAATTGACCGCAACAGAATACGGTCGAGATCATCACCCTCGATGTTTCACAATGTGGATGTGTGGCGGCGGAGTGAAGCCGGGAACGACCTACGGTGCGACGGATGACTACAGTTACAGCGTCGTGGAGAATTCGGTTCACGTGCATGACCTGCAGGCGACCATTATGCACTTGATGGGGATCAATCACGAGAAACTGACTTACAAATTTCAAGGGAGAGATTATCGGTTGACCGACGTGCATGGTGAAGTTGTGAAAGGAATTTTGGCTTAGCTCGTCAGACGGCTTGTGATGGCGCGGGGAGAAAAACTAACTAGGTTGGGTGTGCGAGATTGGAACGCGACATGGTTAAAGACCTGAACAATTGAATAACGAAACCAACGCGGATATTGTGACCAACGTGATGCCGGACAACTCACGGTCTATGGAAGCGATGTCAATCATGACGTGATGCCGCTCTTTCTGGCAGAAAAGGTCATCAATTTGATGCGATGAAGACACGAATTATCCTTATTTCCTCGATTCTGGCATCGTTGTGCCTGCTCGGTTGCTATACATTCCCCAGGAAGGTCGGTCAGTGGACGGGGACGATTGAGTCCGCTCGCCTATACACTTGGGAAGGCTCGGGACAGGATTGCGTCATTCTTGTGATTGAGACTGGTCCCTTATTCAAGGATTTCAAGCCTAAGCAGGCTATCTTGGTGAATACCGATGGCCGTTGCTACATGACAAATGAGGTAAAAGCAGGGAAGGTGCGTGTCGACGGGCTTTTGACATCTGGTTTTCCACTGAGCCAGCAAACGGGCAAGCCGTTGGTCATGCATACAAATGACCAGGCGAGAACCTTCGAAGATCGATGGCTTATCAAAGTGAAGAGGCTGGAGCCATTACCCTGAGATGTCAGCGGGCATGCCAGCAAAATGATTTAGCGCACAATCGCAGGTCTGGCGGATGTGATCGGCGCGGCGAAAACCAATGCGACAGTCACAATTTGGACGGACAACACCAATGCGGTGCCCGCTGTGACCGGTGAACCGGTGGGATTCTTCCGAACGAACCGCAAAGGGGAATATTTTCATGCGGCAGCGCGATTCAGCAATGCAAGCAACGCGATCTATGCCGGGTTGACGAATCTGGCGGTCTTGAATAACGGAACCAACGCGGATATTTGTGACCACCGTTTCGCGCGAAACAACTTTTCTCTTCGTGAAGTTTCCCGTAGTTGTATGCTTCAATGCGCGCCATTCCTTTCGTCATCTTAGCGTTATCGCTGATTCAATTTTTCACGGCGCACGCTGCCGAACCGGTTACAAAACGTGTTCCGTGGACAACCTCAAAAGTATTCGGTTCGCCTGAACCGCCCGCGCCGTTTTCGCCGGTGCGCGTTTTTCCAAAATTAACTTTCAAGGAACCTACTGACCTCGCCTTCGTGCCGGGCAGCACGCTGGCCTTGGTCGTCGAACGCGAAGGGATAATTCACAGTTTCGCAACCGACCGCGAAGCCCTGACTGCCTCTCTAGTCGCTGATTTTCGAGATTTGCTGGGATCTGGAACACACGCGTTTTCCATCGCGTTTCATCCCGATTTTAGTTCGAACCGGTTCGTTTACGTCACGCTTTTCTGTCCGACAAACCAAGCGATGCGCGCCGCTCGTTTTACGATGAGCACCGGGGAATTTCCGAAAATTGATCTGGCGAGCCACCATCCGATTGTTGATTGGGTGGCGAAAGGTCACAACGGCGGCGCGCTAAAGTTTGGTCCCGATGGATTTCTTTATGTCTCCACGGGTGACGGCGGCGCTCCGGCTCCTCCTGATCCGAACAAAACCGGCCAGGACGTCAGCGATTTGCTTTCGTCGATTCTGCGTGTCGATGTGGATCATCCTGGAAACGGGAAAAACTACGGTATTCCGCCGGGCAATCCGTTCGTGAAGACGGCCAACGCTCGCCCGGAGGTTTGGGCTTATGGCATGCGAAATCCGTGGAAGATGAACTTTGATTATCGCGACGGAGCCCTCTGGGTCGGCGACGTGGGTTGGGAAAACTGGGAGATGGTTTTCCGCATCGACCATGGCGGATTTAACGGCGGGTGGAGTGCAATGGAAGGCCCAATGCCGGTGAATACCTCCTGGCCGCGCGGACCGACGCCGATTGAGCCTCCGATTTCTTATTATCCGCACACCGAAGGCGCCTCGGTCACGGGTGGATTGGTTTATCACGGAAATCGTTTTCCGCGATTGCGCGACTCGTATGTTTGTGGCGACTGGGACACCGGCACGATTTGGGAACTTCGCTGCGAGAAAGGCGTAATTACCGGTCGCAAAGAAATCGCGCACAGCACGTCTCGTATCATCTGCTTCTCCGAAGACAATCAGCACGAACTGTTTTTCATGGATTACGCCGGTGGCGGGATTTACCAGCTTGCGCCGACAGAGAGAGGCAACCGCGCGCAAGAATTTCCGCGCAAGCTCAGCGAAACCGGGCTATTCGCGTCCACCAGCGGCTATCGTTTTTCGTCTGGCGTCGTTCCGTATTCCATCATCGCGCCAGCGTGGAATGATTTTGCGACCAAGGATTTTGCGGTCGCGGTACCGGGCGAATTGCAGATTGCCGGCACCAGCGGACATTACACTTTTCCGTTGAACAGCGTGATCCTCCGCACGTTTTCCATGGAGATGAAGCGTGGCGATGCTGCGTCAAACCGCCGTCTCGAAACGCAATTGCTTCACTTCGATGGGCACGGCTGGAACGGCTACACTTATCGCTGGAACGAAGCGCAAACCGATGGCGACCTCGTGGAAAAAGCCGGTGCGGAAATGCCTTTGGTCATTCAGGATGCAGATGCGCCCGGCGGCAAGCGCGAGCAGACCTGGCGTCTTTACGGTCGCAGCGAATGTTCCCGGTGCCATGTGAATTCTCGCGGCTTTATCAATGCATTTATCCCCGAGCAGCTTGCCAAACTCACGGACACGAAAGGGGAAACTCAATACGATATTCTTGCTCGGGCCGGTCTGCTGGAAAAAAGCAAAGTGCATGCGAAAAGTTTTCCGCTCGCCGACCCGCAGGATGAATCAGCACCGCTGGAATTGCGCGCGCGCTCATGGATGCACAGCAATTGCGGACATTGTCACCGCCCGGAAGCTGGCGGAGCGGTCGTAATGTATTTGCACGGCGGCACGCCCCTGGCAAAAACGTTCACGGTCGATCACCCCACGACGCGCGGCACGTTCGGGATCGCTGGCGCGGAAATTATCGCGGCGGGAGAACCCTTTCGCTCGGTGCTGCTCTACCGAACTCTGACCACAGGCTCGGGTCGAATGCCGATTGTGGGCTCGACAATTGTGGATGAACAAGGGGTGAAATTGCTGCGCGATTGGATCAAATCTCTTGCGCCGGAAAAATCTGCGGCGAGCGAAGAATCGATTCATCGCACTTTGCAGAATCAGGATGAACTGCAGCTTGGAAAACTTCTGGAAAGCACGGCCGGCGCGATGGCACTCAACTTTGCGGCGGTGGATAAAAGCTGGCCTGCTAAATTACGCGAGCAACTTATCACACAGGGCGGCAACCATGCGCAACTCGCGACGCGCGGCTTGTTCGAACGATTTCTGCCCGCGAGCCAGCGTCGAAAAACTTTGGGCGCAAATCCCAATCCGGAAATAATTCTCACCCGCACCGGCGATATGGACTCCGGACGTAAGATATTTATGGCGCAGGGCGGTGCGCAATGCAGCAGCTGCCATCGCGTCGTGGGAGAGGGAAAGGATTTCGGCCCGGACCTGAGTCGCGTTGCCGGGAAATATCAAACGAGAGAGGCGTTGCTGGAACAAATCCTCCAGCCCAACAAAGTGGTCGAGCAACCTTGGCAGTCCCATGCCATCGAAACGAAGGGCGGTGAGAATTTTACCGGATTCATCGTGAGTAAAAATTCCAGCGAACTGGATTTGAAAATCGCGGATGGCGCAGTGGTAAAAATCGATCCGGCAACAATCTTGAAAGACCAGCCGCAAAACCTTTCGCTGATGCCTGAAGGATTGCTGCAGAATTTGACGGCACAGGAAGCGGCGGACCTGATCGCATTCCTCGCCAGCCTGCGGTGATTTGGGAGAATCGGTTGGCGAAGTGGCTACTCGCCGGTTGAAACAGCCGCGAGATTTTGCCGGTTCGCTTCAAACGCCTCGAGCCATTGCTTCACGGCGGTTTTGAGAACCTGTCGATCTTCATTAGTCACGCCTTGCGGATCAAATCGCAACCTGCGGTGGAGGTTGAAGATTTTTTCCAGGCCTTGGCCACCCGCCCCGGAAAGGCGCTTTTCCCATGCATGCAAAGGTTCGTTGGAGCCGCGACCCAATTCCGTTGCAGCCAATTTCAACTCCAGTAAATAAACTTCGGAATCCAATCCCGGCCAGGTTGGTTTGCGCGGAAGTTCTTGCGCAATTCTCGTTCGCCGTTGCCGGTTGGAAACAATTTTCCACACCAAAAATCCAATTAGCGGGATGAGAAGCCATTTGAGGTAGCCGGAGTAACTGGTTTTGCTCCAGCGCCATTTGGAGAATTGATATTTCAGATTGGAAAAAAAATCTGTAACCGGTTCCCAAGCCGAAGCTTCGGGGTTTGCGGAGCGCTCAATGGAACCAGGCGTGGTGTCCAAGTTCTCCCACATTTTTTTATCTTCGCGGTAAACCAGCGCCCAGGCATGGGCGTCCCGTTCGCGAACCAAATAGGTTTTTCCTTTCCGCTGCGACTCGTCGACCGCATATCCGGTGGCATAGCGCGCGCGGATTCCCGCCTCGCGCAGCAACAACACGGTGGCGCTGGCGAAATATTCGCAATGTCCCGACCGCGTGACGGTGAGGAATTGACCGAGTGGGGTTTTCTGGCCGGACGGATCGAAATGGCGGCGAGTGATATCGAGTGAATAGGAAAATTCATTCTGAAAAAAACGGGCGATGGTCTCGATTTTTTCGCGCTCGGATTTGTTTGCAAGATCGAGCGAGCGTGCCACCTCGGCAATGGTCGCCTTTTCCTTGAGGCCGACAGCCAGGTCCACAGCGTTCGGGGGTGAATCGCACGACGGCCCGCGTCCATATTTGGCGAGCAGGGTCAAAAGACCCGGACCTTCCTCAACTTTCGCCAGGCCGAGTCGGTTCGTATAGAGGACGACGGGAAGATTGCCCAGTTCGTAGGTGCCGTGCGGGAGAGCCAGCTGGCCGCGTCCACTGCTCAAATAACCGGCGATCTCCACGGCGAAATTAAGTTTGTGCGGAGGTTGAAGGATGGCCACGTCGTTGGTTTCAACAAAGACACGTTCAAATTCGGTTTGACTGCTGCGCCACACGCCATTTTTGTAATCGTCGAAACTGGCGTCGCGCAAAAGGCTCGGCGCTCCGCCTGATTCCGGTCGGACGCGCAAAACGATTTCTCCAGAAAGGTGAATATGGCCCAGTTTTCCGATTGATGTGTGGCTTTCATTGAGGTTCGGTTGGCGGTTGAAAAACCGGACAAACCAGCGGGCCAGACCGCTTTCCAGTTCCGTGTGCAACGCGTGCAATTGCTGGTGGCCAACGTGGCCCGCCAGCGCAACCCCGGCGATCAGGAGTAGCCAGACAGGTTGGGGCAGGCGCCGCGGACGATGCGCCATGAGAGCGACGCCGATCAGCAGTGCGACGCCCGGATAAAAATACTGACTCTTGTTGTTCGTTGCGCCGGCCGCCAGGAGCGCGATGCCGAAATAGAGAAAGCGAATGTTGAGCGACTTTTTTGCGATCGGATGGTGGGGAGATCGTCGCACGAACCAGGAGAAAACGGCGAGCGGGATCTGGTCCGAGGTTCCGTAGATCTGCGCGAGGATGATTGGGAAAAAATAAAACGGCAGCCACTGCACGAACTTCAGGGCCACGTCTCCTCGTTCTTCGGACGAGTAAAGAATCACAATCGCGCCGAAGAAAAGGACCGCGCACAGATTCCAAATGCGCTTCAGGTCAGCCGTGGAAAACTCCCATCGGGTGGGCACCATCCGTGACGCTTCGACCATCAACGCCATCGGCACTGACCAAATCAACAATCCAGTTTGCCAGCCCCAGAAGAGGAGCGCCGCGCTAAGCAGGAGGGGAGGCGTCGTCATAACATCGCCAATTTCTCCCGAATTTTTCCAATCGGCAGGTGATGAAAAGTTTCCGGCTGATTTGCCATCGGCCCCGGATCGAGCGTGACGCCGTTGGGGGTGACGACGAAAACCATGAGGGGTGTCCCTTGCGCTTTGATCGATTTTACAAAGTTTTTCCTCGCATCGTCCCAATCGAGAAAAACACAAACGCAACCGCTGATCTGGGCGGCGTGTTGGAGGACCATGTGTTCGAGCGAGTCGAATTTTTTGTCGCGGCAAATTTGAACCGACGCGAGAATTTCCAGCATTTGTTCGGTGTGCGCGATGCCCCGTCCCGTTGTAAAACAAAATGCCTGCGGACCAACGAACATCAGGTCCAGTAACGAATCCTGATTCTGGATGGTGTAAGCGAGCGAGGCCGCGACGGAGACGGCTTCTTCGAAAGTTTCGCTGTACGCGAGCGGGCTGAAGGTGTCCAGGATCAAGGCGTGGCGAACAAAGAATTCGTCTTGGAATTCTTTGACGATCGGTTTTCCGATTTTCGCAAAACTCTTCCAGTGGATACGGCGCAACGGATCGCCCGGGCGATATTCACGCAACGACACAAATTCCTCCGATTCGCCAATGGAGGACGCCATGGAAACTCCTCCTTGTTGATATTTTGTGGTGCCGGGTAATTCAAATGCAGGCAATGGATAGCGCCTGGGCAGAATCAACAGCGACTGCGGCGCGGAGATTTTATTGAGTGAGCGGAACAGTCCAAAGGGATCGGGTGCGGCAATGGCGACGCTGGAGAAACGGAGGACGCCGCGCCGGACCGGCATTAGTTCAGCCCGAATGTTTTGTTCCGCGCCAATGGGTAGATCAGGCAAAGCTTGTTCTTCGCTGCGCGCGTGGATGTTTTGAGAGATGAGCCAGTTCCAGCGGTAATAATTATAAGTCCGATCGAACCAGTTGCGCTTCTCTTCGCCCGGTTCCGGGGTGTTGGAGAATTGTTGGAACGACGGGCGTGGATCGTTCATTTCCTCGATCACGTGCAACGATCTTTGCACGCGCCTTGATTGGTTTCGAATGAGGATCGAGTAGGTGAAAGATTCTTCGGCGGAACCAAACTTGGGAAGAATGCGCTCCGCAGAAATAGTTTTGCACCCGCTCCAGCGAGCGAGGATGGCGCTGGAGAGGATGATCAGGAAAAGAAATGTGAACGTCTGGTAGGCCAGGGTGGCATTGGTGTCCACGCCGAGGGCGGCAGAGGCCAGGGTTGCTCCCAGCATCATCCACCCGGTCGCTGTCACGCGCCGCCGCAGCCAGAATTTGAGCGCAGAAAAGGCCCGGTAATTGAGATACAAATAGCGCTTGAACATACGGCGCTGAGTCGAGGGTTAAACGGGAACCGGAATGCGTTTCAGGATTTCTTCGACAGCATGTCGCGAAGTGGCTCCAGAGAATTTCGCCTGCGGTTCGAGGACAACGCGATGCGCAATGACTGAGACGGCGATTTCATGAATATGTTCCGGGCTGACGAATCCCTGACCGTCAAAAAGCGCGAGGGCTTGAGCCACTTTCATCAGCGCGATTGAGGCGCGGGGACTCGCGCCGAGTTGGATTCCTGGCGCATCACGCGTGGCGGCGACCAGTTTTACGACGTAATGCTTCAGCTCTTCGCTGATGCGAATGGCTTGCGCGCCTTCACGGAGTCGCACGACATCTTCCAGGGTCACACACGGCACCACATTCTCAACCAGATGATTGGTTTGATGCGAACTGAGCACGGCGACTTCATGTTCGAGACTGACGTAACCGAGGTCGAATTGAAGCGCGAAACGATCCATTTGAGCCTCGGGCAATGGGTAAGTGCCGCGAAACTCAATTGGATTTTGCGTCGCGATCACGAAAAACAAATCGGCGAGCTGGCGACGTTCGCCTTCGACGCTGACCTGATTTTCGCCCATCGCTTCGAGCAATGCGGATTGCGTTCGCGGCGAAGCGCGATTGATCTCGTCGGCGAGCAAAATATTCGTGAACACCGGCCCTTCGTGGAAATTAAAGTTCTGATCGCGCTGGTTGAAAACCGAGACGCCCAAGATGTCCGAGGGCAACAGATCAGGCGTGAACTGAATGCGTTTGAAATTGGCGTGAATCGACCGCGCCAACACCTTGGCCAAGGTGGTTTTTCCGGTGCCGGGATAATCTTCCAGCAACACGTGCCCCCCGCTGGCCAGCGCTGCGAGCAGGCGGCGAATGGATAGCGTTTGCCCTTTCATCACCGATTCGATGCTGGTTGAGATTTTTTGATAAACTTCCCGGGGCAATAAAGTCGAGGAATGCATTTCTTGATTGGGTGACAGCCGAGGGGAGTGTGCCGGAGAACCGTTTGTAGCCACAAGCAAATCTCTTTCGCTCGACGGTGGCGCGAGAATGTTGAGTTCCGATGGCAATCCGGTTGTGATCATACAGTTGTAGTGGGTTCAACAGCGGTTGCGGGAAATTGTTTCTCGTGAATCTGGCGCGATTTTCTCAAAGCCGCCATGGTTCCGATGGCAAATAGCCCAAAGCTGATTATGAGCAAAAGGATTCCGGTCGGCGCCTGCCGAACAACCAGCGCGCCTTTGTAGATCGGCGTCAAAGTCGCCACAACGATTGCAGAATACGGCAATACCCGAGGTCCCCACGAGCCCGAGAGGAGCCTCGCCACAGAATAGGCCGCAATGAGAAAGAGCGCCGAAATGAAAGTGCTCGACCCAGCAGTCGCAGGATCGTCGCTGAACCACCAGAGCGATTGAATCATCCAGAGCGCCACGGCCAGGTTGCGTGCAACATTTGCTCCAACGTGTTCGGCATCGTTCCAGCGCAAGCTGTGCAAAAGGAGAAACACGATGCCGATTTGGATGAGCGCGGATAATTGGCCGTAAATCATGCTCGGAAGAAGGACGTGGAAAAAAAGTGGAGCGAGCAGAGCCCCAAAAATGCCTGCCTTTGGGTTGCGAGAAAGCATGGCGGTGATGAGTAGACAGCCAAAGAAGCTGATGCCGACGAGCTGTGAACGCAGGATGCCCGTTGCCAATGGCTGAATCAAAGTTTGAGGGAGCGATGCAACGACGAGTGCCGCGGAAACGAGCAGCAAACGCGAGGACCATTGGTCAGATCGATTTTTGATTGCGAGTGCGGCGTAGGCGATCAAGTTCAAGGCCGAGAGTAAAAAACAGATATTCCAATTACGCTCGAAGATGGCGATCGCGAGAAGGGCGACCGGCAAAGATAGGAAACATTTTTCAGCGAATGCGCGGAATTCCTCGCGCGGAAATGCGAAAGCGAACCGGCGTTTCCACAGGATCCATGCGGCAACCCAGAGCGATGGGAGCAGAAGCGAGATTTGCCACGAGGAACCGTAAACGAAGCCGATGCAGTAAAGATGGGCCATGGTTCCGGCGATCCAGGAGGCGAACGTCATCAGGGGGAAAAGGCGGCTCGTGAAAAAAGCAGTTTCGCCACCCGTGTCGGATGAGGCGCTAGCGGTCAGCGGCAAAAAATAGGCGAGTAGAACAGCGAGCGGCGCGACGGCAAACCATTCAAATTGGTCGAGCATTCCGCGCCGAGAATCCCAGATGTCCAGGTTGGAGTTTTTGTGCAGGAGACGAGTTGCGATGGGAAGCACGAGGTTCAGCGCGAGCAGGATTGCTCCGAACGAGAGAAGTTTCTTGGGCAGGTTAATTGATGGGACGAAGTGATTCAGGGAACTTATTCGCGAGATAACCAAAGCACAACCGCACGCGCAAAAGACGGTGGCGATGGGCCCTTCGACCATCAGCGCCTGACTCACGAGAATGAATGGGACGAAAAGGAAGAGGTTCTCCAATCCGATGAGCAGTCCTGAATCATACCAGATTTTTCGGCGTGCGAGGAAAATCGCGGTGGCGACCAGTAATGCTTCATAGAGATGGAACGATGAGAAGTTGAACAAGAGCTGCGAAATCTCATCTGGAAAAATCCGCGAATCAAAGGAGAGTCGTCGCATGCTGTAAAGCAGCAAGGCGGCACTAAGGATATAGAATGGATTTCGCGCCAGCAGATGACGGAGCCACAGGATGCTTTCTTTCTGCGGCGGCGTGGAATCGGTGGGTTGCAATGGAAGGGGTTTGGGATCGGTCGGTGCGTTCATGATGTTTGCCTTTGGTTCGAGGGTGGACGGTTGAGAATCCCCAGTGAGATTTACCCTTGCTGACTTGCTTTCAGCTCTCATTTGATATCTTTTACTATCATTAAAATATTTATGCAATCATAAACTTGCAATATATTCCAAAATAATTTATTGGCTTAGAATGATGAGTGGAGAACCGATTTCCGAAGAAAACAAACCACGATGGTATTCGATCAAGGAAGCCGCGGAGTTTTTGGATGTGGGCGAGCCGACTTTATTTCGTTGGATGCGCGAGGGCAAAATCACCTATCGAAAAGTGGGTGATTCCACCCGTTTCTGGCGGCAGGATCTGGATGCGGTGATGGATGTTTATCACAGTGAGAAAGATCTGGAGAACGTGAAAAAACTTTGTCCAATGTGCCACGTCGGCGAACTGGTGGAAGGGGTTTTTCGGAGCACTGGATTGAATTATTTTCTGCCGAAGAAAACAAAATTCTGGACCCTGCAAGCCAGCAACATTGAGACGCAAGCGTTCATGTGCAATCGCTGCGGTGCCATTTCCCATTTTGGCGACACGAAAAAACTCGGGACCCTGCTTGAAAAAATGAACTCAGCCGAAAAGAAGGTTGCCGATGAAAAAGAGTGAGCTGCCAGATCACAAATGTTGGATGCGGCCACGATATTTTTCCAGCAGGCGTTCGTTGTGATTGTCGCCATTGCTGTTGCTGCTGACGTAAACTTCGGGGATCGTTCCGAGCGCGATCGCGTTTTCGATTCCTTGCGCGACAATCAAGTTGACGATGAGCGCTCCAGTGATAGTCGAGGTTGGGCCAACGCGCGTGGGTAGCCCATTAATCTCCAGGCAAGCATCGCCGGAGACGCCGCAATTATCGATCGCCAGATCAGAAACTTCGGCGAGATTTTTCCCCGACGAGTGGCGCGATGGCCAATCGCGGGCGTGGGCGTGATTGGTGATGGCGACAACTTTCAATCCACGCGCGCGCGCGGCCAGGGCGAGTTCGATGGGAACTGGATTGCGACCGGAATTCGAAGCGACAATTAACACGTCCCCCGCGGCAATCGGATATTTTTCCAACAGCTTCTTGGCATAACCTTCAATTCGCTCAACCTCGGTCGATTTGCTGGCGTTCTCGTGGAGCATCAGCTTGGTGTCCAACATCGGCACGGCATGAGCCAGGCCGCCCGCTCGATAAAAAATCTCTTCGGCGAGCATGTGAGAATGGCCGGTTCCAAAAGCGTAGAGTCCGCGGTCATTGGCCAAAGCTAGGGCAAGCCAGGTGGCGGCTTGCTCGATGGCAGCGCGTTGCGTCGTGCGGATCGCGTCGATCTGTTCCCGCACGATGCGGGTGTATTGGTCAAAAGCGTTCATTGGGTGTGGAATGATTTTTTGCGACGAGTTCGTGATGCGAGGCACGCAAGGTTTCGATTAATTCTGGCTTCGCCGTGACGCCACCCTCTTCGAGAGCAAGGAGTGCGGCGCCGAGCAACGGAGGCAACAACGCATGGAGGACTTTTACCCTGCGTTCGCGATTCATCTCAGTGACAAGGCTGTCGCGAACAAATTGATTTTTATCCAAAACGCTGCCGGCGAGGAAAAGCGGCAAGGGATCGAGTTGCAGGTTTGCGCGTTTCACCGTGGCTAACGCTTGCGCGGCCAGGTCGCGTCCGCCGCGACGGCAAACATCCTGAAACACCTCGTCGTTCGAGGCGTGCAGGGACAGGAATCTGGCGAGCGCCGCAAATTTATCCTTTGAGTAGCTCGCGTCGTAAACAACAGGGATAATTTCGCTTAATTCTTTGACCCCGTAAAAAAGGCAGATGGTTGCGCCGAGGCAGGTCTTCGGTCCCAAGCCCTCGATGTCGGCAATCGCGGCTTTGGTGGATTCGAGCGCAATCCACCATGCGCTACCGGCGTCGCCGAAGATGTGGCCCCAACCTCCGCCCTGCGAAAAAACGCCCGCTTCGTTGCGCACGAGAATGATCGATCCCGTTCCAGCAATCACCAGAATCCCCGGTTGGCTGAGGCACGCGCCGTGATAAGCCGTCAGGCAATCGCCGATCAATCGTGTGATTGGAAGTGGCGTGATGCCGCTGCAAAATTCCTCTTTTTCGGCCTCCGTCGAATCAATAAACAGCGCCGCGCTGCCGATTACAAAGTTTTCAAAGTTGCAGCCAGCGGGAAGTTGGGAGCGCAATGCTTGAACGAGTTCTATTAAACTGCGACGGGCACGAGCCAATCCACCACCATGAAAATTTAGCGAGCCAGATTTTGCCGTCGCTAGGACCTGGCCAGCCTCATTCACGGCGACGCCATAACTATGGGTGCCGCCGCCGTCAATACCGACGAACAGGCTCTGATGATTCATGAAAGAATATTACTAGTGTCGCATCGCCAAAACGGAAAGGCGCGAAATCAAAATGAAACGTGTTCACTTATTTAAGCGGTAACCTAAATAAAGCACCCCTTTGTTTCGGGCGAGTTCGGTGAAGCCGAGTTTGCGATAAAATTTTTCCGCGCGGGCATTGTCTTCGCCCAATCCCAGATGGCAGCCCGGCGATCCTTTCGCGGCGAGCGACTCGAGCAGCGTGTGCATCATGTCGATACCCATGCCGCGACCCTGCGCGCGCGGCAGCATGTCGATGTGCGCGTGTGACGGATATTGATCGATCGGTTCGGGGAGGAACATGTCGGGATGATAATATTCGTAGTAAAGTTTTTGCGTGGGAGTCCACGTGTTGGGATCGCCGGTTGGCTCTGGAAATTGTGCGTGAATTGGCGGCATCCATTTCGAAATGTAGTCAGCCAGAAAACGATGCGAATCAAGTGCGCCGAGCAGGTAACCGCAGACGCCTTGATCATCTTCCAGCACGTAAGCCAAGTCGGGTTCCATCGCGAGATAGGGGCCGACAAAAATTCGTCCCAAGGCGCGAGGGTCGTCCTTGTAGATGTGCGCTGCGCCGCGGCCGCTGTCGCCGGTTTGCACGCAGATATCGTAGGCTGCGGGCTCATCGCGCGGTTCAGCGCGGCGGAGCTTGAAGGGTGGGGAAATCATAGGTTTTTTTCTGTTAATGAAAGGCGATGATTGAATCCGCCGTCGGCATCCATCGGCAATAATCTTTGCAGTGTCGCAACGAAACCGCCGCGATAAATTCCTTTGCGAAAATGGGGTGTGAAATACTTGTGGCTGTCCGCCGAATTACTTTCCAGCCAGGCGAGATACAGCCGAAGCAACTGGAGTTCCTCGTTAAGTTCCCAGGCATGCCGGAGCAAACCGTAGAAGAGGTCACGATTGAGCAGCGTCGGCATCTTTTGGAAGAACGCGTCGTAATCAGCAATAAATTCCCGGAAAGTCCCGGCGGCGCTGGTGTCCGACGTCGCCGAGGAAGAGAACGATTTTTTCAACGCTGCGAGGGACGCATTGCCGCCGTCGCCAAATTGATCCGGAAGATACAAGCAATCGGCCAGCATCCGAACTTCATTGAGCGTGATGGGCGTTCCGGCAGTTGTCCATTCGCGATGCCATTCTGGCAAAGCGGATTCGAAGGCGTCACGCGGATTGTAATTAGCTTTTGCGGTGGCGTAAGTGGCAAGCGTGCGGATCGGGATGAAGTTGGCTTCGAATTCGCAGTTCGGATTGGTCAGGATGCCGGCGAGTTCGTTGCGCAGGTCCAGCGACCGTCCGGAATAAGGCCCGAGGTAAATGCGGCGTAGATCGTAGTCGTTTGCATGGATGTTGTCCCAGAGCGTTGGCTTGCGCTGGATGGCGGCGCGCAATTCGCGAATGGATTCCACGCTGATTGTTTCAGAAACAATTTCCGGACCCGTCCAGAAAAAGCCAATTCTCGGGTCCAACGCCTCGCCCAGCTTGCGCAGGTAAGGCGACTCCGCGACGGACGGTTCCGCTTTGCGCCCGCAATATTGCGTGGGACAAAAAATCAGGCTGATCGATTTCCTGGAATTCTCCAAAACCTCAAGCAATGCGTTGGAAGTTTCGGCCTGCTCTTGCGCGACCGAAGCCGGGTCTTCGACCATGCGAGAAGCCAAAGTGACATCGAGGTCGTCGTAGAGAATGGCAAAATGTTCGCAGCCTAAATGCAAAAGCTGCTCCGCCTTCGCAAACAACGCGGGCGCATCCTGCGGATTTGCCTTGCTGAAATCCAAGCCTGGGGCGAGCGCGTAAAGGAATTTGATGCCGCGCTCCCGACAATCGTTAATCAGAGATTTGAGATCGGCGGATTCCGTTGCGTCGTAGAGTTCGCGCCAGCGCATCCGGTGTTTGAGGTCATCTTTTGGTGCATAAAGATAGGTGTTGAGTCCCCATTTTTGCATCCATCCCAAGAGCCGGCGGCGCTGGGCAAGTGACCATGGTTTGCCGTAAAAACCCTCCGCCACGCCGCAGATGAATGGATCGGCATTCATTATTTGACCACGGCTGTATGTGCCTCGGCGTGCGCATGGCTGTTTGCTTTTAAGCGATGTCGTTCGGCCGCTTTGGCAAACGGATAATAAACCGCCATGGCAATCAGAATGGAAACGAGACCCCAGACTGCTGCTCTCCAGTCACCCCCGGACACGAGATAATGCCCGATGATCGGCGGTGTGGTCCAAGGCACGTTGATAAATGGTTTGTTAATCAACCCCCAATTCATCAAGAGATAGCTGCCGGTCGTCAAAATCAGTGCATTGAGAATGTAGGGAATCATGAAAATCGGGTTTAGCACGATCGGGAAACCGAAGAAAATAGGTTCGTTGATTTGAAAAACCTGGGTTGGCAGAGAAATGCGGCTGACTTTGCGATAACCGGGATCTTTTGAATTGAGCATGACCAACGCCAAAGCGAGCGTGGCTCCCGTGCCACCGACGTTGACAAAGGCCGTGAAAAATCCGTAGGCCGTGATGTATGGCAACGGCTGGTGCTGTGTCATCGCTTCGACGTTCAGCGCGAGATATTGCAGGAAAATTGGAGCGACCAGGGCGTCCATGGCATTGTCTCCGTTGATGCCGACCGACCAAAGCATCGTCACGAGGAACGCGTAAACGAGAATTCCGGGCAACGTATTCAGCGCGAAAACCAAAGGCTTGAAAGCGGTTTGCACAAGGTGATCAATATCGACGCCTAAAACGAAACGGATCAGCCAGAAAACCACCACGAGAAAAAATAGCGGTGTGAGCGACACGAACGACTCATAGACAACGGCGGGCACGCTGTCGGGCATTTTGATGACGAAATTTTTATCGGTGAAGAATTTCTGAACACGCACCGTGATGAGCGCGATGAGAATGGCGGTGAATAACCCCTTTGAACTGAGGCCATCCATGTTAAACGTCAGGTCTTTGAGGTTGATCTGCGTCATTAAAAAAACCGCCGTCGCCATGGTCGCGCTGACAATGGCTTCCTGCTTGAGTTGTTTGCCCAGATCGTAGGCGACGAAAAAGCAGGCGAACACCGCGAGCAAACCAAAGGTGGCCGTCACTGGGATTTGCAGAAGTTGGAGATAAGGTGCTACTCTCGCTTCCCAACCAGGAATCGGCAAATACGAAACGACGAGAAACAGCCCGCCGATGATGGTCAGCGGAACGATTGATACCATTCCGGCTCGAATGGCCGACAAGTAGGTGTTTTCGCTCAGCTTGGTGAGAGCTGGCACGAGATATTTGTTCAGGAAACCAGTCGCTCTTTCCACATTAACTCCTTGCTTGGGTTGAAATTTTAGATTGATGAAATGCGCTGCAACAGAAGATCAATGCGGACTCGGGGTGGATGAGCCTTTTTAATAAAAAAATATTGAGAAGCCGATCAATAACGATGCGCGCCATGGTTGAGAATCAATGTGTCCCGCGGGCCGGCGGAAAGTCAAGCGCACGGCGGAAAGGGAGATGGATTTTTTGGAATCGGCCTTTTTGTTGGGTTTTTTAAGCTTCGGTATGGCTGAAACGACGGTTGAAAATTCCGATTTTCGGGTTTGGAAAAATTCGCAGCGAAGTTTGCGAAGAGGGCGTTGACACAGGTGTCTGTCCCTGATTAATCTCAACCTACATTCTAACACTCAAAACAACATGTTGATTCGAATTAGCTTAATTATCGCAATCGTCGCTGGATTGGCCGCCGCAGGGATTGGCTTTGTGAAAGTGCAAGAGAAATTGCAGGCCACCATGACGGAACGCGACGCCGAGAAAAAGGACAAGGAAGTCGCCCAGAAGGATTTGGCGTCCACCAAGAAGACTCTTAAATCAACGGCAGATGATCTCGCGACAACCAAAACCACGTTGGCCACTACCAAGACGGCTTTGCAAACTGCAACCGCAAAGGCTGACGATCTCGAAAAGCAGAAGACAGATTTGACGGGTCAGTTGACGTCCGCCAAGGGCGAGCGTGATTCTGCCCAACAGAAATTAGTTATTTGGGACGCGCTCGGATTGTCTCCGGATCAAATGCGCGCGACTGTGGCTGATTTGAAAACCACCCGCCAGCAAAAGGACGCTTTCGTGGCCGAAAACAAGATACTGTTGATGGACAACAAAAAGCTGAATGCCAAGATTGATGATTTGATTGGAACCGACCGTCCGGTTCCGCTTCCGGCTGGCTTGAAAGGCAATGTCGTTGCGGTAGATCCTAAGTACGATTTCGTGGTTCTCGACATTGGCGAAAAACAAGGCGTCCTTGAAAAAGGTGAGATGCTCGTGAATCGCCGTGGAGTGCTGGTCGCAAAAGTTCGTATCACCAGTGTCGCTGCAGAACGCAGCGTGGCCAACATCTTGCCTGACTGGAAAGGTAAAGAAGTTGAAGTCATGGAAGGCGATCAAGTCCTCTACTAAGATGAAGTCGGGTTCATTTTCGTCCTTGAGTTTGTTGATTCTTGCGTTCTCCGCAGCTGTTTTAGTTTTCGCTGGTTGCTCCAGCACAGAACCGGAAAACGTTTCTTCCCGCCCTTGGAATACGCCACGCGGCTGGACTGGGATGCCCTCTGGGATTAACGAAGGCCGTTAACGAAGGTTTTCTTCGTAACGGATTAAACTTACTTAGCAAACTCCACACATCGCGTCTCCCTCATCACGGTTACGCGAATCTGTCCTGGGTATTGCAATTCATCTTCGATCTTGCGCGCAATATTCCGGGCCAAAGCAAACGATTCTTCGTCATCTATCTTGTCCGGCTGAACCACGACACGCAGTTCGCGGCCCGCTTGCACTGCAAAACATTTCTCCACACCAGGGAACGAAAGCCCGATATTTTCGAGAGCGTCCACGCGTTTGATGTAAGTCGTCATCGTTTCTGAACGGGCGCCTGGTCGGGAGGCGCTGATCGCATCAGCGGCGCTGACTAGAATTCCAAGCAAACCAGTATGCGGCACCTCGTCGTGATGTGAAGCTACTCCGTTGACGATTTCCTCGGATTCCCCAAGGCGCTTAATGAAATCTGCGCCAACGATCGCATGCGGGCCTTCAATTTCATGGCTCACAGCTTTGCCGATATCGTGCAGGAGACCGGCACGTTTGGCCGACGTTACATCGATGCCAAGTTCCGCCGCCATCAAGCCCATAAGATGAGCCACCTCGATCGAATGCTCCAAAATGTTCTGCGAAAAGCTGTGGCGAAAACGCAGGCGTCCGAGCGTTTTCACAATCTCGACATGAATCGGAGGCAGACCCGCTCTCAAAACTGCATCCTCGCCGGCGCGCAAAATCGTTTCTTCCATTTCCTCGCTGACTTTAGCAACGACTTCCTCGATTCGCGTCGGATGAATTCGGCCGTCCAGGATCAATCGCTCCATCGCTTCACGAGCGATCTCACGTCGCACCGGATCAAAGCCGGAAAGCACCACCGCATTCGGGGTGTCATCGATCAATACTGTAATCCCGGTGGCTGCTTCAAAGGCGCGAATATTCCGGCCTTCACGCCCGATGATTCGGCCTTTCATGTCGTCGCCAGTCAAGGCAACTGTCGCCGTGGAAATTTCAAAAGTATGATCTCCGGCGTAGCGTTGGATCGCCACGCTGACGATTTTGCGGGCCTTTTCTTCCGCCTTGAGTTTGGCTTCGTCGAGAATATGCCGGGTAATAATCCCTGCATCGCGCAATGCATCCAGTTCGACCTCTTTCAAGAGGCTGGTACGCGCTTCGGCCAGGCTGATCTGAGAAATTTTTTCGAGTTCGTGGCGGCGCTGTAGGTTTAATTCTAAAAGTTCCTTGCGAAGCACTTCGATGGATTGCTCCTTGCATCGACATTCCTGCTCCATCCCACGAACGAGTTTTTCTTCCTGAAGGACTTTTTCCAGTTGGCGATTTACCAGCGATTCGCGTTCGTTCAAGCGCTGCTCAGAAGTGTCCAGTTCCTTGCGCCGGGCGGCAAAGAGTTGTTCGGTCTGCTCGCGAAGTTTTAGCGCATCTTCATTGGCGGTCAGGCGGGCTTCGCGAATGAGGGCATCGGCGCTAACGCGCGCCGCATCAAGCACGCTCCTTTCCTGAATGGAATGCGCTGCACGGAGGTTGCGTTCCTTCCAGCGGAGGAGCCAGTAGCCGAAAGCAGCGCCGATGAGAAAAATGGCTGCTCCAGCGATAAAAGTATTAACGGAAAATGTCATTCAAACCTCGCGTCCGCATTTACTGCATGCCATCGCGTCGGTGTCAAAATACAGTTTAAAGGAACGTCGTGCGGTTCGGTCGGAATCGCTTCAACAATTTGTTCGTCGAAACCAACTCCGCATTTCGTTCCGGAAATTTGCGCGAGCAATCGGTCATAAAACCCTCTACCCCGACCAATTCGCCGCCCCAAGAGATCGAATCCTACTCCAGGCACCAGCGCCAAGTCCACTTGGTTCAGGGGAATCTTGGTGCAACCTGGGTTCGGTTCGCGGACTCCAAATTGCCCGAGAGAAAAACCGGTTTCAATATTTTTAATCGCGCACGCTGAGTAATGGTTCGCGGTTTCGTCGAATTTTGGCAGTGCAACCAGTTTCCCAGAAGCGAGCGCCGCTGCCAGCAAAGGCCAGACGTCGAGTTCGCTGGGCAGGGGAGCATAAAACAAAACCGTTTTGGACTGTTGCCAGACGATTTGTTTTTCCAGGAGCGCGCACGCGCTAGCGGATAATTGCTGGCGTTCAATCGTCGAAATTTTTTGCAGGCGCCCGCGAACTTCCTGGCGCACCTTCTTTTTTTCAAAAATCATGTCACCAGTTTCTAATCTGCGTGTTTGGCATTTTTTGCAGCGATCTCAGTTCTTAGCTCATCCAACTGCACCCGCCATCTTTCCACGCGATCTTTGATTTTCTTTTCCACGCCTTGATCCGTTGGTTCGTAATAATGTTTCGTCGCACCGAGATAATCCTGCGCCACGAAATGTTCTGGGGCGTCGTGGGCGTATTTGTAACCCTCGCCGTGACCGAGTTGTTTCGCGCCCGCGTAATGTTTATCCCGCAAATGTTCTGGAACGGGCAAGGTGCGGCCGGCTCGAACATCCTCCAGCGCCGCATCAATCGCCAGATAAGCGCTGTTGCTCTTATGCGCCGTCGCAATGTAAATCGCCGCTTCCGCAATCGGAATCCGCGCTTCCGGCCAACCAACGAACTCCGCCGCATGGTGCGCTGCTTGCGCGAGAATCAACGCCATCGGATCGGCCAGTCCGACGTCTTCCGCCGCGCAAATAACGATCCGCCTTGTGATGAAGCGCGGGTCTTCGCCGGCGTGAATCATTTTCGCCAGCCAATAAAGCGCCGCATCGGGATCACTGCCGCGCATCGATTTGATGAACGCGGAAATCGTGTCGTAATGCGCGTCGCCATCGCCGTCATAGACAATCGCTTTTTTCTGAATGCATTGCTCGGCCACCGACAAATTGATGTGAATGAGTCCGTCGCTCGCCGGCGAAGTGGTCAACGCCGCAATTTCCAAAGAATTCAACGCTTTGCGCGCGTCGCCGTCGGAAATTCTTGCGAGATGCCGCAACGCCGCTTCGTCCGCGCGAATTTTGATGTGGCCCAACCCCCGCACTTCCTCGCGCAGCGCTCGTTGCAACAATTCGTAAAGATCCTCCTCCGTGAGCGGTCGCAGCTCAAAAATCTGCGAGCGCGAAACGAGCGGAGAATTGACAAAGAAAAATGGATTGTGTGTCGTCGCGCCAATTAGCCGCACCACGCCGCTTTCCACGTCCGGCAAAAGAATGTCCTGCTGCGCCTTGTTGAACCGATGAATCTCGTCGATGAACAAAATTGTGGATTGACCGGTGTTTTCCAAACGATTCCCCGCTGCGGCCAGCACGCGACGCATGTCGGCCACATTCGATTCCACGCCGCTGAGCCGTTCGAATTTATTTTTTGTCTGGTTGGCAATGATTTGGGCGAGCGAAGTTTTGCCAGTGCCGGGCGGCCCGTAAAAAATGAGCGATTGAATGCGATCCGACTCGATGGCTCGCCGGAGAAGCTGGCCGGGAGCCAGAATATGTTTTTGGCCAAAATATTCATCCAAAGTTTGCGGGCGCATCCGCGCGGCGAGCGGGCGATTGCGAAAAACTCGCGTCTCACCTTCAGACGTTTTGGAAACGTCCGGCTCCGCCGAAGTCGCAAACAAATCACTCTCTGCCATGCGGAAAAACTAGCAGACGATGCAAATAAATGCCCGAAAAAGAATGCATTTGCGCCGATTTACAACCTACCCGGGGCACGGTAGCCTTTTGCAAAATCTCCACGCAAAGTGATCGCCCAAAATAAAACTAAATGGTTGCTCAGTTTGTTGGTTGTCCTGGCCGGATTGCTTTGCGGTGTCGCACAGGGGGAGATTTCGCCCTTCGCCGGAGCCCGTGCGATTCTCGAATCCAAATGCATCGAGTGTCATGGCGGGAAATTCGAGCGCGCCAGACTGAATCTTTCCACGCACGAATCTCTTTTGCGCGGCGGCGAAAGCGGGTCAGCCATTGTGGCAGGCGATGCAAAAGCGAGTTTGCTCTACAAGAAAATCACGCATGCCGATGAGCCAGGCATGCCGTATAAGCGGGAAGAATTGTCCGAGAATGAAATCGCGCAGCTTGCCAAATGGATCAACACCGGCGCGGTTTACGAGCAGCCGTTGACCGCGAAGGTCGAAAAGATATGGTCGCTGCAACCGATCAAAAAATCTGCGCCGCCGAAAACGAAAAATAAATCGTGGGCGAAAACTCCGATTGACCAATTCATTCTTGCCAAGCTGGAAGAGAAGGGGATGAAACCTTCACCGCTGGCGGATAAGCGAACTTTGTTGCGGCGCGTCACGTTTGATTTGACCGGATTGCCACCCACTCCGGAAGAGATGCGCGATTTCCTCACCGACAAATCTCCCGGTGCATATTCCAAGGTCGTTGATCGGTTGCTCGCGTCGCCGCGATACGGTGAACGTTGGGCGCGCCATTGGCTCGATGTGGTTCATTTCGCCGATTCTCATGGGCACGATCAGGATCGTCCCCGCCCGAATGCGTGGCCATATCGCGATTATTTAATTCGCTCATTCAATGACGACAAACCCTACGCCCGGTTCGTCGAGGAACAAATCGCCGGCGACACCCTTTTTCCTGACGATCCTGCGGGAGTGGTGGCGCTCGGTTTTATTGCGACCGGTCCGTGGGATGAAAGTTCGCAAATGCACATCGTGGCCGACACGGTGGATAAGAAGATGGCGCAGAATCTGGATCGCGACGACATGGTTGCCGTGACGATGTCCACGTTTGTCAGCAGCACGGTTCATTGCGCGCGGTGTCACAATCACAAGTTCGATCCCATCTCGCAGAGGGAATATTACAATTTGCAATCCGTCTTTGCTGGAGTAGATCGCGTAGACCGGCCTTATGATCTTGATCCAAAAATTCACGCCACGCGCCAGGCTTTGTTGAAAAAGAAAACTGCTTTGGACGTGAATCCCAAAGATAAGTCGCTGCTGGACGCGTCCGTGCAATCGGAAGTTGCTGAATGGGAAAAACAGATTGGTCCTCCGGCAATTGCATGGACAATTCTCGATCCCACCAGCTTCAAAAGTGATGGCGGCGCAACCCTGACGAAGCAGGTCGATGGCTCAGTTCTCGCGACCGGAACGCGGCCGGAGTCTGACACCTACACAATCATGGCGCCGATGGATATGAAGGGAGTCACTGCGGTTCGTCTTGAGGTTCTGGCCGACAAAAGCTTGCCGCACGACGGGCCGGGTCGACAGGACAACGGGAATATTACCCTCACGGAATTTCGTCTGAAAGCCGCGCCAAAGGGCGAAACCAACTCTGCAAAAACGATCGCGTTGCAAAATGCGTCGGCGGATTTCAACCAAAAGGATTGGGAAGTCGGCAAGGCGATCGATGGCGACGGGAAAACGGGTTGGGGAATTCATCCTGAGGAAGGCAAATCGCATTTCGCGTTTTTCGAATTGAAGGAAAGCATCGGTTTCGAAAACGGCACCGCGTTGACTTTTGTTTTGGAGCAACAGCATGGAAGCTCGCATACGATCGGCAGGGCGCGCCTGTCGGTGACGAGTGCGCCGCTCCCAGTGCGGGTTAATTCACTGCCGGAAAATATTTCAAAAATTATTGCGATCAAGGTTGCGGCCCGATCCGCCGATCAGAAAATCGAACTTGCCGGATACGTTTTGAAAGCGCGATTGGAGCGGCAGCTTGCGGTTTTGCCTGCGCCCAGAATGGTCTACGCTGGAACCAGCGATTTTCCACCGCAAAAAAATTTCACCCCTGCAAAAATTCCACGTCCGGTTTATCTGCTCAAACGGGGCGACATTACCAAACCCGAGGAACCCGCTGTGCCCGGTGCGCTCGCTTTTGTCTCTGATCTGAGTTCTCAATTCAGCCTTGCCGATCCAAGCGATGAGGCAGCGCGCCGCGCTGCTCTCGCGAAATGGATTGCTGATCCTCGCAACGTTCTGACGTGGCGCTCCATTGTGAATCGCGTTTGGCATTATCATTTCGGTCGTGGCCTTGTCGATACGCCGAATGACTTTGGTGAAATGGGCTCGCGGCCGACACACCCGGAATTGCTGGGTTGGCTCGCGTCCACCTTTATTGAGAGCGGCGGTTCGATCAAGGGATTGCACAAATTGATTCTGACTAGCGCGGTTTATCAGCAATCCTCCGGGAACAATGTTCGATTTGCCAAGCTGGATTCCGGGAATCTTTTCCTCTGGAGGATGAACCGCACGCGACTCGATGCGGAATGTTTGCGTGACGCGATTCTTCAAATCACCGGGAAGCTTGACCTCACGATGGGCGGTCCGTCCGTCATGCAATTTTATTTAGAAGATCCGACTCCCGACCGGACGCCAACGGTGGATTACGGACGTTTTGATGTCGATGCGCCGGTAAATTTTCGTCGCAGCATTTATCGATATATTTATCGCACATTGCCCGATCCGTTTATGGATACGCTCGATTGCGCCGATCCATCGCAAATGACGGCAGTGCGAAATATTTCCGTCACGGCATTGCAAGCGCTCGCGATGTTGAACGACCGTTTTGTCATCCGCCAAAGCGAACATTTGGCGGCACGCGTCGCGCGCGGCAGCGGCAATGTGGAAATACAGATTCGGACCGCTTACAACCTGACGCTGGGACGCGACCCGAATCGGAGCGAGCTTAAGGCACTGAAGTCTTACGCGATTGAACACGGTATGGCGAACACCTGCCGGATTATCCTGAACAGCAACGAATTTATCTTCGTGAATTAGTCAGACAATATGAGCCTTACTTTTTTCAATCGCCGTGAATTTCTCTGGCGCTTCGGCGGTGGATTGGGCGGCGTGGCAATGGCGCATTTGTTCGGCACGCAAGGCTTGCTCGCCGATTCCCTCGCAAAACCGAATCCTGAATTCAACGGCGGCTTGCATCATCGCGCGAAGGTAAAACGCGTGATTCAACTCTTCATGAACGGCGGGGCGAGTCAGTGTGATCTTTTCGATTACAAACCGGAACTCATCAAGCGCAGCGGGCAAAAGTTTGACCCGGGCGAACGCGTGGAGGCGACCACCAGTTCCCCCGGAAATTTGATGAAAAGCCCGTACGAATGGAAACAGCACGGCGCTAGCGGACGTTGGGTGAGCAGTGCGGTTCCGCACATCGCGAAATGCGTTGATGACCTCGCGTTTCTCATGGCGATGACTTCGAAGACGAATGTCCATGGTCCGGGCGTTTATTTGCAGAACACTGGTTTTCTCACGCCCGGTTTTCCATGCATGGGCGCGTGGATCTCCTACGGTCTCGGAAACCTGACGGATAATTTGCCCACGTTCGTGGTGCTGCCGGATTCGCGCGGTTTGCCTTACAATTCCAAGGGAAGTTTTTCATCTGGCTTTTTGCCCGTCGCGCACCAAGGCACGATCATCAAAGCCGCGGCGCAAAATCCGATCGAAGATTTATTCCCGCCCGGCTCTGCGAAATTTATTACGAAGAAAAGTGAAGCCGACGGCTTGGCTTTATTGAACAAGTTGAATCGCGAACATCTCGCTCATGCGCAAGGCGACTCACGACTCGATGCTCGAATCGCATCCTACGAACTCGCAGCAAAAATGCAGTTGAGCGCTCCCGATGTTCTCAACCTTGGCGGTGAAACGGAAGCGACCAAGAAAATGTACGGGCTTGATGAAAAAACAACCGAAGATTTTGGCCGCAATTGTTTGACGGCGCGCCGCTTGTTGGAGCGCGGCGTGCGCTTTGTACAAGTATGGAGCGGCACTGCTGGCGCGGCAGGAAATTGGGATAATCACGCTGACATTTCTAAAGAGCTTGGGTCGATCACGAGCGCGACGGACAAACCAACCGCTGCACTGATCAAAGATTTGAAAGCGCGTGGGATGCTCGAAGATACACTGGTGATTTGGACGACGGAATTTGGCCGCATGCCCTTCAGCCAAAGCAGCGTTGGTCGGGATCATAACGGTGGCACATTCGTCAGTTGGATGGCTGGCGCGGGGATCAAAGGGGGCGCGGCTTACGGCGAAAGCGATGAATGGTCATGGAAGTCTACGAAGGATAAAGCGTATTGCTACGATCTGCACGCGACGATTTTGCATCTACTTGGAATCGATCACGAAAAACTGACGTTCCGCAACAATGGTGCGAACCGGCGCCTGACGGATGTGCATGGGGAAGTAATTCGCGAGATACTGACGTGAGTTCTGGTTCCTAATCTTCCTCTTAATCCTAATCGCATTCTTCCGGGTAAGATTATGAAGACGATTAGGATTAAGAGCGTTTGAAAAAATAACCCCACCGTAATGCCGTGTTCACAGTTCCTTTGAACTTAAGTGAAACAGTGGAACCCAATCGGCGGCTTTCGACTTCCAATCAAGGCCTGTCGGCCGCACAGCGAAGGCAAGGTTCCGTTATTTGTTTAATTACGGTCCAAGGATTTGTTTCTGATCACGAACATGGCAGGGTTAAAACCAGAAATTTTTTGAAAGAACAATGCGCGGCTCCGAATTTTTCCACGCTTAACTGTAAAGATGTATCGCTCAAAAACGTTTTTTTCTCAAGTCGAAAGCAGATTTTCGCAAAACTTTTTTTGTAAATTTTTATTGCTATTGCGCGATTAAAATTTCTGGTCGTAACCGCCCGACAAGTTCAACCGGCATTTTTGTATCAATAGAGTTGGTCATCGGTTTTTCCAAATCAACATGGCCGTCGCAGAAAACGACGTTCGCTTTTTTCTGATGCCGAAAATGGCCGTGCGGATAATAACTGGACGATGATGTGTTGGTGGGGTTGTCGAGGTAATACCATTCTTCCAGCATCGGATTGCTGCGTGAGGCGGGCGCTTGAAAATCATTGATTTGCGCGGCGTCAGCCATCAGCACGGTTTGCGCAGTGCTTCGGAGTTTTGAAATATTTATTGGCTGGGCGGAAGGCGCGAGCAAACCGTTGTAGCCGTAACTGAAAACAACGTTGGTCGCTTTCAATTTGAAATGCGTTTTCGTGGAATCGAACGAAGGGCAAAGCCGCACGTTGCTGCCTTTGAGATAGGGAAATAATTTTCCAGCGGATAAATCAAACGGACGATGGCCTTCCTGCTGGCTGCCGTCGAGCCAGCCGAACCACCACGTCATCCCGCCGTTCGTCGCGCCGTCTGACACCTTGAAAGATTTCCCGCCGTTGTCGTCCCAATACATCTGCGTCGCGAGTCCAAGTTGGCGCAAATTGCTTTGGCACGCGGCGCGTTGCGCGGACAATTTGCTTTTGCCTAATGTCGGCAGAAGCATCGCCGCGAGAATGGCAATGATGGCGATAACGACGAGCAGTTCGATGAGCGTAAACGCCGGGTAGCACCTGCGGCTCGCGGGTGTGTGAAAATATTTTGAGCGAAGCGAACAGATTCTTTTTCCTCTGATCAATGGAGAGAGGGATTCGCACCCGCCAGAGGCAGGTGCTACCCACACAGTTTTTTTCCACTGGCTCATGGTCTCGCGGCTCGAACCCGATAGAACGCTTTCTCCGAAACTGCATTTGTATCCTGGAGAAATAAATTGGTTCGGTTGCCACTGGCTGGCAGCGAAGCGTCTGTCCAGGAAATTAAATTCGTCGAGCGTTCCAGCGTAAAAAGCCAGTTGAAATGATCGTTGAATCGCGCCTGCCAGACGCCATTGCTGAATGTGCCTGTCAGATTTTGCACCGGTGGCGGAAGGGTGACGACAAGGTTGTCCACGATTCCATGCGCGAGGACCGAATCATAATCGTCGCCCGCGCTGCTGTAACTGCTGATTGAAAACATATCGACATGGAATTCATCGGAGCCAGCGAAATTGTTGTTGGTATCCAACACGAGACTTGGAAACGATCCCATCGAGATGCCATTGGTTGTGACGGCGACGACCGCAGTTTGGTTGCTGGCGGTGTAGCTGAATTTGATATGCACGGTTTGGTTCGTCGGCAGTTCGTTATCGTAAACCGATATACTGGCTGGCGCATAATGGATGCTGTTGACTTCAGAAATAAAGGAAGGCGTGGTTGCCGCAGGCGAAGGATAAATAACGCCAAAGTCGTAATAGCCGTAAGGATAGTAATCGAATTCAGCCACATTCGGTGCGTCGCCAAAAGAGCCGCGCTTAAAATTTATACTCATGGCATTCGTGGAATTCAGAAAACCGAATCCCAATTGCAACGGCGCGGTTTTGCCCGGCTCCACTCCGCTGGCAATGTCATGCAGGTTCAAATCAAACTCCATGATGAAATCGTCGTTGCGCGTGAGCGTCGTGCCGAGCGGGAGATAAAAAAAACTATTTGATTTGGTGGAATCCCAGGTGACGGCGAGATTTTGATCAATGGAATTCCACTGAAATAAATTGGTGTCGCCGAAAATTTTCCAGCCGGTGTTGGTTGGATTTGCGGAAAAATTTTGTGAAAACGTAACCGCATTGGCAGAAGTTTGCACGAGAACCAAGCCGGCCAAAGCCAGCGCGAACGGGATTTTTTTTAACATGAACTGATCTTTCAATTTTGCTGCGCGAAAATTTTTCGCGAAACGGTTTTTGTGATTGAGAGACCAGTGCGGAACTGAGGGTCTGTTTTTTAAATAAAAAAACCTTCGATTCCGGCAAAACGGGAATGAAGGCATTCTACGAATCCCGCTGAAAACAGTTCAGCAGGTCTGGCCTCATCCTTCTCTTTGTCGGAGAAGTGGCTGTTGAATTGTAGCGGCGTGTCTATGACCGCCGCTGACTCAACAGTCCTGACGAGCACAGCCAAATTAGTATCCTGACTTCGGGCTTCGAACCTCTCTCCCGCCTTCCCAATCTTGCGATCAGTGGCATTGGAAGTTTGTATCCCGTAACAGTGGCGCAACCGTCCCGGATTTTCACCGGGTTCCCAAATTTTGGCCGTGATGGATGGCGAACCATCCTTTGAGTTTCAAAGAGCGCGGGAAGCTTTAATCGCAGAATTTTTTTTGCCAATAAAAATTTGCCAAAATAATTCAACACCATTTTCCCCTTTGCACTTCGCGCTCAATTGTTAGCCTTTCGCGCATGGAAATTTTGCCACCGGTTCTCGCCCCAACTTCACTCGCTGCAATTGAAGTGGAAGGACTGACCAAACTTTACGATTCGTTCACCGCTGTCAGCGAACTTTCCTTTGCCGTGCGTCCCGGCGAAGTCATGGGACTCGTCGGACCGAACGGCGCAGGCAAAACGACGACCTTGCGTTGCATCTCTGGAATCATTCCGCCAACGCGCGGTTCGGTGAAAATTTGCGGAAACGACCTCGCCAAAAATCCAGTTGAAGCCAAACAACAGATCGCATTTTTCTCTGACGAACCGCGTTTGTTTGATTATCTCACCGTCCAACAACATCTGGAATTCACCGCGAGGATTTATCAAGTCGCCAACGCGCACGAAATCGGCCAGCAACTTCTCGAAGAACTGGAAATTGCGGATAAAGCCGACAAATTGCCCGGCGAACTTTCGCGTGGCATGAAACAAAAACTCGCCATCGCCTGCGGATTTCTGCATTCGCCAAAAGTGATTTTCCTCGACGAACCACTGACCGGCCTCGACCCAATTGGCATTCGGCGCATGAAAAATTCCATTTTGAAACGGGCGCGCGACGGCGCGGCGATTATTCTCAGTTCGCATCTGCTGCATCTGCTTGAAGAAGTCTGCTCCCACGTTTTGATTTTGAAAACCGGCCAGAAAATTTTTGACGGCACGCTCAACGAAGTTCGCCAGAAATTCTCGCAGCAATCCGCCGACGCGAGTCTGGAAGAAGTGTTCCTGCGAGCCACGGAAGAAACCAAGGCATAATCGAGTCATCCACGAAATGATCTCGGCACTTTTTTTTCTCCAGTTTCAGTCGATCAAGAATCGATTGCTAATGCGCGTTCGCCGGTTGCGCCAGCCGAAATACCTTTTTGGAGCAATCGTCGGAGGCGCCTATTTTTACTTTTATTTCGGGCGGCATTTCTTCGGAGGCAGGCCTGCCATTGACTCCGGCATCGGACTTGTTCCAGAGCAGTTTCCTTTTGAAATGCTGGCCGCGTTTGCGCTGTTTGTGATTGTGATTTCAGCATGGATATTTCCGCACAGACGAGCCGCGCTGACCTTTACCGAAGCAGAAGTCGCCTTTCTGTTTCCAGCGCCGATCAGCCGGAAGATGCTGATTCATTTCAAACTTTTGAAGACGCAAACGGGCATCTTTTTCACCGTCCTGTTCTTAACGCTCATTACGCGCCGGTTCGGCAGCGGCGGTCATGCTGCAACTCACGCAGCCGGTTGGTGGATTATTTTATCGACGTTGAACCTCCATTTCATCGGATCGTCGTTTGCTCGAACACTTCTGCTGGACCGCGGCATTTCCAATTGGCTTCGCAGAGCAGTGGTGCTGATTTTGATCGCCGTAATTGTGACGCTGGTCATCGTATGGGGAAAAAACAGTTTGCCGCCATTCAACCTCGCAGAAATATCCGACCTTCCGGACCTCGCGCGCTATGCCGAGAAGCTTTTTCAATCCGGGCCGTTTCCGTATCTGCTGTTCCTGTTTCAATTGATTTTAAAACCATTTCTCGCTTCTGACCTGAAGGCGTTTTTCTTCGCGCTTGGTCCCGCGATGCTCGTGCTGGCGTTGCATTACGTTTGGGTGATTCGCTCAAATGTCGCATTCGAGGAAGCGTCTGTTGAAGCGTCGCAGAAGTTAGCGGAGCGGGTCGCGACCGTGCGATCCGGCAGCTGGCAAAACGCAACCAAGCCGAAGAAAAAAAGCCGCGCTCCATTTCGACTGCAACCGCTTGGCCCAAGACCAATCGCATTGCTTTGGAAGAATCTCATCAGTGCCGGGCAAATGTTTACGCTGCGCTTCTGGATTATCATGATCTGGCCCGCGATTTTTGGTGCATTTATTTTCGGAAATACACAAAAGAATTCCGGGATCGTGGTCGCGCTCGGTTTCTTCGCACTGATTCTGCTATTCATGTCGGTGATCATTGGTCCGCAATTGCTGCGTCAGGATTTTCGCCAGGACTTGGCCTCGATCGAATTGCTTAAGCTTTATCCAATGAGCGGATGGAAAATCGTGCTGGGTGAAATTCTTGCGCCCATCGTCATGCTCACCGCCACGCAATGGCTGCTGCTCATCCTTGCGCTCGGTTTTGGGGCAGGAATACCCAGCGGAAAAGAAGTTGATGGATTCATTCGTGTGGGGATGGCGTTCGGCATCGCTGTTCTGTTGCCTATGTTGAATTTCATTCTCCTCCTAATTCCCAATGCGGCCGTGCTGCTGTTTCCCTCGTGGTTTCAAACGGGCAAGGATGCACCGCAAGGGATCGAAGCGACCGGGCAGCGGCTGATTTTCATGATCGGTCAGGTTTTGATTTTAGCTTTGGCGATGTTGCCGGCGGCGGGATTCTTCGCGCTGGTGATTTTTCTTTGCAATTTTTTCATGAATCCAATGAGCGCCATTCCAATTGCATCCGTGGTCGCGTCGATTGTCCTGGCAGCGGAAGGAAGTGCGGGATTGTTTTTGCTGGGCAAAGCTTTCGCACGCTTCGATTTATCTGCGGAAATGACGAATTAGCTGGGGTATTGCCGGCTTTGAGGGTTGAAAATTCGGCGATTCGCTTTCAAACCCAACGCACCCGACGGAGGCATGTGCTACAGGTTCTTGCTCAATTTGCCACCGGGCAGGACTCGAAACGTTTCTCCGCGCCAGTCAATTTTGTTTCCCACAAACGCCAGCGCCCAAATCGCGGCATTCAACAAATCCTTGATTGGGACCAGCCAGAAATAAAGGTAATGCCCCGAATCACGGGTGAGCGCTTCCTGCATTTTCAGTGCGGCCTGGATTCGCACCGGCAGCAAGATGGAGATCGGCACAAACCAGTATGAATTATGGTTGGCCAAAAGCGCGACCGTCCAGAACGCCGGCCAAAGCGTGGCGTTGCTCAGGATGCTGAAGAAAAAAGGCGCGGGTTGGCAGACGCGAATCGTGCGCGCCCAGCGAAGTTGATGAGCCCAAACGCGTGCCCAAGTCATTGGCGCCTCCCAGCATTCCACCACGATGGAGGAGATGACGATTTGTTTTCCAGTGTGTGCGATTTTATTCCCGAGTTGGTAATCGTCGGCGAGAAAATCGACGAGCGACTCGAATCCGCCGATTTGTTTCAGGCAATCTCGGCGCGTGACCATCACGGCCCCGAGGGCGAAATCAAGCCGCTTCAAGGTCTGCGATTGCAAAACCTGGCTCCAGAAATCGGCGTTGATGGCGACAGCCTCCCAGTGCATCGCCAGCGTGGTGGGATTGGCGAGGCGATAAAAGCAATTCACTAGCCCGATTTCCCCATCGGCCAGCGGATGAACGGCGTTTTCCAAGAAATCCTTCGGCACAAAAACGTCGGCATCGCTGATGACCACGATCTCGTGCTTTACCTCTCGTTCGAGCTGGATCAAGGTCGAAACCTTCGCATTCGGGCCAAACGATTCCGGGCAAATGATCAACTTCGCATCGATTTTTGGATTTTCCGAACAAAGTTGGCGCACCAGCTCGCAGACCGAATCGTCGTCGTCGGCCACGCCAAAAAGAATTTGCAATGGCGCTTCGTAATCTTGGCTGAACCAACTTTGCAGGCAGCGTTTTGTCTCGCTGTCGGCGCCCTTGAGGGGCTTGAGCAGCGTGATGGCGGGTTGAAATTTTTTATCCGTCACCCTGCGGTGGAGCGGGAAACGCAGCGCAGCGAGCCATTGCCAGAGCGCAAGGCCACAGCTCAAAATCGCCAACGAACCTAAAATCCAATTTGCCAACACGCGGACGAGGTTATCTGCGACGCGACAACAGAAAAGTCTTTTGCTCGCGATTCAAGACGGGCTCCTCCGTTCCACGCCGGCTTTTATTCGGTCGGGACGTTGGTGGCAATGGCGGAGCAGGAGGGTCGCTTTTAACGGAAACTCGATGCTATTTGTCGAATGGATCGGTTTGGGGCGAAACCTGGCCGTTTCTGGCCAGAGCAGAGGAGATAGAGGCGGAGATATTCTGGACTGAGCGCATCGATTTTCACAACTTTTGCGCGCGGCTGGGGTTAAATCAAACGCGGAACTCGGCAGTCGTAACGCAGGGTTGAATGGCAATCAGCGTTTGCCGATTGGCTCTTGGCGTGTAAGCTGAACGCCTTAAACGAAAGCTGATAGCGAAACAATATGACCCAATTTTCTTACAAAGCGCGACGCCGATCCGGCGAGGTCGTGCAAGGCGTTTTAGACGTTGCGGATCGCGCTGCGGCGTTGGTGCAAATCGAACGGCTCGGTCTTTTTCCCGTGTCGGTGGATGCGCCGAAGGGTGGGGCGGTGATTGCGGTGGATCGTGCCGGTGTTCCGCAGGTACAATCGAATTTGATGCCGCGTGCGCTGAGCCAAATGTTGAATCGCAAGCGCAAGCCGAATACCCAGGAAATCGCGACGTTCACGACGCAGTTGGCGAATCTATTAAAATCGGGAATGCCGCTCACGGTTGCGCTCAACAGCATGACGCATTTGGAATCAAAGGGCATTCCGGCTGAGGTGAGCAAGGGCCTCAAGCAGGATGTGATGGAGGGCAAGGGATTATCGGCGGCGATGTCCAAGCAGCCGCACATTTTTTCCGATCTTTACGTCAACATGATCAAGGCCGGGGAATCGAGCGGTGCCTTGGTGCAGGTGTTGAAGCGGTTGGCGACACATTTGCAGCAGTTCGCGGAAGTGCAGGCAAAGTTCAAGTCGGCGATGATTTATCCTGCGCTGGTTTGTTGCGTCGGCGCAGGCATCGTGGCGTTTTTCATTTTCTTCATGTTGCCGCGCTTCATGACGATTTTCACCGGTTTCAACATGGCGCTTCCGCTGCCAACGAGGATGCTGATGGGCTTTAGCAACATGGTGACCTCCTACTGGTGGGTTTTCCCTCTGGTGGCGATTTTGTTTACGGTTCTCTTTAAGCGCTTCCAATCGACCGAAGCGGGCAAACGTAAGATCGACGGGTGGAAAATGAACGCCCCGGTGGTTGGCAGGGTGGTGAAACTGAATATTTTCGGGCAATTCTGCCGCACGTTGCAGACATTGCTGGAGAACGGCGTGCCGGTGCTGGTCGCGTTGAAAATTACGGAGGATGTCATGTCCAACCGGATTGTGAAGGAAGCCATCGCCAAGACGCGCGAAGAGGTGACGGACGGCAAAACGATCGCCCAGCCGATTGCGCGCAGCAAAATTTTCCCCGCATTGATGGTGGACTTGCTGAAAATCGGCGAAGACACAGGTGATGTTCCTGGCGCGCTGGGAAATTTGGCCGACACCTACGAAGGGGAGTTGAGCATTGCGCTTCGCGTGATGACGAGTTTGATCGAGCCAGTGCTGATTATCGTGATGGCCATGGGCGTAGGATTCCTGCTGATCAGCATTCTCCTGCCGATGTTTAATTTGATTTCCAATATCAGCAGTGCGAAATGAAGAGGAGCCTGCGACGCCGAGCCTTCACGTTGATCGAGATCATGATCGTGGTCGCGATTATCGGGGTGATCATGACCATGAGCGTGCCATCGATTGTCCGCTCGTTGCGTAAAGAGGGAATGAGAAAGGCAGTGAGCGACCTGACAGAGGCTTGTAACGCGGCTCGGGCCGCAGCAATTATTTCATCGAAGACGAGCGACATGGTTATTCGACCTAAAGATCGGACGGTCACGGGCGGGTCATTCTCGGGAGGTTTTCCGGAGGAAGTGTCGATTCAAATTCTCGGTGTAAATTTCATCGAATTGCAGGATGCCGATGAAGCGCGCGTGCACTTTTATCCAAATGGGACGAGCGACGAATTCACCATTATTTTGCAATCTACGGAAATGGAAGTGCGTAAGATCACGCTGGAAGTAGTTACTGGTTTGTCCGACGTGGAGGTGATTCGATGAAAATGAATTTCGTTCGAGGCATGAGCGACCCAGGGCGAAAGCTGGAACGACTCGGCGACCATCCTCTTATTTTACCCCCTCTTGCGCGCCCTCTCCGAGCATTCACATTGATCGAAGTGATGATTGCGATCGCTATCTTTTTCACCGCGATGTTCACCATTCTCGCTCTAGTGAGCCAAAGTTTGCGCGCAGCGAGATCGCTCACGCAAAATACTCCGACTCCCGGGATGGTTATTGCTGAAAATTTCTCCCTGACCAACAAGCTGGAAGAAGGATTTCAGTCGGGCGATTTCGGCGATTTGTATCCGAATTACACATGGGAAACCGAGACGATGCTTTGGGTGACCAATGGGATGTTCCAGGTGGATTGCACCGTTTATCACGGTCGCGACGTAGATTCTACGATGAGCTGTCTGCTCTATCGCCCGGAATCAGCTACCGGCTTGAGCACTCGAAGCGCATTTTCTGGAAGACGATGAAAACGCCACGATCACATTCAAGACGGGGTTTTACATTGCTGGAAATCATGATCGCGATGTCCATTTTCACCGTGATCATTGTGGCCGTTTATTCCTCTTGGGCGGCGATAGTGCGAGGCTCCAAATCAGGGCTGGAGGCAGCTGCAGCGGCGCAACGTTCACGAATTGCGATACGAACAATCGAAGACGCGCTGTTGACCACGCAGCTTTATACGGAAAACGCGCGGCATTACAGCTTTGTGGCTGATACAAGCGATGCGAAATTTGCATGGCTGAGCTTATCGGCGCGTTTGCCGGAGACATTTCCAGGTTCAGGATTGTTTGGGGATCAAGTGGTGCGCCGGGTGACGTTTTTCGTCGAACCGGGTGTCGATGGGACGGCACAGCTTTTGATGACGCAAATACCTTTATTGCTGGTGACCAACGCGGATGTTTCAGCCTATCCAATCACGCTTGCCAAAGATATCAGCTTGTTCGTGCTCGAATTCTGGGATCCCACACTCAATGACTGGACCGATGAATTACTCACTACAAACGTGATTCCAAAAATGATTCGGGTTTCGCTGGGTGTGGGGCACGCACAGAATTCTTCACAGCCTACGGAATTGGTTTCGAGAATCATCGCTATGCCATCAATTGCGGTTGGCGCCGATATCCAACAGCCGCGTCAGGCAGCAGGCGCTGGAGGGGTAGGTGTAGGCGGTCCGGGAGCCCAGGGTGGACGCGGTGGGCGAGGCGATGGGCAAGGCGGGCGTGGTGGCCAAGACGGGCGTGGCAACGGACAAGGACCTGGTGGACGTAATGGACCAGGCGGACTCAATAACGGTGGAGGTTTTAACAACGGCGGAAATCCTCGCGGCTTCCCAGGCGGTCTTAATGTCCCACCGACACCTCCAGGCGGCAACAGAAGGCTGCCGCGCCAATGAGAATTCGCTTACAGTCCTCGTCCAGCGGCATCGCTCTGGTGATCGTGATGCTCGTCATTTTGGTTCTTGCGACGCTTGCCGGTGCTTTCGCTTTGTCGATGAAGGTTGAAATTACTCTGGCGCGCAATTCCAACTACGAATCCGAACTGGAGTGGCTTGGCCGATCCGGAGTTGAGTTGGCCAAGTTTGCTATTGCAGAACAGGCGAAAATTGCTGGCGAGGGCAATTATGAATCGCTTAATCAAAAATGGGCCGGTGGTCCCGGTGGAATTGCTGGAAGCAATTCACCATTGGCCCAGATTTCCATGGAAAACAATCAGCTGGGTAACGGCACCATCTCCGTAAAAATCACTGATATGGAGAGGAAGTTTAACATCAACGTGGCAGACAGGCTTGTGCTTCAGCAGGCGTTAGTCGTTTTGATGGGAGTAGATGCAAGTTTGGTTTCAACCATCAGCGACTCGATTCTCGATTGGATCGACAAGGATGAAGATAATCATTTAAGCGGCGTTGAGAGTGATTATTATATGGGATTGAATCCACCCTACGTCGCCAAAAACGGCCCGCTGGATGACATCTCGGAACTGCTTTTGATCAAAGGAATTCTCGATAATCCGGAGATATATTGGGGTTCTGCCTCAACCAACCATTCCATCTCAGCGTTTCAATCGCGAGGTAACCCAGCTTTCCCCGATCGACAGCAACCGTGGTATCCAGTCGGCTTGGTTGATATTTTCACAACTCTGTCCTCCGGGAGAATCAACATCAATACGGCGCCTGCAACCACGTTGCAAACGATCCCAGGAATGGATGAAAACATCGCTGCCGCCATAATAAAATTTCGGTCGGGATTGGATGATGCCGATGGAACCGAAGATGATGTCCCTATGAGAAATGTGAACGAACTCGGTAGAATTCCCGGAATACGACCCGATACCGTCGCGCAAATTTCTAGGTATTGCGACGTAAGGAGTAGCACTTTTGAAGTGCAAGTGGATGTGGATTTCAATGGTGTGAAGCGGCAATATTTCTCAGTGATCCGCAAGGGAACAAGGGCAGGAGATTTCGGGATTCTTAAATTCTATTGGAAATAAGTTTATCGTTTTGCAAAAGGGACTGGGCTTGCTCTGAAACGGCGGACAAAAAAGTTGGGTCATTTGGTTAGTTGTTTAGGAGTTCGAAGTCAACTGGCGATTGAAAATCCAGGGCGCTATGGGTGCGCTGACGGTTGTAAAAGCTCTCGATGTAATCAAAGATTTGGGTG
>CANJXF010000039.1 GCA_947478865.1 Verrucomicrobiales bacterium | reverse complement strand
GATGTCCGCAGTCAGACTCATGTTGGTCGGGCAGGAGACGATGTTCGGGAGTTGAGTGTCGTTGATGGTGACGGTGAAGGTGCAACTGCTGGAGTTGCCGGAAGCATCGGTGGCGACATTGGTCACGGTGGTGGTTCCGACCGGGAAGGTGGAACCGAAAGGCGGAGTTGAAACCACCGTTACGCTGCCGCAGTTATCGGTCGCGCTGACGGAGAAAGTGACATTGCTCTTGCTGCATTGGCCGACGTCGGTGCTCAACACGAGGTTGGATGAACAAATGATGGAAGGCGAGTTTGTGTCACTTACGACAATGCGCTGCACGCAACTTTTGGCATTGCCGCTTGCGTCGGTTACCGTCCAAGTTACAAGGTTTGTTCCCACAGGAAATGTAGCAGTTGCGGCGTTTATTAACTGAATTTTATAAAAACGTTGCGGCGCGTTGCCAACAAAGTTGGTTTGGCTCGTTTCCTGACCAGTGGCAGTGACAGCATCTGGCGCGGCTGTCCAGGTTGTATCGGTCAGAGCGCTCTTATAGAGCAGGCGGTAAGTCTCGCCTGCTTGAGAAGGCCAACTTACTGTCGCTAAGCCGCGTGACATTTTCACTGAAGCAGCGCGGAGGTTCTGGCTTGCACGCAAAGGTGCTGTGGTCGCTGATGCATCATTCGTGACACTTGCAACGGTGCAGTTGTCACTCGTAATCGGTGTGCCGAGGTCTACGTTAGTCGCATTGCAGCCGGAGTTCGCTGAAACGAACACGTCTGGTGGACATGTAATATCGGGAGCCTGCGAATCGTTGATGGTGACGGTGAAGGTGCAACTGCTGGAGTTGCCGGAAGCATCGGTGGCGACATTGGTTACGGTAGTCGTTCCGACCGGGAAGGTGGAACCGGATGGCGGAGTTGAAACCACCGTTACGCTGCCGCAGTTGTCGGTCGCGCTGACGGAGAAAGTGACATTGCTCTTGCTGCATTGGCCCGCGTCGGAGGTTAGGAGTAGAGAGTTTGGGCAGATCACAGTCGGCGCTTGGCTGTCATTAACCGTGACCATCTGTTGGGAAAAACTCGAGCATCCGTTTGTATCTATCGTAACTAAATTCAACGTGAACGTCCCCGAACCTTGCGCGGTCACAAAAACCGAGTTCCCATTTGTCACAGAATCAATCATTCCGTTTCCGGAGATGCTCCAGCTATAAATTGCGGCACCAGTGGGAACGCTATACATATTCGAAAATGAATTAGGGCAAACCTGGTTGGTTACCCCTGCGATCAAATAGGAAGGCGAGGGGATTACCGTTAGAACGGCCTGATTTGTGATCATATTGCAATCTCCGCTCACCACGAGCTGAATTGAGTGATCGCCAAGAGAAAGCGTAGCCGTTTCAATGGCTGCAGTTGGGCTATTCGGTGGAACTTGAAGGCCATCCACAGTCCAAACAAAGTTCAATGGGCCACTCCCCGTCGTTGAAACAGCAAAGTTCGTGGTGCCTCCCTGACAAATGGAGGCGTTAGTCAAGCCACTGACAGTGATGGGCTCGGGGATGGTCAGAGTGGTTTGATTCGTTGCGGAACCACAACTTCCAGCCACGACGACTTGAATCTGATGTTCCCCGGATCCGAGGCTGTCGGTGGTAACAATTAACTCCGAGCCATTTAGTCCAGTTGAGGAGCCATCGAGCTTCCAAGAGAAATTAAATGGACCACTTCCCGAGGGGCTTGCGGTGAACGTTGCGGGCGTGCCAGTGCAGACCTTGACGGGCGTTAGACTGGCGAGAGAAACGTCATTGTTAACTGTCAATGTTGCACTGCTGGTAGCAACGTTGCACGAGCCCTGACCCTGAACCTCAACTGTGTAGATACCGGCGTTTGTTGAAGTTACCGAGGCGAACGTAAGTGAATTGCCGATTTGACCCGGGATCATGACGCCATTTTTTTTCCAAACATAGGTGAACGGCGCCGTCCCCGTAGCTGATGTGCTAAACGTCACCGGTTGGCCGGGACAGACTGCCGTGTCACCTAGAGCAGTTATTTGCGTGCCGACACCCACCGAAACAACGGCTGTATTCGTTAGTGAATTGCATGAGCCGCTTACCTCAACTGTGTAGGTGCCGGCATCGAGTGTGGCAACAGCAGGAATCACTAACGAATTGTTCGTCTGTCCCGCGATAATGATTTCATCTTTTTTCCAAATGAATTGGGGCGAACTTCCTGAAACCGTGACGGCCAGGCTCAAACTACTTCCCGAGCATCGCGTTTGATTCGTCACGCTGCTGGTCAAAATGGCCAGATTGGTTCCAATCGTTAATGTCGCCGAATTGGTCACGGATGTGCAACCCGAGACGACCACGCTGTAGGTCGCCGCATTGGTCGCCGTTCCGAAAATCGTAAGCGAACTATTGGTTTGGCCACTGAGGGTTGTTCCGTTTTTCTTCCACCCAAAGCTAAATGGCCCGGTCCCGCTTGGAACGGTTGTGAAGGTTGCGTTTTGGCCCGGACACACCGTGAGGTTTGACAGGGCACCTGCAGAAGTGTTGGTCCCAACAAAGACAATCTGTTCGCACGAACTGAACGCTAATCCATTGAGGATTGAAACGTTCACACCGTACGAACCGCTCGCTCCAGAAGCGATGTGAACGATGTTGGTATTCGTGGAACCGATAAAAAATGCGCCCGCAGTATTATTCGTCAACGCCCAAGTAAAGGTGGCAGATGCCGCATCCGTAGCCGAGGTGAACGTATTTGTTGTTCCCGGGCAAATTAAGCTGCTTCCTGAAACGCTGCAAGCAGGAGGAACTGCGACCGAATCGGTTGAGAGCTGATGATTGGCACCGCCGTTAATACTCATGTGATATGGAGAGCCACCAATAGATGAGGATCCGATGCCCCAGTCAACTGTTGACGCCAGATGTGCTCCGAAAGCAATGACGACGGTTGGGTTTGTTGCAATAAACTGAACAATGATTGTTGTCGAAGCAGTGTTATTAGTCAGGTTAATCTCGTTTGTATAAATGAGGCTAGTGATTGTGCCGTTGTAAATTGTCATTACTCTTTCATTGGCTGGAAGCGAGTTGAAGCTTGCAGCGGGCTGTCCTGGGACAGAACTTCCAGCCGTCGATGGAGCTGGAATTGGGAAGTTACTCGGCGCGCTGAAAGTTCCCAACAAATCTGACAAAGGATCAACCTGCTCTGCAGCTGTGTGGGTTGGTCCAAATTGATTATGTGGCTGAAGGCGATCATAAGATGTAATATAATCAATTGCTGCTGTTCCCTTAACTTGCGTGTCCCACGTAATAGTGATGGAGTTACTCCCTGCGGTTACCCCAGTTAGCCATGCGCGGCATGGTATAGAATAACCTTCAACCAAATGGGCCTTTTGAGCATTAACATTTCCACCGGTCCAATCAACGGGGCTCAGCGGAAGCGTTGAAGTCCCATTTGCACCAAAGTAGAGAGCGGAGGCGCTCCATCCCACTTGAGGTAGCCCAAATAGCAAAAACGACAAAGCTAGTGTGTTTAATGTTAACTTTTGCATTTTATTCCCTTTTTCATCCATGTGCCCTTTAGCAGGTATCGTTCCCAATCAATTACAGGACTATCGCTATCAAAGACGTTCGTCCTGCGAAGAGGTTACAGGGGGGTAATTTGATGGAAATTGGCTGAATTAACCTGCATTGCGCAAATTAGATAGCGTTAAAGTATGTGGGAGATTCAGGGATGATCTACCTTCTTATGCGTGCGTTGTCATGTTTTATCAGCGTTTCGTGTTCTAAAACGGTGCAATTTGAGTCGCCTTTTAAGAATATGAATCGTCGAAAAAGCGCTGTGCAAAGGTTTTCGGAAACAAGCCAATGCTGCGGGAGGAAACCAAAACTGAGTAAGGGTCGGGCGTTTTCAGAGGCCATCGACCCTCGTCTGTGAGCGTTTTCGAGACGTCAGGAAAAGGGCAAGCGGGTTGTCGCGGCTTCCGGATCCCAGTTGCGCGGAGGTCTGCTGTTGATGGAGGCCACGTCTTTAATGGAAATCTGGCGGCCGAGAGTTTTAGCCCCTTTAACTTCGATCTCAGACGGATTACAGGTTTGCTGCTGGATTTTCTGGTGCGGGGCAGGCTTGTATTTGATGTAAAGCTGATCCGGGGTATTTGGGGCGAAAAACAGGATTTTCGACTTTTCTGGAATGCAAAAATACTCCTTGTTCATGATAATCCCGCCAAAGTTGAAGCGCTTGATATAAGTCGCATCGCGGTTGGTATAACACAATGTGAAAACCTGGTCTCGATCCGGCGTGGCGCAATAGACGAGTTCCGGCCCGACGAATACTTTTTCCGGCAACTCGATTACTTTGTAATGGCCATCGCGAAAAACGATGAGCAATTTATCGAATTTCGTGCAATCAACTCGGTATTCCTCCCCAGAAACTTTGTGGCCGAGATAACCTGATTCCCGATCATAGGCGATTTTGAAGGCTTTGAAGGCAACTTCCTTGGAATCAACTTCATCATAGCGGCTGCTGCGGGTGAGCCGAGGATATTGCGGACCGTATTTCTCGATTAACGCCTCCAAATGGGCGATGGCGAACTTGGTTACATTCTTGAGGTGCTTCCGTGTTTCGTCGAGTTGCGCTTGGACTCGGTCCATCTCTTCCCGGTGTTTATTGATGTCGAAGAGTGAAATGCGGCGGATCCGTACTTCGAGCAACAACTGGACATCCTCATCGACCAAATCGCGCCACATTTCTTTGCGATGGGGTTTGAAGCCGTCATAAATCGCCTCGTGAACTGCTTCGTTGGTTTTGGACTGCTCGATTTTTTTGTAAATCCGGTTTTCGATGAATATTCGGACCAAGGTCTTGAAATGAAGTTCCTGCAATAACTGCGACTCTTTCAGTTCCAATTCCTGCTTGAGGATGCTGACCAGTTGGCCGGTGTTTTCGCGCAAAACCTCGGAAACCGTCATTTCGACCGGACGATTCTCCTTAATGATAATGATCCGGCTGGTGATGGAGATCTCGCAATCAGTGAAGGCATACAGCGCGTCGAGTAATTTTTCCGAACTGACGCCACTGGGCGCTTTGATCTCGATTTCGACATCTTCGGAGGTGAAATCGTTGATGGTTTTGACCTTCAGCTTGCCTTTGCGAACCGCATCTTCAATCGAACTGATGAGGGAATCAGTCGTGGTTGTCGGCGGGATTTCTTTAATCACCAACGTGGAATCGTCCCTAACTTTGATCTTGGCGCGAACCTTGATGCTGCCCTTGCCGTCACCGTATTCACGTGCATCCATCAATCCGCCAGTGAAAAAATCGGGAAGCAACTTGAACGATTGCTTCTTCAAAATGGCAATCTGGGCTTCGAGCAATTCAATGAAATTGTGCGGGAGAATCTTCGACGACAAACCAACGGCGATGCCTTCGTTCCCGAGCATCAGGGTCAAAGGCAATTTGCAGGGAAGGGTTACCGGTTCCTTGTTGCGCCCATCGTAACTCGGGACGAACTGGGTGATCTCGTCATTGAAAAGTTCGTTACGCGCCAGATCGGTGAGGCGGCACTCGATGTAACGCGATGCGGCTGCGGGGTCACCCGTATAAATATTGCCGTAATTCCCTTGTCCCTCGATCAAATACCGTTTGTTCGTCAGAACCACCAGTGCGTCGTCGATCGATACGTTGCCGTGCGGATGATATTGCATCGCATGCCCGGAGACGTTGGCGACTTTGATGAATTTCCCGTCGTCCTTCTCGTGCAAGGCCCACAGAATTCTGCGCTGAACCGGCTTCAATCCGTCCGCGAGACTGGCAATGGCGCGATCGCGAATGACGTAGGACGCGTATTGCAAAAAGCTGGTGTCCATTCTGCGATGGAGAGGGCCATCAACTTTCATCGGCGCGGCATGGACGCGGGTGGAAACGCTGGAGCCGACGGCGGAGCCTTCGCTTTTTCCATTCTCTTCGGGACCAGACGCGGATTCTTTTTTCGAGCTACTCATTCAGTTGTCTAAAAATTAAGGTAGAATAAATATCGCGAATGCAAGGAATGTCCAGACCGCCAGCGCATAAAGTTTTACCTGACGTGAAATCGCGATCCAGACATCGTCGGCATGGCGCTTGCTAATTTGACCTTGCAATGAATTCACCGAATTTGAATCCGAATATAATTTACCTTCCATCACCTAGCGAAATCCCTGTTCCTGCCTCTGATTTCGTGCAAGCTCAAGCTGTGTGACGCCGCGTGAACTCTTGCGGCAAATCGCTCAAATTGGCCAAACATAACCACGGAACTATGTTCAGCAGTTATCAACGCGACGGATTTTTTGACGAAATGATCGGCGGGCAGGACGTTTTGTCTCCGCACTACCGGCAGTTTCGTGAATTGTTTGACACCCTCACGCCGGAAGAATTCGATCACAAACGCCACGCCGTCGATCTCGCGTTTTTGCGACAAGGCGTGACGTTCAACGTTTATGGCGATTCGCGAGGCGCGGAACGAGTTTTCCTTTCGATTTAGTCCCTCGAATTATCCCGGCAAAAGAATGGGATTACCTCGAACGCGGTCTGACCCAGCGAATCATCGCGCTGAATCTTTTCCTGCACGATATTTATCACGAGCAGAAGATTTTAAAAGACGGAGTAATTCCCGCGCATTACGTTTTGTCGGGAAAACATTTTCGTCGCGAGTTCGTAAACTTTGCCGTGCCAAAAGACATTTATATTCATGTCTGCGGCTCGGATCTGATTCGCGGCGCGGATGGCCAATACATGGTCCTCGAAGACAACGCCCGATGTCCGAGCGGAGTAAGCTACGTTCTCGAGAATCGTCGGGCGATGAAGCGCACGTTTCCCGCGTTGTTCGAGAGCATCGGCGTCCGCCCGGTCGCGCAGTATCCCGAAGAATTACTCAAAACCCTGCAGCACGTCGCTCCTGCCGGCGTAGTTGATCCGAACGTTGTTTTGCTCACGCCCGGCGCATACAACAGTGCCTATTTCGAGCACACGTATCTCGCGCGGCACATGGGAATTACGATTGTCGAAGGGCGCGACTTGATTGTTCGCGACGAGCGGGTTTTCATGCGCACGACGAAAGGATTGCAACCGGTGCATGTGATCTACCGCCGAATTGACGACGATTTTCTCGATCCAACGGTTTTCCGGCGAGATTCCATGCTCGGTGTGCCCGGATTGGTCCATGCGTATCGCGCTGGAAATGTTTCGCTCGCGAACTCGATCGGAACCGGCATTGCCGACGACAAGGTGATGTATTATTTCGTGCCGCGGATGATTGAATATTATCTCGATCAAAAACCAATCATTCCGAACGTGCCAACCTATTTGGCGAACGAACCTTCTGATCGCGCCTACATCCTGGAACACTTGAATGAACTGGTGGTCAAGGCGGCCAACGAATCCGGCGGTTACGGAATGTTGATGGGGCCAATGGCGAGCAAAGATGAAATCGAGCAGTTCCGAAAACAAATCGAAGCGGACCCGCGAAATTACATCGCGCAACCGATGATCAATTTGTCCCGCCACCCAACTCACGTGGATGGACAATTTGAAGGTCGCCATGTCGATTTGCGCCCGTTCGTTTTATATGGCGAAAAAGTGGTGATTGTTCCCGGTGGTTTAACGCGGGTTGCGCTGCGCAAGGGTTCGATGGTTGTAAATTCTTCCCAGGGGGGCGGCAGCAAAGATACCTGGGTGCTTTACGGAGACGACTAATGCTATCACGAGTTGCGAACAGTCTTTATTGGATGGCCCGCCACATTGAGCGCGCCGAAAACACCGCGCGCATGGTGGATGTGAATCTGCAGTTGCTGCTCGATTACCGAAGCCTGGACGACGAGCGCCTGGCCGGACATTGGATGCCGATCGTGCAAAGCATGGGCGACGAAGAAACATTTTTGCAGCTTCATCCCAAAGCAACGGGCGCGGCCGTAACACGGTTTCTTGTTTTTCAGGAAGAGAATCCCAACTCAATCGTTTCTTCCATTTTTCAGGCTCGCGAAAATGCCCGCATGGTTCGCGACCAGATCACGATGGAATATTGGGAGGAATTAAACCGCCTCTATTTGTTCGTCCGCTCTTCCGAAGCGCTTCGTGTCTGGAACGAGAGCCCGAGTGATTTCTTCCAGCAGATCAAAGCGAGTTCGCTGCATTTGATCGGACTCAGCTACGCCACGGTGATTCACAATGAAGGATGGTGGTTCACGCAAGCCGGGATGTTTCTGGAGCGCACCGATAAAACCTCGCGCGTCCTCGATGTCCGTCATGAATCGTTGCCAAAAAAAGGCGCACCAAAAGCGATTGATCAGGCTCAAGCGCTGGAATGGTCGGCAATTCTTCGTTCGTGCAGCGCGTGGGACGCTTACAAATGGATTCACGGCGCAGAAGTGAGACCCGAGTTGGTCGCGGAATTTCTTTTGTTGAACGAAGATTTTCCGCGCTCCGTCCGATTCTGTGCCGAACAATTGAACCTTGCGTTACGCAAAATATCCGGTGTTGCCGAATCGCGCTTTTCGAACGAAGCAGAAAAACTCGCTGGCCGCCTTGTCGCGGAGCTGCAGTTCAGCACGATTGAAGAAATCTTCGATCACGGGCTGCATTCCTACATCGACACTCTTCAGCTCAAGTTGAACGCCATCGGTGAAGCACTCTTCAAAACCTACATCGCACATGCTTTTTCAAATCTTGAAAGCGAACTTTTGGTGCAACAAGAGGAGCAACAGCAACAGTCTTTTGTCAGCGCAGCTTTAATCTTGGGTGAAAATTGCAACCGTGGTCGCTGCGAATGAAGTTTGAAGTTCTGCATCGTACTCACTACGCCTATGCATCGCCCGTGCGCGAAAGTTTCAATGAAGTGCGGCTCCAGGCGATTTCCAATGAAGCGCAAACGGTTGAATCGTTTCTTCTGAAGATTCTTCCTCCGACGCGTCTTCGTCACTTCAAAGATTTTTACGCCAATTGCGTGCATCATTTCGAAATTCACGAACCCCACAGCATGCTTTCGGTAGAAAGTCTTCTCCGCGTAGTGACACATCCACTTGCTCCGTTGCCGCTCGATGCCACGCCGTGGGCCATGAATCGCCTGAACGAATCGCTCGACGCAGAACGCTGCTATGAATATCTGCAGCCGACCCGTTTCGTTGATTTTTCGCCTGAGATTTGGCGCCTGGCGATTGATGCGATCGCAGGGCAAACCGATGTCTGGCAATGCGCGCTGAGCATCATGCATTTTGTTCACACCAATTTGTCCTACGACAGCGCCTCGACCACCGTTCATACGCACATGCGCGATGTGATCGCGCAACGTCGCGGCGTTTGCCAGGATTTTGCGCACGTCATGCTTGGGATGTGTCGCTCGCTGAAAATTCCCGCGCTGTATGTGAGCGGATATCTTGCGACGGAAACCGCCAGCGCCACGCACGCCTGGGTGGAAGTCTTTATTCCCGGCATCGGTTGGCGCGGGTTAGATCCGACACACAATCGCCAACCCGACGAAATGTACGTGAAAATTGCCGTCGGTCGCGATTACGCTGATGTTACTCCCGTCAGCGGAACTTACAAAGGCACATTGGAGCGCAAAATGACCGTCGAGGTGCAGATCAAAACGCTCTGGTAAAAAGTCGCTGGTCCAGTTGGAAAAACGTCGCCGCCGAATCAGTCCTCCACGGGCACCACCAGATTTTCCATGATGTAATCTTTGCGTTGTGGTGTGTTTTTGCCCATGTAAAACGTAAACACACTCGTCGAATCCGGCTTCGGCGAATACTCTACCTGGCTCAAGCGCATTTCTTTTCCAATGAATTGTTTGAATTCATTGGGCGAAATCTCTCCTAAGCCTTTGAAGCGTGTGATTTCGCAGTTTTTCCCGATTTTTTTGGCGGCCTGATCGCGCTCCGCTTCGCTGTAGCAATAAATCGTTTCTTTTTTGTCGCGTACGCGGAAGAGCGGTGTCTCGAGAACAAACAAGTGACCGTCATGGACAACTTGTTCGAAAAACTTGAAAAAGTAGGTGATTAACAAATTGCGAATGTGCAATCCATCGACGTCGGCGTCGGTGGCGAGAATGACTTTTTCGTAGCGCAGATTTTCGAGGTTGTCCTCGATGTCGAGCGTGCGCATCAAGTTATACATCTCGTCATTTTTATAAACGATGTCGCGCTTCAAATCCCAGACGTTGAGCGGTTTTCCTTTCAGCACAAAAATCGCCTGAGTATTCACGTCACGACAGCTGACAATCGAACCCGCGGCCGATTGTCCTTCGGTGATGAACACCATCGAGCCGCGCCCTTTGTCCTTCGCTTTGTCGAAGTGAACTTTGCAATCTTTCAACTGCGGGATGCGCAACGTGATCGCCTTCGCCCGTTCGCGCGCGAGCTTTTTTACCTCCTGCAATTCCTTGCGCAACTGTTGCGTGTCTTGAACTTTCGCAATGATTTTGTCTGCGACTTCCTTGTTGCGATTGAAAAAATGGAGCAGCTCTTCCCGCACGGTGTTGACCAGCTCAGAACGAATTTCCGTGTTGCCCAGTTTGTTTTTCGTTTGCGATTCAAAAACGGGATCCTTTAACCGAATCGCCACCGCGCCAATCATGCATTCGCGGACGTCGTCGCCCTCGAATTTGCCCTTGGCGTGTTCGTTGACTGCCTTGAGCAGGCCTTCGCGAAATGCGCTCAGATGCGTGCCGCCGTCCGAAGTGTATTGACCGTTGACGAACGAAAAAAACGTCTCGCCGTAGCGACTGTTGCTGTGCGTGAAACAAAACTCCAATGTCTTGCTTGTATAATGGAGCGGGGGATAAATCGGCTCGCTGCTGTCGGTCTTTAAATCTTCCAATACCAAATCCATCAAACCGCGGCGCGATTGAAACGTCTGCCCGTTGAAAATTAATTTCAAACCGCCGTTCAGGTAACTGTAATGGCGCAATCGTTTCTCAATAAATTCCGTGCGGAATTCTGAGTTTTTGAAGATTTCTGGATCCGGCTCGAAGCGAATAAAAGTTCCGTCCGGCTCCGTGGTCTTGCCGCGATTTTCCTTCTTCAGCCTGCCCTGCTTGAAAGTGGCCTCGACAAATTCTCCGTTGCGATGGCTGCGCACGAAGAATTCTTTGGAGAGCGCGTTGACCGCCTTGGTGCCGACGCCGTTCAGCCCGACGCTGAATTGAAAAACGTCGTCGTTATATTTTGCGCCGGTGTTGATCTGCGAAACGCATTCGATGACTTTGCCCAAGGGAATTCCGCGACCGAAATCGCGCACGGAAACGACGCTGCCTTCGAGTGCGATCTGAACCTCCTTGCCATGGCCCATGATGAATTCATCGATCGTATTATCGATCACTTCCTTCATCAAAATGTAACAACCGTCGTCGTGATCGGATCCGTTGCCGATGCGCCCGATGTACATGCCGGTGCGCAGTCGAATATGCTCGAGGGACGACAGCGTCTTGATTTTACTCTCGTCGTAAACGTGTTTTTTACCTTCAGCCATAAATTAATTAGAGCGAAAGTTTCGTTGCAAATTCTCCGACTGCAACAAGAAATATTCTTTGCGTTTCCCTTTGAGCGATTTTCGGAGAGCGACGTTCCCGAAAGAGATCGCTGGAAATTAGAATTGCGCGCGTAGAATCTCTGCCGCCGCCACCTCGTTGCGAAGCTTTTGATAGGCCTCGTCGATGCTGACGACCGCGCCGGAGCCGGGCGCGAATCCACAATCTGGATTCAAGGTGATTCGTTCCGGGGCGAGAAATTGGCACGCCTGTTTCACACGGCTGACAATGGTTTCCGCAGAATCCACCTGACCGGGCACAACGCTGACGCAGCCCAAACCAATTTCGAAATCTTCGCGAAGTTTTTTGAAAACGGCCATGTCGCCAGCGCCGGGCGCGGTGAATTCCATGGTAAGATGATGCACTTTCAGATTGTTCAACTGCTTCAGAATTGGGTCGTAGCCGCCTTGAAATTGCGCTTCGCCACGAACTCTCGCGCCCGCACGCCGACACAGGTGCACCGCGAGTTTGATTCCACTGATTCCGCTCACGAGCTGATTGACCATGTCCACGGAAAAATCGGCAGCAGCATCAGCGTTTGGATATTGCGAGCGGACTTGCGGATCGACGAACAGGCAAAGGTGCGGGTCGTCAATCTGCGCGATGTCCGCCCCGGCTTCACGGATTAATTCCAGTTCGCGACGGAGAATCGGCACGCAATCGCGAACAAAATCGTCGCGGTTCGGATATGCTTTGCGGGATTTTTCGGCATGCCACATCCGTTCGCCGAGCAGAGCAGGGGACGGCAGCGTCGCCTTGATTTTCCGATTGGTCAGCGTCTTGAGAAATGTAATTTCTCTTGCGATGAATCCGGGGGTTTTCGCGGAAAGCTTATCAACCACAATGGTCCAAGGGCGATTATCTGCCGGGTTGTAGCCGAGTTCGAAACCGTGCGCGAGTTCAGCGATCACGCCGATGTAAGATTTCCGTCTCCATTCGCCATCGGTGAGAACGTCGAGACCGGCGTGCTCTTGCAACGCGACGATGTAACGGATGGCTGCATCCATTTCATGCTCGTATCGATCTGGCGAAAGGGGAGGTTTGTCGTTGATCAGATCCTGGACGAAGTTAGAGCGCGGCATTGAGCCGACGACGGAGGTTGGGAAAAGCAGTTTGCTCATACATTTAAGCGGCTTTCCAAAACGTCTGCGCCAATTCGAAATCCTGCTGCGTATCAACTTCCATGTAGTTTCCGGGAGTGTCGGCGTGCGCCATCTTTGCGCCTGCTTCAATCATGTCCTGCAGCAGATGGATGAAATATGCTTTTTCAAAAACGGGAACCTCGCGAAATGGTTTGCCGGAAAACTTCTCACGCGCTTGATGAAAATGTTTTTTCAATGCGCCCGCGCCGTTCACTGAGAATTTTGCCAGGCCAGTGTATTCGCCGTAAGCATCACTCGGCTCGATTCCGCGATGCACGCGCGTCACATGACCATTGGAAACGGTGACTTTTTCCGCGTCATCAGGCGGATGATTCGTGCGATGAACGTAGCGGTCAAGCCACTGCGTATCGATGGAAAGCGAAATATCCTCGTCGCTCGCTAGCAGCTCTTTCACGACGCTGCCGGTGAATAAACAATCGGAGTAGGTGCAGATGAACGGTTCGTTCATTAAGTCTTCGGCATACATCAGCGACAGGAGAATGTTGTTGTTCTCCCAGTTGTCATTATGGCGAAAAGTGAACTGCGGATAATCGCGGCGAACCTTGTCGATCTGGTAGCCGCCAATAAAACAGATGTCTTTGATTCCGTTCGCGGCGAGTGATGCCAGGCCCCAGTCCAGCATGCGTTTGCCTTGAATTTCCGCATAGCATTTGGGCGTATCTGCGGTGGTTGGCATTAGGCGCCGTCCGCGTCCTGCTGCGATAATGATGGCTCTCATGGGTTGCGAAAGATTGAAGAGAGACGTCTCGGTTGAAAAGATTTTTATCGACGATTCTCCTGCGGAAAACCACTCGAAAGAAATTGGCTGCGGTGAAAAGCGATAAAACTTGAAGCGACTTTGTCACGAGCTTACTTTATCCAACGAATTTGCCAGGGCCCATGGAATGCGGACTTACGAACCCCGCCAGGGCAGGAATGCAGCAACGGTAGTTTGCTCCGCATCCGCCGTGGTCACCCTGGCTTTTTCTCTCCAATTTTAAGTTTTAAATCTTGAGGGTTGCGTCCATCGTCTCCCAACTTAAAATCAATTATTAAGAATTTAGAACTCTTGTGTCATATCAAGTCATAGCTCGAAAATATCGCCCGCAACGTTTCGCGGATGTCGTTGGTCAGGAACACGTCACGCAGACGCTCTCCAATGCCATCGAGCAAAACCGTATTGCCCATGCGTATCTTTTTGTCGGGCCGCGCGGCACGGGCAAGACGACGATCGCCCGTATTTTTGCCAAGTGCCTGAATTGTACGGGCGGACCAAAAATCGATTTCCCGGACGACGATCCGCGCGCCAATGAGATCACGGAAGGCCGTTCGCTGGACGTGATGGAAATCGACGGCGCGAGTAATCGCGGCATCGATGAGATCCGTGAATTGCGCGAGACGGCGAAATACGCTCCCGCAGGATCGAAGTTCAAAATCTACATTATCGACGAAGTTCACATGCTGACAAAGGAAGCGTTCAACGCGCTTCTGAAAACATTGGAGGAACCGCCGGCGCACGTGAAATTCATGTTTGCGACGACAGAGCCCGAGAAAGTTTTGCCCACGATTCTTTCACGGTGCCAACGTTTTGATCTCCGGCGCATTCCCTCCGCGCTCATCGTTTCACATCTTGGTTATATCGCGAAAAAGGAAGGCGTGAAAATCGATGACGCCGCGCTGCACGCCATCGCGCGCGGTTCGGACGGTGGAATGCGCGATGCGGAATCGACGCTCGATCAACTCATCAGCTTTTGCGGAAATGAAATTGCCGAGGCGGACGTCCTATCGATGTTCGGCCTGACCGCGCAGAGCCAGATTTATTCTTTGGCCGGCGCCCTCCTCGCGGCGCAAATTGAGCCGGCCTTGCGCGAATTCAACGATCTCGCCAAGCAAGGCAAAGATTTGGGCCGGTTGCTTTCTGAATTGCTCAACCACTTTCGCAACCTGCTGATTTATCAGGTTTCGCGCGGCGACATGCGCATTCTCGAAGTAACCGAAGCCGAAGCCGCTGTCCTGAAAGAGCAGTCCTCCACCGTGACCTCCGATGCGCTGACCCGTATCATGGAGGTTTTGACCGATTGCGAAGGACGGCTGCGCGATGCCGCATCAAAAAAGATTTTGATCGAAGTTGCGCTGCTGAAAGCGATCGACGCCCGCAACGCCGTCAGCTTGGATTCCGTGTTGAAACAACTTCAGGAACTACGCTCGGGAAATCCAATCGCGCCGAGTGCTCTCACCCCGGTTGCGGCGCCTGCTCGTCCGGTGGAAAAACCAGTGTTGCATAAACCGTTGGCACCATCGGCAAAACCCGCAGAACCAGCTGCGCCAATTTCGCAGGCGCCCGCTCCAATTGTCGCCGAAGTCGCTGCGCCAGTCTCTCAGGGGGAGCTGGATTTGGAATCACTTTGGACGCAACTCGTGGATTCCATCGGTCGCGCCAGCCCATTCGTTCGTGCTTATTTTGTGGAGGCTCATCCGGTTTCGTTCCTGAAAAATATTTTTACGATCGGATTTGACCCGGAATTTGCCGATCACATTGCTCTCGTGGATAACGCCCGAAACCACGCGCTTGTTCAAACCAAACTCAGTGAGCTTGGGTTTCCGAATTCACAGGTGAAATTTGTTAAGGCAGAAGCACCCGTTGGTCGTTCAAAACCGGTGCCTGCGCCAGTTGCTGCCGCCCCGGTGAAAGCCAGCGTGGCACCCAACGGTTCGAAGCCAGCGCCTCCTCCGGCACCGGTCAAAACAAAAACGGAGTCGATTCCGTTCAACAAAGATGATTTTAAGAATGATCCGTTGATCCAGAAGGCCCTCGAAATCTTCAAAGGCCAGATCGTGGATGTCCGCTCGTAAGTTGAAAATCCAAAATCGCAAAATTAAATTATGTCCAGCATTGGTAAATTGATGAAACAAGCTGCGAAAATGCAGCAGCAGATGGAGCAAATTCAAGCGCAGCTCGCGGCTCGCACGGTGGAAGCCACCAGCGGCGGCGGGGCAGTGAAAGTGATTGCGAAATGCGATGGCACGTTGGCCTCGATCAAAATTGATCCGCAAGCGCTTAATCCGTCCGACGCTGAATTGTTGGAAGATATGATTCTCAGCGCGACCAATCAGGCGCTCACCCAGGCCAAGGAAATTTCCAACGCTGAAATGGGAAAAGCGACGGCGGGATTTAATTTGCCGGGGATGATGTGACGTGGTGGAGCGCGGGTGGGGAGGGGGATAAATGTCTCTGCGCCGTTCGCTTTCATATCCCACAATTAACTGAGCATGCGTTCTCTTCCTGAACCAATCTCCCAACTTGTCGAGGCGCTTGGAAAATTGCCTGGCATTGGCCCGCGTTCGGCCGAACGACTGGCGTTGTATTTGGTGCAAAGAGAATCCGGTGAGATTCGGCAACTGGCGCATTCGTTGGTTACCGCGCGCGAAAAGATTCAACTCTGTGGAATCTGCGGGGCGCTGACCGAGAAGGATCCTTGCTCGATCTGTTCTGATACCCGCCGAGATGCTGGTCTGATCTGTCTGGTCGAGCGGCCAGTGGACATTCTCAGCATCGAAAAATCAGGAAGCTTCCGGGGAAAATTTCATGTGCTGGGCGGAAAAATCTCTCCTTTGAACGGGGTCGAGCCGGAAGATTTGCGCATTGCCGAACTAGAAACGCGCGTCACCAAAGAGCCGATCAAGGAAATTGTGATTGCGTTGAGCACCGACGTGGAAGGGGACGCCACCAGTTTTTATCTCGCAAAACGGCTGGCCGGAAAAGGTGTGAAAATTTCCCGGATCGCCCACGGATTGCCTGCGGGGAGCGGATTAGAATTCGCCGACGAAATAACGTTGAGTCGCGCCCTCGAAGGTCGCCGTGAGTTTGATTAGTCCAAAAATGAAAACACCTGAAGCCGTCGTCTTTGATTTGGGAAAAGTCCTGCTCGATTTCGATTACAGTATTGCTGCAAATAAAATTGCCAGTCGCGGGCGAATGACGGCTGAGCAAATCCAAAAATCGATTGATCATTCACCGCTGCTTTTCCGCTTTGAAACCGGCTTGATGAACAAGGAAGACTTCTTTTCCGACATCTGCGGGGCAACAGGGTATTGCGGGGCGTTTGAGGAATTTGCAGGACTTTTCGGCGACATTTTTTCACCGATCCAGCCGATGATCGATTGGCATCAAGGTTTGCGGCAGAGAGGAATTCCAACTTACATTTTTTCCAATACAAATGAGCTGGCCGTTCGCCACATTCGCCAGCGCTTTCCGTTTTTCGCAAATTTCTCCGGTTACGTTTTTTCTTACGAACACCGCTCCATGAAGCCGGATGCCAGAATTTATGAAGTCGTGGAAGAGATGACAGGCAAACGCGGCGATTCGATTTTGTATCTCGATGATCGCGCGGAAAATATTGCCGCTGGCGCAGCGAGAAATTGGCAAACCATATTGCAGGAATCTCCTGAGAAAACGATGCAGGCTGTTCGGAAGTTTGGTTTTTGAATCTGTGTTCAGTCGTGGCATTCCTCAATTAGGGCGTTCGCTCGGACGCAGGAGGGTGTGGGCAAATCGGTCGTTGTCGCCCAGTGAGAAAATGCGTTCGGACAGGTCGTTCAACGCTCGTCGTGCCGGTTCAAAATGCGCGTAGAGCGTGTAGAAAATTGGAGCCAGTTCATATTTCTGGGCGAGCCGATGGTCGCTCGCGACGCGGTAATTCATCCGGCCAACCTCCTGGTAGTATTTCAAATTTGGAAAGCCTTTCGATTCTGCGCGGAATCGAATCCGCTCCGGAAAAACGCCGGAGAGAAACAGCGACTGATTGCCGATGTGGGCGCGTAGCAAAAATGTGGTGCGTTCGTCAGCCGTCCTCAACGCCGCGAGCATTTCAAAAAAGTAATCGAGCGGAGATGTTTGACCGGGCAAAACGCAGCGGCTTTGTTCCGGGCGCGAGAATTCAGTCAGCATCTCAGCTACGTAATCCGCCACAGCGCGATCGTCGATTCCCGACCGGCGCAGGACGTGGCGGACCAAGACGTAGAAATAGAAGTGGTTTGAGACCCGCAGGCAACCGTCTCTTCCAACAACGCGTGGAATAACGCTTCATCGTCCAGGATCAGATCGCGCGTGTCGGGGTCGGTCGGCAACATGACCAGGCACCCGGAGACTTCCATTTTGGTGCCGAGAACCCGAGTGATGAAGTCGATGTCGTCGGCCGTGAACTGAATTCGGCAATTGGGCTGAATCATTTTCATAGTTGTTTGGGATTAGCAGAGGTCGTGGGCAGAAGCGTGTGGAGAAAATTTCTGAAGCAAACCGTTTGGCCCCATTCTCTATGTTCGCAAAACACATAGTCTGGTATCACTGTTGGACGAGAAGAAAATAGCAGCTGAAGATCATTTCGCCAACATGGAAGAATCACTCAGGCAAATTCGGGCGCGCACCCAGCGGCAGGCAATGGATTGGAGCTTGGTGCTCGCAAGCCAGGGGATCGAAACCACGATTACACGCGACGAGAATTGGGCTCTGTTGGTTGGCGAATTGGACTACGAACGCGCTCTGGCTGCGATTGAACTTTATCGCAAAGAGAATCGCGGCTGGAAATGGCGACAAAAACTTCCGGGCACGGGTTTGATTTTTCACTGGGGAAGCATTGCGCCCTGCCTTCTGTTGATCGCGCTCTTCATCGTTTCGCGTACGAGCGGAATGGGCTTAAAAGACCTTGGCGTGATGGACAGCCAGAGGGTTGCTCATGGGCAATGGTGGCTGTTATTTACCGCGATAAGTTTGCACGGCGACGCGGCGCATCTGATTGCAAATGTGACGACAGGATTTCTCCTTTTTGGCATGGCAATGGCGCGATACGGAGCGGGTCCGGCGCTGCTCGCGACCTATCTTGCTGGGGTCGGCGGGAACCTCGCGGGATATTTTATTTACCCATTACCGCATCGCAGCCTTGGCGCTTCTGGAATGGTGATGGGCGCGCTCGGATTGCTGGCCGTCGAGGGAATCTCTGCCTGGCGAACGACGCGAGCCACCTATTTAATTCGCCGTGGCGCGGCAGCCGCGTTCCTGGTCTTGGTTTTGATTGGGTTTGCCGAAGGGACCGATATCATTGCTCACGTCGGAGGGTTTTTTTGCGGGGCAATCATTGGGGTTGCACTCCATTTCTTGCCGGCAATAACCCGCGGGACGGCGACGAATACCTTCTCAACTCTTATTCTTACCAGTGTGACCTTGGTAACCTGGTGGCTTGCGCTGAGATAGTTTTGAGTTTTGGAGCCAATAAGAAACAGGACTTCGAAGTTAGAATGTAAAACTGAAGATTGAAAAATCTTCTGCCCATCAGTTCCACGACAAATCTTCCGGACTTTGCGACATCAATTTGTATTTCCAGCCCTTAAGATCGAGAATTGTTTTCCATAGACTGGGGTCGTCGTTAAACACCAGTTCGATGGAAGCCGGGTGCACCAGCCATGCGCCGGTTTTCATCTCCGCTTCCAATTGTCCCGGGCTCCAGCCGGAGTAACCTGAAAAAACCTTCACCTTTTGCGTGCTCGAAAACGATTCGCCAATATCGACCAAAGCCTCCAGAGAATGGCTCACATTCAAATTGCTCATCACATTTGCGTTGGGAAGAAATGCATCGCTGTGCAGGAAGCTAAGCGCCGCCGGTTGAACGGGGCCGCCAAGGAAAAGCGATTTCTCCTTCAGTTCCTCGGGTAAATCGGCCACCACCATTTCGCCGACTTTATTGCCACTGGCGCGATTAAGGATGAGGCCGAGCGCTCCTTCCGCATTGTGTTCGCAGATGAGGACGACCGCGTGATGGAAAAACGAGCCGGCGAGCTTCCCGCCATCGAGAAGCAGTTGTCCCTTGAGATTTTTTGCCAGGTTAGCCATGCGCGTTTGTTTACGAACTCAATCTGCAACAAGCTTGCTGCCATGACAAATCGGAATAAAATCGCCACATGAAAAACGTTCTGATGGTTGGCATCGCGCTCCTCGTGGCGGCAAGCCTGTTCACCGCTTGCAAGAGCGAATCGGGAAGTCGCGAATTTATTCCCGGCAAAGGTTGGGTTCCGACGAAATAACGGGGCCGAAAATCAATCGATTTATCCAGCCTTCGAAATCACTTCGACTTTGCCTTTGAGAGAACGCTGAAAGGCGTGAAGGCAACGGCTTTCGGTATCGATGAATTGAACGGTCGTCTTATCGCGCGCGACGTGAAGGTGAGTAAAGCCAAGGATTTTTTCCGTGAAGCCGCGCGTTGATGGTTTGACGTCATACAACCCCGCGCCACCCGCCCCTGAAATGACAAAGCTGGTCTTGAAACCTTCCGCTTCCAGATGTTGCAGGTTGTGGTCGTGGCCGGTGAGAAAGAACGAAATGGGATTGGTTTTTAGATATTCTCCCATTTGTTCGATCAACTTGGAATTGTCGCCGCGTTTGACGGTTTCGCTGAACATCGGGAAGTGACTCACCACCCATTGCCAGCGCGCCCCGGTTTTCTTTTTCAACTCGGCTTCGAGAAAACGTTTTTGCGCAAGCTTCTCCTGCGGAGTTAATGAGCCTTCGATTGTATTGCCATCCAGGAAAATGATTTTCACCAACGGCTTTTTCGCGTTTGGCAATTCTAGCGAATACCATTTCGCCGGCATTTTCCAGCGTGATTGCGGATTGTCCTTGGCGTAGTCGAGCTGGATTTGCGCTTTGGCTGGGCCTTGATTGGAATCGTATTTCGGGCCGTAATCGTGATTGCCGAGACAGGCGTAAAACGGACAGTCGAGTCCATCCTTGGAATACATTTCCTCGAAATGATTCGTGAAACGCTCCGGGGTATGTTTGCCGTAGAAATTATCTCCCAACGCCAGCACTGCGGTCAGTGGCGCGTTCAAAGTTTTGGCAAAGGTGGCCATTCCTTGGGCGACGGCTTTCTGATTTGCATTGCCGCTGCCGAAATCTCCAATCGCAAGGAAGTGCAACCCGTCCTTGGAAAATTCTATTTCTGGCGATTTCGCCTGCAACGAATTGAGCCAGCCCGCCGTAAGGAAACTCGTGCTGAAGACGACCGTTTTCTTGAGGGCTTCGCGGCGCGTAATGTGCGCGGAACTACGGTCTGCAACTCCGTTTGGAGATTTTCCTGATTTCATTGTGTTTCGGAGAATAGTGACGATTCCTGCCGTGGCCAGATTCATTCTTAGCCAAAAAGATTACGGCAGCGCCCTATATGCTTTCATCCTTGAAGAAGAAAACGTGGCCGGTTCTCCCACCAAGAAAAAGCTCCGTCCCGAGCGCGTTGGTCCATTTCATCGCAAAAATGGAACCGTCAGAGGAATATGACCAGTTAGCCAAGTCCGAAAGTGACGAACCCTCGTCGCCCCACGGAAGCGATTGCGATGGCAACGCGGACAGCGAGGGCGGATAGCTATGATGCTCGTTGTAATGTGCCGAGAGTGCATCTGAAACGACGACTCGCACCGCCATCATCTTCGAGAGATCCCGCGCAGGCTGGGCGTGTGTGCGGTCGACGTGCCGGAACGCGACATACGCTGCGCAGGCAATTATCAAGACGCAAACCGTCACTAAAATCAAACGGCGCATATCCTAGGCTTCCAGCCAAATGAGTTGCCTCAAACCAACTCTTTGACCTTCTTTACAATGGCTGCGGCATCCAGACCGTATTTCGCGAGCAATTCTTCGGGCTTGCCGGAGCGTGGCAATTCAAACACGGCGAGCTTATGGACTTTGATTCCGTCCGCGCTGAGTTCGCCGGCGACCGCATCTCCCAAACCGCCTTCCGGATAATGATCTTCGACCGTAAGCACGAGGCCTTTGGTTTTCTGCGCGGCGTCGCGGATCAAATCTTTCGCCAGAGGCTTCACACTATAGGCGTCGATGACAGTGATCGTGATTCCGTCTTTGGCCAGAATATCCGCGGCTTTCAGGGCCTCGAATAATGTAACGCCGCCGGAGACCACGGTGACCTTATCGCTCGCGCTTTGTTTCAGGATTTTTGCGCCGCCGATCGGGAATTGCTCGTCGTTGTTGTAAATGACGGGAGTCTTCGGACGCGAGGTGCGCAGGAACGCGACGCCCTTTGTTTTCGCCATTTCTTCGAGACATTTCTCCGCGCAGACGGCATCGCTTGGATAGAGCACGACGCTTCCTGGCAGTGCGCGCATCATGGCCAGGTCTTCGAGGGCCATTTGCGAGCCGCCGTCTTCACCGATGCTGACACCGACATGCGAGCCGACGAGCTTGAGGTTCGCCAGAGAAATTGCGCCCATGCGAATCTGGTCGTGGGCGCGGCTGAAGAACGCGGCGAAGGTCGAAGCGAACGGAACTTTGCCCAAGCAGCCGAAACCGATGGCGACGCCAACGAGATTTTGTTCGGCAATAAAACATTCTGTGAACCGCTCTGGGAATTTTTTATAAAATTTGTCGGAATAGGTGGAATTCTTGGTGTCTCCATCCATCGCGACGACGCGCTGATCTGCTTCACCGATACGAACGAGCGCCGCGCCATAGGCTTCGCGTGTGGCAATTTTATCGCCCAATTTGTAATTGATCGGAGGATAACTGGCCGGCGCGGTGGTCACAGGTGGCGTAACCTGAGTTGGCTGGGCGATCTCCACTCCAAGACCGGATTGCGCTTTGGGTTGCAAATCGGCGATCGCAGCGGCCGCTTCATCTTTGGAAAGCGCCTTGCCGTGCCACGCATCTTTGTCGCTGGCGATATTGATGCCCTGGCCCTTGTTTGTTTTAGCGATGATGGCGAGTGGTTGATTGCCGAGACCGGCGGCGGCGAGCACTTCGAGGATTTCTTCCATGTCGTGGCCGTCGATCACTTCCGTGCGCCACCCGAACGCTTGAAAGCGTTTCTCGTAAACTTCGGTGTGATGACCGAACGCGGTTTCCTGGCTTTGGCCAAGGCGATTCACGTCAATCAAAGCGACGAGATTGTTCAACTTGTAGGTTCCCGCGAGCGAGGCCGCTTCCCAGACACTGCCTTCGGCGCATTCTCCGTCGCCCAGCAGCACGTAGGTCATGTAATCAAAATGATCGAGCCGCGCGTTGAGCGCCATGCCGACACCGATGCTGAGCCCTTGGCCGAGCGAACCGCTGGCGACATCGACGAACGGCAAACGCGGGGTGGGGTGGCCTTCGAGGTCGTTGCCCAGTTCGCGGAGCTTGCTCAATTCGCTGATTGGAACGACGCCGTTTTCAGCCCAGGCGGCGTAGAGCAGCGGCGCGGCGTGTCCCTTGGATAAAATAAAGCGGTCGTTGTTGGCGTATTGCGGATCCTTCGGGTTGTAGCGCATTTGGCCGAAGAACAATGCTGTAACGAGATCTGCCGCCGAAGCGCAAGAGGTCGGATGCCCGCTGCCCGCCGCGGTGGTGGAAGCGATGGAGTGAATGCGGAGTTGGTTGGCGATCCCGGTCAGTAGTTCAGCAGAATTGTTCATGGTCGATTTATTTATTTAAATTCAAGCCGCAAACTTTAAAACGGAGTTTGGAAAAGGGAAGTAAACTTTTCCGCCAACGGTTTGATTGGGCCGTCAAAGAAAACGCGCAAATTGGGAAAACCAATTCGCGCGCTCGTGAATTCTGAGCGCTCAACTCACCCGCGGTACTGCGATGTCCGTCATCAACAGCAAACCGGGATTGGCTTTCAGCACGGTTGGAACCGCGTTGACCAACGCGGCGACCGTGGCGCGATCGCCATGCACGCCGCCGTGCAGCACGGCGTTGATTGGCGGATCGCCATAGACTTTCACGGCGTCGCGCGGGTCTTTCGCATCGAGATACATTTTCAAGTCGAGCGTGAGTTTCGTTTCGCCGTTGACTGCCGCCTCGGCGCGATGATGGATGCCGCAGGTAAGACCTTTTTTGACTTCGAGAAATTCCGTCTGGATGTCGTTCGGCGCAATGATCGGTTCGCAAGTCTCCTTGATATCGCCGATTTTCCAATTCAAGCAGTGCGCTACGAGCGCGAGTGATTCTACCAAGCCGACGTGGCCCATCTTGTTTTCGCGAAAGAGTTTTCGAAACTCATCCGGATCCAAGCCGCTGCCGATTTTCTTTTGCAACGGCAAGCGACGCAGCGAGGCATTTACGACGCGTTCAATTTCGATTTTCTCCACGTTGCGGCAAACGCCGGTCAGACAAACGGCGAGCGTGTCCATGACGTAACCGGGATTAACGCCCGTCCCGAGAACGCGCGCGCCATGCTTGCGGCAGAGTTCGTCAAGTTGTTTGGCAAGCGCGGGTTCTTTGAGCTGCGGGAAAAGCAATTCTTCGCACGACGAAACAACGCTCACTCCGGCGCGCACAATTGGTTCAAGCTGCGGGAAAACCTGGTTCATTCGCGAAACCGAAGTATGGAGCACGACGTCCGGACGGTTTTTCTGCAACAGTTCCTCAAAGGAAGAATAGACGCGGCTCGATTCCAGCGCGGCAATTCCGGTGAGTTCGGCGAGAGAAAGCCCAACCTTTTTTGGATCGATATCCACGCCGCCCACGATCTCCGCCCAAGGTTTGGTTGCGATGAGTTTCAAGGTTTCGATTCCGATGGGCCCGAGTCCGAACTGTGCGATTTTTATTTTCATTTTGTAAACTGGTATTCAGGAGCGTGATGAATAATAAACACTCTAAGTTTTGACCACAAAAAGTGTTGGGATTCGCGTGCTGAAACTTATTTCGTTCCCGCACGATTTGAGAAGTCCAGGCAGACCAGCCGATTCTCGCTGCGCAGATAAATTTTTTTATTCGCCAGCACTGGTGCCGCCCATGTGGGATAATGCAACTGCGGAACCTGCCAGCGCGAGAGTTCTTCGTCCGTTTTAGAATTCAATTTGTAGAGCCCGAGCAAACCGCCTTCACCCAGCACAATGAGTTTGCCATCCGCTAAAATGCACGAGCCGCGCCCATAGTTGTTCGGCTGCGCTGAGCTGTGCGCCTGCCAATGTTCGTCGCGGTCCCACATCACTTTTCCGGTTTGCCATTCCACGCAGCGGAACCGCGCGTCCGGTTCGTTGCGACCGCTGAAGGCGTAGAGAAAACCGTCCTTGATAATCGGCGTTGTAAAATGAATTTCCAAAGCAAGGCTGCGCCAAACTTCTTCGAATTTTTGACTCTCCGGGTTGACTTTCAACATCACGGAGCCGGATTTGTAATAGGCGCTGGAAATAAAGACCTGATTGCTGACCACAACGGGATTGGCTGCGTTGACCGATTCATCCACGCGGGCGCGAAACCAAAAGCTGTCGAAAATATTTCCCGTCTTTGGGTCGAGTGAAACCAACCCTTGTCGCATCAGACAAAAGGCCATGCGCTTTCCGTTGACCGTTGCGAGAACCGGTGAGGCGTAGCTGGCCTGCTTTTCGTAGCGACGCCATTCCACTTTGCGTTCGCCGGGCCAGGCGGTCATTGGCACGCCGGTCCAGTTTTTTTCTCCGATGCTTTCCCAGATGATTTTGCCGGTTTTTGCGTCGAGTCCAACCACGCCAGAGTTGGGCTGCCCCCCGATCATGACGATGAGTAAATTATCCTCCAGCACCGGTGTGCTGCCGACGCCGAAGAACGCCTCGGGAATATCCCATTCTTTCGCGGTGTTTCGTTTCCAGACGAGTTTGCCCGTCTGTAAATCCAGGCAAGTCAACACCCCTTCCGCGCCGAATGTGTAACACAGATCTTTGGTGAGAAGGGGTGTGCAACGCGGGCCATTGTTGTAGCCGTACGGATCTTGAAAACTGCTCGGGGAAGCGTAGCGCCAAAGCGCGGTGCCTTTGATCGCGTCGAACGCTTCCACGATTTCTTCATTTCCGACGCGATGAAATAAAATCAGTTTGTCCCCGCGAACCGATGGCGCGCTGTAGCCCGTTCCAATCTGCTTTTCCCAAGCGAGCGGCGGGCCGTTTGTTGAAAACTTTTCGAGCAAACCGGTTTCGGCGGAAATTCCGTCGCGCGTGGGGCCGAGGAATTGTTGCCAATCTTCAGCGAAAATCCTTGCGGACAACAAAACGAAACTGATGAAAATAAATTTTCTCATGACGGTTGCGGGTTGAGTTTGCCAGAAACTTGCGGAGAGTCAGTGAGAATTCTCGATCCACATTCCAGTTGGGCGGTTCTCAATAATGCGCCCTAGTGCCGAACGAGTTTTCGTTCAGGATTGGGACTGGTTTTTCAAAGTCCCTTCAGTATGGTCATTGAAACTAAGCCACCAAGCCATGAACACCGAAGAAAAAATCCGTTCGTTTCGCCAGAGCTACGAAGCCGTCCGCGCTGAGATCGGCAAAGTCATTGTCGGCCATGAGGCGATCGTCGAGGGCACGTTGATCGCTATTTTTGGCGGTGGTCATGTTCTGCTGGAAGGTGTGCCTGGACTCGGCAAGACGCTGTTGGTGCGAACGCTCAGCGAGGTTCTCGACATGAGTTTCAGCCGAATCCAATTCACGCCCGATCTCATGCCCGCCGATATTCTCGGCACGAACATCGTGATGGAAACGCCCGGTGGAAAACGTGAATTCCAATTTCAGCATGGGCCAATTTTTGCGCATCTGCTGCTCGCGGATGAAATCAACCGTGCGACACCGAAAACGCAATCGGCGATGCTCGAGGCGATGCAGGAAAAAAGCGTCACGGCGGGTGGTGAAATTCGCAAATTGGGCGAGCCTTTTTTCGTTCTCGCCACGCAAAATCCTATCGATCAGGAAGGAACTTATCCATTGCCCGAAGCGCAACTCGACCGTTTCTTTTTCAAGCTGGTGGTTGGATATCCGAGCGCAGCGGAATTGACGGAAGTTCTCACCCGCACCACCGAAGGAACGAAGGCGCAAATCAACCGGGTTCTCACCAAGGATCAAATTCTGGAACTGCAGGGGCTCGTCCGACAAGTGCCGGTCGCTTCCCATGTGAAAAATTACGCGGTTCGTTTGGTGCTGGCCACGCATCCGAAAAGTGAAACGGCCGCGCCGATCAGCAATCAATATTTGCGTTTTGGCAGCAGTCCGCGCGGGGGACAGACCTTGATCCTGGCGGCAAAAGTTCGCGCACTGACTCATGGGCGTTTCAACGTCAGCTTCGAAGATATTCAGGCAGTCGCCACCGCTGCGTTGCGCCATCGTTTGATTTTGAATTTCGAAGCCGAAGCCGAAGGCGTCACTACCGATCTGATTATCGATCAAATTTTGAAGGACGTCCCGAAGGATGCAACCGCCGTAAAGGTGTAGTCGGAGATTTGCGCTATGGCCCGTTGTTTCACTTTAGTAATTTTGTTTTTCAATTTCCTTGGCGTTGCAGCGCAACCCAGCGGGGTTTTAAAAGTGGCATCCACGAAGTCGGAGATCGTTTTCACGTTTCAGGTCAAGAACCCTCCGCTGCAAATCATTGAATTAGCCGCGTTCCAGAATGCCGGGGACATCGCGGGTTTGATGCCGGTGGTGACTGCGACGAAACGGGGAACGTCAAAGATCGTTATCCCACGCTTTGACGGGGAGCGCGATCGGGTTTACTCGGGCTTCATGGCATTTGAAAATGGATTGCCCATCGGTGAGAAGCAGTTCGTTGGCGAGTTTAAGAATATTTCCGAAAACCAGGATTTGTATCCGCGGGTTACGAGTAAAAAAGGACTTCAAATTCAAATGGTGGACGATGCCATCGCCCTTGGGGTCAGGCACGCCGCGCTTAATTTCAACCTCGGTCAGATGGTTGCTCTTGATGCGTCGCCGGGCGATTTCTCCTGGCTGGCCGATGGTCGAACCTTTCATTTTCGCCGCGGCTATGTGGAAGGGTTGGACGCGAGTATCAAGAGGCTTTCGGATTTTGGCGCAACCGTCAGTTTGATTTTGCTCAACTACCAGGGGGGGGAGGAAAAGCTTAATCAGATATTGATGCATCCGACCTACGATAAATCCTGTCCCAATCATCTCAGCGCCTTCAACACCGGGACGCCTGAGGGCTTGGCCTATTTCAAGGCGGGAATGGAATTTCTGGCGGCTCGATATTCAGCAACGGGTTATCCGCATGGGCGCGTGGTCAATTACATCGTCGGCAACGAAGTAAATTCGCACTGGTATTGGGCCAACATGGGCCACGTCTCGATGGAGAAATTCGCGGATGATTATCTTCGCACTGTGCGAATCTGTAACACGGCGGTGCGGAAATATTCTGCCAGCGCGCGAGTTTTTATTTCGCTGGAACATCATTGGAACATTCGCTACGCCGGTTGCGATGAGGCTCAAGGATTCGCTGGTCGCCCATTCGTAAGTTATTTTAATCAGAGCGCGCAAGCTGGCGGGGATTTTGACTGGCACGTCGCCTTCCATCCTTACCCGGAAAATCTTTTCCACGCGCAAACCTGGAATGACCAGAGCGCAACTTTTGCTGACGACTCGCCGCGGATCACTTTCAAGAATCTGGAACTGCTTCCGCGATATCTGCGTCAGCCAAAGTTGCTCTATCACGGCAAACCGCGTCGAATTATTTTGTCGGAGCAAGGATTTCATTCCGACGCGACGCCGCAAGGCGAGTTGACGCAAGCTGCCGCCTATTGTTTCGCCTACCGGAAGGCCGCGAGTCTGGACGGAATCGATTCTTTCATTTTGCATCGCCACGTGGATCATCCGCACGAAGGCGGGTTGAATCTCGGTCTCTGGCGGCGCGACACAGCTCATCCGGGGAGCACCGAGCCGGCTGGAAAAAAGCCCATTTACGACGTGTTTCGCGCTGCGGACTCAACGAATTGGCCAAGTGCTTTTCAATTTGCCTTGCCGATCATCGGTCTTAAATCGTGGAAAGAAATTGAAACCAGTCGTGTCGGAAAATAGAATTTTCGCATGTTATTTTCCCTCTGGAATTCGTTCCGCTCACCGCTTCAAAATGGACTCTGCCTCATCATATTTTTTGGCGTGGTTCTGACAAATCGTTCGGAGGCCAGGGAATCGCAACCCAACGTTTTGGTTATTCTCGCCGATCAATGGCGTGCCGATGCGTTTGGTTTTGCCGGCAATCCGGATGTTAAAACGCCGAACATGGACGCGTTACAGCGTGAGAGTGTGCATTTCAAGAACGCGGTGGTCAGCGTCCCGGTTTGTTGCCCGACGCGCGCTTCGCTGCTGACGGGTCAACGCGCTTTGACGCACGGAGTCTTCATGAACGACGTGCCGTTGTCTCCGGACGCCGAGACTCTTGGCAAGATTTTGAAGGGTTCCGGATACGACACGGCTTATGTCGGGAAGTGGCACTTGAACGGCAACGGGCGCGCGAATTTTATTCCGCAGGAACGCCGCCAGGGATTCGATTACTGGAAAGTGCTCGAATGCACGCACGACTATAACAATTCGTTTTATTACGGCGACACACCTGAGAAACAGAAGTGGGAGGGCTACGACGCAATCGCCCAGACTCGCGACACGCAAGCGTTTCTTCGCGGACGCGCTGCGAGCAAAAAGCCCTTTGTTTTTATGCTGGCGTGGGGACCTCCGCATGATCCCTATTTTTCCGCGCCAGAAAAGTATCGCGCGATGTATAATGCCGCAAAGTTGACCCTCCGAGGAAATGTTCCAGCGGAATTAGCTGAACAGACGCGACGCAATTTGGCCGGCTATTACGCCCATTGCACGGCGCTCGATGATTGCGTTGGCGATCTGCTCAAAACGTTGCGTGAAACCGGTCTGAGCGAGAACACGATCGTAGTCTTCTCTGCGGATCACGGCGACATGCTTGGGTCGCACGGGTTCGCCAAAAAACAGAAACCGTGGGATGAATCGATTCGCGTTCCGCTGCTGTATCGTTGGCCGAACGGTTTGAAGCATCCCCGGCAAGTCGATCAGGTCATCAACTCGGAAGATTTCATGCTGACCTTGCTTGGATTGTGCGGTGTCAAATCCCCGAAATCCGTCGAGGGTAAAGATTTCAGCAACTACATGCGCGGCGGCAAAACAGCTTCGGCAGAAGGTGCGGCACTGATTTCCTGCGTCGCTCCGTTTGGCGAATGGGAGCGGCGCAACGGCGGAAAGGAATATCGCGGCATTCGCACCGATCGTTACACCTACGTCCGCGACCTGAACGGTCCATGGTTGCTTTTTGACAATCAAATCGATCCGTTGCAACAAACCAACCTGGTGAACGAGGGCAGGTCCGCAAAACTGCAGCGCAAGTTGGACGGAGTTTTGCAACGCAAGTTGCGCGAGACTCGGGACGAATTCTTGCCGGGCGAAGTTTATCTCAAGAAATGGGGTTACCGCACCGATGCCAACGGCACCGTCCCTTACAGGAATTAGTTGTTGGGAAACTATTGGTGCCTAATTGAAAACCAGTCAGGAATCAGACTCCCGCGCAGTGAAGAATCTGATTTGCGGCTTGCCTTTTGAGGTTCCGTTCGGAAGATTTCAGCCCATTTATGCAATCTGAAACAACTACAGAATCCTGGGATTTAAACACTTTATTGGAGTGGCTTTATGTCAACCGGGTACGGGTCGGAGTGACATCGGCCGCCGTGGCGGTCATTCTGGCAGGAGTCTCGCTTTTTACGTGGAAGAAAACGCAGGATGAAGTGAAAGCAAACGCAGAGTTGTTTGCGTTGCCTCCCTTGGTCGGAGCCAATGCGAAGGCGGCTCCAGCGCGCGCCGAAGATTTTCAGAAGGTAGCGCAGGATTTTCCAGACACACGAGCGGCTGAACGAGCTGAGTTGCTCGCAGCCGGAATTCTGTTTGGCGACGGCAAATATGCCGAGGCTCAAAAAGGTTTTGCGAAATTTCTGGAGCAACGCGAAGCCAGCCCTCTTCAGGCGCAAGCGGCGATTGGTGTCGCAGCCTCCCTCGAAGCGCAGGGCAAGACTGCCGAAGCGATTGCAAAATATCAGGACGTCATTTCAAAATATCCCGGGCAGAATATTATTTCGCCCGCGAAACTGACTTTGGCCCGGTTGCTTGAAGGACAGAACAAACCCGAAGAGGCGTTGAAACTTTACGCAGATTTGACCCGCTCAAATAATCCTTACGACCCGTGGAGTGCTGAAGCGGGAGAGCGTCGCGAATTGTTGCTCCAAAAATATCCCAACCTTAAACCGGTCCCTCCAGCTATGGCTGTTCCACCCGCGCCAAGCGCGACCATTTCAACCAGCCAACCGCCCGCGAAACCGTAATCAAGCAGGGCTTTGGACGGTTTGCCGTGCTGCGAAAGTGCGACAAGCTTCGTTTGAAGTTCCCTTGGAAATGCGCTCAATCTTAATCCGAACATGAAACTTACGATCATAGGAACGGGTTACGTTGGCTTGGTGACAGGAACCTGTTTCGCCGAGGCGGGACATCATGTCATCTGTGTTGATAAGGACGCTGGAAAGATCAAATTGCTTCAAGCCGGCGGCATGCCGATTTACGAGCCCGGCTTGAAGGAATTGGTGGACGTCAACGTCGCGGCAGGTCGGCTCTCCTTCAGCAACAGCACGCAGGAGGGAGTTGAAAAATCGGACGTGATTTTCATCGCGGTGCCAACGCCGGCGCAGATGGATGGTTCGGTGGATTTAAGTTTCATCGAAGCCGTGTCGCGCGAAATTGCTGGCGCCATGACGAGTTATAAAATCGTTGTCGATAAAAGCACGGTCCCGGTGAAGACGGGTGACAAAGTGGCTGAAACGATCAAGCGCTATTGCAAGGCCAAGGTGGAATTTGACGTGGTCAGCAACCCGGAATTTTTGCGCGAAGGTTTTGCAGTAGGCGATTTCATGCGCCCGGACCGCGTCGTTGTTGGAGTGCGTTCACAACGTCCGGTTGCCGCGATGAAGGAGATCTACGCTCCCTATAACGCTCCAATTATTGTCACTGACATTAATTCGGCCGAGCTCATCAAGCATGCGGCGAATTCCTTCCTCGCACTTAAGATTTCTTACATCAATGCCATTTCGGTCATTTGCGAAGCCTCGGGCGCCAATGTGCAGGAAGTAGCCAACGGCATGGGGATGGACACGCGGATTGGTCGGAAGTTTCTCGATGCGTCTCTGGGCTTCGGCGGGAGTTGTTTTCCCAAAGACTTGAGCGCGTTCATCCAGATTTCTGACCAGCTCGGCTATAACTTTGGTTTGCTTAAGGAAGTTCAGCGCATCAATGCCGAGCAGATGGAGCGTTTCGTCAAAAAAATCATTGAGACACTTTGGGTCTTGAAGAACAAAACCATCGGCGTGCTTGGCTTGGCTTTCAAGCAGAACACGGATGATGTGCGGATGTCCCCGGCAATTGACCTTTGTTTGCGGCTGCAAAAGGAAGGGGCGGTCTTGCGTGTTCATGATCCGCGTGCGATGGAGAAGGCGAAATCAGTGTTGAAAGAGGTTGTTTTTGTCGATGACATGAACGAAGTCGCTGAGGGTTGTGACGCTTTGGTTATCGCGACCGAATGGCCGGAATTTAAAAGACTGGACCTCGAACGCGTGCGCAAAGCGTTGACTCACCCGATCCTCTTCGATGGCCGAAATCTGTTCGACGTCGAAGAAATGGAGCGGCTCGGGTTCATTTATAAGAGCATCGGGAGATGATCTTTCAGTTCTAGATTTGAGTTTTTAGACGGATGAAAGACGCGGCGAATGGTTCGACTTCTGATGCATCTCAAAATTCAGAACCGAAAATCCAGAACTGCATTGAAGTTTCTGCTGGGCTGGTTTTTCGCAACGGATTGCTACTGATCACTCAACGAAGGCTGCAGGATCACCTCGGCGGGCTGTGGGAATTTCCCGGCGGCAAACGCGAATCTGGCGAGAGCGATGAAACCTGCTTGCGCCGGGAATTGCAGGAGGAGTTGGGGATCGAAGTCGAAGTTCGGGAGCTAATCAAATCTATTGAGCACTCCTATCCTGAAAAAACCGTTCACCTTAAATTTTTCCGTTGTGCGTTGCTTCAGAATGAGCCCGAGCCGATTGGTTGTGCAGCTTTGGCCTGGGTAAGCGCAGGTGAACTGGCGCATTACGCTTTTCCCGAAGCTGACGCACAGCTGTTGGAGGAATTAGCAGCTTCGCCCGGTTGGTGGACCTGAGGCAATAAAGCCTGGGATGCGACAATCGGCACGACAGGCGAGTTTCCCATCGTTTGTAACGCGGCGACCAAGTGAAGTAGCGCTTAATATTTCGCCACGCTGTGATCAATTTCGTCGGACCACGCGCTGATCCCGCCCTTAACGCTTTTCACGTATTTGAATCCTTGCTCGCGCAAGAACCTTAACGCCTTCATCGAGCGAACGCCGCTTTTGCAGTGAACGTAAATCTGCTGGTTCGGATCAAGTTCCGTGAAACGCTGCGGCAAGGAGCCGAGCGGAATTTGCGGCACGCCATTGATGTGCGCAATTTGGTATTCGTCCGGGTCACGCACGTCGATGACTTTGATATTCAACTTCGGATTATCCAAAGCGGTCTTCATATCCTGGACTGAAACTTCATCCGGGTTTACTGCGGGGTTTGTGGCCTCGGGCAAGATTCCGCAGAACATTTCGTAGTCAATCAACTTGGTGACGCTCGGATTTTCTCCGCACAACGGGCATTGAGGATCGCGACGAAGTTTCAATTCGCGAAACTTCATATCGAGCGCGTTGAACAACAGCAAACGACCGATGAGTGAAGTTCCTTTGCCAAGCGCGAGCTTTAAAATTTCCGTGGCCTGGATGCAGCCGATGATTCCCGGCAACACTCCGAGCACGCCGCCTTCCGCGCAACTCGGCACCATTCCGGGCGGCGGCGGTTCTGGATAAAGGCAGCGATAGCAAGGTCCGCCAAGATGCGGGGCGAAAACGCTCGCTTGTCCTTCGAAGCGGAAAATCGATCCGTAAACATTGGGTTTCTTCAGCAAGACGCACGCGTCATTGGTGAGATAGCGCGTGGGGAAATTATCCGTTCCATCAACGACAATGTCGTATTGCCCGATGATTTCTAATGCGTTTTCGCTGCTGATACGGGTGTTGTGAATGACGACTTCCACATTCGGATTAATGCTCTTGATCGTCTCCTGGGCTGAGTCGGTCTTCGGGCGTCCGACGTCAGCGGTGCCATGGATGATCTGCCGCTGCAGATTTGAGAAGTCAACCGTGTCGAAATCGAGCAACCCCAATTTTCCGATTCCTGCCGCGGCTAGATACATCGCGATCGGCGAACCGAGTCCTCCCGCTCCGATGCACAACACGCTGGTGGAACAGATTTTTTTCTGACCTGCCATGCCAACTTCCGGGAGGATTAAATGTCGGGAGTAGCGGCGGATTTCGTCGTTGTTGAGTTGCATATCAAAAAATTGTTGAGCGAGAGTAAATTAGGTTTGAGATAAATCAAGCCGCCAACCTATCATCCCGCCGTGACATTAAATGCAAAAGCCACGGCGTCAATTTTAAGGAAACAAACGCCGCTGCGCCCGACCCTTGCGATGGTTTTGGGCAGCGGTTTCCAACATGCTTTGACCCTCCTGGATGTAGCGGTGGAGATTCCCTACGGCCAGCTTCCCGGCTTCATGTCGGTCGGCGTGAGCGGTCACGCGGGTAAACTCGTCCTTGGACATTTTGGGAAAGTACCGGTGCTTGTGCTCAAGGGCCGAACGCATTTTTACGAGGGGCACGAGATGGATCGCATCACATTTCCCATTCGCGTGCTGGCGGAATTTGGCATCCGTTCGCTGCTCTTGACCAACGCGGCGGGCGGAATCAATCGCAAATACAAAGCCGGCGATTTCATGCTGCTGGAGGATCACATCAATTTGATGGGAACAAATCCATTGCGCGGTCCGGCGCATCTCGGTTTGCCGCGTTTTGTCGATTTGACCCGCGTTTACGATTTGAAGGTGAATGAGATTCTTAAGAAAGCGGCCAAGCAAACCAAGCTACGTTTGCACGCGGGCGTTTATCTGGCCACGCTGGGGCCAAGTTATGAAACGCCCGCAGAAATCCGCGCGTTCGGACGGCTCGGCGCGGATGCCGTCGGGATGAGCACAGTGCCGGAGGCGATTGTTGCCCGGCAATGCGGTTTGTCCGTCGCCGCAATTTCCTGCATCACCAACCTTGCCGCAGGCCTGGGATCGGGGCAATTGTCTCATTCGGAAGTGCTGGCGATCGCGGAACAAAAAAAAGGTGCCGTTGCGCAATTTCTGAAAAGCTTTTGCGAGCTGTATGCGAAAAGTTAACAAAGAAAAGTTAATTACCGCCGCGGTGAAGGCTCAGAAAATGGCTTGTGCGCCGTATTCGAAATTCAGAGTGGGCGCAGCGTTGATAACCGAGAACGGAAAAATTATTTCTGGAGCCAATGTGGAAAGCGCGAGTTACGGTTTGACTTGTTGCGCCGAGCGGATCGCCTTGTTCAAGGCGTTGACCGATGGGGAGAAAAGGTTTTCCGCGATTGCCGTCGTGGCGCGAATCGACGGCGGCGGGATGCCTTGCGGCGCGTGCCGTCAGTTGCTTTCGGAATACGCGCCAGACGCCATGGTTTATGTGTGTGACAGCGCGAAGCCTAAGCAGGTCAAAGAGTTTTCCGTCAAGGAGTTGTTGCCTGGCGCGTTTTTGGATTTTCGGCCCGCAGTTGTTTAAGTTTGTTGAGGTCGGGTCGTCCTCAGGTATCCTAGGAGTTTATTTAATAGAGACATGAAGTCAGATCTTTCATTTTTGCTCGAACACGCAAGTTGGCCTGCCTTGCTTTTGGAATTGGGCGGAACGATTCGCCGAGCAAATCAGGCGTCGATCGGTGTTTTTGGTTCGATTATCGAAGGAGAAAGTTCGCAGCTTTCGGCAATATGGGGCGCGGGAAACGGCTCTTCTGCGGAACAATTTCTGGGCCGGATCGACTTAACTTTATGCGGGCCGCTGCCGATAAAATTTGTCGTCAAAGGGGGAGCGATTACGCCCTTCACAACCTACATTTCGGCGTTGCAACGGGAAGATCAGAAGTATTTTGTGCTTCAGCTGTTTCGCGAGACGAGGGCCAGCGATGCCAGCATAGCACAAAAGCAAAAGCTCGATTGCGCCTTGCAGTTAACCAGATCCGTTGCATTGGACGTGAATAATGCCCTCACGGGAATTCTCGGTCACACCTCGCTGGTGTTATCGGAAATGGAAGCGAAAAATCCATGGCGTGGTTCGCTGCTGGAAGTCGAGAAAGCGGCGATAAAGGTCGCGGAAATCGCCGACGATCTGGCTGCGTTCAGCCGCCAGGAAAAGGAACCTCGGGCACAGATTGCCGGGAACTTAAATGCCATCGTGCAACGGACGGTCGAAGCGTTTCGCACTCCAGAACGAGCCGCGCTAGACTGGTCGCTGCAATTGGAGCGAAAGCTTTTCTCCGCCGTCTTCGATGAAACAAAAATCCAACAGGCCCTCACAAAAATTTTAGAGAACGCCGTGGAGGCGATGGGCGCAGATGGGAAAATTTGTGTGAAAACCCGCAATCTGGAACTCTCCGAACCGACCCAGGATCGGATGGCTAGGCTGGCTGCCGGAACTTATGTCTGCCTTGAAATTGTGGATACCGGTTCTGGAATTGACGCCGAGGTTTTGCCGCGAATTTTCGAGCCATTTTTCACCACAAAAAATACAACACGCCATCGCGGTCTCGGCTTGGCTTGGGTTTATGGAATTATCACCAATCACGGGGGTGGAGTGGCGGTTTCCAGCCAGGTGGGCGAGGGGGCTTCGGTGCGGGTTTATCTGCCAGCCAACCAGAAGTTGGTGAAAGACATTTCAGTGGATCACGCCGATCTGAGCGGAACACAAACTATTCTGATCGTTGATGACGAGGAGCTGGTTTTAACAATGGGCGAGAAAGTCTTGTCATCTTATGGCTACAAGGTTTTAACAGCGCACAGCGGAAAAAAAGCGCTTGAGTTGTTGATGGCAACACAAAGTCCTGTTGATCTTGTGATCACGGATCTGATCATGCCGAACATGGGTGGACGTGAATTGATCGAGAAGATCCGTCGGAACTCGCCCGCTATGAAGGTGATTTGCTGCAGCGGATACATCCGCGCTGGCAACGCCGAAGAAAATGATGCTTACCTGGAAAAGCCTTTCACGAGCCAGGACCTTTTGCGCAAGGTCAAAGATATGTTGAGCTCTGTTTCGTAAGTTGACGCGCCCGCCCTTTCTGTTTTGAATTTGTCTTATGCAAATCGAAAGTCTGAAAGTGTTCTGTGATCTGACCGAGACCGAGAGTTTCACCAAGGCCGCGCAAATCAACGAGGTCACCCAATCCGCTGTCAGCCAGCAGATCAGTTCACTGGAAAAGACTTTTAAATCCCTGCTGATCGAGCGCAGCAAGAAGAAGTTTCGCCTCACGCGCGAAGGCCAGGTGCTTTACGAATATAGCAAGCAGATCATTCAAACCTACGATTCGCTGCACAATCGTTTGCAGGAAATTAAAGACATCATCTCTGGAACCATTCGGGTCGCCACGATTTACAGCATCGGTTTGCACGATCTTCCGCCGTATTTGAAAAAATTTCTCCGAAGCTATCCCACGGTCAACGTTCACGTGGAATATCGCCGGGCCAACCAGGTTTATGAAGATGTGCTCGGCAACGTCGTCGATCTCGGGCTCGTGGCCTACCCGGCCAAGGATGCGAAATTGGAATTAATCCCGTTGCGCAAAGATGCCCTGGTCATGATCTGTCATCCCAACCATCCGCTCGCGAAAAACAAAACGGTGAAGCTTGCGCAGCTCAGCGGACAGAAATTTATTGGATTCGAACCCGACATTCCGACGCGCAAAGCGATCGATAAAATTCTTAAGGAAAATAACGTCGAAGTGCAGACCGTGATGGAATTCGACAACATCGAAACCGTCAAACGCGCGGTGGAAATCGAGGCTGGAATTTCGATCGTTCCGCAGGGAACAATCACGCAGGAAGTTGCGAAACAGACCTTGTCCGAATTGAAAATCGAAGGGCTGGACCTATTTCGCCCGCTGGCCGCGATTTACAAAAAGAACAAAGTTCTCTCGCCTGCCATGAAACAGTTCCTGAGCATCCTCAAGGGATGATGTTGGTTGCGGAGGTCTGTGACCGCCGGTAGATGGCAGAAAAGTGCGGCGGTCACGCGCCGCCGCAATAAAATCAGGACTTCAAATTCTCCGGATTTAGGGGCTGCAAATCTTTCGGCAAGAATTTTCCATCTTTGCGAATCAGCTCGCCATCGAACCAGACTTCGCCGCCGCCCCATTCTTTGCGCTGAATCAAAACCATGTCCCAATGCACGGCGGATCGGTTTCCATTGTCGGCGACTTCGTAGGCCTGGCCGGGCGTGAAATGCAGCGAGCCGGCAATTTTTTCATCAAACAAAATGTCGCACATTGGATTCTGGATGTAGGGATTGAAGCCGAGCGAAAACTCTCCGATGTAACGTGCGCCGGGATCAGTATCCAAAATTTCGTTCAGACGTTTCGTGTTGTTGGAAGTGGCGTTGATGATTTTGCCGGCTTTGAATTCGAGGTGCACGTTTTCAAACTTCGTGCCGGAATAAATCGTCGGCGTGTTGAATTGGATCACGCCGTTCACCGAATTTTTCACCGGGCAGGAGAAGACTTCGCCATCGGGAATGTTACGAATTCCCTCGCACAAGATGGCATCGATTCCTTTTTTGCTGAAGGTCAAATCCGTGCCGGGAGAAACGAGCCGGACATCATTCGCTTTGCGCATCCGCTTTTGCAACGGAACCATCGCTTTCGCCATCTTTTTGTAATCCATCGTGCAAACGTCGAAATACAAATTTTCAAAGGCTTCCGTGCTCATGCCTGCCGCCTGCGCCATGCTCGGCGTCGGCCAGCGCAAGACGCACCAGCGCGTTTTGTTGACGCGATAATTCAAAACCGGCCGCATGGTTTTGGAATACATCGCCATCAAATCGCTGTTCACGTCGGAGTTTTCGCTCACGTTCGCGCTGCCACGAATGGCGATGTAAGCCTGCATCCGTTTCATGCGAAACATTTCCACATCGCGAACCAGCGCCGCATGTTTTTCGTTCGTCTCGCGAACCACTTCGCGAGAAACGCGGGTGTGCCGCACTTCAACGATTGGCGTTGCGCCGACTTTCCTTGCGGCGCGCATCAACTCAACCGAGAACTCGTCGGGCACATCAATCATATCGAGCAGAACATTTTCGCCCTTTTTCAATGCGGTGGAATATTCGATGAGAAGCTTCGCCAATTTTGTGTAACGCGGGTCAGTCATATATTTTGTTGCTCTTGAAACTAAATGGAATTGTTGAATTTTGCCACAGCAGAAAACATCGCGTGCAGGAAGCGAAGATAATCTTTCGATGGAGCGCCGGTTTGCAACCGGCTTTGTGCGTTGGGAATCAAAAGCCGGTTTAGAAACCGGCGCTCCGGGTTTCCATTTGCCGAAATTTGCGTTCGCGCTTTTTAACTTCGGCGCGCAAAAGTTCCTCGGCATTCCAACCTTTGCTTTGCGCACATTCAGCCAATTTAAAAAGCTGCTTTGCCAGCGCGCTTTTTGTTGTGCCGTTTTTCGCCGCCTTGGAAATCAAATGCGCTTTGCGCGCTTTCTTGACGAGCTTCTCGGCGCGGAGAAGGGCAGGGAGATGCTTGGGAATTCCATCGAGGGCGGAGGCGCGTTCGTGTTTCGTTCCGTGCTTTTCCGCGCGTTTGATTTTCTCCCAGTTCGCCCAGACTTCATCGACATTCTTGACTTTCATTTCGCCAAAGACGTGCGGATGACGGCGAATCAATTTATCAGTGATGTGACGCGCCACTTTTTCAAAATCGAATGCGCCGCGTTCCTGGCCGAGCTGGCAATGAAAGACGACTTGCAACAACAGGTCGCCGAGTTCTTCCGCGAGTTCGTGGTCGTCGTCGGCCTCGATGGCGTCGATCAGTTCATAAACTTCTTCGACGGCGTGAAAGCGCAGCGTCATGTGATTCTGCTCGCGGTCCCACGGACAACCTTTGGGCGAACGGAGTTTCGCCATGACGGCGAGGAGATCGTTGATGGCGGGTGATTTTTTCATTCCGTTCTTAATCCTAATCGTAATCTTAATCTGAATCTGAATCTGAATCTTTCCCGGAGATTAAGATTAGGAGTGAGAGTAAGAAAGTTTTCGCTCACAAAATCACCAGATTATCGCGGTGAATCACTTCGGTCCGCGGGAGGTCGTGAGTTTTGAGCGCATCGGAATTGAAATACGAGATGCCTCGCGCAAACTCAGTTCCATTTGCGTCGCAGACGCGCACGACTTCGCCCGCCGCGAAATGTCCTTCGCACTTGGTGACGCCGGGTGGAAGCAGGCTGGTGCCGCGCTCGCGCAATGCCTCCTTGCAACCATCATCCACATACAAAGTTCCGCGCGGAGAATGAAAGAATGCGATCCAACGTTTTCTTCCGGGCAGCTTGAGGGATTGGGGGACGAAAAGTGTTCCTTCGTCGTCGCCTTGCAGGATGCCGGCAAGCACGTCCTTTTTTTGGCCCGAGGCAATGACGAGCGGAATTCCCGCCCGAGCCACTATTTTTGCTGCCTGCACTTTGGAAGCCATTCCGCCCACGGCTGTGTCGCTGGTCGTTCCGCCGGCAAGTTTTTCCAGAGTCTCGTCGATTTGTTCGATGACGTTGATGGTCTTCGGATTCTCTTTTCCAAAGTTTTCGATCACGCCGTCGACGGTTGTTAGAATCACGAGCAGATCGGCGGGCAATAAGCAGGCGACGAGTGCCGAGAGTTTATCGTTGTCGCCAAATTTCAATTCGGTGAACGAGATGGCGTCATTTTCATTGATGATCGGGACCACGCCATGTTCGAGCAAAGTGACCAGCGTATTGCGCGCATTGAGATGGCGTTCGTGATGTTGGAGGTCGTCGTGGGTGAGGAGAACTTGCGCGACGTTGAGCTCAAATTCTGCAAAAAGCTTTTCGTAGGTGGCCATCAGGCGCGATTGGCCGACCGCTGCGCAGGCCTGCATTTCCGCCAATTCGGCGGGGCGTTTGGTGTGGCCCAAGACGCCCATGCCGGCTCCAACTGCCCCCGAGGTGACGATGACAATTTCCTTGCCAGCTTTGCGCAAGGCGGCGGCTTGGGTGACGAGTTGTTTCATCTGCGCCAGGTCGGGTTGCTTTTGGCTGTCGGTGAGAACCCCGGTCCCGAGCTTGATGACGATGCGGCTGACGTTTTTTAGCGACTCACGAAACATAAAATCGGATGCTAGGCTATAGGTGAGAAGCAATATCCGGCAAGCCGCTGTTTTTCTGTTGCGCATCGAGTATCGCCTCCGCCTACAATCGGCATGCGCGAAGCTTCATTGGAATTTCTAAAAACTCTTGTCAACACGCCCAGTCCATCCGGACACGAAACCCGGGGGCAACGAGTCTGGTTGGATTACGTAAAACAATACGCGGACGAGACTTTTTCGGATTCGTATGGAAACTGCGTTGCCGTTTTGAACAAAGGCGGTTCGCCTCGGATCATGTTGGCTGCGCACGCCGACGAGATTGCGATGGCGGTCAATTGGGTCAGCGAGGAAGGGTTTATTTACGTTCGAAAACTGGGCGGAGTCGATCCCGCGATCACCAAGGCAAAACGGGTCATCATTCACACGAAGAAAGGTCCCGTGAAAGGGGTCGTCGGAAATGTGGCGCCTCACCTGATGAAGTCGGAAAAGGAACCCAGAGCGCCAAAAATCGAGGATTTGTTCATCGACATTGGGGTCGCCAGCCGAGCGGAAGCGCTGAAGTTGGTTCAAATTGGAAATCCAATCACGCTCAACCACGATTTCGAAATGTTGCGAGGTGACCTGGCGATTGCCCGTGCGTTTGATAATCGCATCGGCACTTGGTCAGTGGCGGAAGCATTGCGGCTTTTGAAAGAAGGAAAGGGAAAGCTTAACGCTGAGATTTGCGCGGTCTCAAATATTATGGAGGAGGTCGGATTGCTCGGCGCCCGGCAAATCGCTTATTCGCTCAAGCCCGACGTGGCGCTGGTGGTTGACGTAACCCATGCGACGGATTACCCGACCGTCAGCAAAGCGCAGCATGGCGACGTGAAAATTGGTTGCGGGCCAACCTTAACCCACGGTGGCTGTAATCATCCTGTGGTGGTGGAACGCCTTGAAGCGGTTGCTGCAAAACAAAAGATCAAACTTCAGCACGAAGCCATGTCGGCCACCAGTGGCACCGATACCGACGTTATCTTTTGGACCCGGGGTGGAATCCCGAGCGCATTAATCAGCCTGCCAAACCGGTATATGCATTCTCCTGTCGAACTGGTCAGTCTGAAGGACCTAAAACAGATTCCAGTGCTGATGAGTTCCTTCGCGCTTTCCGTCAAGAAGGGTGAAGTCTTTAAAGTTACAGTTTAAGCACACTTCTCAAGTTCTGAGCCTAGTTCTAAGGCAATCGAGGTCATGATCCGCTGGAGATATTGTTGACACGAGTTATCGTTATATCTTAGGGTTTTTAAGGTTATCTTTCTCATTTCGAGACAAAGATTGAGACCTCTGAAAAACTCGGCGTGAATATAGCGCGTGAATAGAAGTCTGAAAGAGATGCAAACCACGACCAATCCACAGCTGGGACTTCTGGACAGCTTGATGCCTTCGACATTGACCAATGATTTCCTGGAAAAACTCGATCGAG
>CANJXF010000038.1 GCA_947478865.1 Verrucomicrobiales bacterium | reverse complement strand
TCGCCCGCGTTCTGGCAGTGCGGACAGACCGGACCACCGGGCCAGCGCCACGATTCCAAAAGCGCACGCGCCCTGGCTTCATTGCCATACGCCTGTGCCAATTGCTGCAAAACCGGCTCTCCCGCCTCAATCTTAGAAATTTTCATGCGGACCAGCCTAAACCATCCCCTTGGACATTGGCTGTCCATGCGTTTGTAAAATATACAAGCCCACTCTTTACGGGACGGCCAATCGCGGCGGCGGTGCTTATGGAACGCTGTTCAAGATTGGTAGCAATGGAAGTGTTTTTACGAAGCTACGCAATTTATCGAGCGCCACCGACGGTGCGTATCCCGAAGCCGCGTTGATTGTTTCCGGCAACACCCTTTATGGGACGGCAGCGCAGGGCGGCAGTGCGGGTCGCGGAACTATTTTCAAACTCAACATCGACGGTACCGGTTTCACTAATCTGCACAGTTTCACCAACGGCACGCTTGATGGAAGTTATCCGAGAGCCGGCTTGGCGTTGCTCAACAACACGCTGTATGGAACGACGGAGCACGGCGGCAGTTCGACCAACGGAACGGTCTTCGCCGTCGGGACCGACAGCAGCGGTTTTGCAATTCTGCATAGTTTCAGCGCGTCCACGCCGACGGATAACAATCCGAACAGCGATGGGGCAAATCCGTTTGGAGGTGTAATTCTCTCCGGGAGCACGCTTTACGGGACCACTTCGGCGGGCGGCACTTCGGGTTATGGGGCGTTGTTCAGCCTAACGCTGGCCGGTCCGCAAGTCAGTCTGAATCGGGCCGGAGCCGAAGTGATTATAACATGGCCGACCAATGCGGTGGGGTATTCATTGCAATTCACGACGAATCTCGTCACGCCAATTGCTTGGAGTCCTGCTGCTCCGGTGGCAACTGTCGTCAACGGACAGAACACGGTGACGAATGCGGTCACCGGAACGCAGAAGTTTTATCGACTCAGTCAGTAGCCTCGGTTCTTAACGTCACGGCTTGGTGACCAAGATTCGCAAGAATCGTTTCGTGGAACTGGTCATTCCGAGTTTGTCGCGAACTGTGACCACTTCGTTGGGTAAACCAATTCGCGAAATTTCCATTGCCTGACCCGTAATCACAATGTTCGTCCCCGCATAACTGGCGATGTCAGACCACGTCGCCAGATTGGCGGAAGCTTGGACATGATAGGTGACTCCCATTTCGGCAGGACGACGGGTGAAACTTATCTCGAAATTATTGGTGCCTTGATTTGCAGTGACGCTCGAACGAGCCACGGCGTTGCTTTTCCAGTAATTCAGAAGGCTGACCAAGGCGGACGGTGTGTTCGTGGGAACGGGTTGATTGGCCTGATCGGTTGTGTTGAGGCCATGGCAACTCGTGCAGGTGCGAATTTCGCCGGGCTGAAACGTCAGCCAATACCGTTCGCGAACGACGCCCGTGTTGTTGGTGTCAGTGAGTTGCCAGGAGAGAGCGCGCCGCGCCGGAACCAACGCAGCCATCGAGCCGTCGTCGCCCAATCGCACGCTGGCCAGCGGCGCGGAGGGATGCGGCGGATTGTCCACCGCAGGTTCGTGCAGATGTTGCGCGATCACCCGCCGACCTGCTCGCGGATTTGCCACGTTGCCGTAGTTGAGGCTTCGCAGTTGGTCCCCCTGAAAAAGCTGCATCCAGGCGACATCGTAAATTTTTCCCGCCGCTCCGATGGTCTGATGGGTGGTTCCGGCGATGCGCAAATTAAACGGCTGAATGCGATCGTTCTTGTCACGCGTCGTGACGTCGCGACTGACAATCAGCGCGAGATCGTGAGTGCGAAGGTATTTTTGAAAATTAGAAACCTCGACGTCGGCATTCTTGAACGCGGCTAATTCAGGCGCGGCGAGATGTGGCTGCAATCGGTTTGGCTGAGGGCGCGCGACCACTTCAACAGGATCAAGCTCCCAGAGTAAATTCGTTTGGGTCACCAGCGTGTCGGGATCCCAATAGCTGGCAACGTTGGTTAAGCCTGCAGTCAAGGGTGTAATCGGCACGTAAAAACCGTTGGTGAACTGGAGGAACTTCAAACGAAAGGCGTATTTCGAATTCGGAAAAGCCGTGGTGCCGCCTCCGCTTTCGTAAAGCGCGTTCGTGGTGTGCGCGGCGATCATGTAACCATCGCTCGTCATCAGCGGGTTGCGATACAACCCAGTGTGATCCGCCGGAATGGTCGCGGAAGAAGATGCGTAGGAATGAGTCGAGCGCGGCGTAAGATAAGAGATCCGCATTTGGGAGGCATTGAGATTCGTGCCGCCGTTCAACGAAATCAATTGGCCGGAGGCGTGCGTGCCGAACTCCGGCGCGTCGATTCCGTAAAATAATCCCGGCGCGCGCGGGTCTTCGCTCACCTGCAGAAAATTATCGATCGTGTTCGTATTGAATTTATTTCCGAAATAATAAAGGTCCTGAACATTCGGGTCGTTCGTGAAACTCGCGCTCGCGTAGCTGCCTCCGAGTTCATGCCGCCCGACGTGATTTAAGGTTTCCTCTTCCGTTCCGTCTTCGTTGATTTGCCACGGGAAAAAATGATTAAACGTGTGACCTCTCAGATTTGTGCCAGCCAACAAATCGTCGCGACCCGTTCGCGGCTCAGGAAAAACTTCGGTCTGATTCGTCGTCGTCACTGACGCGGAAGATTCATCGCTCCAATTAAAGGTGCCATAGGTCACTGCGCCAGCTTCGGCGTCGCTGTCTGCCTGTTGATCACGTTGCAAATGATCCCACCGCACGAACACCACGCGACCCGCTCGATCCAAAATCGGCGAGAAGGCTCCGCTTGGCGCATGGTTCAACATGAACAAATCGCCCGAAACCGGATCAAGGCTCCACAAACCCGTTACGGTCGGCGCTTCCTCGTATTCATCGAGCTGCGGATAGAGATGCCGCTGTCCATTACGTGGACGGTCGGTGGTGAAAATGATGCGGTCATCGGTTCCGTAAAAGGGAGAGATGTTGTTATAGTTTGTCGGCTGATTCGCAACTTTTGTGATCACCGGTACCGATGCTGAATCGAGGAAATTCGTGATCTCGTAAAGCTGCCAATAATTTACGGTGGTGTAATCATATTGATAACGCGGCGCGCCGACGACCATGCTGAATATCGCCTTCTTTCCGCTCCAATGCACCGACGGTTGCCTCACCGCAATTCCATTGGTGTGCTGCGCTCCGTAAACGCCATATTCTGCGGCGCGCGTGAGGTTTTTTAATGTTCCGTCGGTATAACGAATCCATAAATCACCGCCGCGGCCGCAGATGTCTGGCCCGGAACGATGATTTCCGAACACCGAGCCGATTGTGACGAAATCCGCGGGGACAGGAACCTGCGTGACGAAAAGAATCGAGTTTGTCGGCCCGGCGAAAAGGAATGGAGTAATTCCAATGAAAGCCAACAATAAGTAGCGCAGCATAATTTAATAATTTCCCAGGTTCAAATTGCCAAGAGAACTCCTCAAGCAATTCGACTGCCAGCGAGCTGCGTCACAAAAAGAGCGTAATCTTTATCGCGAACCCCGGGCCTCTTCCTTTTGGTGCTCTAGCTCACAACCTAATTCGCTTCAGTACTTCAAAATAAATCCAGTGCCCGAAATCGTTTGGGTGATTGACGTTGTTCGCGAGCATGTCTTCCGGCTTTTTCTTCGATTCAACCGCGACCCAGTTATGGTAAACATCGGCGTAGGCGCAGCGCTTCCCCCGCGCGACTTGTTCGGTGGCGAGGGCGTAGGCCTCCATGTTATGTGAACCGAAGTGCCACTTCGGATTCGGTGGGAACGTGGAGTAGAGAATGATTTCCGCGCCGGTCTCTTTGCGAATGCGATCTATCATCGTCACGAGGTTGTTCGTGAAGGTTTCCAACTTTGTCCCGAAGCCGGGGATGTTGTGATCGTTCATACCGAAGCCAATCAGGACGAGGTCCGGTTTTTGATTGAGCACTTTGTCCTGCAAACGTTGCACGCCTTGCGCCGTCGTGTCGCCGCCCGTTGCGCCATTGGCCGCAGCGACTTTTGCGTGCGGATATTTCTGCTGAAGTGAATCGGCCCAGCGCTGCCAAAAAATGAGCTTCGGTTCCGTCGCGTCGCCACCCGCCGTGATGCTGTCACCGTAGGCGACGATTTTCACGCTGTCGCCGCGGTGAAGCTTCGCGCTCGTTTGCGAAAGGAGTTCAGTTTGCGAAGGCTGTTTCGGCCAATCGATTTTGTTCCGCGCTGCGTAATCGACGAACGCGAAAAACTTCCCATTACCGAAGCCGGGAAATTTTGAATGATCAAAATCCTCAACGCCGAAGAGTATGTTGGTGTGGAAATCAGGGATGCGCGAATTCGCGGTGCGCCGAATCTGCCCTCGCTCATAATCAACGACGAAATCGACGCTCTCCTCATAGTGAATCGTCGTCGGAAGATCTGCTCGATAAGTGCTGCGGACGTGCAGCGATTTGGGTTTAAGCGGCGGGTGAGCAAGCTGAGCGGGATTTTCACCGGCGAGCACGATGGATTCGCCTGACTGAGAACTTGTCGGGGTCGTAGAAGTCAATGTAGAGCAACTGGTCATTAGAAGAATCGCGCAGCTAAGAGTGGTTAAGCCGGTAATTTCGGCGAGGTTTGAATTGTGTTTCATGGTTTGTTTGTGTTGCCTGGAATCATCGCCCCAGCTTGCGGAAGTTTTTCACACGATAAAAGGTGATGTAGTTGGAGTTGTGGAAATTATTCGCGCCTCCGAAATCGTCGTCGTGCGCCGTGCGGATGACCGAGATCATATCGTCGCCTTCGAAAAGCCAATCGACGTATTGATAGCCGTGCAATTTCGTGTCGCGATTTTGAAACAGATTTTTTTCGATGCGCCAATTGCGGCATTCGGAGGAGCTGATCAGTGCGAGCGTGTTGCGGGTGCGATCGGGCTGACCGGATTGAAATTCATTCGGAACCGCATTGGCGAGTGACCAGTAACGTTTGCTCGTTTCATCGTAACGAATGGTGAATTTTTTCGCACCCCCGGGAAATTCGATGAAGTCATTGGTTGCGTCGAAAGTCGCTTTCGTTCCATCGGCGCTGATGCGGATAATCGCCGCGCGCTCCGGGTAGTTGGTGCAAGCAACTCGAAGAATGTCCGTCATTTGTCCGTCGGGCAGAAGGACGGCATTTCCCTCGAGCCAGCCATCGAAACTGCCGCCCAGCCAATTGGTTTCGCGCGCAATTCGATTGCTGAAAGTCCACGAGTCCCGCTTGAGCAGATCGGCATTCTGGGACGCGGACATCATGAAGGCTTGAAAATATTTTCCCCAGCCTGCGTCGCCCACGACCGCTTCCATCGCGCGCCAAATCCGGCCTCCGTGGGCTATCACGGGAACCGGCGCGCAGTGGTATCGCCCATCAGAAAGCAAAAGGCCGGAACTTTCATCCTTTGGTTCAGTCCAGGTTCTACCGCCATCGCCGGAGCGGCGAACTCCAAGAAAACCATTCTCTCGGGTCGTTCCGATCAGAAAAAGGTTTGTTCCATGAGTGAAGAGCGTGGACCACCATTGCCCTTTGATTTCGGAAATCTGTTTCCAGGTCGCGCCTTTGTCTCTCGATTCAAAAATAAATGTCTGATCGCGTGGACTTTCTTTTCCAAAGATGTCGTGCGAGACGACGTAAGTGCCATCTTCGAGCACAGCGATGCTGGGCGAACCGAGATAGGCTTGTTTCGTTGCAGGCAGATGCCGAACGACAACCCCGGGTAAATCCGCGGGTGCAGCAGAAGCCGATGAACTGATGAAAGCAGCGCAGGTCACGAGGAGAGTTAAAAGCTTGGTCACGCTGCGATTGTTTCTGTTCAAGACCGCAATGTTCAAGCCAACAATTTGCGGCGGCAGAGAGCGACCGAGAACCGTTTGCACTGGCAAATTTCCTTCAGGAATGTGCATCCTTGCTTGGCAAATATGGTAACTCCAAAAAATCGCAAACGAAAAAAACTGCCGATCATTCTCGTAACAGCCATTGTGATCGCGGCAGCTGGGGCCTTCGCAATTTTTCGAAAGAGGGACGTTGCCGTCACAGTCCAGAAGGAAAAGGCGACGCGGCGCAACTTGACCGAATTGGTCGTGGCTAACGGAAAAGTTCAGCCGGTCGTGCAGGTGAAAATCAGCCCCGAGGTAAGCGGCGAAATCATCGAATTGCCGATTAAAGAAGGCCAGCGCGTGAACAAGGGCGATTTGCTGGTGAAAATTAAGCCGGATAATTACATCGCCAGCAAAAATTCCTCCGAAGCCAATTACCAATACTCGCTGACCAGCAGCAACACCGCTCGCGCCAACCTCGAGAAAGCCGAGTTGGAGTTTAATCGCATCAAAGAGCTATACAGAAATAAACTCGTCTCCGATTCGGCGCATCAGGAAGCGATGACGATATACAGCGTGGCGAAATCGACTTTGGCGGGCGCCCTTCAGCAGATTCACATGGCGCATGCTTCGTTGCAGCGGGCCGAGGATGACCTTTCGAAGACCACAATCTATTCTCCGCTCACCGGCACGATTACGAAATTGAATTCGCAAATCGGCGAGCGCGTCGTTGGCACCGCAATGATGGCGGGAACAGAAATCATGGTTGTTTCCGATCTGAATGAAATGGAGACGCGCGTGGACATCGGCGAAATTGACGTGGTGCTGATCGAAGTGGGGCAGAACGCGCGATTGGAAGTGGATGCATTTAAAGATCGGAAATTCAAAGGAACAGTTACGGAAATTGCGAACTCGGCCAAGTCGGCAGCCAACGCGTCATCAAGCGCGAATCAGGAAGCGACGAAGTTCGAGGTGAAAATTCGTTTTGCAGAGAAGGAATCGTTTCGTCCGGGCATGTCAGTCACGGCAGAAATTGAAACGCGCTCACGCACCAATGTTCTCACGGTGCCTATTCAAAGTGTGACCACGCGCTCGCCGAAAAATACGAACGCGCTGGCACAAGCCGATTCCAAGAAGGGGATGAATTCGGCAATTGCAGGAGAAGTTCCAGCGACGGATGCCGCAGGCAAAAAGAAGCCGAACGAATCTTCGAAGCCGATCGAGGTCGTTTTCGCAGTGGAAAATAATCGCGCCAAAATGATCCCGGTGAAGCGCGGAATTAGCGACGATGCGTATGTCGAAATTACCGATGGGTTGAGCGAAGGCGTCGAAGTGGTTTCGGGAAGCTACAAGGCGATCAGCCGCGAACTGGAAGAGGGCAAAGAAGTAATCATCGGCACTCCAAAGAGCGAAGCGAAGGAAAAACTCTAAACGTTTTGAGTCCCTCATTCGTAGTTCTGAGTGAAAGACAAGTTCTCAGCTTAAACTTAAAATTGAAAACTTAGGACTTCCCACATGAGCCTGATTTGCCTGAAAAACCTTTCACGCCGCTATCAGATGGGCGAGGAGACAATCCATGCATTGCGCGATGTTTCCCTGGAAATTGAACGCGGTGAATATGTGGCGATCATGGGGCCGTCTGGCTCTGGCAAATCCACGCTGATGAATCTGCTCGGCTGCCTCGATACGCCGACCTCGGGCACCTATGAATTGAACGGGACGAACGTCAGCGAAATGGACGACAACGAGCTGGCGGAAGTTCGCAATCGCGAAATCGGTTTTGTTTTTCAGACGTTCAATCTGCTGCCGCGCTCGAATGCGCTGCGCAATGTGGAGCTGCCGCTGATTTATTCCGGAATGACTTTTGATGAGCGCAGGCGGGTCGCGCTCGAGGCGCTGACGGCCGTTGGTCTCGCCGATCGCGTGACGCATAAACCAAATGAATTGTCAGGTGGCCAACGACAGCGCGTGGCGATTGCCCGCGCGCTGGTCAACACGCCGTCAATCATTCTGGCCGACGAACCGACGGGCAATCTCGATTCCAAAACGGGCGACGAAATCATGACTTTGTTTGAAGATCTTTCGCGCAAGGGGAACACCGTTTTCGTGGTGACCCACGAGGAAGAAGTCGCACTCCATGCGCGCCGCATTATCCGCATTCGCGACGGGCTGATCGCCAGCGATGAAGCAGTGAAGCACTGATTTCGTTGTGAATTTCCTGAGCGAATTAAAAGAAGGCCTCGCGATTGCATGGGACGCAATTCTGGCCAACAAAATGCGCTCGGTGCTGACGACGCTTGGCATCGTGATTGGAATTGTGACGGTCACGTTGATGGGGACGGCGCTCGATGCGATGAACCGCGCTTTTCACCAAAGTATTTCCATCATTGGCGCCGACACGCTCTTTGTGCAGCGGGGCAGTTGGTTGGCGCACACCGAGGCGGAGTGGTTGGGCTTCCTGAAACGCCGCGAAATCACCTGGCTCCAAGCGAGGGAAGTGGAGAAACAAATGACGCTCGCCCGCGGCGTCGCGCCGGTGGTGGTGATGTTTCAATCCGTCGGTTACCAATCGCGGAATGCGCGCGGAGTGCAAATCATTGGCAGCACCGATCAGTTCCTCGTGACGAGCGGATTCTCCGTTGGCCAAGGCCGTTTCATGACCGAGATGGAATCGGAAGGTGGCCGCCCTGTTTGTGTGATTGGGATGGATGTGGCGACCAATTTATTTCTGAATGAAGACCCCATTGGAAAACGCATTCGAATCGGCTCCCGGCCGCTGGAAGTGATCGGCGTTCTCGCCAAGCAGGGGAGTTTTATGGGGATGAAAAGTTTGGACAACGAAGTAATCATTCCCATTCGCCAATTGCTGGGTGGGTATTGGCGGAATCCGGATTTTCAAATTCAAGTGAAGGTGAGCGAGATCAATCGCATCGAAGATGCGAAGGAAGAGCTGCAGGGAATTATGCGAAAAATTCGCCGCCTCGCGCCGGGTGATCCGGATGATTTCGCAATTAACCAACAGGAACATCTCATCAGCATGTTCAATCGCGTGGCGGGAATCATCGCGACCGTCGGTTTGCTGATCACAGGTTTGTCGCTGTTTGTCGGCGGAATCGGAATCATGAACATCATGTTCGTTTCGGTGGCGGAACGAACACGTGAAATCGGTGTGCGCAAAGCCATCGGCGCAAAACGGCGCACCATTTTGATTCAATTCTTAATCGAAGCGGCGAGCATTTGTATGATTGGCGGATTGGTTGGATTGGCGATCACCTATCTGATGGTTTTAGCCGTTGGACGGTTTATGCCTGTCCCGGTCAGCCTCTCGATTCCCGTGATGGGAGTGGCCATTCTTGTTTCGCTTTTCACCGGGCTCGCTTCGGGCTTTTTTCCCGCGTGGCGCGCGGCGCGAATGGATCCGGTTGAAGCGCTACGCAACGAATAATTAAAGATGTTTCGACCCAAACAAACTTACTCCCGATGGAAATTGCTTCGCGTCCTGAGCGCGGAGTTCAAAGAAAGTTTTTTGATGGCATTGAATGCGGTTGCGTCGCACAAGTTGCGTTCCGCGCTGACATTGCTTGGGGTGTTGGTCGGCGTATTTTCCATCATCGTCGTCATGACGGCGATGCGCGCGATGCAGACGAAAATTGAAAGTGAGTTGGACGTTTTGGGCGGACAAACGTTTGCGGTGCAAAAATTGCCGGGAATCACCTTTGACCGACCGGATGAAAAATATTGGCGGCGCAAAGACATCACGCTCGCTCAAGGCCTGGAGGTCAAGAAGCGCGCGACGCTAGCTCGTGGCGTCGGTTTGGAAATGAATTTCCCTGTGACCGAGATGTTTTCCAGCTATGCGAAGGCACCGCCGGGAGTCTCATTGACGGGCGAAACGCCGGATAGTTTTGCCGCGCAAAACTGGATTCTGCACGAAGGCCGAATCTTATCTGACGCGGACGTGGATGGGCTTCGTGACGTCTGTGTACTCGGAAATAATCTAGCGGAAGTTTTATTTCCAGCAGGTTCCGCGATGGGTGAGCGGATCAAGATTAACGGCATCGGTTACAGCGTCATCGGCGTGCTCGAAGCGAAAGGTTCGATGCAAGGTGGTAACCAGGACAACTTCGCCGTCATTCCTATCACGACCGGTTTCGGGCGTTACAGCAGTCGCTATCAAAGCATCGGCCTGATGGTGCAATCGCGCGACCTCGCGAGTTTTGACGACACGGTCGAACAAGTTCGCGGGGTTTTGCGCGCATTGCGAAAAGTGCCGCCCGGCGGCGAGGATGATTTTGAAATTTTATCGCAGGATTCGATGATGCAGCAGATCAACTCACTCACGCTCGCCGTGCGAATTGGCGTGACGCTTGTTAGTTCCATCGCGTTGATTGCAGCGGGCATCGGAATTATGAACATCATGCTTGTGTCCGTCACCGAACGAACGCGTGAAATCGGAATCCGCCGCGCGATCGGCGCAAAAAAGCGAAACATCATGACCCAATTCATCATGGAAGCCGTGGTTCTGTGCGAATTTGGCGGCGCAATTGGAGTTTTGCTGGGCGTGATTGGAGGAAACGTGGCTGCGCATTTTTTGAAATTGCCCGCCGTGATTCCCTTCGATTGGGCGTTGTTCGGTCTAGGAATTTGTTCCCTCGTCGGAATTATCTTTGGAACCTACCCGGCTTACAAAGCGGCGAACCTCGATCCGATTGAGTCGCTGCGCTACGAGTAAGCGGTCGCATCGAGAAATCGCGCCGCTGACAGCCGTGCCTTGACGCTGCTTCTTTTCAAGCTACGTTCGATGCCATTCGCCTCGGCGAAATCTCAAAATCTGTGTTGAAAAAAGAAAGAAATTCTATCGATGCATCGGCCCCTGAGGTCGAAACGGCGACGCGTGAAACGTTGGCCGAGCGTCTGGCCAACGCCGCACAGCTGCTGGAAGAAATCTCGAAAAACCGCGCATTGCTCGCGGGAGTTTCGGAAGAGGAACGGACTCGTTTGCTTCAGGCGGCGGGATTGGTTTCGCGACCGGACGCCGTAGATCGGCGTCGTTTGCGCAAAGCGCAGATTCGCCAGCGCAATGCAGAGAAATTGCAGCGCGACCAAGGTGTGCTCAATCAAACCGGAATTCGTGTGCTGCGAAAAAAGCCGGTGTTTACGACGCCGAATGTCTATGTGCCTCTGGATTTCCAACAGCAGGAGATCAAAGACGATCCCGATTTTCGCGAAGTGATCGCGCCGCAAAATTGTTACATCTGCAAACGCGACTATTCGACGATCCACTTTTTTTACGATCAACTTTGCCCCGAGTGCGCCGAGCTGAATTATCGCAAGCGCAGCGAACTCGCCGATTTGCGCGGGCGCGTGGCGCTGCTGACTGGCGGGCGCGTGAAAATCGGTTATCAGGCCGGCATCAAACTCTTGCGGGCCGGAGCGCAACTCATCGTCACGACGCGTTTCCCGCGCGACTCCGCCGCCCGTTACGCGCAGGAACCGGACTTTGCGGAGTGGGGGCATCGCCTGGAAATCTTCGGTCTCGATTTGCGCCACACGCCGAGCGTCGAAGCCTTTTGCAAACATTTGCTGACGACACGCGAGCGGCTGGATTTCATCATCAACAACGCCTGCCAAACCGTGCGTCGACCGCCAGACTTTTATGAACACATGATGGCAAGCGAATCGAGTTCTCTCGACGCCATGCCGGAAAATGCGCGCCGATTGCTGGGCGCTTACGAGGGGTTGCGCGGTTACCACATGTTGCCGGAAGGAAGCTCCGCGCTGGCTGAGCGGCGCATTGCAGAAGTGGGTTTGACGCACGCCGCCGAATTATCGCAGGTGCCGCTGTTGCCCGATGAACTGTCGGCGCAGAAGGATTTATTTCCGCAAGGAAGACTCGACCAGGATTTGCAACAAGTCGATTTGCGCGAGCGAAATTCGTGGCGCTTGATGATGGCGGAAGTTCCAGCGGTCGAACTTTTGGAAGTTCATCTGATCAATGCGGTCGCGCCGTTTATCCTGAATGCGCGGCTGAAATCGTTGATGCTCCGCACGCCGGAACGCGACAAACACATCGTCAATGTTTCGGCGGTGGAGGGGCAATTCTATCGGCCATCCAAGACAACGCGGCATCCGCACACGAACATGGCCAAGGCCGCGCTCAACATGATGACGCGCACTTCTGCCGCCGATTATCAAGCCGACGGAATTCACATGAACGCGGTCGATACCGGCTGGGTGACTGATGAAGATCCGGTGCAAATCGCGGCGCGCAAAACTCAGGAACACCGTTTCCATCCGCCGTTGGACATCGTGGACGGCGCGGCGCGCATCGTCGATCCGATCATCGCCGGGTTCAACACCGGCGGGCATGTCTGGGGAAAATTTCTGAAAGATTACGTGCCGACCGATTGGTAAAGTAAAAAACCTTGGCGCGCACACGAGTCACGACCGGCTCTCGCTGACGCGCAGAAAAATGGAAGAGTTGAAAAGGAAAAACGATCCGCGCCTTGTTGCGTCGAAAACATTTGATAACATCACTTGAATCAAACATGCAACCGGGCGTAAATTATGAGCGATGAAACTGAGATTGGATCTGCTGGAGCATCTGACCGACCAGGACATTTTGGAGGAAGTTCTGGCGAACAATCACCGCTACAAGCCCGAGCCGCTTTTCTCAAAAACCGGAGTTGGGAGCTTGTCATCGGCCTCAACCGAGGAGCGTGCGCAAGAGGAGGCGCGCAGCACGGCCAGAATTCAGAGAGCTATGCAGCGCTTGAAGCAGAATGGCGACGTCGCCAGCCAGAAATCTCCACCCTCGACGAAACTATAGAGTTTTTGCGACAATGTCATCGTCGCTCTCCATTTCTCTTCTTCAACGGCAATACGTTTGCCGACGTCGGACGGACTCTCGTTGACTTCGTCTTCGCCGAGTTGCCCACCACTCGCCGCCGCGAAGTGATGTCCGGGGTCGCACACTTTATTGCTGGCGTTCTCGATCACGAATCCATGGCGCGGATGGTGGAAGAATTGTGTGCGTCCGCCGATCTCCAACCCGGCGACCGCGTCAAAACTCTGCGTGGCTCGATGAGCGGAACGATCCTCCGACTGCTGCCGGATGGTCGCGTGGTTTGGCGTGCCGATTCCGGCGCGGAGCTTATGGCCTTGCCGGAAGCGTTGCTAAGGGAAAAGAAACAATGAAAGTGCTCACATGACAAACTTCGCCATCGGCAACAAATTTGGCATAGACGCGGCTGATGAATTATCGCAGCAATTTTCATTGGGAAGGCGACATGATTGCCGGGGTCAGAGTAATCATCGTCGGGTTCAACACGGGCGAGGATGTCTGGGGAAAATTTCTGAAAGATTACGCACCGACCGATTGGTAACGGAAAAAGGGTCGAACTTACAGCGTTCAAAACCGTTGTTGAAGTAAGAGTGAGATTGCTAAGCAATCAAAATGAAGACGCCAACATCAGGAGAACAAGCTCGGCTTCGCGAATTCGTGCAAGCCTTGAAAGAGGAGATTGCCGCGCTTCAGCAAAATGGCGGTGGCTCATCGACTTCAGTTTACGATGGGCGTTTCAATCGACGCGAAGGAGAATTCTTCGTTTACGTTTTTACAATCGAAAACCCGCTGATCGTGGTGGATGATGCGCCAGCAAAGATCAAAGTTGGCAACGAGGAATTCGACGGGCAGATCGTTTCTATACAAGGCAGTGAAGTGGCAGTTGGCATCAAGCGTGATTTTCACACGACAATTCCTGAAGCGAAACTCATTATCAATCGTTGGTTTCTGCTCGAAGCATTGCGGAAGCGATATGAGGAAGTGCTTAGCGGGCAGCGCGAATTGAATACTCATCTCGCGCAACTGCTTTTTAAATCCTCATCCGCAAATTCTGTTACGGATCAAAACGATTTAAATCTGCCGTCTTCGGCGAACCCGCCGAACGACGACCAGCTTCAAGCAATTCGTGCCGTTTGCGGAAGCGACATTCATTTTATTTGGGGACCTCCAGGTACTGGAAAGACGCAAACGATCGGATTTCTCGTCGCCGTTTTGTTGCGTCGCGGATTGCGCGTGCTAATTGTGGCGCACACCAACGTCGCGACCGACAACGCAATTGCCAGAGCGGCTGAACTTCTCGAAGGAACGGAAGACTATCAAAGTGGCAAACTGGTCCGTTTCGGAAATGTCAGTACTACGGTTGTCCTGCCAGAGATGGTCATTCTGGACAAAATTATCGAGCGATTGGGGGAGCAACAGAAGAAACAGATCAAACGGTTGCGAGAACAGCTTGCTCCGGTTCGCACCGAACTGGATTGTTTGCGTTCAGCTTCGGAAAGGTTGTCTCGGCGCGATGAGTCTCAAAAAGATCTCGGTAAATTGGAGACAAATCTCCAGAGTTGTGTTCACGAACGAGAAAATTTGCAGGCACGGGAGAAAGAACTCATTCTGGGGTTGGAAGATGCCAAAACGAATCTGACGGATGCACAAGCTGCCGGGAAATTGAAGAGGTTCTTTCGTGGACTTGATCCGGTCAAACTTCAAAACCACGTATCCAGACTTCAAATCGATTTGAATGCTATTCGCGATGCGGTTTCTGCAAATCTCACCAAACGAAACCAAATTCAAACTGCAATCGAACGAAAGGTCGCAGAAATTGAGTGTTGTGGCACGAAGTGCAGAAGCTGCTTTCTTGCTACCGCCTCGGCGAAGGATCTCTCCGAGAGCGGCACCAAGAACTCGCCAAACAGGAACGGGAAATCTCAGAGCAAATTCATGCAGCCGAACGCGAACTCTGTGCACTGAAAGACAAAATCCTTCGAGGGGCAAAAGTCATTGCCACGAGCTTGACCAAAGCGACCACAGACTCACAGTTTGATGATCAACAATTCGACGTTCTCATCCTGGATGAGGCGAGCATAGCGCCGTTGCCCAGTGTTTATTTTGCTGCATGTCGAACAGCGAAGAAAATCGTGATCGTTGGCGATTTCCGTCAATTAGCGCCGATTTGCCAAGGTGAAAGCGCGGCGGTTCAGAAGTGGCTCGCGAGGGACATTTTCAGCGAGGCCGGAATTCAGCAAGGTGTTGAAAATGGTCAATCGGATTCGCGGCTGACATTGCTCCGAAGACAGTACCGAATGCATCCAGATATTTCTTCTATTTCAAATTCGATTTTTTACGGCGGGCAATTGATTGATTCTGTTGGCAACGAACAACGGCGAAATATCGATTGCATTCTGAACCGGTCTCCCTGCGGCAGCAATCCTTTGATTCTTTGCGACGTATCATCAGTCAATCCTTGGAGCAGCCGACTTGTTGGACGATCCGGCAGATATAATCTTTATAGTGCAGCGCTTTCAGCGGAACTAGCGAGACGAGTTGCAAAAGCAGGCATCAAAGAGGTGGGCGTTATCTCGCCTTATGCTCCTCAAGCTCGGCTGATCAAAAAGATGCTCGAAGATTCGGGCGATGAGGATTTGCGTCATCTAAAAGTTTCTACGGTTCACAAGTTTCAGGGGCTCGAACAGGAGGTGATTATCTTTGATGTTGCCGAAGGTGAACCGATAACGCCCTGGTTTGCGAACGGCGCGGAGTTGTCCAGCGATGGCGCTAGGCTCATCAACGTCTCTATGACGAGACCGAAGGCACAATTGATAATCGTCGCCAACGTAAATTACTTGGAGTCCAAATTACACCAGAACGCCATTTTGCGCGGAATTCTGGAAAGACTTCGTAACGCAGGAAGCCATGTAATGGACTGTCAAACAATACTTGGCGGATATTCTTGTTCCGCGTTTGAAGAATGGGCACGGCTCCTTTCTCCAATTAGCGACGCATTTGATCCAAACGACAGCGTTCCATATACGCAGCACAATTTTTACGGTGCGTTCTTTAGTGATTTATGGAGAGCACAAAATGACATCATCATTGTTTCACCCTTTCTTTCCGCACGTCGTTGCCAGCAATTCTTTGATCTTTTTCAATCGAGAATTGAGAGTGGCATTAAGATCAAGCTGGTAACAAAACCTTTGACACAAGTTGCGGCCAACAACCGTCAAACGGCTGCATCGCTCTTTGAACAGATGAGAAAAATCGGAGTGAAAGTCGAGGAACGGAATGGAGCGCACCAGAAATTCGCCGTCATTGACCGGAAAATTCTGTGGGAAGGCAGCTTAAACATCCTCTCTCGCCCGCAACAAACAGCAGACGAACCACAGGAACACATGCGCCGCATTGGTACTTGGGAAAAGCCTGCACCGAAAACATGCGCTGAAATTATCAAGCTTCATAGGCTCGCTTGAGAATTGGTGAATGGATCTGTAAATTTGCTTAAATCCCTTTAATCGCCACGTAGATCAAATACGCGCAGCGTTTGGCGTTCGCGTAGAGTTTTGCGGGAACGGCTTCCACGGTAAATCCCACATCAATGAGGCGATTGGCGAACGCCTTGTCCGGTTGCGCAGACCAAATGCAAACGCGTCCGCCCGGTTTCAGTGCTGCGGCGATCATCCGCAATCCACTCCGTTCGTAAAGACGCGAATTTTGTTTTTGCACCATGGCACTGGGGCCGTTGTCGATGTCGAGCAGGATGGCATCGAACTGGTTTTTCGAGGCGCTGGCGATGACGTTCCACACATCGGCAACTGTGACTTTGACGCGAGGATCGTCGAGGAGCGCGCCATTTAGTTCAGTAAGAAATTCCCGGTTCCACTTCACGATGTCTGGAATCAATTCTGCCACCTGCACCATTGCTTGCGAACCCGCGTTTTCCAAAACACTTCTCAACGTGAAGCCAAGGCCGAGTCCGCCAATTAAAACGTTTGGCGCGGAGAGTTTTGGGGTTTTTGCAGTGGCCAATTCGCCTAGTTGAAGTTCGGAGGCGTGCGCCGAAGAATGCATCAACCCCTGGCCGTTCAGGCGGACAGAGAAGTTTCCGTCGTGTTCGTGCAGGGTGAGATTCGCGCCATCCGGAGTGATGGCTTCGGCTAACTTACGTTGGGGTTTCACTCGGGAAAAAAGCGAGGCTCGGTTAACGCTTAACCGGTTTGGGAGAGCGTTTGGCGGCGTCGGCGAGATGTTCGTCACCTTCTGGAGAAGCGATCGTGATCAACTCGATTCCTGGATTGGTGAACTGAATCCGTCGCGATTTGTAGAGCGCACCAAGCGCTTGCTTGAAGGCATTTTTGCTCACACCAAATGTTTTGCGGATGAGCTCGGGCGAACTGCCATCGTCGAACAGCAGGCGTCCACCGTTCTTGTTCAATGCTTCGATAATTTGATCTTTCAACGGGGCGACTCGTTTGTAGCCGGACGCATCGAGGCGCAAGTCGATTTTTCCACCGGGACGAACCGTGCGCACAAACGCTTTCATTTTTTGGCCCACTTCAAGCGGAGCGGAAAGGTTGTCGTGATAAAGCAGTCCGCGATGCGATCCATTGACAATCGCGTTGTAACCGAGCGCGGACCGGCTCGTGATCATGATGTTGACTTGCTCGCCATCGCGATACGCGGGCGTGTCACGGCTCAGATGCCGGTTCAATCGCGCGCTCGCGACGATGCGCTTGGATTTTTCATCGAGGTAAACATGCACAACTACTTTTTGGCCCATGCGCACCGGCGATTCCTGCTCGCGAAACGGAAGCAATAAATCCTTTGAAAGGCCCCAGTCGAGAAACGCGCCGATCTGGCGATTGAAACTAATTACTTTCAGACAGGCGAATTCGCCGACTTCGGCAAAAGGCGCTTCGGTCGTGGCGACGAGGCGATCTTCGGAATCGGTATAGACAAATACATCGAGCTTATCTTTCGGCGCAATGTCGCGGGGAATGTAGCGGCCAGGCAGAAGGATTTCGCCCAATTCTCCGCCGTCGAGGTAAAGTCCGGGGCCGGAGGCTCGAACGATTGAAAGTGTGTTGCGTTTTCCGATGATTGCCATTGGTCGGAACATAGACCGTTATTTGCGGAATCGAAAGCGGGAACGTCAAGTGATCGAGAGCATTTTTCCGCGGCAATTGACAGAGGAGGTGGCTCTTCGGATGATTCGCCCATGGAAAAAATCATTTATCCGCGCAGCCCGCGCGAAGTCATGGCCGGTTGGGTTTATCTGCCCCGTTTTGTGGACAAGGTTCGTTTGCATCTCGCCGGGAAACTGCCCGCTGATTATCAGGAGAATTTTACGAAAGGTTTCGATGGTGTCTGGCTTAAGTCGGCTGGGCTCACCGCGGAGCAGTTCATCGAAGTGGTGAAAAACAGCGTTACGGACGGCGAAGTTTGTGATTGGGTCGCGCAAAACGTGAAGAAGACGGACGCGGAAAAGGCGGCCCTCGCCAATTTTATTCTGAACCGTGGACGTGACGGCGATGAGTCGGCGAAGGCCCGTCTGCAACAGCGCAAAGATCAGGGTGGATTGGCTCACCGTGATGATATTCAGACGTTTGTTGACCTCATTGACGCGGACGAGAAGCGGATTTAGAGCTCGTCGTTCCGGCGTCCTTTATGCACAACGGAAGCGCGGAGAGAATGAATTTTTGACCTCCGAGCTTCCGCGGAGCCGCGTCAAAGCAATTCCCAGGACCTGCCACTTTCTTGACATCAAATCCGCTGTGAAGAACACTCCCGCACTTATGGCCGAACCCAAAACAAATGAGTTGATGGAGAAAATTGTGTCGCTGTGCAAACGGCGCGGGTTTGTTTTTCAATCATCGGAAATCTACGGCGGCCTCAACGGTTTTTGGGATTACGGTCCACTCGGCGCGGAACTCAAGCGCAACGTCAAAGAGCTTTGGTGGAACACGATGACCCGCCAGCGCGACGACGTGGTCGGCCTCGAAGCGACGATCATCATGCACCCGCAAATTTGGCGTGCGAGCGGGCACGTGGAAACATTCGCCGATTTAATGAGCGAATGCCCAGTGACCAAAAAGCGCGTCCGTTCAGACCAGGTCGAATCGCAAACGGGCATCGCTTATTTTTGGACCGGCGCGAGTGATGCCGAGGGCAAAGTTTGTGCTGAACCATTCTCCGTGTTGATTCCCATCGGTAAACCGCCGGAAAGTGCGCGCAAAGTTGCTGCTCAATTTTACGAGTTGCGCGGGATCAAGTCGCCCGTTGTTCAAGGCGAACGCAGTGAGAAACTTGAGAACACAGTCCTGTATCATCCGGAAAGCGGCGCGCGCTTGTCCGAGCCGCGCCCGTTCAATTTGATGTTTAAGACTTACGTTGGGCCCGTCGAGAGCGAGGACAATGTGGCTTATCTCCGTCCTGAAACGGCTCAAGCCATTTTTGCACAATTCAAGAATGTCCTTGAAACCTCCCGTCAAAAAGTTCCGTTCGGCATCGCGCAGGTCGGAAAAGCGTTTCGGAATGAAGTGACGCCCCGGAATTTTACGTTCCGTTCGCGCGAGTTTGAGCAGATGGAATTGGAGTTTTTTATCAAGCCCGACGAGGCCGTGGAAGCAGCCCACGGTTCGGTCGCGATTGTTCCTTCATCTGGTCATCCCGGCCAGCCGCAAGCAAACTGGGGTTGGCAGGCGTGGCACCAATATTGGGTGGAGGAGAGGGTGAAATTCTACGAGGGCATCGGCCTGTCGCGCGAGACGCTTGGTTTTCATATTCAGACTCCAGAGGAACTCGCGCACTACGCTCGGGCCACGACAGATATTTTATTCAAATTTCCGTTCAGCAAAAAAGACGGGCAAGGCAACGTGGCTGGGGACGAGCTCGAAGGGATTGCCGCGCGCAGCGATTTTGATCTGTCGCAACACGAACGCTTTTCCGGCAAACCGATGGGCGTGTTCGACGACGAACTGCGCGCCGCTTGGGCCAAACTCGACGACGCGAAGAAGCAGGAACTTTCACAACGGTATCACGCGGCGCGATTAAAATATCTGCTCAAATCAGGCGTCGAACAGGCGCGCGCGGAGAAACAGGCCAAAGAAAATGCCGATGGTCTCGCCAAAGGCCAATATATCCCGCATGTCATCGAGCCGAGTGCGGGGGTGGATCGTTTGATTCTCGCTTTGATCTCCAATGCGTATTCCGAGGTGACGGAAACCGACGACAAAGGAAAGAGCGAGACGCGAGTGGTGATGAAATTCCATCCACGCGTCGCGCCGATCAAGGTTGCGATATTCCCGCTGCTCAAAAATAAGCCCGACCTCGTCAACAAGGCGCTGGCCATTCGGGATTTGCTTCGCCCAAACATGAACGTTTTTTACGATGACGGCGGTTCGATCGGCCGTCGTTATGCGCGACAAGATGAGGCAGGAACGCCATTTTGTATTACAGTAGATTTTGAAACGTTCGAAGGTGTGAAGGATGGGACGGCGGCGGGCGAAAAAGATACGGTGACGATTCGCTATCGCGATGACGGACGGCAGGAGCGGTTAAGAATTTCTGAACTGCTCGCATTGCTGATGGAAAAAATTCGATGATTGAGACCACGACAAAGAAGTCTGCGCGGATTTCGTATGGAATCATGGCGGGGCTTTTGGTCATCGTCGGCTGGTTTCATGTGGGGACGTTGGTTCTGGCGGCCCTGTTTGGTTATTTTGCGCTGCAAAAATTCAGTTTCGGACGCAGCAAAACGATCGCGGTGATTTTGTATTTAATTGCCGTGACCGGCATTGGTTACGGCCTGGTCCACTTCTCTAAACTGGCTTACGACGCATTGCCGAAAATTGCTGAGGCAACCATTCCTGCCGTGGTCGGTTTTGCTGAGCGAATGAAGATCGAACTTCCCTTCACCGACTATGCGAGCCTAAAGGTCGTGAGCATCAATGCGTTCAAGGAACAGTTCGGCAATTTTGGAAGGTATGCCGGAGTGGCTTTTCTGCAATTGGCGATGTTAATTATCGGGTTGGTGATCGCGCTGAGCCTCTTTTTAAATTCACATTGGGAAGTGAACGACGACCCGCATGCCATTCAAAACAACCTCTACTCGACGGTGGTCGGCGAATTGATTCTGCGTTTCCACAACTTTTATCACAGCTTCGGCACCGTGATAGGAGCGCAGATTCTTATCTCAATTTTCAATACTGTCTTCACTTCCATTTTTCTTGTTTGGAACGGATTTCCTTACGTCTTGGTCATCATGGTGCTCACTTTCCTTTGCGGTTTGCTCCCAATCGTGGGAAATATTGCGAGCAACACGTTGATTGTGGGAGTCGGTTTCACCATTTCGCCGAAGGTCGCGCTCTTTTCGTTGATCTTCCTCGTTGTAATTCACAAGCTCGAATATTTCCTCAACAGCAAGATCATTGGCGACCGCATCAAAACGCCGATGTGGCTCACCCTCATTGGTATTGTGCTCGGAGAAAAACTGATGGGCATTCCGGGAATGATTCTTGCCCCGGTCGTTTTGCATTACATCAAACTTGAAGCCTCGCGCAACAAGCTTTCCGATACGGCAAATCCGCAACTACAACCGCTGGAAAAGAAATAATTTAGCGCATGCCGGCAATGCTACATTATCTTAGCTTTGTCATGATGCTCTTGCGACTTACAAACGATCCTTTTTTCTCGAATGTCTGAAGTCAAAAAACAACGCGCTCCTACGCTCTACCTCATTATCGGAATTAAGTTGCTCAAAGGCATGGCGTTGCTGCTGCTCGCCTTGGGCGTTTACAGTTTGAGTGACAACAATTTGCCGGACGAATTTCGTAGGCTCCTGTCTTCATTGCATCTTGATCCCGAAAGAAAATTCTTCAGCCACATGGCAGGAAACCTGAGTCAAATCACTCAGGCCAATCTGATCTGGGTTGCTTCAGGGACAACTTTTTACAGTTTGTTTTCTCTCGTGGAAGGCGTTGGGCTGATCTTCCGAGTGAGTTGGGCGGGCTGGATGGCGATAGGTGAATCGGCCTTCTTTATTCCGATTGAAGTTTACGAGTTAATGAACGGTTTCTCTGTGACGCTCCTGATCATTCTCCTGCTCAACTTTTTCATCGTTTGGTATCTCTACCAGAATCGATCCCGGTTGTTTCAACACCATTGAATTATTGGCCCTTCCACGACGCGGGTGAGAATCGGCTCTATTTTGGATCGCGGGGAAAATTCGCAGCTCGCCGTTTCTTATCAATTCGTCGAATTACTTCCTTGAGGATCACCCGAGCGAAGCAGACCTGCCTTGGCCCTGCATGAGGAAATCCAGATAGCAAGACAGGCGCATTTTCATTTCTGAGCGTGGCACAATGGCGTCGATCAAACCATGGTCGAGAAGGAATTCTGCGGTTTGAAAACCTGGGGGGAGTTCTGCTTGCGTCGTGTCCTTGATGACGCGCGGTCCGGCAAAACCAATCATTGCGCCGGGTTCGGCGATGATAAGATCGCCAACGCTCGCGTAACTGGCCATGACCCCAGCGTAAGTGGGATTCGTGAGCACGCTAATGTAAGGCAATTTCGCTCGTCCGAGATATCCTAGAGCGCCACACGTTTTGGCCATTTGCATGAGGCTGAACATTCCCTCATACATCCTCGCGCCGCCGCTGCTGGAAATGATGATGACAGGAAGACCTTTATTAGTTCCCGCCTCGATTAAACGCGTCAGTTTTTCGCCAACGACAGACCCCATGGAACCTCCGAGGAAACTGAAATCCATCACCGCCAATGCGACCCGATGAGAGCCGATCATCCCAATGCCTGTCACGACGGCGTCCTTCAACCCCGTTGATTTTTCGTAATATTCCAGTTTGCTCTTGTAGGAAGCTGCGCCGGTAAATTCTAGCACGTCGACGCTTTTCATTTCCGCGTCCATTTCTTCGAACGAACAGGTTTCAACCAACGAATTAATCCGTTCGCGGGCCCCGATGGAAAAATGATGGGAGCATTTCGGGCAGACCTTCAAATTTTCGTCCAGCTCCTTGTCGTAAACCATGTTGCTGCATTTAGGGCACTTTTCCCAAAGACCTTCGGGAATCTCCCGCTTCTTGGATTTGGAGGAAGCCAACTTCGGCTTTTTAACGAAAGTGGTCTCGGCGCCGCTGGGCGGTGGGGTTACGGCCGGTTCACTCGTTTCGAGGCCGAGCGTTTTTTTATGAAACGAGGTTGTAGCCATTTTCTTTTTCACAATAGCGGATAGTCGCGTGTTTGGCGCAATTTAAAAGTTAAAGTCCGCGGGCAACCGTCCAAACACAGACCTCGCCCGCACCTGATTGCTTCAGGATTTTTGCACAAGCACTGGTCGTTGCGCCAGTGGTAAAAACATCGTCGATCAGCACGATATTTTCACCGTTTAGCCGGTTGCCGTTGAAGCGAAATGCGCTGCGCACGTTGTCAGCGCGCTCCGGGCGAGTCAGCAAGGTTTGCGTCCGAGTCGGCTGAACCCGCTGCAATTGCTTTACCGCCAGAGGAATCGAAGTGGCGAGGGACAACTGTTTTGCGAGGCACTCGGCTTGATTAAATTCACGCTCGCGCTTTTTCAAATGATGAAGCGGCACAGGCACAATAAGGTTCCAGCTGCCTCGTGCCAGGATCGGTTTGGCCTGGCGAATCAGCAAGTCGGCAAGGAATGGTTCAAACCAGAGCGCCCGCAAGTATTTGTAACGATGAATTACTTCCAGGACCAGGCCGCTTGCCACCACGGCGGAACGCGCCGACCTGAAGTGCAATTCCATTCCTGCGCAATTGCTGCATTCAAAGCTATTTGTGATGCTCCCTTCGAAGGGCAGCCCGCAGCGTTCGCAAAACGGCTCCTTGATAAACTGCACTTCGGTCCAGCAATCGACGCAAACATACCCCTCTTCCGGAGTTGCCCGATGCGACGCGCAGATCTGGCAGATCGCCGGATAGAAAAAATTCAGGCCCGCATCGGACCAGGTTTTCAATCGAGGTAAGGGTTCAGGCAACATCAGCGGCGGGTTGTGAATTTTTCCTCCAGAAAAAAAGGAAAGCGAAAACTGCTGCCAGCAGTGCCGTTGCGAGCCAGCCGTCCACCAATTTTGCCGTACCCCAGAGCGCGGAGTGGCCTTTGAAAATTCTTATCGTCAGCGTGCCATAAGACTTAAGCCAGAAAATCCAACCGGCGTGGAGTCCAATCGAGAAATACAGATTGCCGGTGCGTTCATAGGCGACGCCTAAAATGATTCCCACGATGAGCAGGTTGATACATGAGGGAAAGAGGGAATCAAAATCGGCAAACCCGGCCAGCATTGTGGACAGAGTTGTGAGCCCAGAGGTCCATTCAATGGAATCAGGCGCCGCGGCTTTGCCGAAGAAATGGAGCAGGGAATAGATGCCGCTGCTCAGGAGCAATGCATAGGGCCACGGGCGAATCACTTTGCGCAACGCGCCATAAAGTGCTCCGCGAAATAATGTTTCTTCGAGGATCGCAATAATCACCGCGGTTGCGGTTACCTCCAGCAGCTTCGCGACGAGCGCTTTTTCCGAATGTCCAACGCTGATTGTTCGCACTCCAAAGCAAATAGTCATCAAGGAGAGGACCGCCAACGATCCAAAGCCAAGGGAGAATCCCGCTGCAGATTTTTTCCAATGCAAGCGTAGGGGCGCAAAACCGAGGTCGTTCCAGCTCCGGATTTGAAGCTTGCGCAAGAGCGGCCACAACCCCGCGAGGGCCAGAATCATCAGCGATCGACTGACGAAACGGTGAAAAGGGTGTTTTGAAAAGTCGTGCAGGCTTTCGACGCGGATCGAGGCGGCCAGAGAAAATTTATAGAGCCAGGGAGCAAGAAGTGCCGCCCCAACAAAAATTCCCAGAAAATAAATGACCAGCCAACGAATTGCCCGCACGCGCCGAGCTTAGAATTCGTTTTGGGCGAGGCAAGCTCATAATCTTTGCAAAAAAACAGAGCCGCCCGTAATCTTTTACCAGATTTGTTATGGATTTTAATGCCTTGGACGTAGTCAATCAAAAGCCGCCCTCGAGACAATTTGGCCGTTTCTATTTGCAGGAGCAAATCAACAGCGGCGGCATGGCGGATATCTGGGTGGCCACCGATCAGAACGGGAAAACCTTTGCCCTGCGCCATCTCCAAAAGCAGCACAAATTGAATTTGCTCGCGCGCAAGCGGTTTATGCACGGCTGCGAGATTCTCGCCAAGATTCACAATCACGAATACGTCGTCGGTTACATCGAGCACGGCAAAATTGAAAATCTTCCGTATTTGCTCATGGAATACGTGGAGAGTTCGAATTTGAAACAGCTCATGTTGCGGACCGATCCGGTGCTCGTCGATAACGTGGCAAATATCCTGATTGATTCCGCGCTCGCCATTGAGCATGTGCACGACAGCGGGTTCATGCATTTAGATTTTAAACCGGAAAACATTCTCGTCACTCGCAATGGGCACATTCGCCTCGTCGATTTCGATCTGGCGCAGGAGAAGCCCGACAAGCCGAAAAAATTCGCGAGAAATCCCGGCACGCCTGCTTACATGCCGCCGGAGCAATTGCAACATCTCGCCATCGATCATCGCGCCGATATTTTTGCTTACGGCGTCACCGCTTACGAGTTGCTCACGTCGCGCAAACCGTTTGCCGGCGATTCTCCCGGGGAAATCTTGCGCAAACAACAATCCGGCGCAGCAATTCCGTTGCGCGAGTTCAACGACATTCCACCCGCGTTGGAAAAAATTGTTTTGAAATGTTTAGAGCGCGAGCCGGACAAACGCTATCCCTATGCGAGCGTTCTGGTGCGGGATTTGCAGGAAGTTTTGTATATCAAGTAACGCTGCGCGAGCCGCTCCGCTGGTCGTCAAAAAAAGAGTGTTGGAATTCCGCGACGGTTTATGATTTGGATATTCTCAGCGGTGGTCGCTGTGTTCGCACTTGGTTGGATATTCTGGCCCAAGTCCGATTAGCGCTCACCCGTGGCGGCGACGTTTCTCCCGCGTCTCGAAAAATCTTCCCAAGGCTCCAGCGTAGGGCTGGTCCGTGCGCAATGGAATCGTATCGATGTTGGCCGAGCGTAAGATTCGCAGAAGATCCGCCTGACTCTTTGATTGCCGTTCCGCAAATGCACTGCGCTTGCGCAATTCGTTCGTATTGATCTCGACGACTTCGCCCGTCTCCGCATCTTTAAATACGAGCCGACCGAGCGCGGGAAGTTCCAGTTCATAACGATCCACCACTTGAATCGCGATGACGTCGTGGCGTTTATTCGTCGAGCGCAGCGAGACAAATGCGCTTTGCACCAGCGACTCTGAAAGGAACGAACGGGCTGGCGAAATTCTGTCGCTCCGCTTCTTCGCAGACGGCGTTGGCTGCCCGATGAAATCCGATATGACGACGGCAATCGCCCGATGCGCCGTGACGCGATTCAGGAAATCGAGGGCGTCGCTGAGGTTTGTGCCGCGCTTCTTTGGCTCGTGAAAAAGCACTTCGCGTATGACGCGCAAGACGTGGCGCCGCCCTTTTTTCGGCGGAATATATTTTTCAATATCTTCGCTGAAAAGAATCAGGCCGACTTTGTCGTTGTTGCGGATGGCCGAGAAAGCCAGCACTGAGGCGATTTCCGCCGCAAGTTCACGCTTTGATTGCGCGCCGGAACCGAACAAGCCGGAACCGCTCACATCCACCACGAGCATGAGGGTGAGTTCGCGTTCTTCGACAAATTTTTTCACAAACGGATGATTCATCCGCGCCGTGACATTCCAATCGATGGAGCGGACTTCATCGCCGGGCTGATACTCGCGCACCTCCTCGAAGTTCATACCCTGACCTTTGAAAACACTGTGGTATTGGCCGCCGAGAGTTTCGTTCACGAGCCGGTTGGTGCGCAACTCGATCTGTCGAATTTTTTTGAGAATTTCGCGTGGGATCATTTTACTGACGCTTTGATGCCTGGTTTTTTGGTTTCCAAGATTTGCACAAACGAGTTTGCTTCAGCTTCGTTACAAAGCACGTGCCCAAAGGGAATTCGAAGTATTTTGCCCGATGTGAGTTCTACCACAATTTTAGTTGGTGAACTATCGAGCGTGTGTACGATGATTGACTCGATTTCAGATATAGGCACCTCTTTGGATGTTTTTGGAGCACGTTCACTAATCCATCTCAGGCTCGAAGCGGTGATTTCGAGTCGTTGTTCAAAAGGTGAAATCAAGCCGAGGGGAAAAAAAGCGAAGGCGATCAAAAATAAAAGAGCCAAAATCGAAGTAAACACAGTCGGTGCATCTAATTTTTCAGTAATTGCAACGAATCCAAATACACCAATCACTGTCGCTGCAATGCCACAAAGAAAAGTAGCGAATGCATTTTTTACACTCCTGCTTTTGTAGCGGTATGTTTGGACGGCATCCATTACGGCACTGGCAGTTCATTAAAAATCTTCTGCACGATCGTCTCGCTCGTTTTTTCTTCGGCTTCGGCTTCGTAGGTCACGGCGACACGATGGCGCAGCACGTCCATGCCGATGCTTTTTACGTCTTGCGGTGTGACGTAGCCGCGTCCGCGTAAAAACGCGTAAGCCTTCGCGGCGAGCGTGAGGGCAATCGTCGCGCGCGGCGATGCGCCGAGTTGAATCATCCCTTGCAGTTGAATCTTGTAGGTCTCCGGTTCGCGCGTGGCGCAGACGACATCGACGATGTAATCCTTGACCTTGTCGTCGATGTAAATCTCGTTCACGACGCGGCGCGCTTCAAAAATTTCCTTCGGCGTGACGACGGCTTGCGCGCTGGGCGGCGGACCGGTGCGCGCCATCAAATCGAGAACCTGTCGTTCTTCGGCGCGAGAGGGATAAACGATTTTCAGCTTCAACATGAAACGATCCACCTGCGCTTCGGGCAGGGGATACGTGCCTTCTTGTTCAATCGGATTTTGCGTGGCGAGGACGAGAAATGGTTCTTCCAATTTGAAGGTTTGATCGCCGATCGTGACCTGCTTTTCCTGCATCGCTTCGAGCAAAGCGCTTTGCACTTTGGCGGGCGCACGGTTGATTTCGTCAGCGAGAACAAGGTTGGCAAAAATCGGTCCACGCCTTGTAGTGAATCCGCCGGTTTGCGGATTGTAAATCTGTGTTCCGATTAGATCGGCGGGCAGGAGGTCGGGTGTAAATTGCAGGCGCGAAAACTTGACGCTCAAACATTGCGCAAGGGTTTTGACGGAAAGCGTTTTTGCCAAACCAGGAACGCCTTCGAGCAAAACGTGCCCATTAGCAAGCAGGCCAATGATGAGTCGCTCGACCAAATAGCTTTGGCCGACGACGACGTTGCTCATTTCCGTCATGAGCGGGCGCACGAATGCGCTGGCGCGTTGGACTTCTTCGTTTATCGCAGTGATGCCGGTATTCATAAATTCGTTTGCACAGTTGTATCGCGAAATGGACAGTGAAAGCAAAAAATCTGTTCAGAGATTTTTAATCGGTTCGGAACCGCGGAGGGATTGCGAACTTGCCAAAAGACCGGAACGCAAATGCTGAACATTGAATCAGTAGCACAACCGCCGGAGGCAGGTGTTACCCAGCGCTGATGGTTCAAAAAAGCGCCTTCGCCGCTTCGATGTCTTGAGCGATCTGTAATTTCAGCGCATCGGATGAGGCAAACCTTTGTTCATCGCGCAGTTTCCTAACGAAAGTTAATTCCATTTCTTTGCCGTAAAGATCGCCTGAAAAATCCAGCAGATGCGCTTCGACGTGTAATTTCGGCGCGGCATTTTGGATCGTCGGACGAAAGCCGATGTTTATGGCGGCGCGATGGATTTCTCCAGCCACTTGGGCGTGCGCCGCGTAAACTCCGTTTGGCGGCAGGACGAGTCCGGCGACTTCAAGATTTGCCGTGGGGAACCCAAGGGTCCGCCCGACCTTGTCGCCTTCCACAATTTTTCCAGCGAGCGAATAGGCGCGGCCCAACATCTGGCTGGCTGCATCCAGATTTCCGTTGCGAATGGCGTCGCGGATGCGTGTGCTGCTTACGCGTTCGCCATCGAGCGAAACGGCGGCGAGTCCATGCACGTTGAAATTCAAATCAGACCCGAGCGCCTTGAGAAGATCGACGTTGCCCTGGCGCTTGTAGCCAAAAGTAAACGTGCTGCCGACGCAAATGCTGTGGATGTTTTGAAGGTCTCGAGCGAGTGTGCGAATAAATTCTTCAGCGGGTATCTGGCTGAAGGATTTGTCGAAATGAATCAAGAGCGCCGTGTCCACGCCCATGGATTCGATGACGCGAAGTTTTTTGCAGATGGGATAAATCAGCGGTGGCGTGCGTTCGGGCGCAACGACGGAATTGGGATGGCAATCAAAGGTGACGACGACGGGAATGGCTTCGTGTTGCTGCGCGTCGGTAATTGTTTGACGAATGACCTGCTGATGACCGAGATGGACGCCATCGAAGACGCCGATGCCGACGCAGACTTTGCGCTGGCTGGATTGGAGTTCTCGGGCAGCGCGAATGACATTCATCCGGGGAAAGTTTTAATCGGCCGTCGCCAGTTTGAGAAAAGGAATGATGCGTTTTTCCAACGCAGCGGATGAAAGCTTCAGGGCCTCGTCCAAGGGCAGGGCGTTGGCCACGTCGAAACTTCCAGAGACGAGCCGGCGCAGAGTATGCAGGTGCGCCCCGCAGCCGGCTTTCTCGCCGATGTCGTGGGCGATGCTCCGGACGTAGGTTCCTTTGGTGCATGCGATGCGAAATTGTCCGATCGGCTCTTCGTAATTTGCAAAACGGAAACTGTAGATGCGGACCAGTCGTGGCTTGCGTTCGATCTCGATTCCTTTGCGCGCCATTTTGTAGAGCGGCACGCCGTTTACTTTGATGGCAGAAACCATCGGCGGCATTTGCATTTGATCGCCCTGAAACGTCGCCGCGGTTTCATTCAATTCCTCCACGGTCATCGGCGGAACGGGCAGGGAGGCGACCAGTTCACCATCGGCGTCGTAGCTGGAAGTGGTTTCGCCGAATTTGATCGTTCCCTCGTAAACTTTATCGCCGCCCATCAATTTTTCGGAAAGCTTGGTTGCTTTTCCTAGCACAATGATGAGCAGTCCGGTGGCGTTCGGATCCAGCGTGCCGCAGTGGCCAACTTTTTTGATGCTAAACCTGCGGCGAATGGCATCCACCACGTCGTGCGAGGTCGGGCCTGCCGGTTTATCAATGAGAATTGCGCCGTCGAAAGAATCAAATGCTTCCATGAAATCAGCTGGCTGAATTGAGCGCCTTTTTAATCGCGCCAATCACTCGACGTTGGACCGACAATGGGCTTCCGGGAATTCGTGCGCCCGCCGCTGCTTTATGGCCCCCGCCACCGAACATCGACGCGATATGGCTCACGTTTACTTTGTCGCTCTTCGAACGCAGGCTGATGCGGGTCATGTCGGGTTCAATTTCTTCAAACACGCAGGCCACTTCGACTGGCTCCATGTCGCGAATGTGATCAATCAAACCTTCAGACTCAGAAGTATCAGCACCGGTGCGAGAGAAATCTTTTTTCTTGAGCCACAGGTAGGCGATTTGATCTTCGTGCGCGAGGCGGAATTTGTTGTAGAGATGTTTCAACAAACGGACGCGGGACATCGGATAAGACTGGTAAACTTCGTCGCAAATTTTCGCGAGGTCCGCGCCGCGCTTCACCAGTTCGCCCGCCGTGTTGTAAGTCATCGGCTTGGTGGTTGCGTATTGAAACGAGCCGGTATCCGTGGAGACCGCAGTGAACAAGCAATCGGCAATTTTCGGAGTAATCGGCCAAGAGGCAGCCTTCATCAATTTGAAAATCAATTCTCCAGTGGACGCTTCGCGCGCGGAAACCCAATTGATATCCGCGTAACGGGTGTTGCTGGCATGGTGATCGATGTTGATGAAAACTTTTCTGTTTTCAATTGCGGGACCGCACTTGCCCAGCCGCTCGAAGCTCGCGCAGTCGGTCGCAATCACACAATCGAACTCCAGACCGCGTTTCGGTTTTTGGAAAAAATGATCGGGATCGAGAAACGCCAATTTGTCCGGCACCGAATCTTCATTCCAGCAGGTGACGTTTTTGCCTTCGTTTTTCAGGGCGCAAGTCAACGCCAATTGTGAGCCGATGCAGTCGCCATCCGGACGGACGTGGCCGACAACGCAAAAGGTTTTGTAGGCGCGAAGTTCTTGGATGATTCGGCCAATGACCTGGGGATAAGATTTCATTCCTGGGTGGAATCCTGCGGTTTCTCGACGGGCAATGTTGTCTGATCGAGTTCTTCCAGAATTTCCAAAACGCGATTGCCGCGTTCGATCGAGTCGTCAACGATGAACCGGATCTGCGGCGTGTATTTCAGAACAACCGCTTTTCCGACTAAACCTTGAATGCGCTTGCGATTCTTTTGCAGCAGCGCGGAGCCATGTTTCTTTTGTTGCTCCGTTCCGAAAATGCCCACGTAAACGAGGGCAGAATGGAGGTCGGCGGAAACCATCACGTCGTTGATGTTGATCAGCCCTGCCTCGGCCACCGGCAGCTCGCGGCGAATGACTTCGCCGATTTCGCGTTTCAAGAGTTCACGTACTCTTTGCATTCTGAGGGACATAATAAAACCTCAGCGAATTACAGTTTGGATGCGGCGACCTTTTCCACCGTGTAGCATTCGATGGCGTCGCCTGCTTGAAAATCATTGAATCCATCGAGGCGAATGCCGCATTCCATGCCGGCGCGCACTTCGTTGACTTCGTCCTGGAACCGGCGCAACGACTGCGTCACACCTTCGTAGATCAATCCTTTGCGACGCATCACGCGAACTTTTCCGCGAACAATTCGGCCGCTCGAAACCATGCAACCCGCCACGTTGCCACCTTTGGACAGTTCGAAAACTTTGCGAACTTCCGCGGAGCCAATGACAACTTCTTTGCTGATCGGATCCAGCAAGCCGGCCATCGCGTCCTTCACGTGGTCGATTAATTCGTAAATAATCGCGTAGAGCTTGACCTGCACGCCTTCGCGTTTCGCGGCGTCGGAAACGCCGTTATCAATGCGCGTGTGAAAACCAAGAATGATCGCGTCGGACGCCGAGGCGAGCGACACGTCGGATTCCGTGATGGTTCCGACCGCGCTGTGAATGATTTCGAGCGAAACTTTCTCGGACTCGATTTTCTTCAGCGCTTCGACAATTGCCTCGACCGAGCCTTGCGTGTCGGCTTTCACCACGACCTTGAGCATCTTCGCGGTAGTGGCGTCGAGCGTGGCAAACAAATTCTCCAGCGTAACTTTCGTGCGAGCCTCTCCAGCGGTTTTGCGGGCTTGTTCGGCGCGATCCTGTCCCAGTTCGCGAGCGTTCTTTTCGCTCTCGACGCAACTGAATTCCGCGCCGGCTTCCGGCACGCCATTCAAACCCAGTAATTTCACCGCAACGGATGGCCCGGCCTCTTTGAGGCGTTGACCTTCTTCGTTGATGAGCGCGCGAACTTTTCCCCAGAATTGTCCGCAAATGACGACTTCGCCGACCTTCAAGGTTCCCTTGCGCACGAGCACGGTTGCAGTCGGGCCGCCAGGTTCCAAGCCGGATTCGATCACGTTGCCTTTGGCGCGGCGATTCGGGTTGGCCTTCAACTCGAGCAAATCGGCCTGGAGCAAAATCATTTCCAGCAACTTGTCCACGCCTTGTTTCGTCAACGCGGAGCAATCCACGAAAATAGTGTCGCCACCCCAATCGTCAGGGACCAAACCTTTGTCCTGAAGCTGCTGGCGAACCTTCATCGGATTCGCATTCGGATGATCGCATTTGTTGACCGCGACCAGAATCGGAACCTTCGCGGCTTGCGCATGGCTCAACGCTTCGAGCGTTTGGGGCATGACACCGTCGTTTGCTGCGACCACGAGAATCACGAGGTCGGTGACGTTGGCACCGCGGGCGCGCATTGCGCTAAACGCGGCATGCCCTGGTGTGTCGAGGAAGGTGATTTGTTGGACTTCGCCTTTGCGCTCGGGATGCGGGAAAGAAATCGTGTAAGCGCCGATATGTTGCGTGATGCCGCCGGATTCCCCAGCGGCGACGTTGGCTTTGCGAATGACGTCGAGCAAACTGGTTTTGCCATGATCAACGTGTCCCATGATCGTGACGACCGGGGCGCGCGGCTTCATTTCTTCCGGCTTGTCGTCGATGTCCAGCTCAACTTTTTTGACTGGAGCGTGAACGATTCCGCCGCCGCGTTCGCGTTTTTCAACCTCGAAACGGAAACCGTATTTCGCGCAAATCTTCTGCGCGACTTCTTCGTCGATGGATTGATTGACGTTCGCAAAAACGCCCAGTTCCATCAAATCGGCGATCAATTGAAACGGCTTGCGCTTCAGCTGTTCAGCCAGCTCGCGAACCACCACCGGCGGTTTGAGCGTGATTAACGTTCCGGTCGTTGGCGGAACAAATTTAGGGGTTGTTGGCTTTTGCGGCTCCTGTCGGCGTCCCGGCATTTGCGGGGAGCCCGGGGCTGCGCCGCCACCGGGAACAGAACGGATATCGCCACGGCGACCAAAATCGCTGCGACCGCCTTGTTGCTGCTGAAAGCGGCTGGGCGGTGTTCTCTGGCCCTGACCTCGGTTCTCAGGCGGGCGTGGTGCGGGTCTGGCTGGAAGTTGAATGAATCCGACTTTTTCGCCAAGTTTAGGACCGGGCGGCGGTGTCGGCGGTAAAACGGGCGCTGGCGCGGGAGGAACGGGAGCCGGCGGCGCTTCCACAACGGCAACGGGGGGCAGCGGTTCCGGTTCGATTGCAACGGGGGCGGCAACCATCGGCGCAGGTTCTTCCACGGGGGTGGGAGCGGGAGCGGGCACGGGGACCTGCTCGACCACGGGTTTGGGTGGCTCGGCAACTTCGACCGGCTGCAAAATGATCTTAATCGGCTCGGGAGCTGGCGCGGGTGGTGGTGGGGGAACGGGAGCGGGCTCCGGGGCTGGCGCGATTTTCACCCCGCCCAATTGTTCTTCAAGGAACTCGGCGGTGATCTTATCCAGCGAACTCGATGGAACCTTGGCAGTCGTTATGCCCAGAGATTTGGCCTTGGCCAAAACTTCCTTGTTTTCGATTCCCAGCTTCTTTGCTATTTCGTAAATACGAACGGGCATAACTTTTTTTCTGCGAACTGTTCCTCAAAGTCCTCATGTCGCTAGCACGTTGACATCGGGCTTTTTATTTTCATCAGGCTACAGAATGTTGCGCGGAATCGGCGCCCGATTCACTGCGCCGTGTCGCTTCTGCTTTGGCCGCTTCCACAATTGCTGCCGCGCTTTCCTTCAGCGCTTCGATCTGTTCCAGGTCACTTGCTTCCGCCTGCAACAAATCTTCCAAACTCAAAAATCCCGCATGCACCAGGCTGTCAGCCTGTTCTTTGGTGATCCCAGGAATCGCCGCAATCGTCTGCACCGCTTGGGCCACTTTTTCCTCGAAACCAAAGGTCACGACGGCTTCCGGTTCAATATCAATCTGCCAGCCGGTCAATTTCGAGGTGAGCCGCGCGTTCTGTCCGCGCTTGCCGATGGCCAGCGATAATTGATCGTCTGCAACCAGAATCTTTACGCGGCGACGGTTCTCGTCCATTTCAAACGCCTTGAGCTTGGCCGGAGAAAGGGCGTTGGCGATAAACGTCTTTGGATTTGCATCCCACTTGATGATATCCACTTTTTCATTGTTCAGCTCGCGAACAATGTTCTTCACGCGTTGTCCGCGCAAGCCAACGCAGGCGCCGACCGGATCGACTTTTTCGTCTCGGGTATAAACGGCCAGCTTCGTGCGAAAACCGGGTTCGCGCGCGATGCCTTTGATCTCAATCGTGCCGTCGCTGATTTCGGAAACTTCCAGTTTGAAGAGCTTGATCACGAACTGCGGATCAGCGCGGGACAAAATGATTTCCGGTCCGTGCGGCCCGTTTTCAACTGCTTTGACGTAGCAGCGAATTCGTTCGCCGATTTGATATTCTTCCGTCGGAACGCGCTCGCGATTGGGTAAAATGGCTTCGTATTTCCCGAGGTCAATGCTGACATCGGAACGATCAAACCGACGGACCACGCCGCTGATGATATCGCCGACGCGATCCTTAAATTCCGTGAAAATGAGCTGCTTTTCCGCGCGGCGCACATGCGTCATGAGCGACTGCTTGGCGTATTGTGCGGCGATGCGTCCAAAGCCCGTCGGGGTGACTTCCACTTCCACTTCGTCGCCCAGTTGTGCGTCGGGCTTGATCCGGCGCGCGTCGAAAACCGAGATTTGATCGTGTTTGGAAAGAACCCGTTCGGAAACGACCAGTTTCGCAAAAGCCCGAATATCGCCCGATTTTTGATCAATGGCGCAGCGCAGTTCACGGGCTGGCCCGACCGCTTTTTTTGCAGCAGACAATAACGCCTCCTCCACCGCGCCGACTAGCGTCTCGCGGCTGATTCCCTTTTCCCGTTCCCAAAAATCCAGTGCTGCTAAAAAATCTGCGTTCATATTGTTCAATCTCCCCATCTAGGGAACAAAAAAGTCGGTAGAATAATTTCTCCGACTTGGCGCGCTGGTCGATCCCAGCTAGCAACTTTACCGTCAGAGCATAAGATGCAGAGCCTACCGGCAGCCGTCAAGTGACAATTGCCCCTCGGGACTGCGCTCGGGATTGGTCGAAGGTTTGGTCCGGTTTCAACCGCCATTTCGGGTTAAAGAAGCGGTTTTAAGTGCTTCCACCGCCGCCGGCATTCTCCACATCGCCATCCAGAAAATCGGCTTGATCCGGTTTGATTGGGTCGGATTCAGTTTGATCTGTCTTGGCCGGAGTTGACCCAGTTTGGTCGTCGCCCGCTTTTCGACCCAGGTTCCCCGGCGGGAGATTGTTCTGAACTTCAAGAATGAAAGCCGCAACATCATACCCCCACTCACCGCCTCCGAAAATCTCGGCCAGCGGATTCAGTTGCAAATGTGCCCACAACGGCGCGCAAAGGCGCTTGTCCCGTTCCTTTTCCAAACGTGCTTCATTTTCCTCATCCTCACGTTCCGTTTGCCGGGTCCAACTCTCCCGTTTGATCAACACCCGCACCGCCCGATGGTCGTCGCGCCGCAATTGCGACAATTCCCGATGCACTTCGCAAAGACGCTTCCACCGTTTCTCGGGATCGGTTTCCTTTTGCAACAGCGTTCGGGCGAGTCTTGTCATTTCCGCCGCCAGCAAGCCGGCAAAACGGTCACTGATCTCCTGACCATCCGCTGCTTCATCCAGATCGTCAGACTGTTCGGTCAGTTGGCTGACGAACAGCCGCGTTTCTTCGTCACGCAACCAATCCTGATAACCGCCCTGTTTCCATTCCGAAAAGTTTTGTTCACTGATGGGCCGGCCGTCAAATTGCTCCTTCAACACCCTCTGCACGCCTGATAGCCCATTGAGCCATTTCACCAGTTCTTTGCCCTGCTCACCGTCCTCAATGCGGTGTCCCAGGTCGTCCCGGATGCATTTGGGCAACCGCGCGATTTTTCCATTGCGTGTCACGCTCATATAATTCACCGGTATCTTCCGCGAATGTGCCGGTTGTAATACGAACCCATTGACGACGCATTCATCAATCCATCATATACTGACCAGGGAACGTTCGGATGATGGTAAGTGCGCCCGCTGGTGAATGTGACACTGAGAACGCCGCCGGAATATCCGACGGCCCGAATCGCTGACGAGTTGGCTGTAGTCATATTTTATTTTTAAACGATTGGTTTCCACAGTCATTGCGAATAGATTCCGTTTTGTTCCGAGTCTTTCCGCTGGAAATAAATCGCAATGTGATGAATCCCCTCCTGCTGGTGTCGAAAAGCACCTTGTATTCATCCTTCATCCCAAGATCTCCAAATGCTTTGCAAGGATGGCGGTAGCCGCCGCAAATTTTCAAAAGCACCTCGTCCTTGATGCTTAATGCCGCGAGATTTGTTTCGTGCGCACTATGAACTTTCGCCACGATTTCTGACAAGATGCCGCGTAAAATAATTTTTCCCCCGCCCCGTTCCAACTGATAAAAGCAGTGTCAAAGCTCTTTAGAAATGTCCCCTCTTTAACTCAGGAGAGAATGTCCCCTTGGTTGTTTGGTTCTGCTGTTTGGTTTTCTTCGACCTGCGGTGCGGGAGGCAGGGAGGCCGAAGCGGAGCGTAGGCCGTCCCCGAGGCCCACTGGTTTATCTGGCCGGACCTTGCTATTGATATGCGCGGCGCCGCGGCAGCATTTCATGTCGAAGAATTATTGAGGAATAGATCGATGGTTTCACAAACTAATTTCGTGGGCGTGCCGTTTAAACATTGGTTTTTCCGCAACCAAACTTTATGAGCCGTTTCAGCAGTCTTGAATTTAGCGAGAACAACGAGGGCGATTTTGGCTCAGAGCAGATCGCGAAGGACGAGCCATTTTATTTTCTCGAGGCCAGAAGCGCGTTTGAGAACGGGCAATTTGAACAGGCGCTTCGTTCGTTTTCCAAAGTTCTGGAATTTAATCCAAAGAATGCCGCCGCCTGGACCGGGCAAGTCCGGTCGCTCATCGAGCTGGGCGAATTTCCCGAGGCGAAACTCTGGGCGGACAAAGCGCTGGAGAAATTTCCGAACGAACCGGAATTGCTCGCTGCCAAGGCCGTCGCGCTCGGAAGGGTCGGCGATTTGAAAGCGGCCCTTGCATTTTCCGACGCATCCATCGAGGAGCGCGGCGATACCCCTTACGTCTGGCTGGCGCGCGGCGATGTATTTCTGGCGCGCGCCGAGAAACGCGCCGAATACTGTTTTCAAAAAGCGGTCTTGCTCGCGCCAACCGATTGGATCGTGCAATGGCTCGCGTCAAAAATTCATTGCGTTCATAAAAAGTTTTCCATCGCGCTGAAATTTGCGCAGGAAGCCTTGAATTTGAATCCGGGAAACTCCGTCGTGTGGGTCCAGGCGGGCAACTGCCAATTTGTTTTGGGATTGATCGCCCTTGCCGAGCATTCGTTTGCCCAGGCCCAGCAACTCAACCCGCACTGTCGCGAGGCCGCCATGGGTCTGGCGAAGATTTCCGACACCGGCTTTCTGTCCAGTTTCTGTCGCCGTTTTCGCCAACTTTTTCGCAACGCATGAGCCCGAAATTAAATTGCCTGCTCCTGAAAGCCCACAATCTGGGCGCGTCTGATTTGCATTTGATTGTTGGCGTGCCTCCCGCTCTTCGGGTGAACGGGGAAATTATCATGGCGGATGAGGATGCCCTGACGCCCGATGAATTGCGTTACATCACGTCGAGCTTGATGAACGACGAGCAAGCCGAGAAATTCAAAAAAGAATGGGAGCTTTGTGTTTCAATTTTTCACGAAGTCGCCGGAAGAATGCGCGTCACGTTTTATCAACGGAACAGTTCCCCGGAGTTGAGCATTCGTTTCTCGGGCGAAAAAGTTCGCACGCGGGAAGAGCTGGGATTGCCGACGCGACTTGATGAAATTGCGCGGCGACCCAATGGACTGATCCTGATCACCGGGCCGACCGGGGCTGGCAAAACCACGACGCTCAATTATCTGGTGAACCTGATCAACGAGGAGCGCCGCTGCAAAATCGTGACCATTGAAGATCCCATTGAATTCGTTCACCACAACAAGCGCGCCATCGTCGTCCAGCAGGAAGTGCTCACGGACACCCACTCGTTCAACCGCGCGCTGATGCATGTCTTGCGACAAGATCCCGATGTGATAGTGGTCGGCGAAATACGCGATCATGAAGCCATTTCCACTGCGATTACCGCTGCGGAAACCGGCCACCTGGTTTTGGCCACGCTACATGCGCCCAACGTTTCTCACGCACTGGAACGGATCGTCGGCGTTTATGAAGGCAATGCTCAACGGCAGATTATCCTGCAACTGGCCAATGCGCTTCAGGCCGTTATTTCGCAGGATTTGCTTCCCTCGGCGGATCGGTCGAAGCGCGTGCTCGCTTATGAGATGCTGGTTGCCACTCCGGCCATTCGAAATTTGATCCGGGAAAATAATCTGCACCAGGTCGAGAACACCATCCAGACCGGCGCAAAGGAGGGAATGCAATTGATGGACACGACGCTCTACGATCTTTATTGCAAGTGCCAGATCACCTACGACACCGCGTTGAGCCGCGCAAAACACCCGGAACGCTTTAAGAACCAATAGGGTGCGGCGGATCGAGCGGGCGGCCGCAGTGGATCAATCAGCTCCTTCTTGTGGAATAAAATCGATCAGGTTTTTGCGGCTTCGATTCCAGCAAACAAACCCTCCAGATTATTGAGCGCATGGCCTGTCTTGGCGGGCGGGTTCAGAATCTGTTTCAGGTAATCAATGGCGTCTGGAACAGATTTTACCGACCTCGGCAATGTCGCTCCGCAGGCATTGGCATGGCCGCCGCCTTGCAGTTTCACCGCGACTTTGAGCGCTTCTTCATTTTTGCTTCGGAAGCTGACCACGACGACGCCGTTAGCCTTGCGAAACAGTGTCATCAGGACCGGATACGCCGTCGCTTTCTGCTCCAGCATTTGGTGCACAATCAAATTGGTGTTGCCCAACACGGTATCGACGTAACCGAGTGTTGGGGTGATTTCGCACACGTTATTCCTGCTCCAGGCCAATCCGAGCGGGTCTTCAATGCGCCGTTTCACCGCCATCACTTCCAGCAGCGGATGATCGAGCAACGATTCCAAATTGCCGTCGATCAACCGGTGCAAATTCCAAAACTGGTAGGTCTTGACCAGGTTTGCGTAGTCATTGGCAATGACGAAATCGGGTTCGTCTTCCAGAAACAAGTCGGCGACGTTGCTCAAGTGGACCAGGCGGTCCAGCTCCGGTGAACCGAGGCCGTATTGCTGGCACAATTCATAAGAGATCAAGCTGGCCGACTTGCTGGCGTCGTGAATCAGGCGGGCGTTCTTCGCCACAACCTCCGTCGCGTGATGATCGACGATGAGCCAGTTGGGTTTGTCCGCGCGGGTTTCAAAGGTGAAGTCACACGCCCAGGCTGCTTTCTCGCGCAGTTCGCGAACCTTCCAGCTATTGTAATGATGTGCTTCGATGCGCGGTTCGAAACCAAAAAGCTTTTTCGCCAACCGTTGCAAAAGGATTCCCGAAACGAACCCGTCGAGATCGCTTTCGTGAGTAAAAATTAATTCTGGCTTTGGCAATTCGTCCATCGCAAAACCCTAAGACAACTTCCTTCACGTATCCAGCAAGGATTTGCGCCGGGTGGCACCTGCCTGCGGGGGGAAGATAAGTTTCTCGCGAAAACGCACCCGCCCGGAGGCAGGTGCGACCCATTGTCCGCAAGAATTATTGCTTTTTGTGCGCAGACCTGACTTTCTTGGCGAATCACTTTTTATGAATTTATTTGATCTGAAAAACGAAGTTGCCGTCGTGATTGGTGGAACCGGTGTGCTGGGCGGGGCTTTGGCCGAGGGCCTGGCCGCGGCGGGTGCCGCGGTGGCGATCCTCGGGCGCAGCGCCGAACGCGGTGAGCAGCGCGTGAAAAAAATCCGCGACGCGGGCGGCAGGGCCGAGTTTGTTTCTGCCGATGCGATGTCGCGCGACAGCCTGCAAAAAGCGCATGCGCAAATCGAGAAATCGCTCGGGCCTGTGACCATTTTAGTCAACGCCGCAGGTGGCAACGATCCGAAAGTCACAGTGGTTGGCGACCAAAAATTTGAGAAAATTGCGCTCGAAGATTGGCGCGCGAACTTCGATCTGAATCTCGTCGGCGGCGTCCTGCTGCCGTGCCAGGAATTCGGCCCCGGCATGGTCGCTCGCGGCAAAGGAAGCATCATCAACATCGCCAGCGTCTCGGCGCATACCCCGCTCTCCCGCGTCGTTGCCTACTCCGCGTCGAAAGCGGCCGTGCTCAGCCTGACGCAATTCCTGTCCCGCGAATGGGCCACGAAAAATGTGCGGGTCAACTCTTTGACGCCCGGATTTTTTCCCGCCGAGCAAAATCGAAAATTGTTGTTCAACGAGGATGGGACGCCGACCCCGCGCGCGCAGTCGATTCTCGGCCACACGCCGATGGGGCGCTTTGGCGACTCCACCGAATTGATCGGAGCAGCGATATTTTTGGCCAGCGCCAAAGCAAGTGGTTTTGTGACCGGCACCGATATTCGTGTGGATGGAGGGTTCCTCTCTCAAACAATTTAAACTCAGATTGACCGCCGCCATGGATAAAATCGTCTTTCGATCCGCGCCCTCCGGCGAAAATGTTTCGCCGGCGCAAGTTGCCGAAGTGGTTGCAACGGCTTGCCCCGCTGAAAATTATCGCGGCAAGAAAATCCTGCTCATCGTGCCGGACAGCACCCGCACCGCGCCGGTCGGTCTGATGTTCGAGACGCTCCACCGGCAAATCGGCGGCGTGACCAAGAATTTCGACATTCTGATCGCGCTCGGAACCCATCAGCCGATGAGCGAACGCGCCATTTGCGAACGGTTGGAGATTTCCGACGAGGAAAGAAAATCCACGTATCGCGACGTTCGTTTTTTCAATCACGCGTGGAAAGATCCCGAGGTGATGAAGCGCGTCGGGGTCATCGCGGCGGAAGAGATCAGCAAACTCTCCGGCGGCCTGTTCGCCATCGATGTTCCCGTCGACATCAACAAGCTCGTTTTTGATTACGACCAGATTGTGATCGTGGGGCCGGTGTTTCCGCATGAAGTCGTCGGTTTTTCCGGTGGAAATAAATACCTCTTTCCCGGCGTGAGCGGTCCCGACATTTTGAATTTTTTCCATTGGCTGGGCGCAGTCGTTTCCAATCCGATGATCATCGGGAACAAATGGACGCCCGTCCGCCGCGTTGTCGACCACGCCGCGTCGTTGGTCAACGTCGATAAACTCTGCCTTTGCATGGTGGTCGATGGTTCTGGTTTGGCCGGGCTGTTCGCCGGTTCGCCGGAATCGGCCTGGGATGCCGCGAGTGAACTATCGCGCCAGCGGCACATCGTTTACAAAGAAAAGCCGTTCCACACGATCCTGAGTTGCGCGCCAAAAATGTACGACGAACTTTGGACCGGCGGCAAATGCATGTACAAACTCGAGCCGGTGCTGGCCGACGGTGGCGAGCTGATTATTTACGCTCCTCACATCACCGAAGTTTGCGTGTCGCACGGCGAAACCATTGAAAAAGTTGGCTATCACTGCTCGGAATATTTCCTGAAGCAATGGGATAAGTTTAAGCATTTTCCGTGGGGCGTTCTCGCCCACTCCTGTCACGTGCATGGCATCGGAAAGTTCGACGATGGCGTTGAGAAGCCCCGGGCGCGCGTCACGCTGGCGACCGGAATTTCACCGGAGAAATGCCGGCAGATCAACCTTGGCTATCGCGATCCGGGCACGATTGAAATTGAGGATTACGCCAATCGCGAGGATGAAGGCACCTTGCTGGTGCGCAAAGCAGGCGAAATGTTGTTCCACTTGAACAATCCGCCGAAGTGGGCAGGCGGTTTGGGATAGGCGTTGATTCCGGAAAACTGAATCAACGCTCCGCTCAAAGACGGCGTTCCCCGAAGAAAATAAATAAACGGCGGAGCTGGTTGGCCCGCCGCGCCCCATGCTGATTTGAATCAATGTCGTTTGTGCAAAAACTTTTCTTTGGTCTGCTTCAATAAACGATTGACCGACTCTCGTTGGACGTCGAGGTCATTTTCCTTCCACTCCTCGAAACCGCCATCCAGCTCCATGACTGGGAAACATTTGCTGGCGAATTCGACGCAGGCCGTTGCCGCTAGGTGACAAACGACTGTGGGCTTGTATACTTAGCAAACGCATAAAGTTTGGGACAGGTGGCGATAGATGAGACGCTTGCCTTGGATGCATCCGACGAATTTCGCCAGGCGAATTCCATCGGAGTCATGGCGCGTGTTCCAGCGGAACGCGAATTCGTTGGCGTA
>CANJXF010000037.1 GCA_947478865.1 Verrucomicrobiales bacterium | reverse complement strand
TTGAAGCGTTTGTTCAGTCGCTCCTGCGCCTGCCACGCGATCAGGCGCACCGCTTTGCTTTGACCTTCCTGCCGCTTCTGGATGGCTTCGCTGACCTTGGGTTTTAAGCGGTATTGCCACGCAGCTTCGGTCAGCACTCTGCGGCAATGCCCCCGCACTCCAATCGAGCAGGGCCAGGATGCGTTCCCACTGGGTCCTGCGGATCAGCGCATCCTCGATCCAGCGCTGGAACATTTCAGAATCCTCAAACCTCCCATCCTCTCTTCCGGGCGGCGGGACGCGCGCCCTCCACGGCAGGCGCGGACGCCTGCCGCCACTTGGGAAGCCGGGTTAACGACAATTTATTTTCCCGACCCTCCGGAAAATCATCGGCGCCCAGGCGATTACCGCGGATTTTCACGGGAGAATCTTCGGCTGGCAGAGGCCGGCTTTCGGCTGAGAAACGGGATTTCCGGCGCGTTGGGCGGGGTTTTGAGCCAAGGGGAATTGGCAAAACAGAGGGATTTGAACATTTGACCTGCCAAAATCGTTTCCCTAGACTGCGCCCTCTTTTTATGAACGTGCTGATTTGCGACCCCATTTCTCCGAAGGGAATTGCCCTGTTTAAACAGCGGCCTGAATTCAAGGTCACGGTTTTGGACAAGCGTTTGTCCGAAGCGGAACTGATCCCGCTGGTCGGGGAGGTTGAGGCGATGGTGGTGCGCTCGGAAACCAAGATTTCCAAGAAGATTCTCGAAGCCGCCACGAAATTGCGCGTGGTCGGCCGCGCCGGGGTCGGGGTGGATAACGTGGATGTCGAAGCGGCCACGCAGCGCGGCGTCGTTGTGATGAACACGCCCGGCGGCAACACGATCACCACGGCGGAACTGACGTTTTTCATGCTGGGCGCGCTGGCGCGGCACATCGGCCCGGCGCACAGCTCGATGGTGGCGGGCAAATGGGATCGGAAATTGTTTCAAGGCACGGAACTCAGCGGCAAAACGCTCGGCGTGTTGGGCATGGGCCGCATCGGCGGGGAGGTCGCCAAGCGCGCGCTCGCCTTCAACATGCGGGTGGTGGCTTACGATCCGTTTTTGACCGAAGCGCGCGCCCGCCAGCTCGGCGTGGAGCTGGTGCCGGAGGCGGATGCAATTTACAAAGCGGCTGATTTCATCACGGTTCACATGCCGGTGACGGAGCAAACCCGCGGGATGTTGAACGCGGATGCATTTGCGAAAATGAAGCCGGGCGTGCGCATCGTCAATTGCGCGCGCGGCGAAATCATTCAGGAAAAGGATTTGGTCGCGGCGTTGGAATCCAAGAAAATTGGCGGGGTGGCGCTGGATGTTTTCGCGGAGGAACCGCTGCCGGCGGACCACGTTTTCCGCAAGTTGCCGAATGTATTGCTCACCCCGCATTTGGGCGCGAGCACTTCGGAAGCGCAGGAGAAATGCGGGCTGGAAGTGGCGGAGATTATCGCGGCTTACCTTCTGACGGGCGAGGTTCGCAACGCGGTGAACCTGCCGTTCATCGACGCCAAGACGTTTGAGGAAGTGCAGCCGTATCTGTTGCTCGGGGAGAAGCTTGGGAAGTTGCTCGGCCAGCTTTCGCCCGCGAATGTGGATCGCATTCACGTCACTTACGGCGGCAAAGCGCGGGAATTACCGAACATTGATCCGATCACGCGGTCAATTTTGATGGGTTTCCTGCAAGCGGGCGCGATCAAGGACGTGAACAATGTGAATGTGCGCGCGGCCACGGCGGCGGCGGGAATCACGGTCGAGGAAAAGAAATCCGACGAGCCGGTCACGTTCAACGAATGGCTTCATGTATCGGTCACTGCGGGCAAAGAAAAAGTTTCAGCGGGCGGGACGTTCTTCGGTTCGCCGAATAATCCGCGAATCGTTCGACTTTTCAGCCAGCCGACCGAGATTGTGCCCAGCGGCGTCGTTTTCCTGATGAATAACAAGGATCGACCCGGCATCGTCGGCTACATCGGGACCCTGATGGCCAAGCACAAAGTGAATATTGCGAGCATGAGCTTGAGTCGCGACGCAGCGGGCGGCGAGGCGTTGACGGTTTTGAATTTGGACAGCGTGCCGCCCACGTCGTTGCTCGAAGAAATTCAAACCGACCCGGACATCAGCAATGTGCGCGTGGTGAAACTGTAAAAAGATGATTTAAAAAATGAAAAAAATGACAAACAAACAGCGCAACATCGCGCTTCTCACCATTGTGGCCGTCTCCACGAGCTTGTTCGCAGCGACCGCGCCCAAGAAGGACGACGCCCTCTTTGCGAACCCAGTCGTCGCCAAGGGCAAGGGCTTCGAAATTCACCAGAACGAAGTGGAAGATGCGTTCATCGATTACAAATCGAACATGGCGGCGCGCGGCGGGAAGGGAATTCCCGAAGATCAGCGCCCGCTGGTGGAGTCGAACCTCCTGCAACGCCTGGTCATCACCAAAGTGCTGACGGGCCGGGCCGATGCCGCTGACAAAACCAAAGCCAAGGAAGCGACGGACAAATTGATCGCCGATGCGAAAAAGCAATTTCCGACCGAAGAATTGTTCCAGCAGCAATTAAAGGCGACAGGCATGTCGGCGGAACAGTTTCAATCGCGCGCATTCGAACAAACGCTGTGTGAAGTTGTGATCGAGCGCGAGGTGAAGTCGAAAATCAAAGTCACCGAAGAACAGGCGAAGAAGTTTTACGACGAAAACCCGGCCCGCTTCGAGCGGCCCGAAAGCGTTCGCGCCGCGCATGTGTTGATTTCAACTGTGGACAAAGACACGCAGCAGCCGATTTCGCCGGAAAAGAAAAAGGAAAAGGAAAAAATCGCCAAAGACGTGAAAGCCCGCGCGGACAAAGGCGAAGATTTTGCGAAACTGGCCAAAGACTTTTCGGAAGATCCTGGCTCCAAGGATAAAGGCGGAGAATACACCTTTGGCAGGAAAGAAATGGTTCCTGAATTTGAAACAGCGGCTTTCTCGTTGAAAACCAATCAGGTCAGCGACATCGTCGAAACCCGTTTTGGCTACCATATCATCAAGTTGCTGCAAAAAATCCCGCCGGAAAAAGTCGCATTCGAGAAGGTCCTGCCCGATTTGAAAGAGGGTTTGACCCAGCAGGAACTGCAGAAACAAGTCCCTGACTATTTCGAAAAGATTAAGAAAGAAGCGAACGTGGAATTGGTCGGATCGGCCAAAACCGATAAGGGCGCAGCAAAATCCACGGGCGCAACAGACAAGAAATAGCAATTAATCAAAATGCTGGGCTCTTCTTCCGAAGAGCTCAGTATTTCTTGGAAAATTTCTTCCGGGATTCGTCTTCCGCCGCAGCCTTGGGTTCCGCCGCAGCGACCGGAACTGGCTCGGCCGGTTTTGCCGCAGCCTCAGGTTCAGAAATCGCAGCTGGCCGAGAACCGCTTTCCGGCGAAGGAGCCGACGCTTTTCCCTCAGCCGCCTCTACGAATGCCATGCGCAAGCCCGTCAGGCTTTGCTTGAGCAAACCTTGTTCGCGCTGGTCGAGATTTCCCTGGGTTTTCACCTCGATCATTTCGAGTTGATCGATAAAAAACTTTGCGCTCTCTAAGTCCTGGATGATTTCGCCGGTTTCAGGATGCGGAACCCGGCCGAGAAACATGAAAGCCATGTTGGTTTGCTGAATAACCAGATTGGCAAACAGGGCAGCGATAATTTCCTCACGGCTGGCGTTGGCCATGGGATCGGCGGAGTCGTTAGTGCTCATTGCGGATTATCTTTTCTGTGCTGCTTGATTTCCGCCATCAAAAAATGAATCAGATGTTTCAGGCGAGGCTCGACATCCACGGTTTCAAGGATGGTTTGACGCTCCACCGCACCGCCCAGCAACGCACAGGAAACTAGGTCTGCCACCTGATCAGCGTCGTGCAGCTTATCGAGATAACTCACGATCTCCTTAATGGTCATGGAGCCGGAATTTTTTTTCTTTCCCGATTTGGCGGCGTTCAAAGGAAATGGGAAGGGAGAACCTAATTCAATTCGTTCGCTGACCAGGTCGCGCACTTTGGCGAGCAACGTATCGATCATTACGCTATCGGTTGGCGCAGCCTGCAAAGGGCGAATCTGCTGAATGCGATACGGCTTGTAGCGGAGCGTTTTCACAATTTCGACGCGTGTGATGCCCTGCAAAATCAGATGCGAGGTGCCATCCGGATTATCGACGGCGACACGAATCAGGCCCAAACCCGCAACGGCGGAGGGAGTCTCACGAACGCAGTTGGGCTTTTGCATCGCCACAATAAACATTCGATGGGAATTAAGCGCGTCGGCAAGCATTCGCCGATAGCGCGGTTCAAAAATATGCAATGGCAGCAGTGCCTGGGGAAAAAGAGTGGCGTTGGCCAACGTCATCACTGCCACCTCGTGTGGGATTTCCATGAATACAATGTATGCGTGGAAGTCCATTTATCAAGCGCACTTAAAAGTTGCGAATGACTTTGATTGTTAGCATCCTTTGAACTTATGAGAGGTAAAATTGCATTAATCATCTTGATTTTGATTTGCGCTGGTTTGGGAATCGGCTTGATGGTTCGGAACAACCAGGCGAAACAAGAAATTCAGCAAGCCAGCGACAAAATCATGAGTCTTTCCAACAGCGTGGTCCAAACGCAGGGGAAAGTGGAGGAGCTCAAGACCGTCAACATGACCTTGGAGACGAATTTATTTGGACGCACCCACGAACTCGAAACGGTTTCCAACAAATTCGTCAGCGTGTCCGCTTCTTTGGCCAAAACCCAGGCAGAGGCAAAGGCAGCGGCCGAAGCAGCAGCGGCCGAAGTGGCCAAACGCGACGCAAAAATCTCCGAACTTCAAGGGCAGAACGATGACATGACCAAACGCATGCTTGAACTCAACGCCTCACTTGGAAATCTTGAGAAACAAATTGCTGCAACGGAGAAGAAACTGGCGACCTCGGAAGGCGACCGGAGCTTTTTATTGCGCGAGTTGAAGCGTTTGCAGGCTGAAAAGGCCGAGCTGGAAAAGCAGTTTAACGATCTGGCAGTTCTTCGCGAACAGGTCAACAAATTGAAGGATGAACTGTCCATCGCACGCCGTTTGGAATGGATTCGCCGCGGAATTTACGGATCTTCGTCGCAAAAAGGCGCGGAAGCGTTGGTTAAACCAGTGCAGCAAGTTCAGGCCGGCACCAATGCGAACCTCAACGTTCAATTGAACCAAAGCGGTGGCGTGAAGGTTCAGGTCCAGTCGGCGACCAATACGCCTGCTGCGCCAAAATGATTGAAAATGGCCTACTCGCCGATTCGCATGGCCGTGTCATGCGCGATTTGCGGGTAAGCGTCACGGATCGCTGCAATTTCCGCTGCCTATATTGTTTGCCGGAAACCGAAGCGGCCCTGAATTTCTATCGTGGGCGCTGGGCCAATTTTTCCAACCCTGCCCCGATCACGCGCAACTGGACTTCGGCGGAGAAAATCCTTTCGTTTGAAGAAATCGAGCGACTTGTGCGGTTGGCCGCTCAGCTGGGAATCGATAAAATCCGGCTGACCGGTGGCGAGCCTTTGCTGCGGCAGGAGCTTGAAATCCTTGTGGGGAAAATTGCGCGCATTCCAGGCATCAAGGATCTGGCGATGACCACAAACGGTTTTCTTTTCGAGAAAAAGGCGAAAGCGCTGCTCGACGCGGGACTCCAGCGGGTAAGTTTCAGTTTGGATTCCCTGCAACGCGAGACGTTTCAAAAAATTACCGGTCGGGACGGATTGAATGAAGTCCTCCGAGGAATCGAACTAGCCCAACAAATGGGCTTTGCGCCGGTGAAGGTAAATGCCGTGATCATTCGCGGCGTGAATGACCAGGAAATCGAGTCGCTCGCTGAATTTGGGCGAATCCATGACCTCTGCTTTAGGTTTATCGAGTTCATGCCGCTGGATTCTGGCCGCGCCTGGCAAAAGGATTTGGTGGTTCCCGCACGGGAGATTTTACAAAAACTGGAGGCGCGGTTTTCTTTGCGGCGAATCGAATCGGATAATAAGTCCGAGACGGCAACCAGATGGCGATTCGCCGACGGTCGCGGTGAAATTGGAATTATTGCGCCAGTAAGCGAACCGTTTTGCGGACATTGCAACCGGATACGGCTGATGGCCGATGGCAAAATCCGCACCTGCCTGTTCAGCGCGGCAGAACATGACTTTCGAACATTGCTTCGGGATGGTTCCAGCGATGACGTTCTCCAAAGCGAGCTGAAGTCGGTGGTTTGGCAAAAAGAGGATCGCCATCACATCGGCGAACCGGAATTTGTGCCACCACCGAGAACGATGAGTTGTATTGGCGGATAAGCATTGCTTGAACTGCCTAGAAAATTTAAAATTAAATTATGCCTACGTACGAATATCTTTGCTCTAAATGCGGACATCAGTTCGACAAATACCAGTCCATTTCAGAGCAGTCGCTGACGGTTTGCCCGAAGGAGCTTTGCGGGCGGAAAAAATGGGGCAAAGGGAAAATCAAAAAATTGATTGGGGCCGGCGCAGGCTTGATTTTCAAAGGAAGCGGTTTTTACATCACCGATTATCGCAGTGAAGGCTACAAAGCGGCGGCCAAGAAAGATTCCAACAGCGGAACAAGCGAAAGTAAGCCGGCCAAAACGGAATCCAGCACTCCCAAGTCCGAAAGCAAACCAGCTAAAAAGTAATCAGGGATTGATTGGTGTAGCGGCCAAACGGCCGAACCTAAGCCTGATCTCCCTGGAAAGCGGTCGACAGAGCCTCAAGGGTGCGCGACCACTTGCGGCGAGACAAGCAGCGAACGCCCAGTTCGCATAAGTGAAACATCATTGCACACCAATCGGACGGCTGTGTCCCGTTTCAAGACTTGCAGGGGGCGAGGTTTCGCTCAATCGATAAAAAGATTTCTGATGACTCCTTTTTTCCCTCGGGAATTATCGAATGTGAGAAATAGTGAGGAACCATTTCATTTTCTGGCACATACTTTGCGTTGACTCGGTGTCGGCAGTATTAACCGGAAATAGAATTAACTATGAAATTTACCTTGGAAATTGGCGAAACGGAAAAACACACGATCGACTACGAATTCAACCAACTTCTGGGAATCTTGACGATTAAGGTGAATGATAAACCGATCAAAAGACATGTGCGCCTTTTCGACGAACCGTTGAAGGAACTACACGTGTTCGTGGTTGGAACTCAGGAAAAGCTCGCCGTAAAAATCGAAAAAGAACGCAAACTTCTCTTCGGTCAAAAAAACCGGGTTTTCATCAACGATCGCCTCGTAAAATATTGCGAAGGGGTCTAGCTCCCGCTCTTTTCTATCCCTTCTTCACCTGCTTGGGCGAAAATTGCTATTGCGTTAACCCGCTCAACCGGTAACTTTACCGGCTCTTAAAAATTTAACTAAGGGAACTTTGAATAGCGAATTTGTAAAACAAGCAATGGCGAAAGTTGGTAATCCCAACGTTCTGATTAATATAGTTTCTCGCCGAGTTCGGCAATTAACCACAGGGGGCAGCCAAGGCCGCCCTCTCCTAGCCGATACCGCCGGTCTTGGTGCTGCCGATGTGGCACTGTTGGAAATTATCGAAGGCAAAATGGATTTCGAGCTTCTGGAAAGCCCAGAAGAACTTCAGCCGGTGGCCAAAAAGCGGAAAAAGAGCTAGTTTATTTTCAAAGGCTCACGCCCTAGCCAGAAGGAATGCCTTCTGGCTTTTTTTATGGCTGACATTCTGAACAATCCAAAAGCGCGACGTGATTATCACATTCTCGATACTTTCGAGGCTGGAATCGTTTTGCATGGCACGGAAGTGAAGGTGTTGCGCGCCGGAAAGGGTCAGATCACAGATGCCTTCGCCCGCGTGGAGAAAGATGAAGTCTGGCTCTATAACGCCCATATTGACGAATATTCCTTCGGCAATCGCGAAAACCATCAGCCCAAAGCGCCTCGAAAACTTCTCCTGCACAAAAGCGAGATCAGGAAGCTCTTCGGATTAGCCGCAATCAAGGGTAACGCAATTTTTCCACTCTCGTTTTATTGGAAAAACGGAAAGGTGAAAGTTGCGCTCGGGGTAGGTAAAGGCAAGTTAGAGTTCGATAAACGCGATGACATTAAGAAGCGGGATTCCGACCGGGAAATGAAACGCGCCACCATGTATCGCTCCAAGGGAAAATAGACACTCTTTCCTTCGGCGCTGGAAACAAAAATGGCGCCCTTTCGGACGCCATCTTTCAAATCAATCTGGACTCAACTTACGCTTTCTTAGCGTCGCCCTTCTTCCATGTGCGTTTTGGCGCTTTGACCACCAAGCCCTTTTTAATCGCACTTGCAGTGACGCGGATGTAACGCACTTCGCCGTTTATGACCGCTTTGACACGCTGCAGATTTGGCATGAAACGGCGTTTGGTAATAGCGGTGACGTGCGTGCCGATGCCGCCTTTTTTCTTCGCTTTACCACTGCGCCAAATGTGGCTGCCTTTGATTGGTCCTGTGCCGGTTAATTCACAAATTCTTGCCATAAAATATGCCTTTTCGATTTAAGGAGCGGTGAACGTAGCAATCTTCGGCGAGAGCGCAAGTTTTTATTTCCACGTTTGGGGACACCCTTGATTCAAGCACTGGCCAACCATTGTCCTCCCTCCTGCTCGTCGCAACTCTATCTGGTTAACCAAGCGTGGCGGTGGACGCGGCTGCGGCTGCCATTCCCGTAAGCCCAAGCGGCGCGTCGACGAGGTGCACAAATAAAAATATGATGGCTCATTTAAGCATATAGAAATCTAAGTCGGCTTTACGGCATCTGAATTCGGCCTCCATTGAATAGGCTTTCGATCCCTCGCCTGAGTCGACTCACTCTATTGGCCTCGCCCAGAAAATCAGGACCGTCTCAACCCGCGCTTTTTCTGAAGGGCAAGCCTGAGCGAGTCCAAAGATTGCGTATTCACCACATCGGTTTTGGTGAGCCATCCTTTGCGCGCCATTCCAGCGCCAAGCCGTAGATATCCAGCGTGCTCAAAGCGGTGCGCATCACAATTGACCACGCATTTCACCCCTTTTTCTTTGGCGTAATGCCACAGGCGCCAATCCATATCGAGGCGCAACGGGCTGCCGTTAAGCTCGATCCATGTTCCTGTTTCAGCACAGGCATCGATCACAGCGTGTTGATTGACTTTGTAAGGCTCGCGTTCGAGCAAAAGTCGTCCAGTCAAGTGGCCGAGCATATGAACAAAGGGATTCTCCGCCGCGCGAATCAACCGCTTGGTCGTTTCCGCTTCGCTTTGCGTAAAGCCCTGATGGATGCTCGCGACCACGACGTCTAGTTTTTGGAGCAGCTCGTCGTCAAAATCCAGCCTGCCCTCGTTCAAAATGTCCACTTCGGTGCCGGTCAGCAGACGAAAATCAATTTCCTCGTCCGCGAGACGCTGATTCAGCGAGGCAATTTCCTGAAGCTGTTGCAGCAAGCGCTCGGGCTGGAGGCCATTTGCCTGAAACGACGATTTGGAGTGGTCCGTTATCGCCCAATAAGCGCAACCGAGTTCTCTCATTTGCGTGGCGATTTCTTCCAGCGAATTGCGCCCATCACTCCAATTGGAGTGATTGTGCAGAGAACCCTTCAATTCCGTCCATTCGAGCAGCCGAGGCAAATCATTCTGTTCAGCAGCGAGAAATTCGCCCTGGTCTTCGCGAAGTTCTGGCGGAACATAAGCCAGGTCTAATCGCGAGAAAAGTTCCTCTTCCGTCTGGCAGGTCACGAGCAAAGCCGGATCACGAGTTTCGGCATCGGACTTGAACAACCCATATTCGTTGAGGCGCAAGCCGCGCTGAATTGCCCGCTGGCGCATGACGATATTGTGTTCTTTGCTCCCGGTGAAGTAGGCCAGCGCGAACGGAAACTCCGCATCCGTCACCACGCGCAAATCAGCCTGAATACCGCCCTCCAAAACAACACTGGCTTTGGTGTCGCCCTTGGCACTGATGCTCAAAATGCCCGGCAGCGTCGTGAAATACTCAATGACCTCCGCTGGATTTTTCGAAGAGACCAGAAAATCAACGTCGCCGACGATTTCCTTGAATCGCCGCAGGCTCCCGGCCGTGCTGCACCGAATCACGTCGGGATGTTGGCGCAGATCATCTAAAATCGGCTCAGCCAACAGAAGCGCATCGCTGAGCAGATGGCGGGAAGCGTAGGTCCGACGAAATTGAATTCCCTCGCAGATTTTCTGCTGCGTCTTTTCACCAAAACCGTCGAGTGCGGCAACTTTTCCTTCGTTACACGCCATTTCCAATTCATCTAGGCCGGTAATGCCCAGCTTTTCGTAGAGCGCTTTGACCTTTTTCGGGCCCAGCCCTGGCACGGTCAACATCACAAGCAGCCCCTCTGGCAACGATGCCTTGAGTTCTTCGTAATATTCGAGCCGCCCCGTGGTGACGAGTTCGGTAATTTTTTTCTGAATCGCCTCGCCGATGCCCTTAATTTCACCCAGCCGATTTTCACTGACAATCCGTTCGATCGGTTCGCTCAAAGACTCCAGAGTTCGCGCCACATTCAGGTAAGCCCTTGTCTTGAATGGGTTTTCCCCCTTCAACTCCAGCAACGTCCCTATCTCAACGAGAATTTGCGCGACTTGATCTTTGTTCATGGGCGACAAGGTAAGTTAATTTAGCACTCAGGAAAGCCGGAAACTTCTTCCATTCGGCCGCGCTAAAGTCGATTGAAATCTGTTCATCTGGCGCATCCTTGCTAAAAATATTCCAATGCATTCCAAGGCAAAGAAAATGCCGGTCGCCCTGACCATTGCTGGCTCAGACAGCGGCGGCGGCGCGGGCATTCAGGCGGATTTGAAAACCTTCGCGTCACTTCAAGTCCACGGCACCTGCGCCATCACCTGCGTCACAGCGCAAAATCCCAAAGGTGTTCTGGGCATCCAGGCAATTCGCCCTGATTTGGTCGAGAAGCAGCTGGAAGCGGTGTTCGCTGAATTCGAGGTCAAGGCGGTCAAAACCGGCATGTTCCTCTCCGCAGAAATCATCCGCGTCGTAGCCCAATTTTTTCAAAACCGAACCCTGCCGTTGGTGGTCGATCCCGTGATGATTGCCACCAGCGGAGCCAGCCTGCTGAAGCGCTCCGCCGTTCGCATTTTGCAAAAGGAACTTCTTCCTCTGGCCACGCTCGTGACACCAAACGTGGCGGAAGCAGAGGTTTTGACTGGCGAAAAAATCGTTTCCGTCGAAGACCTTCGCCGAGCCGCGAAAAAGATCTGCGGCGCCTTCGGCTGCGCGGCGCTGGTCAAAGGCGGCCACCTCCAAGACATGAAATCGGCGGTCGATATCTTTTACGATGGCCGATCGGAATTGCTCCTATCCGCCCCGTTTGTCAAAGGTGTCTCTACCCATGGAACGGGTTGCACCTATTCGGCCGCGATCGCGAGCTATCTTGCCTTGGGAGCGGATTTGCCGGGTGCCGTTGAAAAAGCGAAGCCATACATCAGCAACGCGATTGCGAATTCCTGGCGCGTGGGCCGCCATTCGGTTCTCCGGCATTCCTGAACCGGTGCCGCTATTTCTTCGCGCCGTAGCTGCGCACGAAATCGATGCACTGCTTCACTTCGGGAACCGAGTAATCCCAGTGGTATTCGTATTCCACGGATATGTTACCCTGGAATTTCTGCGCTTTAAGCTCATCCAAAATGGCGCCGACATCCGAAACGCCCTGGCCGTAAGGGAGATCATGCGCATCGACCTTTCCAAATTCGTTGAGGTCTTTCAAGTGACTGCTGACGATGCGCCCCTTCAAAATTTTCAGGCAATCAACCGGCTTCAAGCCTGATCGAACCCAGTGACCTGTATCCGCGCAGGAACCAATCCGCTGATCACGATCTTTTACCAGCGCCAAAACGTAATTCGGATCCCACATGCGATAGCTCTCATCATTCGCCCTTTTTGGATGGTCGTGAAACCCAACTTTGATGTCGTATTCTTTGACCAGCTTTTCGATGGTATCAATCGACTTGTCGGACTCCGTGGTCACGGCGATCAAGCCCATTTTCTTGGCGAAACTAAAAATCTTTCGCGCTTCCTTTTCGTCGGCCGGAATCGAAACCACTCCGTAATTCACCGCCATGATGCCGTGTTGTTTCAGCTTGGCTTGCACCTTGGCAATTACTTCGTCAGGAGCATTGTGGTCCCATTTCACGTTGGGCTCCTGCAGGCTTAGCTTCTGGCCCGGATAGAACTCAATCACTTTGCCGCCGGCCTCAGCGGTCTTCTCGATGGCTTCGAAAACGGAGAACCGATTAAAAGTATAGGCCTGGCAGCCGATGGCGAATCCGCCGGTCTTATATTTATCAGGAATTCCCTTGGCGTGTCCAACCAGGGTGACCAACGCCGTGGCGAAAAGCAGGACGGTAAACGAGATTTTTTTGCGCATATTTAGAATGATTCCACCGAGAAACATCCGGACTGTCAACTTCGATCATGGCACGATCACGCGCAATGTTCTGGGCTGAATGGAAAAACGGGCGGGCAATTCGCCAACGTTATCTCCGTCCAGTTGTAGAAAGGTTTGCTGATCAGCGCTCAGGGCTACTGCGGGGCTGCTTATCTCCCCCGCGCCTGCCAACCGGTGCAAACGATTGGTCGCCAGGCCAAGGCTCGATCGCGCGAAAATCTGCCAATTTACCCTCGGAAAAACGCAAACATCGAGCAAGCCATCGCGCAGCTCAGCCCTCGTGAAAAAGACAAAGGATCCTCCGTAGAATTTTCCGTTCCCGATCAGGACCATTTCTCCGGAGATGCTTCCGGCGGCACTGGTGACCGTGATCATCGATTGTTTGCGGCTCAATGCTTTCACTCCCGCAGCCACATAGGCCAACGGGCCAATTTTTTTCTTCAGTTTCCAATCGACCAGCGACACCGCACGAGAATCCAGGCCAGCTCCCGCCAATTGCGCGAAATAGCGAGTAACCGTCGCTCCATTGGATTGAAATTCAGCGCGCGGCAGATCGATGGTCAACTCCTGCCCTCGCAGAATGGTCTTCCACGCCGATTCCAGCCCAAGCGGAAGCTTCAATTCGCGGGCAAAGACGTTGACCGTGCCCATCGGCAAGACGCCCAACCGCGCTTTCGCATATCCCTGGGGAACGTCGCCCATCCCGTTCAGCACCTCATTGACCGTGCCATCTCCGCCTGCCGCGACAATCGTCTCAAATCCTCCCGCAACCGCCTCTGCGGCCAAGCTTCTAGCCTCGCCCGGCCGAGTCGTCGGCTGGCAACGGCAATCATGAGCAAAGGTTTCAAGCAGCCTCCTTAGCCTCTGTGCCTTATCTCCTCGCGCGGTTGGATTGAAGATGATGCAAGTTCGCACGCCGCGATGATGTCTGCGAAACCGAACTTCGTCCACCTTCCAAATAGGTTTACACCGCGAGGATCTGGAAAAGGAAAAGGCGCCTTCCAGGAGAAAGCGCCTTCAATTGAAGAGGAGAAGTAACTACTTGGCTTGACTGAGGGGAATTTCATTCCAGGATCGTATAACAAACCCACGGAACGATGCGACACGGCCTAAATTCTCATCGTAATGGAAATTGTAATGTCCGTTCATCTTAACGGTTCTACTGACACTGGCCCCGATAAAATCGTAGGTATCGTTACCTCCGCCACCCAGGGTATAGCTCGCCGAGGGAGCATAGATTACGCCCGTGAACGACGCATTGCCAGCAAGCTTAAGGTCGGTATTACTCGGGAGACCGAAGTAATAAAAATTGGTCGCATTGCCGCCGTTGTTGATCACCCCGTTTCCCGCGATATTCACAGATGGGGCGCCGGAATACATTTTCAGGCTGTAAGTCGGATCAATTAGAATCCCATTTTTACCAGTAATCTGAATATCATCGGTGACATACAACCGGGCGTTGCCGCGGACTAAAGTATTTCCGCTCATATTAGAAAGCAGGTAGTCTCCATCATAGAGAATATAATCGTAAACCGTGACCACCTGGTTCGTTACCGCGACCGAGGTTGAATAGGTATAATCCTTTTTGCGATTGTAGGTAAAACCACTGGTCAGGTAATTGGTCGTGTAGCCAGAAATGGCGAAAAAATTGTAACTGCTGATCTTGTTGTAAGTGTAGGTGCTGATTTTAGCGTAGGTATAACCGGTGATCTTGTCATATGTGAAGCCTTTGATCTCAAGGTAATCATAACCGTTAGCCTGACCACTCGTGCCGTAGGTTACCACCAACGAACCGGGCAAATAGGTTCCTCCAGCCGGAAGTTTCGGTTTTCCGTCACTGCCGCTACCGGAATGTTGAGGCGCCGTATTCGTGGTTATTGTCGTGTACGTGCCCACTGCCGGATGCTTATCCCAGCCAGAAACTGTCGTAAGAGTGGTATTAGTCGTCACCGCGCCAACATAGGTTCCGGTTCCCGGAAATGCGACCGTAGTCGTTGAAACCGTATTCGTCGTCACAGATCCTAAATAGGTTCCAACCACCGGAGCTGCAACGGTGTTGGTTGAAACAGTGTTCGTTGTCACGGCTCCTAAATAGGTTCCAAGAGAAGGATAAACGTTTGAAGTCACGGTGGTCGTGTTTGTTGTTACATCGCCGACATAGTTAATCGGATAGCCGGTCGAGGAGGCTGGCGTGCTATTGGTGATAATCGATGCATACTGGTTGGTTATCACAAGACCCACGTAGGTATCAGCAGCAGGGTAGTTCGTGCTGTTGGCGACGATCGTGTTTGTGACTACACTAACCGCATTCGTGGGAAGGTTCGTCGTGGTAACGAACCCGCCAGGAGGGGTGACAACCGTGTTGGTAACAGACCCTCCGGTCGGGGTGCTGTATCCGGAGGTAAAAGGAACCAGAACGTCCTGAAAAGCAACATTCATGTCATCGCTGGAACGCCCAGGTTGAATTCCGTGAACTGCGCTGTCGATCCATGTCGAAGTTCCAACCCCACCATTCGGCCCAACGGAAACCAATCCGCCAGGTCCGGTGGCGACTCTCCCGCGGATATCGGCATTACCGACGTTGAACGAGTCGAAGAGCTTCGAGTTCGTCGCCACGTCGCCGTTATCTTTGCGCTTGTTAATATCGTAAAGGCCGCCCGTGCTGAAGGCGGAGTCCTGTGAGTCAAAGCTGTCCGTCGAGATGCGATTTCCACTCAAGTCAATACTCTCCTTGGCAACCATTGCCTTAACAAAAACACCATCCAATGCAGTCGTAACCCGGACCTTTCTTCCAACGTATTGATTGGTAGCGAAGGTTTGATTCGGGCTGACGTCTCCAATAACGGCAAACATGCTCTGCGGCGCGACTGAAGAAAGCGGTGCCGGAACGTAGCCTTCAGAAACGATCGCGGGACGGGACAGGCTATAAGGCGCTGTCGTTAGAATTGTCACCATGTAGCGGCTGGTCCCAAGCGACCGGGTCATTTTAAATCCATCGGCAACTGCGGTCCACGAGTCAGCGGTCCAATTGGGCGAGGAATGGGTGATGTCATTGGATAGACAATTCTTATTGAGGTGCATGATCGCCTCTTCGATCCCGGCTTCCACAATCGGGATGGAGGTGTTCCACGTCTGCGAACGCACCACTGATTTGTACTGCGCGCCAGTCAAAGTCAGATAGCTCGCCAGGGCGATGCCGATCACCCCGATAATTACCATCGTGATCATGAGAACACTGCCTGATTCTTTGCTGCGAAGGAATTGCGTTTTCATAGCTCTTATTGGTTTCGAATAACAATTTTTGCTGTCTGGATACTTTCCGTGTTGATGAGGACGGTAGGCAGTAGTTTTCGTGAACAAACCCAGCTCACCTGCACGAGTTTGCAGGTGGTCAAATCGCTGTTCGCCACAGGGAATTGATCGTAGGTGCCTCCGATAAGGTTTCTTTGATAAATGGAAAAGGTCAGAGCGTCGCAGTCTCTTAACAGGGTCGTATTTGCGCCGCTTTTTTTCCGGACTAACGTTTTGGCGACGGAATTGAAAGTGAATTGCAGTGCGGCTCCATCGGAGTCGGCGAAGATAACCTGATTGCTCGTGTAGGAGGTCAAGCCGTTCACCTGACGAATATCGCGGGTCAAGATATCGAGGGCGTTCCGGCTGGCATTGTCCAAGTCGGCGTAGTTGGCCATCGCGGCAAAACTGCGACTGCTCCAAAGCATCACAGATCCGACGACGGCCAGAATAACCAAGCCCACGGTCATGCCGACCATCATTTCGATCAAGGTCATTCCGCTCCGGCTGTTTCGCGGATATTTAGTAGATGTAAGCTTGCAGTCCATTTCGAGCGATTAAGGTGTCCATTTGCCGGCTTCTCACGACTCCGCCGGAAGTCCATTGAATCTGAATAAGAACTTGTTTTAGATCGTTGCTGTAGGATGCGCTTACCGGGGCGGGTCCGATCGTGACCCGTCCCGAATAGACGAGACTGGACCGGTTGGTGCCATAGGAATAGTAGGGAGATTCAAAAGTTGTCGGTATGAAGTTGGTTCGTTCGATTTCGTCGAAGGTGTAGAGGCGAATTGTTTCAAGTTTCTCAACCATCACCTGGGTTGCGCGAAGATTCTCACGAGCCACCTGGGTCACGGCAAAACCAGCGGACAGACCCGCATACAACGAGAGCAAGACGATGCCGCAAACCGCCATGGCAGCCAGCACCTCCAGCAGGGAAAAGGCGGATCGGGTAGATAAGTTGATTCTCATGGCAATCGCATCGATAAAAACCAATGCGATCTCCAATAAGCAAGTGGGCTGCCATGTGGCCCAGCCTGCTGCCCGGAGAGAGCCAGGAAGTTACGTTGACGCTACAGCCGCTTGCTCAACTCAGCCTGGCTCCTGGAGAAGACCTCTTCATGGAGGGAATTGCCATGGGAATCCATGGTTACCACCACTGGGAATCGTTCTACCTCTAATTCCCAGATAGCTTCAGGCGAACCGAACTTCTCCAGTAAATAGACATTTCGTACCCGTTTGATACATTCGGCCAGCACCTGCGCGGCGCCGCCAATTGCATGAAAATAGACACAGCCAGACTCTTTACACGCGGCCAGGGTTCGGCTTCCCATGCCGCCTTTCCCAATCACTCCGCGCAAGCCGAATTGCTTGATGATGTCGCCTTGATAGGGCTCTTCGCGAATGGAAGTGGTCGGACCGGCTGCGGTCACCTTCCAGTTGCCTTGTTCATCCTTCAAGACAACTGGGCCGCAGTGATAGATAATACCGTCCTGCAGGTTCACTTCTTTGGGCAACTCCCCGCCATCATGCAAATATTTATGCACTGCATCTCGCCCGGTATACAGAATCCCCGAAATCTCCACGGCATCGCCGACTTTTAACGCCGCGATTTTCTCCAAAGTAAAAGGTGCGCTCAGTTGAATCATAGTTTTAATACAACCAACGGTTGATCTTTCCATCCGCTGCAATTTCCACGCCTTGCCGGCGAAAGGCCCAGCACATGTAGCTCACGCTGACGAAAAATGAGGCAGGCAAACGGTTCGCCACGCCAATTTTTGCGCCAAGCAAGGTCGTCTTCCCACCGAATCCCATCGGGCCAATCCCAAGCGCGTTCGCGGTTTCAACGATGTCCTGCTCCAGCTTGTCCAGCTCGGGATTCGGGTTGCGATCCGGGATTTTGCGCAAGAACTGTTGTTTGGAGAATTCGTAGCCGGAAGCGCGGTCGCCGCCGATACAGACGCCCAAGATTCCCGGGCCGCATCCCTTGCCTTGCGCCTGCAAAACCGCATCGAGAATAACTCTGCGGCAGCCGTCGAGGTCGCGATTGGCCTTCAGCTTCTCGTTCGGCAAAGAATATTGAGCGCCGACATTTTCACAGCCGCCGCCTTTGAGCACCAGGCTAACGCTCGTTTCAGCGGAGCGATGCTGGTGAAAATGGATGTTCGGCGAGCCGGGCCCGACGTTCGTTCCGTCGTTTTTTCCGGTGAGAGAATCCACCGAGTTCTGCCGGAGATAACCTTTTTTGGTGGCGAGCTGAACGGCCTCCCGGGCCGTTTCTTCAAAGGTGATCTGGTCGAATCCAACCGGGCATTCGACATAGAAAATGATGCTGCCGGTATCCTGGCAAATCGGCTGCGACTTCTGCTTCGCCAGTTCGATGTTGCGCTCGATGATCTTCAGCGCAGATTCGGCGATCGTCCCCTTTTTCTCGTTCTCCAACGATTGAACGATGCCTTGATGCACGTCGTCCGGAATCTCGGCGGAAGTCCGTCGAATCAACTCAATCAATGAATCCTGCAATAAGCTCATAATCGGGGCGGGAGCGTAAGCTTTGGGAAAAGAGGTGTCAACGAACCGCTCTTTTTCACGGGGTTCTCGAATCACAAGGCCAAAATTGCGCTTTGAACCTGGACCGAGCCAATTTATTCTCGCGCAATGACTGACCATAACTCAACCAAGCTGGCCATTTGGCCGTTTCTTCTCTGCGATATTGTTTTTCTCGGCACGGCTTACGTTGTTTTTTCCGTCGGACATCGGCCCCTCACGCTCGGAGAAGCGGCGATTTTGGCGGCGTGTGTCGGAGGGGGCGCGTGGAGTTTTTTGACACCATTTCTGCGGCGCAACGAGGCTGCCATCAAGCTGGCAGAATCAGAATCCTTGAACACCACCGTTGCGCAAATCCGGAATTTGGAACAAGTCGCCGGGCAAGTCAGCAGCGCCACCAATCATCTCAAGACGGCCCAGGACCAATCGGTCCAGACGATCGCGGCGGCGGCGGCGATCGCGGACCGAATGACCGAGGAGAGCCGCGCGTTCAGCGAGTTCATTCAAAAAGCCAATGATACGGAGAAAAACCATCTGCGGCTCGAGGTCGAGAAGTTGCGCCGCGCGGAAGGCGATTGGCTGCAAATCCTGGTGCATTTCCTGGATCACATTTTCGCGCTGCATCAGGCCGCCGTGCGCTCGGGCAAACCGGCGTTGATTGAACAAATTGGAAATTTCCAAAACGTCTGCCGCGATACCGCGCGCCGAGTTGGTCTGGTCTGTTTTTCGGCGGAAGCAGAACAACCTTTTGACGAAAAACTTCACCAGCTGATGGAAGGGGAAGCGCAGCCAGAGAGCGGCGCGACCATTTCAGAAACTGTCGTGGCCGGCTATTCCTATCAGGGTCGGGTGATCCGCCGAGCCATGGTGCGAATGCCCGTCGCTGGCGGCGTCCCGGACGGAATCATCGCGCCTATCGCGCCCGAAGCCGAACCGGCAGCGCCCGAACCGACTCCGATCGAAGAACCGCTGGCAGTGGAAACTCCCGAGGAAGTCGGGCAAAAAACGCTGTTTTAACCCGCGTCGATTTCCAGCGTCTTTTGTCGCGCCAGAAAATGCAGCCATCGCCGGGTGACCGGGCGCCGGTAGATTTTTTCCATGGCATCGGCGTAGAGCGCGACCTGTTGGCGGTAATAATTCGCTCTCTCGCCGATTTCAGCTTCGTTAATCTGGTCGGTCTTGAAATCTAAAACCCAGATTTCATCCGGCAAGATCACCGCCAGATCGATTACGCCCTGAAGCACGATGAATTCGTCGCCAAAGTTCTTCCGGTCGCCGCTCAAACCGAATCTGCCGAGATCATTTCCATTTAACCGCGCCGTGAAGGGATGTTCACGCTGCAAGCAAGCGGCTTGAGCCACGATTTTTTGCCCGACATCCGAATTCCAAAACGCGGCGATGGCCGACAAATCCAGCGCGCCAACTTCTTCGGCGCTGAGCAGGCCGCTCTGTTGAATCCGCTCCGCTTCTGCCCGCAACGCGTTGGCGTTGCTAACTCGATCGAGCGAAACCAATTCGAGGAAGGTGTGGTGGGCGGTTCCGATTTCCGCCGCCGTGACGGCAGAGTTTTCGCCAACCTTGGTTGCGCCGCTCTTTTTTGGACGAAAGCGAAACGGCTGCAGCGCGACGTCGTCAGCCTCCTGGGCTCTCCGGCGCAATGCGGACACCGAGGTTTTAGCCGGCTCCACTGTGGCCGATGGATATTCATAGCTCCAACGGATGCGCGCCTGCAATTGCTCCAAAGCTTCGGCCGGAAGGGGGTCCTCCGCCGGCGAAATCGTTTCGGGAACAGGGTTGGTCTCCAAGCTCAATCGCGGGTCGCCATCGTTGTAAATCATCCAGCGCAAAAGAGAGTTTTCGCCGGTGTCCAATAGGTTGGCATTGCTGCTCGCCAGCCAGGGACCGATCCAGTCGAGATAATTCCGGGCATCGGCGATTTCCTGGACATCCAAGCCGCGAGCCGCCAGCGCGGGCCATTTTTCGCCACAAGCTTTGCTCGATGTTGTTCCAGTTAAAATCAGCCGGTCAACCGCGCGCGTCGTCGCCACGTAGAGCAAGCGCAATTCTTCGCCCAACGTTTCGATTTTCTGGCGCCGCTGGGCCATCCAATAAGGAAGGCTGGGGTAGGTTTGCCGGGTGCCGGGCGGCATGACTTGGGGACAGATGCCGTAAATCTCATCAAGAATGGCCTTCTCTTTTGTGTCGGAAAAATTAAACGGCTTGCCGAGATCCGCGACGACGACGATGGGAAACTCCAAGCCTTTGCTCTGGTGAATACTCATGAGCCGAACAGCGTTGCTGACGTCGGCACCCGCTGGCTCCAAATCAATTTCGGCATCTTTTTGGGCTTCAACCAGGCTGAGGAAAGGAAACAATCCCTGCCCTTGCAGCGAATCAAATTGGCGCGTCATCTCGAGAAGTCGCTCCACATTGGCGCGCCGCGGCTCGCCCTGGTTTTGGGCGAGAAGCCAATCGGTATAATGCGTTTCGTCGAGGATGGTTTCGACCAGTTGCGAGAGCGACATCTGCTGCTTCAGTCGCCGCCACCGCTTGAATCGGTTGAGCAGCTCATCAATTTTCGCAAAGAGCGCAGGGTCTTTCGCGGACACGGAGTTTTTCTCGGAGTCCAAGGAGGCATTTAGATCCGCATTCACCTCGTGGCAGCGACGTAGCGCAGTCCAAAAGGGTGCGTTGCGTTGCGCCATGCGGATTGTGGCGAGCTCATCGAGCGAGAGGCCGACGAACGGCGAACGCAACACGGCCAGCAGCGGCAAATCCTGAAGTGGATTGTCGAGGAGCTTCAGCAGGTTGAGAACATCGGTGACCTCGATGGTTTCGTAAAAACCGCCGCGCGCCGTGGTGAGCGGGATGTCCATTTTGCTGAAGATTTTCGCGAACGCCTCCGCCTTGTTGCGCGGGGAACGGAGCAAAATTACCATGTCGCTCCATTGCGCCGGCTGTTGGGTTCCATCTTTCCAGACGGGATAACAGGCCGTTTTCAATTCGAGCAACCGCCGGGCAACCAGCCGCGCCTCTTTCTCCGTGTCGGAAAGCGTGTCGAGCGAGGAATCGATTTCCGAATCGCCTTCCGTATTTCCGGCAACCTGCAAATGCAATTCAACGCGCAGCTCAGGATCAGCAGCCACGGTCATGTGCGAGCGGCCGGCGCGGTTGCCAAATCCCAGCGTCGCGGAGTCGCCGTAAGCCACACCGCCCACCCGCTCTTTCATCAGCGCAGCGAAGAGGGGATTAACGAAATTCAAAATTGCTTCATGGCTGCGAAAGTTATCGGACAGGGAAATCACCTGGCTAACCGGGGCGGTTTTCCAGCGGTGTTCGTGATCCAGAAAAATGCGGGGATTAGCGAGGCGAAATCGATAGATGCTCTGCTTGACGTCGCCGACGAGAAAGCGATTCGCCTGCTCGCCGGGCCGCGCCAAACACTTCAAAATTTCGTCCTGCGCGGCGTTGATGTCCTGATATTCGTCAACAAGAACAAGTTCAAATTGCTTTTGCCATTGTTCAGCCGCAACCGTTGGGCGCTGCTGTTTTTTGTCCCACAAAAGCTCAAGCGCAAATTGCTCGAGATCGTGAAAATCGAGCACGCCCTTGTCTCGCTTTGCTTTGCTGAATTGCTGGGTGAATTGTTGCGCCAGTTGCAACAGCGCGTTGACCTGCGGCTTCACCCAGCTCCAATCCTGCGCGAGCGGATCTTCTTCGTTCTTGCTGGCACACAAGGAATTGAAAAATTCCGCCTCGGCGAAAATCTTTTTAACCGGCTCGCGCAAGATTCCCTTTTTCCTGGGCGGCCATTCATTATCAGCGGCGAGAATTTCCTGAAAAACGGCGGCAGCATCTGCAGCATCGGATTCCGAATTCAATTTCAAAAGCGCTCGCGCACAGCGTTGCGCCACGACATTTTCCGGTTCCTGGGCATGCAGGACCGGCAGCCACCAGCCGGCCCAGGCGCCCCATTCTTCCCGGAGCCATTGCCGCCATTGCAACGGTTCGTTGCTGGTGAATTCTTCAAGCCGCGTCGCAAACCAACCCGCGGGATCCCGCAGCGTTTGCGTGTAGGCGTGAACGCGTTTTACCAGGTCACAAATCGGTTTATCCCAGCCGCGCCCTTGATCGGTCACAAGGCGCTGCACCGATTCCGCAACGGGGCTTTTCCCCTCGTAAATCTCCTTCATCAAGCCATCAAGAACGTCGCTGGCGAGCAAGCGGCTTCGCTCATCGGGCAGCACGCTGATCTGTGGATCGAGACCGAGCGTGTAGAAATGTTCCCGCACAATTTGCAGGCAAAAACTGTGCAGGGTGCAAATGCGCGCGCCGTCGAGCAGCGCGATCTGTTCCGCCAAGTGTGAATCGTCGGGAGTGCTCTGCAATTTTTCCTCAAGCGTTTCGCGAATTCGCTTTCTCATTTCTGCCGCAGCGGCTTCGGTGAAGGTCACCATCAGGATTTGATCGATCGAACCGCGCTGATTTCCGTCGAGGAGAAAGGCGAGGCAGCGTTGCACGAGAGTCCGCGTTTTCCCCGCGCCGGCGCCGGCGACGACGAGCACGTTTCCGGAAGATTCGACGGCGCGCCGTTGGTTTGGGGTGGGTTCGTGCATTCAACATCAGCGCAGCGTGCGCCCGGTCAAGTGACCATGGCATGTCCGCTGCTACTAACGCTGACAAGATAAAAAAGCATGAACCTTTGTCCAACATTATGACGATTCGCCAAAACAATTATGAATAAGACAATCATCGCGCCTCAAGTCACCGGGTTCATCACGAGTTTCATTCGCAAAAACAAGGCAGCTGTCGCCGAACCGCCTGTCCTGAAAGCCGCCATTCGCCTGCCGTATGCCCCATTTAAGTTTAGCGCGAGCTTGTCCCCCGGTTTCCCGTTCGAGATTGAGGCGTCGCCCGATTTGTGCCACTGGACCGCTATTTCCTCCGGCATGGCGGACGATGATTCGCTGCAATATGTTGATACGGATGCTTCAAAGTTTGGCTTCCGCTTTTACCGCGTGAACTGCGGCGGGATGACATCGCAAAACCTCATCGGCTATGCGACCCAAACATTGCCGCCCGGTTTCTCCATGGTCGCCAACCCGTTGCGCGCGGCTGACAACACCGTGACTGCCCTCTTTCCGAACATGCCCGAGGCAACGACGCTTTGTAAATTTGACACAAACCTTTTCCGCTTAAATAACAACGCCGTGAAAAATGGTGTCTGGACTAAGCCCGACGAAGAGCTGCTTCCGGGCGAAGGCGCAATTATTTTCAATCCGACGAACAATTTTAAGACGCTTAATTTCTCGGGCGAAATCGTCCAGGGCGATTTGGTTAATCCTCTGCCCGCTGGGCTTTCCATTCGCAGTTCGCTGGTGCCGCAACCCGGTCGCTTGCACTCGGACCTCGGCCTGGCCATGACGGAAGGCGATGTCATTCACCTTTTCGACCGCGATCAGCAGAAGTATGCCGTCCATCCCTATTCCGCCAAGGAATGGGAAACGAACGAGCCTGCGATTGCGGTCGGTGAAGCCTTCTGGATTGGAAAAACGAACCCCGGAACCTGGACTCGCCATTTCAAAGTTGCCTGAAATTTTTGCCCGCTCGCTGTCAGCCGGTTGGTTTGTATGTTCATCCGGTGAAGCAGTGAGCGGGCGACGCTTTTAATTCAGCGGACGATATTCATGAGACCAGGGATCAATTCGGCAAATCTGCGAGTAATCACATTGGTCGCACGCACGCACTTTTCCTTTTTGATAGGGATCAATTTGCACGTTTCCTGAAAAGATTTCTTTCCCCATTCGCGAGAGATGCTGTTCCACGTCGTCGAGCAGCGCTAAAAATTTATCGGTTGATAAGATTTCCCGCGAAGCGCCGTGCGGCTGGCCATCCGCTTTCAGTCGATAACTGAATTGAACTCCCGTTTTTTCGTTACGATTATCCAGCTGGGCCAGCGCGTTGAAATCAAAGCGCCCCGAATGCTGAAACGCCACCTGCCGCGAATCTTTCAAATGATCGAGGACTTCGTCGCGTGTTTTGCCGCCGCTAAAATTTCCGCGCAGATTCACGAAGAAAACGCCAGCGGGAATCAACTGTTTTGCCCCGAAAAGAGTTTCCGGATTCGGAAGGCGCCGCAGGAAGGCGAGGTAGGCGAGCAGCTGCAGTTGAAGCCCGTGGGCAATCAAAACCGGGTCAAGCTGCTTGGCGCTGGATTTGTAATCCATGATGACGGCAAGCGCATCACCCGTTTCCGGCCGATGAAAAAGATCCACGCGATCAATGATCCCCCGGAACGCCAGCTTGTGGCCTTCGTCGAGATTGATTTCCCATGCGGGCAATGATTTTTCGCCGGCGCCGAATCCCAGTTCGACGAGGTGCGGATTGAATTCATATTGCCGCATCCAGCCGATGATCGTCTCGATGAAATCCTGCAACGATTCGATCAGGCTCTGCGCCGAGAAATTGCTTTTGGCATCGCTCCCGAACAAACCGTCGCGGAACGACGACTTTAATTCCGCACTGATTGAGCCGATTCTTTTCCTCGCTTCCTCGGGGCCAATGTCGCGCCACTGCTTCTTCTCCTCGCGCAACTGCTCGTGAAATTTCGCGAGAACCGCATGTTGAAAACTTCCTTTCTCGCGCACATCAACTTCGTAGACCCGGCGCTCCTGCGCGCGCAGGCCAGCACTGACAAAAAACCGGAACGGGCAAGCCGCATATTGTTCCAGCAGACTCACCGAAGTCTTCAAGGTGGTGCCGTAAAGCGTTTCTGCTCGTTGCGGCGAAAATATCTCCGCGCTCTGAATCGAAGCAAAATGCGCGAGCGATTTTTGCAGCGAGGCGAACCACGGCATTTCCGCCAGAGCTGCGAGGTCGCATTCACCGCCCGCCGTTTTGGCGCGGATCAGCGGCGCGACCAGCTCACATCGATGCTCGCTTGTAGCCCAGTTTTTTTCCGGCGCAATGGATTCCACCGACAGGGTGGGAAAGAGTTGTTTGAACACGGAGAAAAGCGATGAAGGATTCCGGGTTTGTCCATCGCCGTCCTGGGCGGCGCAGGTCACTACCAGTCGTTCGCGCGCGCGGGTGCAGGCGATGTAGGCGTAAAAACGCTCACACCCCATCAGCTCCAGTTTATTTGGGCCAATCGCCACGCCGCGCGACGACAGCGCGGTTTGATCCGCTTCGGTCAAAAGATTGCCGGACTTGGGCGAGGCGGGAAAAACGCCTTCGTTAAAACCCAGAACCAGGACCAGTCGCAAATCAGGATTGCGCGAGCGATCAATCGTCCCGACCAAAACCTGATCGAGCGCAGGGGGGATCACCCCGACACTCATTCCGCTGAGGCCGGATTCCAGAATCGGCAGCCAGTCACTGACGCGGATTGATTCTCCCGCGAAGGCAAGCGAGATGTTCTTCAGCCAGTCACGCATCTGTTCCAAAACGGTGGCGTGCACCGGGTTTTCTTCGGACAGATCATTTAATTTCTCCTCGATCCGGAGATCAGACCAAAGCCGTTCCAACGCATCCGCCAATTGCACACCGTCCGGAGCCATCCCCAATCCAGCGATCCGCTCGACGAAATTTTGAAACGGCGGGATAACTGTTTTACGCAATTCTTCGAGGTAAACTGGAGGGTACTGGTCGTCGCCAAAATTGAGCGGATGAAGCCAGATTTCATTTTTCCAGCCGCGGGACAACGCCTCATTTTCGAGTTGGTCCACTGCGGTTTCGTTGCTTGTGACGAGGCCGGTTTTCAGGGCACAAAACCAGTTGTCATGCTCCCAGCCGTAAGCGGACAAGGAGAGCGCGCTGCGCGTCAACTCGGCAAGCGGGTGATGGGAAATGGAGGCGCGGCGATCTAGAAAAAATGGGATTTCGTAACGGGTGAAAACACGGCGCAGAAAATCGTGATAACCATCGAACTGGCGCAGGATGACGGCCGCCTCGCGAAAGCGGCCGCCGCCGCGAACAAAGCGGAGAATTTCGTGAGCGGCCAACGTTGCTTCCGCCTCTGGATTCAACGCGGTGGCCAGTCGGACGGATTGTTGCGGCGTCTCGGTTTCGGCGAACGGAATTGGCGCAGTCCAAAATTTTTCCAAATGAAGCAGGGCTGGAGTATGGGCGAAACGGCTCGATTCGGTCTGGCGCGGCAGCGAAATAGTATCAACGGTTCGATGAGGAATTACCTGCAAGCGGTCACGACAGGCTTGGAGGGTTTTGCTGACGACCGACCAGATCGAAAGGCCCGAATATTTTTGCTCGGGAGTGTGATCGAAACAAAAGGCAAGGGCGGCGTCATCGCAGCAGGGGACGAAGGCAGCAAGCAAATTGATTTCCTGCGGCGTCATTTCCGCAAAGCCATCCAGCCACAAACCGGCAACATAAATCGGGCGCTGCGCTCCGCGATGCGGTTCGTCCTTCAAGGCGTCGCTCGCCAGGTCGAGCAAACAATTACCATCCTGCAGATCGTGTTGCTTCAGCCAGTCGAAATACGCATCGAGCAATAGGGAAAGATCGCGCAACTTCGCACGGAGCTCCCCGTTTTCTTCCAACTCCCCACCGAGCTTGAGCAGCGTTGCCGGCGTAATTTGATGCCGCTGCAATTCCCGCAGCAACAAGCTTAACTGTTGCGCAAAACCGGGCATGCGCGCGCTGGATCGAAAAATTTTCAGCCGCTCTTTGTTCCGCAAAAGCAGCGCGCGCAGGACCATGACCCGCCCCTCTTCGGAAAGCAATTTGGGCGCGGGGCGTTTTAATTCAGCGAGAACGAAATCGGCGAGTCGTTCAAACGAAAGGATTTGCAGGCGGGTGTATCCGCCAAGCGCGGTGTCGGCCAGCAGCTGGCGTTCGAGTTGAAAGGTGGCTTGCTTGGGAGCGAGCAGGATGAGCGGCGGCCCTTGCGGGGCGCTGGCTAAGGCAGCGCGAATCTCCGCCAGAGTGCGGAATGTTTTTCCGCTTCCCGCCGGGCCAATAATAAATCGCGTCTGCACCGCTTTCTTTTCGCGCAAACCGGCGGACGGGCAAAGTTAATTCTTTCCCTGACCTGCAAAACAGTGTTCTTCCGATTGAAATCGGTCGCGTAAATTTCTTATTCTTTTCTTACCGAAAGCAGCTCGCGGCCACCCAGAAAATTTAACCGTTTGGCCCGCAAACTTTTGGAGGGACGAAATGAAACTCAAAAAAATCTCCAATGATAAACTCAAGCAAATCAGCCTCGAAAAGAAACGAATCGGCGATCTGGCCGCGAAAGACCTTCCGACGAAAACTGTTGATATCCAAAGACCGCGCCTCTCTTTTCCCATGCAGTTTAGCTTGAGCGGAAATCGTTTTACGCCCTTGGACGAATGGTGATTGTGGTCACGGCTCGATCAGGACAGGCGTCCCGATCGTGACCAGCCTCAATAGATATTCCGCGTTCCAATTCGCCAGGCGGAAGCAGCCGTGCGATTCCGTCCGGCCCACTTCCTCGGGCTTCGGAGTGCCGTGGATTCCGTATCCGGCCCGATCCAAACCAATCCAGACCGTGCCCACGGGATTATTGGGCCCAGGCGGAATGATCAGTTTCGTCTTCAACCGGCGCGCCTCGGCCGACTCGGGAAAGACCTCGGGGTTAAACGTGTAATCCGGATCAGGCGCGATGGCGGCAATGTGCAGCTCGCCGACCGGCCGCTTCTCGACACGTTGCGCAATGCTGCAAGGAAAGTGCGCGAGAAGATTCGTATTGGCATCGAAGGCCTGGAGCGCCCGATCGGCCAAACGAACGCGTAAGAATGCCGCGGAAGCTCGCGGTTTCACCTTCTCAATATTGACGACGCGGACCAGCGTGCCGGAAACCACGTTGGACCAATTGATCCCGGGATTGAGCTGTTTGACCAGGCTGGGATGACAGCATGTTTTCTCCGCAATCAATTCCAAGATTGTTTCGTAATCCAAACGGCTCTGCTGCGATTTACTGAGCCAATTCGTGCCCACCGGAAGCAGCCGCGCCAAGTCGTTGGTGGTCACAATCAGCTGCGTGTAAAGCGGCGCGGTCAGAACCAGTTTGCTTTTCGTGGCGAGGTCAAGTTCGCCGGTGACGGGAAGTTTTTCGCTCTGTTGAAAGGCTCGGAACGCCGCGCGGGTCTGTGACCCAATCGCCCCATCGATGGACCCGGCAGAAAACCCCAGGCGCGCCAGGACGACTTGAGCTTCAAAGACGTTTTGCGCCGCGCGAACCGGAAAGATCTCGCTCGCGATTTCATTGGAGCGGCTCACGACCAGCGGCGTGACCGGCGGAATAGTCGCCATTTTGAGCGGCGGATTGGTTTGCGAAACGACCGTTGCGTTGGTTGTTTTGCCTGCGGGCAAATTCGTTTTCGTCAGGATCAAAACGGGCGTTGGGACGGTTGCAGGCTTTTGCACTTGGACAGGAAGGGGAGCCGTCACCGGTTCCTTTTTGGGTTCGGCATGGCGCGGTTTTTCCTGGAACCAAATCCAAATCAAGAGCGCCACACCCATCAGGATCACCGTGCAAAAAAAGGCGTTGCCAGGCTTTGGCTGTTTCGGACCGGACGCGAATTTCTTGAGGATCGGCACACAGGCAGTTTAGATAACAAAAGCGGCTTGAACCCAAGCTTTATTGAACCCCCTCGGAAAGGGGGTAAGCTCAATGCGAAACATGTTCGATTCCGCGCGCAAATGTCTTTTCTCGCGAGCCCGCTTCCTTGTCGGCGTGATGGTGGCGTGCCTCTTTGGTTGCAACACGCTTGGACAACCGCCCGCGAACAATGCCAAGCGTCTCACGCAGGCGGCAATGACCAATGACACCGGCAAGGTGATCGTTCGCAATCTTCCCAATCTCAAGCCGAGCGCGTGCGAAAAACTCAACCCGCTTTTCTGGTTCGGCAATATCGACGATCCGATTCCTCCGGACTGGTATCGACCAGATAATCGCATGCGAACCGCGCTGTGGCATTTCCGCAATCCGATGCACAACTTTTTCTTTTATGTGATTGGTATCGCGGACAAGGAATTTGAAATCGTCGGGCGTTATCCCGGCAGGATTTCCAATCCGGACGGCGGTTGGAACTGGACGGTCTGCAAATATAAATGGCTGCGGCTGCCCTTTATTTCCTACAAGCGCGGGAACTTTAATTTTTACTTCGGCTGGAGAAACCGTGGGAACTTTGGGATTAAATTCAATTACTCGGAGTAGCTGGCCTACGCGCCGACCTGCTGTTTGATCGCATCGCAAATTTTTTTGCTCCACCGCTCCAGGACTGCGGCATCGCGGCCCTCGATTAACAGGCGAGCCTTGGATTCCGTTCCAGAATAGCGCAGCAACACGCGGCCACCGCTCGGAGCAACTTCGGCTTCGGCTTCCGCGACGGTTTCGAGAATGCCCTTGAGTTCCTCGAATGGTTTTTTCTCGCGCACACGAACATTGGAAACCAGCTGCGGATAACGGGTCCAGCATTTGACGAGTTCCGAAAGCGGTTTGCCCCGCGATTTCATGATGCGCAGGATTTGCAACGCGGCCACGATTCCATCGCCGGTGGTGCCGTAATCGCTGAAGATCAAATGGCCGCTTTGTTCACCGCCAAAATTAAATCCATTGCGCAACATTTCATCGATGACGTTTCTATCGCCCACCGCAGTCCGAACCACGTTGCCTCCCGCGGATTTGATCGCCGCATCCAAACCGGCATTGCTCATGACCGTGGTGACCAATGTTTTCTGGGCGAGCGTCCCTTCCGCGAGCATGTCCAAACCGGCGATGGCCATGATGTCGTCACCATCAATCAGCGTTCCTTTTTCATCGCAGAGAATGACGCGGTCTGCGTCGCCATCGTGGGCGATTCCGAGATCGGCCCGCATCTCGCGAACTTTGCGGGCGAGGTGTTCGGGATGGATGGAGCCGCAATCCTTATTGATGTTCGTCCCGTCGGGCTGATTGCCGAATACGAGAACTTCAGCGGCCAGTTCGCGCAAAACGCAGGGCGTCGATTTATAGGCGGCGCCGTGCGCGCAATCGACCACGATGCGCAAACCTTCGAGCGTTGAGCCACGAGAAAAGGACGCCTTGGCAAATTCGATGTAGCGGCCGAGGGCGTCATCGATGCGAACGGCTTTTCCAATTTCGCCCGCGGTAGGGCGGATGTTTTCGATCGCGCCGCTGAAAACGAGTTCTTCGATTTGCGCTTCGATGTTGTCGTCGAGTTTGTAACCGTCCGCGCGAAAAAATTTAATCCCGTTATCATCGTAAGGATTGTGCGAGGCGGTGATGACGATGCCCGCGTCCGCGCGCAGACTGCGGGTGACATAGGCCACTCCCGGCGTGGGCAGCGGCCCGATGAACAATACATCGACGCCCATGGAAAGGATGCCGGACGAGAGCGCGTTTTCGAGCATGTAGCCAGAAAGGCGCGTGTCTTTGCCGATCACGATTTGATGGCGACCACGTCCGCGCGGTTTGGTCTCGAGATGCTTGAAAACGTGAGCGGCAGCGCGCCCGAGTTTCAAGGCGGTCTCGGCGGTGACGGGTTCAACATTGGCTCGCCCGCGCACGCCGTCGGTTCCGAAAATTTTCTTAAGCGAACTCATAGATATTGTTCAACACCGCGCTTTTCAGGGCGAAACCTGTTCCACATTGACAGCTCGCGGGGCGAAATTGACGACCGTAACGCCGCCCGGAATATTCAGCTTGATCTGCTGATTCGTTTCGCGCGCCGAGCGACTATTGGCGAGATCCACATAAGCAGCGATCGTTTTTGGCGTCAGATCACGCAAAACCGCGCCCTCACCGGTGACCGTCACGATTACTTCGTCTGGATCAACTTTAAACACGCGACTGTCGCCTGGCTGGGTCAGAACACGGATCGGCAGTCGAAGAAATTGTGTGACTGTCGGGTTGGTAATCGGATTCTGCGGAATGCGAAAATCGTTCGCGATGCCAAAATGAATGGCAAACCAGATCAGCGTCGCAAGCAGGACGGAGAAGAGCTTGAGCCAGAAATTATTCAGGATTAAAGCGCGCAACGACATGTCAGTCCGAATTGGTTTTTGCAGCCACGGCGGCACTGGGCGGAGTGCGATTCGCGCTCCAGGTGCGAATCCACTCGAACAGGCTGCGCGATTTGCTGCGTGAAACGAGAACAGAGGTCAGGAATGCCCGAAGTTGTTCAAGGGAAACACCCCGCACGAGTTGACCTTTGTAAGCGTAGGAAATCGCGCCGGTTTCCTCTGAAACGATGACGATGATCGCATCTGTTTCTTCGCTCAAACCGATCGCCGCGCGATGCCGTGTGCCGAGCGAGGGGTTGAGATCCTGCCGTTGCGTCAGTGGAAAAATGCAGGCGGCGAAGGCGATTCGATCCCCTTTGATGATGACTCCGCCGTCATGCAGCGCGTTGTTCGGGAAGAAAATGGTTTCCAACATTTCCGGCGTTGCCTCGCAATCGACCGGAATGCCCGACTCGACGACTTCCTGAAGATGAATGGACTGCTCAATGGCGACGAGCGCTCCGATGTGAACCTCGGACAACCGTTCCGCGGTTTGAATAATGACTTCGATGTTTTCGCGTTGTTCGCGGGCCGTGTTAAACAGAGGTTGATTGCCCAGTTCGGCCAGGATTCTTCGCAACTCCGGCTGGAAAATGATCAACACGGCAATCGCAGAGAAAGCAACGAACGAACGAAGAAGCCAGTTGAGCACTTCGAGTTTCAGCACGCCGGCGAAAATCGTCAGCGTCACCAGCACCACGACAAATCCGTAAACCACTGGCGCGCCACGGGTGCCGCGCACGAAGTTGAAGGCGTGATAGATGGCGATCGTGAGGATGATCACCTCCAGCACGGGTCGCCAGCTAACTTTTAGAATGTCCCAAATATCCCACATGATTTAACAAAATTTCCGTCATCCGAACCGCTTGCCGCGTCGCCGCCACATCGTGTGTGCGGATTATTTGCGCTCCATGCTGCGCCGCCCAGCATGCGCACGCCAGTGAGGCCGGCAAACGTTCGGCTGCTTTCGCTCCAAATAACTGGTTGATAAAAGATTTTCGCGAAACCCCCAGCAACAAAGGCCGATTCCATTTCGTAAAACTGCTCCAGCGCCGCAGCAACTCTAAATTATGTTCCAGCAATTTTCCAAAACCAATTCCCACATCCAGAACAATTTGCTCTGGATGGACACCGGCGCGCGCCGATCGGCTCAATTGTCCTTTGAAAAAATTATTAACCTCCGCAACCACGTCGGAGTAAACCGGATTGTCCTGCATCGTCTGCGGCATGCCTTGCATGTGCATGGCCACGTAACCCGCGCCGGATTCCGCGACGATGCGCCACATTTCGTCATCGGTGCGATTGGCGGCGACATCATTGACGATGCTCGCCCCGGCTTGAATGGCAGCCCGGGCGACCGACGGTTTCACTGTATCGATCGAAATCGGCACCGCGATTTTCCCGGCGAGCTTTTCAATCACCGGAATGACGCGGCGCAATTCTTCCGCTTCAGAAATCGGGATTGCTTGCGGCCGGGTCGATTCTCCGCCGATATCGATCACGTCCGCGCCCTGTTCAACCAGTTCCAGCGCGTGCGCCACGGCCGCGCTTGAATCGAAAAACTGCCCGCCATCCGAAAACGAATCCGGCGTCACGTTCACGACGCCCATGAGCAGCGCGGGACGCGGAAAGGTGAAATCAAATTGGCGGGCTCGCAGGCGCATCAGTAGGTCTCGGAGGAGCGAACCTGCTTTGAAACCTGAATGAGCTCGATTTCGTAACCTTCGGGGGCATCAATGAACGCGATTCCCCCGCTGCCATCGGCGCGCATCGTGGGTCCGTCGGAGAACTTCAAGCCGAGCGCCGTGAGGTGCTTTCCGAATTCCTCCAGGCTATCCACGGAGAACGCCAGATGGGTCAGGTCCGGCTGCACCTCGACCGGTCCGCTATTCGGAAAATGGCAGAGCTCGATCAACTCCTCGCTCTCGGGTGCTTTCAAAAAAACGAGTTCTGATCCGCGCGGCGATTTGTGGCGGCGGACTTCTTCCAAGCCGAGAACTTCTTTGTAAAATTTAACCGAGCGCTCCAGATCATTTAAGCGGTAGCGCGTGTGCAAAAGTTTTCTAGCCTTCATAGTGGGAACATAGGCGCTTGAATGCGCGATGTCAGTAAACTCATTCGTGAAAAACTGGATGAAAGGTCCTGATGCGCATCGAGCATTTCCGTAAATCCAAATCCTTTGAATTCAGCTTGCGGCGATCCTTCGTTTTCCATTAGGACTTGGTCGTGCGCAAAGCGATCTTACTCGGGATGATTTCCCTTGGCGGGTATTTCTCCGCCTTTGGCCAGATCGATCCCGAGAAGCGGCAACTGTTTCAATTCGCTTTCAATCAACCGGTGGAAGGGCGCGGACCCATTTCCGCTTACGCCTTTTACCTGAACAATCATCCCGGCTTCATCCAAACGAACATGACGCTGCGGCTGGCCATTGCTCCCGTTTACCTGGATTCAGAACTCAGTTTTGCGCATGCCTTGGGTGAGCGGACTGATTTCGCCGTCGGCGCAGCTGGGGGCGGATTTGCCGATAGCTATTCTGAAGTGCGTGGCGGCAAACTCATCGACGAAGAATCGTTCACTGGCCACGGCGGAGAGATTTCCGCCAGCATTTACCATCTTCTCAACCCGGATAAGCTGATTCCGCTCAGCGGAATTCTGCGAGCCAGCGCGCACGAATCCATTTACGTACGGGACTCCGATACGGCCGATGCCTTTGAGCTGCCGCCCGATCACGCTTCATTTAACATCCGCACCGGCCTGCGCTGGGGTGGCAAAGAGCCGGTGCTCAGCCCCGATCTTGGCATGGAGCTCTCCGCCTGGTACGAGGGACAGTTCCGGACCGCACATGAAGGGTACGGATATAATAATGACCGGGAGCTGAGGCCGGCGTCGCACTTGTTCTGGGGCCGCGCACTGTTGATCTACACGTTGCCGGAATTGAAGCACAACATCAGCCTGAGCTTTACCACAGGAACAAGTTTGCAGGCAGATCGCTTTAGCGCCTACCGGCTGGGTGGAACGCTGCCGCTCATCTCCGAATTTCCATTGTCATTGCCCGGATATTATTTCCAGGAAATCAGCGCCCGCCGCTTCGCTTTATTGAGCGGCCAATACACCTTGCCTCTCGATTCAGCCAAACAATGGCTGGTCACAGCGACCGCCACCGGCGCAGCAGTTGATTACATTCCTGGGCTGTCGCAACCCGGCTCCTTTAATTCAGGCGTTGGGACGGGCTTCGGCTATAAATCCACGAGCGGCGCGTGGGAAATGATCGTCAGCTATTCCTACGGCTTTGATGCGATTCGCAGCCACGGCCGCGGCGCGCAAAACATCGGCGTCCTTTTTCAATTCGATCTGGAAGCACAAAATCGTTCACGCGCACCCTACATCGATATCCAAAGTCCGTACAAATCCCGGGGGCTCTTCCGCCTCTTTAACAACTAATACCCAGACCGAAAACATCTGCCATGGAAAACCCAATGGAAACACGCCGTCAATTTGCCAGTGATAATTACGCGGGCATCTGCCCCGAAGCCTTTGCGACCCTGACCGAGGCCAACCAGGGCCATGCGCGCAGTTACGGCAACGACCCGTGGACGGCGCGCGCGGCCGATTTGATCCGCGAGATTTTCGAGACGCCGTGCGAAGTTTTTTTCGTCTTCAACGGCACCGCTGCTAATTCGCTGGCGCTCGCGTCGATGTGCCAATCCTACAACAGCATCCTCTGTTATGAAGGGGCGCACATCGAAACGGCTGAATGCGGTGCGCCGGAATTTTTTTCCAACGGCTCGAAAGTTTTGCTGCTCCCCGGCGCAAATGGGAAAATCGATCCTGTTTCCATCGAGGGAATCGTGAATAAACGCACCGACATTCATTATCCAAAACCACGCGTGCTGAGCCTCACCCACGCAACGGAAATGGGAACACTCTATTCTCTCGACGAATTGCGCGCGCTCACCGACACCGCGCGAAAATTCAACCTCCGCGTCCACATGGACGGCGCTCGCTTTGCCAACGCCATCGCCGCTTCGGGCCTGGCGCCAAAGGAAATCACCTGGCAAGCCGGCGTGGATGTACTCTGTTTCGGCGGAACAAAAAACGGATTGCCGATTGGCGAAGCGGTCGTGTTCTTCAACCAGGAGCTGGCCAAAGAGTTCGATTATCGCTGCAAACAAGCCGGGCAACTTGCGTCGAAAATGCGCTTTGTTTCCGCCCCGTGGGTGGGCGCCCTGCAGGAAGGCGCATGGCTCCGGCATGCCGCCCACGCCAACGAAATGGCGCGCCAACTCGAACAAGGGCTGCGACTGATTCCAAACGTGGAGATCACCTTTCCACGACAGACGAACACGGTGTTTGCCCGCGTTCCTCAAGCCAACATCGACAAATTACGCGGACGCGGCTGGCAGTTTTATACTCACGTCAGCCAGGGCGATTGTCGGCTGATGTGCAGTTGGGACACCACCGAGAGAGACGTCAGAAGTTTCTTGCAGGACTTTTGACCGTGTTCGTTGATCCTAAAACATCCAAGGCCTGAAATCTCCGTCGCAGTCCCAGCCGACGGCGTCGCTTACTGGACCACTTCCTTGGAAGCCTCTTTCGTCGTGGCAACGTGCCAGTCAAAAAAAAGCTGATTGCGAACTCTTCCGTGCGCCCGGTCTTTGGGCAGAAAAGGATAATATGAGGCCAGGCTCACGGCGTTGAGCTGGTCGGCGTCGATGGCTGCCCAGGTCGATGATGGATTGCGAATTTCACGAACGCGTTTGGGCAACTCATCCAGGCCAGACACCCCGCTCGGAAGGCTGCCGTACGGATAACCAAATGGCCGTGAGATCACGTCATTGGTTCTGTTTTGCACCTCCACGCTGACCAGGTAACTCAGCGGCTGACGCAAGGTGGTCAAGGAGGCGGTAGAACCCGCCGCGGTCCAGACATGCTGCGCGGCAGGACAAATTGCCACCTGCAAGCGCCGCACTTCGGGGGTCGGCGCTGGCAGGCCGAGATACGTGCCGATGTAAAATGGCAGTCGAGTGTGGGCGTCTTTACTGCCGTCGTTGAAATAAGTGTCGTAAAGCCCTTGCCAGACCGGGCCGGGCAAGCGGTCATCGTGATCGCTCGCGTACATCTCGATTGCGGCACCGAGCTGTTTCAAATTGCTGACGCACTTGATGCGATATGCGCTCTGTTTGGCTTTCCCCAGACTCGGCAATAAGAGTGCCGCGAGGATTCCAATGATCGCGATGACGACGAGCAACTCGATCAGCGTGAACGCGCCCGGCCGTTCCCCGGCCAACATCCCTTTTCGCTCAAAATTCTTAGCCATAAAAAACCTGCGTTCCAATGGCCTAAACATCATCTTTTCTGTTGCGCTGGCAAGGAAATTGAAACGCGGCCATGGTCTCGATTCATCTCTCTCCTTTACGCAGTTTTTTTTGGGCCTTAGCATGGGTCAGTGATTCTTGAAGGGTGCCCGCTATTCAAAGATTTGACGGAACAGGAGCTTGTGCGCGTCCGCTCTGCGGCGCGCGAATTCACCTTTTCCGCCGGAGAAATCATTTTCAAAGAGGGCGATCCCGGCACTGGAATTTACATCGTCAAAACCGGACTGGTGCAAATCTCCGTCCTTCTGAACCAGGCGGATCGAGTGATCCTCACGCGGCTCGGTCCCGGCGATTTATTCGGCGAAATGGCGGTGCTCGATGAAAACCCTCGATCCGCCAGTTCCACCGCCGAAACAGAGACCGTCCTTTATTTTATTTCGCGAGAAGACTTGTTGTTGATGTTGGAATGCACCCCGCGCCTCTCCTATTTTTTCGTGCGGGAAATGAGCCAGCGCCTGCGCGATTTTAATTCGCAATATGTCCGCGAGAGCTTGCAGGCTGAACGGCTTTCGCTGCTCGGCCGGTTTGCCAGCTCCATCGTTCACGATTTAAAAAATCCGCTGAACATCATCGGCCTGACTGCCGAAATTGCCGCCGCTGAAACCGTCAGTCCCAGCATGCGGCGCTCGGCGCGGGATCGCATCGCCAAACAAGTCCGCAGAATCAGCGGCATGCTCAACGAAGTGCTCGAATACGCGCGCGGTTCGCAGCCGAACATGATCCTGGTGGAAACGGATTTCGCCTCTTTTGTCCAAGGTGTGATCGAGGAATTGCAGCCCGGCGCGGAGGAGAAATCCGTCCGGCTGGAATACCAGAATACTCCGCCGCCTTTGTCGCTATTGATCAATCCGCCTCGCCTGGTGCGCGTGTTTCATAATCTGATTCACAACGCGATCGAAATGCTTCCCGACGGCGGAACGATCTCCCTTCGCTTCAACTTAGAGCCGACCGAATTGGTGACCGAAATCGAGGATACCGGCCCTGGCATTGCGCCGGAAATTGCCGGCATCCTTTTCGAAGCATTCGCAACGCACGGAAAAGCCCGCGGAACCGGGCTTGGCCTTTCGATCTGCAAACGAATCGTTGAAGATCATCGCGGACGAATTTACAGCCGCAGTGAACCGGGCCGCGGCGCCATTCTGGGATTCACCCTGCCACTGCCAAAATCCTGATTGTGAACCGGATTCGTTTACTCCCTGAACATGTCGCAAACCAAATCGCCGCAGGCGAGGTCGTGGAGCGTCCGGCCAGCGTCGTCAAAGAACTCGTCGAAAACGCCCTCGATGCGAATGCAGCACGCCTTACGGTAGAGATTCAGGCGGGGGGGCGAAGCCTGATCCGCGTGACCGACGATGGATTCGGGATGAGCAAGGATGATGCGCTGCTTTGCCTTGAACGGCACGCCACGAGTAAAATTCGTCGCGCGGAGGATTTGAGCGCGATTGCGACGATGGGCTTTCGCGGGGAAGCTTTGCCGAGTATTGCCAGCGTCAGCCGGTTCACAGTGACCACGCGGGAGCGCGACAGCGACGCGCCGGACGGAACCCAGGTTGTCATCAACGGTGGAAAAATTCTTGAGGTCAAAGCTGCGGGCAGCGCAACCGGGACCAGCATTGAAGTGCGGCAACTTTTTTTCAACCTGCCGGCGCGGCGAAAATTCCTCCGCAGCGAAGAAACCGAATCCGCGCACATCCAACATTATCTCACGCTCGCCGCGCTCGCTTATCCCGAGGTCGCCTTCACTTTTCTAAAGGACACGCGCGTCGTCTGGCAACTCCCGGCGGCCAAAGTCGAAAAGACTCCCGAGTCCCGCAGCCTTGCTCTGCGCGAACGCATGCGCGCCCTGCTCGGTGGCGAACTAAAATTGTTATCCGTCGATTTCTCCAGCGAACTCGTTTCGGCTGAAGATACCGCTGAACCGGACAGCGAAACTCCGGAAAAACAAAACTCCCGGTTTCATCTCTGGGGTTTCATCGGCGCGCCTGGCGTGGCCCGCTCGACCCGTGAAGACCAGCATGTGTTCGTCAACCGCCGTCCCGTCGAAAATCGCGGGCTGAATTTTGCATTGCTCGAAGGCTATCACACCGCATTGATGAAAGGCCGTTACCCGGTCTGCTGTTTATTCCTGGAAATTGATCCAGCGGAGGTGGACGTCAACATTCACCCTTCCAAACGCGAGGTTAAATTTCATCGCGAACGAACCGTTCGCCAACTCGTCACGCAGGCTCTGCGCGAAACGTTGTTGAAATTCCATGCGCCAACCGGAAACGCGACCTCCCCCGGCTTGCCCTTGCCTCCGCCCGCCGCGCCGAGCATCGGAAGAGTCCCGGCCGGCCGCGAAACGCTCGCCCCCCCAATGGAATTGGTCGCGCCGAAAACGCCAGGACTGCCCACGGAAAAACCAGTTGATCTGACCAACTTTCCGAAGCTCTCGAAGCCGCTGCCAAATTGGCCAGCGTTCGAATCGCCCGGACCGTCCTCCTCCACAGCTCCAGTTAAAACTGAGAATTTAGAAACCAGAACTTCCTCGGATCCCGTCCCTTTGCTGCGCGTGCCGCTGCGTCTCATCGGCGTGGTGGGGAAACTTTACGTCGTGCTCGAATCCGATCGCGGCCTTGTTTTGCTCGACCAACATGCGGCGCACGAACGGATTTTGTTTGAGCAGATGTTGCGGAGACTTGAAGAGCAAGGAAACGCCATGTCGCAACGCCTGCTTCTTCCCGAGACGATTGAATTGTCGGCGAAGGACGGGAATTTCCTCCGTCAACAATTGCCCTCGCTCATGCGCCTCGGCGTTGGATTGAGTGAATTCGGCGAGCGCACCTTTCTGCTCGATGCCTTGCCCCCGTTCGTCAAAGTTCCCGAACCGCGCCGGTTTGTTTTGGAATTGATCGATGAATTGAAAGCCGCAGGACAAGGCGTGAACTCGCTGCGCCTGGGCGAACACACCGTAGCCAAGACAGTTTGCCGTCACGCCGTCAAAGCCAACGATCCGCTGGCGCACGCTGAACTGGAAAATCTCGTGGACGATCTGCGCCATTGCTCAATGCCCTATACCTGTCCGCACGGCCGCCCGACATTGATCGAGATGAATTATCGCGAGCTGGAAAAGAAATTCGGCCGAACGCAATAGATCCCGACCACCTGCCGCAAAAAAAAGAGGCCGCCCCAAATTGGAACGGCCTCTGTTGAAAAATAAATTACGCTGGGTTTGCGGCGGGCGCCACTTCCTCTACGTGCGCATTTTGCACGAGGAAATCGATGACTTTCTCGGCCTGGAGTTGTTCGTAAATTTCTGGAACCCCGTTGCGCTTCTGCAATTCCTTGATGAATTTTTCCGGAGACATCTGGTAATTGGCCGCGAGTTGTTGAATCCGCTGCAACACTTCGTTTTGCTCGACCTTGATCGATTCCTTCTCGGCGATTTTTTGGAAGAGAAACGATGCCTTCACGCGGTCTTTTGCCGTCGCGCTGGCCGAATTGAAAATCTCATTCTTCTGATGGTCGATCATTTCCTTGGAGATGCCGCGCTTTTGATTTTCGCTCACGATATTGTAAACGACATTGCGCGTTTCCTGGACGACGACTGACTCCGGCAGCTCGCACTGGACGCGGCTAAGTAAGCCCTCCACGACTTGCCCGCGCACGCTGCGTTCCTGTTTGTATTTCAATTCGTTGTCGAGGTCGTTGCGAACGCCTTCGCGGAGTTTTTCCAGATTTTCAGCGCCGAAACCCTTCGCAAAATCATCGTTCAATTCCGGCAGCAGTTTCTCTTTTACTTCCACGACTTCAACTTCGTATGTCCCTTGCTTGCCCTGAAGCTGCGGCGTCACAAAATCGGCCGGAAAATCGACGTTAACCGTGCGTTTGTCGCCGGCTTTCGCGCCAATCAATTGATCGGCAAACCCAGGAATGAACGACGTTTTTTCCACGTTCACCCAGAAATTCTTTTGCTCCGTGAGGCCGCGCGCGGTTGGAGCGGTGTCCGTGATCGGTTTTCCATCGGTGGTGCCGGTGAAATTCACCACGGCAACATCGCCTTGCGCCACTTCGCGCGCGACGGTTTTGAAATCGGTCTGGCGGTCGCGCAAAAGGTTGATGGCCTTTTCGACGTCAACGTCGCTGACTTCGCCTTTTTCGCGCTTGGCGGAAATGCCTTTGTATTCCGGCATTTCAAATTCCGGCGCGGTTTCGATCGTGGCGGCAAACTGGAGCGATTGCCCTTTGCCAAATTGGATTTCTTCGATGTCGGGATAGCCCACGACGTCGAGCTTCTGCTCTTTGACAGCCTGGCGGTAGGCGTCAGGAATCAGCTTCTTTTTGACCTCGTCCTGAATGTCGGCTTCGTAACGTTTGGCGACCATGTCCTTCGGCGCTTTGCCGGGACGAAAACCAGGCAACGCCGCCTGGCGCTGATAGTTTTTCAACATTTCCTCAAAGGCGTCATCGACCTTTTGAGCTTCGAGTTCCACCCGCAACAATTTTTTGCACGGGGCCAAATTTTCTACCGTTACATTCACAGAGAACCTTTCCGTCGTCGTTGAGGCGCGAGCAATCATGCCCATGCCAATTTTGAATCTCGCCAAAAAGCGAGTGGGAAAACCTATTTAAGGAGAATAGCTCCGTCAAACAAAGACTTTGCCAAAAAGGAGCGGAATCAGGCGCGCGTCACGCCCCAAACAAGATACAATTCATCTCCACGCCGCTTCATTGATTTGATTTTCAATGGAATTGCCTCGGCCAACTTTTCGATTCCCGCGCCATCCGCCATGGTGGGAGCCTCGCGTCCGCCGAAGATCACGGGGCAAAGCGTTTGATAAACTTCATCAACCAACCCCGCGCGAAACAAGGCGCCGTTAATCTCTCCGCCGCCTTCGCACAACAACCGTTTCACCCCCCATTTCTGCCGCAACCAGCGGAATGCTTTGACAAAATCCACCTCCGCTTTTCCGAACACCGCGACTTCCGCGCCCCGTGCGCGAAGGGAGCTGATGCGTTTCTGAGTCGCCCGTTCGCTCACAAGAACAATGATCGGCGAAAACGTGTGTCTAAAAACCTCTGCGTCCAGCCTGATGGACCCCGACCCGCTCACGATGACGCGCAAATTGTATTCGGCCAAACCTTTGCGCAAACGCATCCGCTGATATTTCGCTCCGCCGGGACCAAGATTCACCGGAACCGAATCGACCGTGCGCGCCCCGGACATCACGGCGTCGGCACCGGTGCGAAGTTTGAGCAAGAGCTCGTGGTCGCGCGCACTGCTGAACGGGACAAACTTCCGATTGGCGGGCGCGATTTTCCCATCAGCCGTTGTGGCGATGTTCAAATAAACGAACGGCAAATCCGCTTGGTTCCTGGCTCCAGATTTCGCGCGCATGGCAGAGAAACGTTTGCTTTAAACGCCAACGCCCGCAACAGAAAACCCATTTGTCCTTTTTCCCGGCGTGAGGAACTTTAGGTGATGGAGCAGGCATTTTGGTTTGCAACCGGCATCGAGAATAGCTCTCCCACGATTCATCACGGCAAATTGCGCGTGGACGAGATGGAGCGCTGCGGCCATTACGAACGGTGGCGGGAGGATTTCGATCTCGTCGAGGAACTCGTGATCCGTTTTCTGCGCTATGGAATACCGCTGCACAAAACCTATCTCGCTCCCGGCAAATACGATTGGCGGTTCGCCGACCAGGTTTTTTGTGACCTGAAACGGCGCGACATTATTCCCATCGCTGATTTGTGCCATTTCGGCGTGCCCGATTGGATCGGAAATTTCCAAAACCCGGATTTCCCTGAGCTGTTTGCCGATTATGCGTCGGCGTTCGCCCGGCGATTCGACTGGATTCAACTTTATACCCCAGTGAACGAAATGTTGATCTGCGCGACCTTCTCCGCGCGTCACGGCTGGTGGAACGAACAATTGAAAAGCGACTTCGCTTTCGTCACGGCCTTGAAACACATCGTCAAAGCCAATGTCCTGGCGATGCACGCGATTTTGAAAATTCGTCCCGATGCGATTTTTATCCAGAGCGAATCCTCGGAATATTTTCATGCCGAAAACCCCGCAGCGATCAAAGCCGCGGAAATCTTGAACGCCAAACGATTTCTCTCGCTGGATTTAAATTACGGACGCCGCGTCAGTTCCGAGATGTACGAATTCCTGATGGACCACGGCATGACGCGCGAGGAATACCATTTTTTCCTTCACCACAATCTGAAGCATCAATGCATCATGGGTAACGATTATTATGGGCTTGTATATTTTACAAACGCATGGACGGCCAATGTCCAAGGGGATGGTTTAGGCTCGTCGGCATGAAAATTTCTAAGATTGAGGCGGGAGAGCCGGTTTTGCAGCAATTGGCACAGGCGTATGGCAATGAAGCCAGGGCGCGTGC
>CANJXF010000036.1 GCA_947478865.1 Verrucomicrobiales bacterium | reverse complement strand
GAACGCTCTTTTGCCTGGGCCGCCCGCTTCCGCCGATTAGCTCGAGATTATGAACGACTTCCTGCCACCTTGGCCGGCTATCACTGGCTGGCTTTTGTCACACTCATGCTCGCAAATCTCTTCCACAAAAGTTAAATACAGGCTCTAGAGGCTTTCACCATCACCATTCCCGCCCATCTCTCGCCCGGTTGTCCATCACCCAAAACCGGGAAGGTAACGCCGACATCTTCAACACGCTGTTGAACGGAGCCTCGGTGAAAATGATGGCGGAGATGGCGGAGGCCATCGGGAGGACGGCTGACGCCGCAGCGTATCGCACCTTGTTCGCAAACATGCAGACGGCATTTGACCAAGCCTATGTGTCATCTCAGGGCGTCGTTCGCGATGATAGCCAGATGGAATATGCCCTGGCTTTGTATTACGGATTTATCCCGACCAACAAGATATCCATGGCCGTCTCCAATCTGGCCAATGACATCCTGAGCAAGAGCCATCAGCAGACCCTTCCCGATGCGCTGGGGAAAACCCCCATAGTGCCACCTGGACACTTGACCACTGGATTTCATGGTTCCCGGGCCTTGCTGCCCGTCCTGAGCGAATACGGACGCAACGACGTGGCCTACAATCTGTTATTGGTGGATACCTATCCTTCGTGGCTCTACCCGGTCAAACTCGGCGCCACCACCGCCTGGGAGCGGTGGGACGGCTGGACGCCGGACAGGGGCTTTCAGAATCCCGCCATGAACTCGTTTAGCATGCCCGATCTGATGGCCTCGGTCGGCGAGTGGCTCTTCCACTATGTCGGGGGCATCGGCCAGCAGGGCGAAGGATTCAAAAACATCGTCATCAAACCGTATATCGGGGCGGGACTGACCTGGGCCAAGGTTTCCTACGACAGCATTCACGGAACCATTGCCGTGCGATGGGAAAAGAGCGTCGGGGCTTTGGTGGTGGACGTGACCATTCCCGCCAATACTTCGGCAACGGTGAGCTTGCCCGGCACCGGCTCGTCCACGATCAAGGAAAGTGGCGCGAAGGTATGGTCAAACGGAACCTACATCAACGGGGTTGCGGGCATCTCTGGAGCCAGCGCAAATCGTGATCGGGTTGACGTGGCAGTTGGCTCGGGCACTTACAGCTTCCGAGTGACGGATGACGGCTTGTGAGTCAGCCCGTGACCTGCACTCGGGCGCCCGGCTTCAGTGAACAGCCGGAAGCCTTCGGTTTCTGTTTCTCATGAACAGCAGCCCTAGCCAAGCCGGCCTGGCGATGATCCGCGCCGATCACGATGGAGCGGCACGGCTTCGCCGCACGGCTGCTCGCAAACCCGCCGGAATGGCAAACCGAACCAATTATTTTTCCGCCGTAAACGAGCGTTGTCCAAGCTAGCCTCCTTGGGCACAATCATAAGACGATGCGAAGCGACCGACTTAAAAAAATCATTCTGACCTTCTTCCTTGGCTTTTCGGCGCTGGCTTCTCACGCCGCCGAACTCACGCTTTCCTCGCCCCTGGATTACCAGGTCGTTCAACGAAAGACGAAGGACAACGGGAGCATTGTCATTGCCGGCGCCCTCGGTGACGCCGACCTCAAATCAAGCACGCTGGAGTTGCGAATCATTGCCGATGGCAGGAACGGCGAATGGCAGAAACTGGCTCCGTCATTCCAGCAGGCAACGTTTCAGGCGACGATGGAGTTGCCGGCGGGCGGTTGGTATCGCCTGGAAGTGCGGGCCAGGAACGGAGAAAAGGTTCTCGCTGAAGCGGCCGTCGAACATGTCGGTGTGGGTGAAGTGTTCGTCATCGCGGGGCAATCGAACTCAGCCAATCACGGCGACGAAAAGCAGAGCACCAAGACCGGCAAAGTCGCGACCTTCAATGGCAAACACTGGCAACTTTCCAACGATCCCCAACCCGGTGCGAGCGGTGGCGGCGGAAGTTTCCTGCCGCCCTTTGGCGACGCGATGGCGCAGCGCTTCCATGTGCCGATAGGCTTCATCGCCTGCGGGATCGGCGCCACCAGCGTGCGCGAATGGCTGCCGAAAGGAGCACGGTTTCCAAACCCGCCAACGCTTACCGGGCGCGTGCAGCAGCTTCCTTCAGGTGAATGGGAGAGCAAAGGCGAGGCTTACGACCTGTTCGTCGCGCGCATGAAGCAGATGGGATCGCACGGTTTCCGCGCGGTGCTCTGGCATCAGGGCGAGAGCGATGCGAACCAGGCGGACCCCGCGCGCACGCTGCCAGGAAAACTTTACCGCGAATATCTGGAGCAAATCATCCGCGATTCGCAGCGTGAGATTGGTTGGGATGCACCCTGGTTTGTGGCGCAAGTCAGCTATCACATTCCCGGCGATGAAAGCTCGCCCGAGATTCGATCGGCCCAGGCATCGTTGTGGAAAGACGGCATTGCCCTGGAAGGTCCGGACAGCGACGCACTGAAAAGCGAATGGCGCGATTCCGGCGGCAAAGGGGTTCACTTCAGCGGTCCGGGACTGCGCGAACACGCCGCGCGTTGGACAGCCAAAGTGGCGCCGTGGCTTGATCAACCGTTGGCTCGCAGCTCCGCAAAAGGTCTTATCCTCGATCTCGACGCAGATCGCGGGGTCACAATCGAAGGCGGCAATCGCGTCTCGCTCTGGCAAAACCAGGTGGCTGGCTTTGTCGCGCGCGACTTTGTGAAGCGTGACGAAGGCCGCCAGGAAGCGGGTTCAGGTCGCCCCACCCTGCGCAAGTCGGTTCAGGAACTCAACGGTCATGGCGCACTGGTTTTCCTGCAACAAGAGCTGGTGTGCCTGGACGAAGATGCGTTTGATTCCCTCACGCAGGGCGGCGGTTGCACGTGGGTGGCTGTGGTCGCGGCACACGAGCAACGCGTCGGATTGAAGGATGTGAACTCCTTCTTCGGCAATCTCAAAAACAGCGGCAATTTCGAGGGACTCTGGGGCAACGTCAGCGATGACAACACGGTCTGGTGGGGCGCGCGCAACGGCCTCAGCTTCGGACGTTTCGACACCAACAACCCGCAACTGCTCGGTCCAAAGCTTGTAACCGGCCGCTTCTACCTCTTAGCCGGGCGCATAGCGGCCGGCACGGACAAGGTGAAGCTGGAACTTTTCGTCAATCACCCCAGTCCGGTGGCGGCTACTGAAATCCAGGTGAACCCTAAAGCCAATCCATCCAAAATGGCCATCGGCCAGGAACGCGACGCGATCAATCACCCCGGCAGCGAATCCTTCGATGGCGAGATCGCCCGCTTCTTGATCTTCTCGCGGCCGCTGGGCGATGCGGAGTTGGAGGCGTTATTCAACTCGCTGCGGGAACACTATGGCCTGAAGTAATTTTGCAAAATCCACCTGAGCTATCTTATGAAAATCCCACGTAGACTCACCGGCTGCTTCTGGAGGTTGATCCTGCCAGTTGCCATTCTAACCCCGATTGTTTGTGCTGGAAAGACCAGCCAGCTGGTTGCACGCCTTAAGGCCGGCCAGCCTCAAACCATTGTCACCTACGGCACCAGCCTGACCGCCGGAGGCGCGTGGGTCGGCCAATTGCAGGAAGCCTTGAAATCGAAATTCGCCAGCTTGCCGACCGTGATCAACAGCGGCGAGGGAGGCATGTGGTCGAAATGGGGCGTCGACCATCTCGACGAGCGAGTGCTGCAAAAGAAACCCGACGCCGTCTTCATCGAATTTGCGATCAACGACGCCTACCTCGAATACCAGACCTCCGTCGAACAGGCGCGCACCCATCTCGTGAACATGATCGAACGGATTCTGAAGACGAACTCCAGCTGCGAAATAATCCTGATGACCATGAACCCGCCCATCGGCGTGCACTTGCAGCGGCGCCCGGAGGTGACCGCCTATTACCAGATGTATCGCGACGTGGCCAAAAAGCGGAAGCTGATGCTGATCGATCATTACCCCAACTGGGAAAAAATCCTCAGAGCAGACGCCAAACTCTTCGATAAGTATGTTCCAGACGGCATTCATCCCAACGCGGAGGGCTGCGAGAAGGTGATCACGCCCGCCATCCTCAAGGCGTTGGATCTGGCGGGCGGAAAGCGTTGATCGGGAAAATTCAAACCATTGCAGAAAGTCAAAGCTGCGATCCAAATCGAACGTGAACTTAAAACTGGAATTTATCTGAGCACTCGGATAACAGAATAGGAATCAATCATGACAAAGCACCTCATTCCGGTGGCCATCGCCACCACCATACTCTTCGCCGCCTGCAAAAATCCAGCTCTGCATTCGGAGGCAAATGGCAAAGCTGGATCGGCCACGTTTGGCGAAGATATCGCCTTTCTCCGGCAACACGTGAAGGTCCACGTCCTCAAGGCCGCTTCCTCGGGCGCTGAAGTTGCCGTGGTCCCCGAATGGGAGGGGCGCGTGATGACTTCTTCAACGAGAGGGTCCGCCGGCTTCAGCCAAGGATGGATCAACTACGAGCTGACCAAAAAGGGCATCCAACCGGAATCGCAACGCACTGGGTTGGAAAAGCACATCCACGTTTTCGGCGGCGAAGAGAGAATCTGGTTTGGCCCTGAAGGCGGTCAGTTCGCGCTCTTTTTTCCACCCGGAGTCAAGGCCTACACCTTCGAGGATTGGAAGACGCCTGCCTTGATGGATACCGAGTCTTTTTCCGTGAGGGCATCGTCGCCTTCCCGCATCGTTTTCGAGAAATCGGGCACCCTCACCAACAAAGCCGGGACAAAACTGAACCTGCGCCTGGAACGCGAAGTGAAGGTGCTGGAGAAGGATGCCATTGCCCAGCTCTTCAAGATGGCCATCCCGAGCCAGGTTCGCAGCGTCGGTTATCAGAGCCGCAACGCCGTCGCCAACCTAGGGCCTCAGCCGTGGACCGAAGAGGGAGGGCTAATCTCCATCTGGCTGCTCGGCATGCTCAAACATGGCCCGGGTGTGACCATTGTCATCCCGCTGGCCAAGGGCGGCGAACCCGCCGTCAACTCGGATTACTTTGGTGCGGTTGAGAATGACCGCCTGCGCGTCGCGCATGACACCGTGTTTTTCAAGGGCGACGGCCAATACCGTTCGAAGATTGGCATCCCGCCGAATCGCGCCAAGGGAGTTTACGGCAGCTACGATGCGACGCGAGGGATTCTGACTGTGCTCCACTACAACCAACCCGAGGACGCCGCCCGCAAACCGTATGTCCGCTCGCAGTGGAAAGACCACGAACACCCGTATGCCGGCGACGTGATCAATGCTTACAACGATGGCGCGCCCGAACCAGGAGCAAAACCGCTCGGCCCGTTCTATGAACTGGAATCCTCCTCGCCTTCGCTGCCGTTGGCGCCCGGCCAATCCATCACGCACATCCAGTCCACCGTGCACTTCGAGGGCACGCCGGAACAGCTCGACTCCATCAGTCGCGCGGCGCTGGGCGTTTCCATCGCCGAGATCACGGCGGCGTTTCGTTGATCCGGGGACATATTCCCGAAGCTTCAAGTTCACATTCCAGCCGGGGTGTGACGGGCGGATGGACTGCATTCGTTGCGGTTTTGATCCAGCGCGCGCTTGAACTCTGGCCGTCGCGCTCGTTACTCTCCTAGGACATGTCACCTCTTTTGAGACTACTTCCTGTCGCGACAACGGCGCTTCTCGTTGCGACCATTTTATCAGCCGCGGAAACAACATTCACAGCCACGGACCGTCAACCCACGCCGGAGGAATTAGCAAAGCTTCCTGCCGTCGTTCCCGAGAAAGCCGCCGCGTTGTTAAAGGACGTCAAGGCGCCGGACGGCTTCGGGGTCACAATCTTTGCGACGCCACCGGCCGTCAATTATCCGGTGTTCGTCTCGGCGTCCGTGGATGGCACGCTCTACGTGTCCAGCGACGGGAACGGATCGCTGGATCGCAAGCCGCACATGGGACGAGTCCTGCGCGTGCGCGACACCAATGGCGACGGCCAGGCGGATGAGGTGAAGGCGTTTGTTCCGGACGTTGATTCGCCGCGCGGGCTGGTCTGGGATCATGATCGCGTTTACCTGCTGCATCCACCCGACATCAGCGTGTTCATCGACCACAATCACGATGGCGTAGCGGACGAAAAGAAAACGTTGGTCTCTGGCATCGGCTGGACCTTCAAGGATCGCCCGGCGGATCACGCGTCCAACGGGCTCGAACTAGGTGTGGACGGCTGGCTCTACGCGGCCATTGGCGATTTTGGATTCATGGGGGCGGTCGGCGCGGACGGACGCAAGCTGCAGTTGCGGGGCGGCGGCGTGGTGCGGGTGCGGCCGGACGGGACGGGCCTCGAGCTGTGGGCCAACGGCACGCGGAATATCCTCGAAGCGGCGGTTAGCCCGCTGCTCGATATTTTCGCACGCGACAACACCAATGACGGCGGCGGGTGGGATGTGCGCTTTCATCATTTCAGCGGCCTCACCCAGCACGGTTATCCGCGGCTGTTTAAGAATTTTCCAGGCGAATTCGTGGAGCCATTGGCCGATTACGGCGGCGGTTCCGGGTGCGGCGCAGCGTGGATAGACGAGCCGGGCATCCCGGCCGCATGGAACAACGCTCCGCTGACCGCCGACTGGGGTCGCGACTGGATTTATCATCACGGGCTCAAGCCAAAAGGCGCAACTTTTACGGCGTCGCAAGAAGAATTCATTCACCTGCCCCGCCCAACTGATCTCGATGTGGATGGAAACAGCGCGATCTACGCCTCCAGTTGGAAGGGCGCATCCTTCACGTGGGTTGGACCGGACGTGGGCTTTATCGCGCGTGTGTCCCCGAAGAATTACCAGCCCGAGCCAATGCCCGACTTCGGAACGCTCAGAAACGAGCAGCTGGTGGCCTTATTGGAATCATCCAGCAGCAGCCGGCGCCTGGCTGCGCAGAGAACCTTGCTGAGAAACGAGAAGGTCGCGGGAGTTCAGGGCGCCATTCGTTCGCTGGCGAGCAACAAGTTGAAGCCACTGCCCTCGCGGGTGGCCGCAGTGTTTCTCCTGAAACAAAAGTTCGCCGCGCAATCCCATTCCTTTCTCGCCAATTTAATTTCTGATCCGACCATTGCGCCATGGGCGATTCGCGCACTGGCCGACCGGCGCGAGCAGCTGACGAATATTCCCGCCAGCCGTATTGCGGCGGCACTCGCCTCGACCGATCCTCGCACCCGCCGGGAAGCCGCGCTCGCCCTGGAGAAGATTGCCACTCCGCAGCAACACAAAGCTTTGATCCCGCTGCTGGCGGATGCCGACCCAATCGTCGCCCACACCGCGATGCAGGCGCTCATTCAGCTCAAGTCGGTGAGTGCAACCGTCGCTGTATTGGACGACAGCAAGGCGTCGCCCGACCTTCGCGCCGGAGCATTGCGCGTGCTGCAATCGCTCCATGAACCGGCGGTCGTGAGCGCATTGTTGACCAGACTCGACAAGGAATCAGATCCAACGCGACGTGCCGGATTATTGACGGCGCTCTGTCGGCTGCATTTTATCGAAGGCGAGTGGAAGGGCGACTCCTGGGGCACACGGCCTGACACTCGCGGACCATTTTACCAGCCTGAACCGTGGAGCGAGACGCCGAAAATCTCGGACGCACTCCAAACGGCATTGAAGAAAGCGAACTCCAGCGAGGCCGTTCTGATCGGCCGTGAACTTTCCCGCCATCGCATACCCGCCGGCGATGCGATGGATTTGCTGATCGCCCGCGCAACCGCCGATGCCAGCCTGATCCCCGCCATCGCCGGTCAACTGGCGCAAGCGGAGGAGGTTCCCGCCAACGCCATCCCCCTGCTGATTCGCGCGGCGCGGGCCGACGAGTCTCGCGATGCGACCAGGGCGCAAGCAGTGATCGCGCTGGCCAAGACAGCGAGCCCGGATGCCTGGCGCGCAATTCTTTTTGCGTCACCGAAAGTCGCCGGGACTCAGTCGGAAAACAATCTCGCCGAAACGGCGAAAAGCGCAGTCAAAAACGCTTCCAAGATTGACCAGGTTCACGCCGTGCTCGAGGAAGTCGCCGCGCAACTTTCGGGCGAGCAATCCGAACTTGCAGACCAGCTGCTGCTGAAGCTGGCTTCGTCGAAAATCGGTTCTCCCGAACCACGGGATGCGGCGCGCGGTGCATTGGATGCCGGCTGGGCTGTCCCGAAACGTCGCGCCCAGATTCTTCGCGCGGCCGCGAGTTCGGGGAACTCCAGCCGCGCGGCTCAATTCGTCGCCGCATTGGACGACCCAGATCCAGCAGTCGCCGAGGCGGCAAAGCAGGCAGTTGCGCGGCTGCGCATTGATCCCGAGAAAATTCGCGCCTCTGCGGCCGCACAGAAAATCGGCGGGTTGACGACTGATGCTGCATTGGCCGCGGTTGAGAACTCCAAGGGTGATGCGATCCGCGGCGTGCAGCTATTCACGCAAATTGGTTGCAACGCCTGTCACACCGTGAAAGCCGATGAGCCGCTCAAAGGCCCTTTCCTCGGCACGATTGCAACTGTTTATCGGCGGCGGCAACTGGCCGAAGCGATCCTGCTTCCGAACAAAACCATCGCCCAGGGGTTTGTCGCAAATCATTTTGAAATGAAGGATGGCACCGAGGTCGATGGCTTCGTTGTCCGGGAAGCGGCGGATGCGGTTACCATTCGGACCATTACAGCGCAGGAACAGGTAGTCCGGGTCAGCGACATCGCGAAGCGCGAGAAACAGGAACGCTCACTCATGCCGGAAGGTCTGGCCGCCGGTCTGACAGTGCAGGACCTGGCTTCTTTGCTCGATTACATCGAAGGATTGCCGAAGGCAAAATGACCTTAGCTTAAGGCAAGATGATCTGCGAATTAAAATCAGGATGCGCCGTTTTCCGGCACCTCGCCCGATGCCACGGTTTGAACTGACCTGATAACTGAACAACGCTGATTTGATGCATTCGCAATTCCGCCCGCTCCTCAGCTTCCCGATTTGGATTCACGCCTTCGCTTGGGGCGGCGTTCTCGCGCTGATTTTGCTCTTGCTCGCCATATCCAACCGCTACGACGGAACAAATGTCTGGAGCAATTGGACCGCGAGTCAGGAGCTACGGAAGCCCGGTTACGCAGAGCGAATTTATCCGGAGAACGTGCTCCGCACCCGCGCCAATTCATGGTCCAACCTGGCTTACGTCCTGGTGGGCTTCTATGCGGTTGGGCTGGCTGGCCACGACTGGCGAGGCAGGCCTCAGGCTAGAGGCTGCTATCTGAGTGACACCCCGGCTATGAGCATCTTCTTCGGCCTAACCTGCTGCTATCTCGGCTTCGGCAGCGGCCTCTATCACGCCTCCCTGAGCCGTTGGGGGCAGCAAATCGATGTTGCCTCCATGTACGCGCCCCTCCTGGCCTTCATCGCCATCAACCTCGGCCGCTGGATTCCTCGAGTGAAAACGGCTGGTCGTCGGGAAGGCTTCTCAACCTGGCCCCTCCTGGCCCTGCTGGCTCTGGTCGCGAGCTTCCTGCTCTACCAATACAAATGGTCCATGAGTTCCGCCAAAGTTCTTCCCACCCTGATCCTGATGGTCGCTGCCTTTGCCGTCCTGGACAGATTTAGGTCCGGCACGCGGATGGCCGGCCGCTGGCTGGTCTTATCGATGGCGGCCCTGGTGGCGGCGCGGATTTGTTGGCAGCTGGATGTCGCAAAAAAATTCAGTGGCCCGGACACGTGGTTTCAAGGCCATGCCGTCTGGCATCTGCTCACGGCTCTATCGCTCGCCAGCACCTATCTCTTCTACCGTTCGGAAATCAATTCAGCCAAAACCATCGGAAGCATTGAACCTGATTAATCGTGAAAATATTTTTTCCAGCTCACCTCGCGTTGTTATTTTCCCTGGCGATTGCCGTGCCTGTCCGGGCAGCGACGATCCTTCCGGAATCGGAACGCAGGGCGCTTGTCGCCACGCGCGTTGAGGAAGATTGCCGCAATGTCGAGAACGGCCTTGCCAACCCGAACCCGCAGCCTTCGGTCCGCCAATTGACCTCCGCCGCCCTGGGCTGGCTCGAACTCAACCAGCCGGCCGCCCGCGCGGAAAAGCTGGTGCGCCACGCCTTCGGCCTGCAGGACATGGATCCCGCCTCTCCCGGCTACGGCACGGTTCCATGGCAGCAAGGCCACCCGGAAATCAAGGACCCCAATGCCATCGAATTCACCATGCAACCGGTGAGCGTAATTCTGCTGCGTCACTCCGAGAAATTATCCGGGCCGTTCAAGCAGGACGCGCTGCCGCACGTCCGCGCCGCCATCGCCGCCATCCGCCGCCACAATGTGCTCGCGAAGTACTCAAACATTTACCTGATGAAGCTGGTCAACCTGCTGCTGCTCGGCCAGGCGATTGGCGACGCCGACGCGGTCGCGGAAGGCAAGGCCCATTTCGAGACGTGGCTGGCCTTCACCAGAACCAATGGCGTGACCGAATACGACAGCCCGACCTATTCGCCGATCCAGGCCGATTGCCTTGCGCTGGCGAACAACCTCACGAACGACCCGCGCTTGAAAGCCAGGCTCAAAGCCGTGCTGGATTTCTATTGGGCCGACTTCGCGGCAAATTATTTTGCGGGCCGGCAAACGATGACCGGTCCGACGAGCCGGAACTACAACCAGGGCTTTCTGTTCAGCGACGCCAACATTGAATACCCGTATTACCTCGCCGGCCTGCGGTCCAAGCCGCCCTCCGGCACCTTCTTGAGCGACTCCGTTCGGTCCTTGACGGTGGCACGGATGAACGACTACCAACCCACGCCGAAGCTTCTCGGGCTGGCGAATTTGCCCGAGCGCGTGGTGCGGTCGAGGTTCGGCGCGTTGCCGGGGCAGGATCGTTATGTGTGGATCACCCCCGATTTCTCCCTCGGCAGCGCCAGCGCTTATCACGGTCCGCAGGATCGGCGAATCTGCGCCGAATTGACCTCAGAAAAAAAGCTGCCGATGATCAGTTTCGTGGTCGATGCATTGGATGCACCGTTTGGCATTGTGCGATCCACCGACCGTGGCGGCCATAACAAGCCGCATCACCTCCCCCATCTGCTCGCCACCGTGCAGGAAAAAGATTTTCTTCTGGCGCTAATCGACCTTTCACCCGCCATTCAAGACGGAGGGTTTACCAACCTCGCCAGCAACATCACCCTCCCCGTGCAAGTCAACTCACTGCTCCTGAACGGAAAACTCGTGGACACCACAAAGCCCTTCAACCTGCCCGCCGATGCCGATGCAGTCGTGGTGGTTCGCGAAGGCAAGGCAGCCGTGGCAATCCGCTTGTTCGCCGCCGATGGCGCTGCCGGGCAGATCCCGGCGTGGTCGTTAGAGTTCAATGGAAATGAGATCGGCGCGGGCCGTTTGGTCGTCCATCACTACAGCGGCCCGGCGGGACCGCTCGCTGGATCAACCGTGCGGTGCGGCTTGCTCATGCTCACTGCGCGGTGCGAAACCGAAATCGAATTCTCCAGCTTCCTCAAGCGAGCAGCCCAAATCAAACTGAGCGACACCACCCGGAAAGGCGTATGGCAGGTAAAAGCAAAATCCGGGGCGGCGGAGTTGGAGGCAGCCCTGAATTTGGAAAAGCATGAGATCGCCCTGCGCCGGGTAAATGGACGAAAATGGCAGTCTAAAATTTTGAGTGTCAACGGCCGAGACCTGGCCGCAGAGACGCTGGGTCGGAAGTAAGCAGTGGAGAAGCGCTAGGCGGCGTCACAGAATGCCAGCGAACGAAACCGTGACAGCAGGCGTGCAGCCGGATTAAAGCCGAACCCCGAAACAGGAATTGGAAACCGGCGGTGTAGCGGCGGGCGTCCGCGCCTGTCGTAGAGCCGGGGCGTCCCGCCCGGCGGATCAAAGCACCAACGATCCAAGCGCTGGAACATTTCAGAACCGCTCAATCTTTCCACCGTCTTTTCCGGGCGGCGAGACGCCCGCCCTTCACGGCAGGCGAAGACGCCTGCCCCTACTTCGGAATTCGACCCAAAAGCCATCCTCCTCAAGGCTGGGCCGGCTTGGGTTGGGTCAGGTGCCGGGCGAAGAATTCCCCGATTTGTTTCATGCTTTCGAGACCTTGGAATTGCGGACCGCTATGACCGGCGCCTCTCAGGATCACCAACGTCACCTCCACTCCCTCCTTCTTCAGCGCTTGCGCAAAGAGTTCACTCTGCGAAAGCGCTACGGTCTTGTCCGCGTCGCCATGCATGATCAGGAACGGAGCCGCGTCCTTTGACACATAGGTCATCGGGCTGGCCTTGATCGCCATCGGCTTGTTTTGCAGCGCATCGCCACCCAGCAACTTCGTCCGGGTATCCTTGGGCCCGAGCGTGAGAAAATCTGACGGACCAAACCAGTCCACCACCGCCTGGACGCGGCTGGATTGACCGGCGTTTCCCCCCTGCCCTTCCAGCTCCTTCACGCCCGCAGTTGTTCCCAGCAACATGACCAACTGTCCGCCCGCCGAACCGCCCCACACCCCTATGTGATCGGGATCAAGCCCGTATTTTCCAGCGTGGGCCCGCAGCCAGCGGATGGCCGCCTTGCAGTCGTGAATTTGAGCGGGAAAAATCGCGTGGTGACTGAGCCGGTAGTTGATCGAAACCACCGCATAGCCGTTGGTCACAAACGGAATCGCCGGGCAGCCCGCCTTGCTTCCACCTATCCATCCGCCTCCGTGGACCCATACGATCACAGGCAAGGGACGAGCCGATCCCTCGGGCAGATAGAGATCCAGCCGATTGCGCTCGTGCCCCCCCTCGACGTAGGCCAGATCGCGCAATGCCCGGACGCCGGCTGGCAAGGCTGGCTTTGAACCTGGGCGGGCGACCTTCTCCTGGGCCGAGACCAGACCTGCGTTGAGAAGCGCAGCAAGACCCAGGACCCTCAATAGATTTAGCACTTGCGGGACTCGCCTACTGGCAAAGGACTGGGGAGTGACTGCCCGCATTGAATCGGCACCGGACGGAGTTTTGCGGAGCGGGAAGTGGGGTTGGGGCGATCTCATGATTTTTTCAGCGCAGGTTCAACTGTATAACCCGCGCATCCGTTGTCAAGCCACCTGCCGCTGCTGGCCGCGAGACTTTTTTTCCTAATTCGATCACCCGCAGGCCAATGGAAAACTAAAATATTTTTCTCAAATAGTTCAATCAGGGTGAACGCTCAGCCCAAAGCCGTGCGACTTGGTCTAAAAAAATCAGTTGGTTCGCTGGGGAAATGCAGTATCAGGTGGATACTGCAATCGTGACAGGTATTGGTTCAGATCCACGGAAGAACGTTTAGAGCATTCGTACCAAACCTAGAATCTACCGCTCCCGAATGACCATCGGCAAAATTCACATTACCTCATTTGTTGTGCCGAATCGTTAGATTGTTATTCCCCGAGTAAGTCGAAATCGGAATTCCACAAGATAACTCCATTATACAGCGACCGTCATCGGCTGTTTTTAACCTCCCGGGCGGGAAATCATTGGATCCAGTTACTTCTTCGACAAGTAACCTTGCCTGACGGGTTGCGGCATGCACCTAGCTTGGTGAGCACAAATGCTGTCCCATTATATTGTGAAGCCATCCACGTATTGCAGGGTGTAGCTTTAGGGATAACTGGTTCGGCCGGGCCCATCCCAGTCCAATGGGCAGCGGAAGAGAAACGCGGGATTCTTCAAGCCCAGCGATTTGACCACTGGACTGCACGAGACGGGGTGAGCTGGTTTGGCCGCTCGCTAGCAGTGGGCTGACGCAGACGAAAACACCTCGGCATACTTGCATTTTCCGGCCAGCGCCCCGCGATATTCGTTCAAGGCGCGGATGGCAGTGGTGTAGTTGAATTCTTTCAGTTGCGACGGGTGGGCCCGGAGGGCTTTCAACTTCCGGGACATGACCCCCGTCACATCTTCCACGTGGCAATACTCTGAAAGAGGTGTCCACACTTCGTAGGTTCGCAGCTCTGGCGCTGGATTTCTGCAGCGCGAGAGGGCCGCGCGCACAACTGGCAGCGAGGCTTTGTGATCGGGATGCCATTCCAGCGGGTGAGGGAGATAAATCAAGTCTGGCTTCCATTCCTGGAGTAGAGGAACCAGAGCCAGCGCCGCCCTTTCAATTTCGTCTCCCAGAAGCCAGTCGCTGCATCGGAGGAAATGCAGTGCGGAAATGCCGAGGATTTTCGCCGCCCGCCTGGCCTCGCCCTCCCGGATCTTCCAGGCCTCTTCCCGGGGGAGCTGTTTGAGCCCCAGTTCGCCCGAGGTCAGAAATGCCGCCTCCACCCGGTCGCCCCGGTCAGCGTGCCGGCAGATGGTTCCGCCGCACCCCAGGCATTCGTCGTCGGGATGGGGAGCGATCACGAGTACCTTCATAAGCTCAGGGTTCCCGATCCAATTTTTTCGTAGAAGCGGGCGTAATCCCGCGCCATGCGCTCCGCCGAAAACCGTTGCTCCGCGCAGGATCGGATGACCTGTCGATCGAGACGGAAGCATCGCGCCGCCGCCTCCGCAAAATTGTCATTCGATCTGGCCACCACTCCGGTCACGCCATCCTCGATGATTTCCGGCACCGCACCAAAATTGATCGCGGCAACCGGCGTTCCGCAAAGCATCGCTTCGATGAGCACCAAGCCAAAGGCTTCCGGATAATCGTACCATCTGGCACGGGGCGGTTCACCCCGGTGAACAGGTTTGTTTCGACAATCTGTCCCGAGACAGTGTTTAACGCGACTGCAGCAAGTATCGTGGCAAGTCCAACATGGACTGGTTTCATGCTTCTCCTTACTCATAAAAAGTCGATTTGTTCGGCTTCTGAATTCATTGCAGGCGATGGGGCACTCTCGAAGCCTTTTCCATATCTCGCACTCCTCCGACTCTTGGCTCACGTTGCCCAGGACTTTGTAATGAAGTTCAAGTCGAACCAGGATTACGCACTTATCGCAGGTGAGTGGGAACCATGCACACCTCACAACGGTTCCGGACTCCACCGATAACGTAACCGCTTACAACATCAACCTGACGAGCTTCTCGTCTATGAGGCGATTTAACCGGTTGCGCATGGGGATTAGCTTTAACCCGAATTCCGAAGTAGCGGCAGGCGCTGGCGCCCGGAAAAGACGATGGAAAGATTGAGCGGTCCTGAAATGTTCCAGCGGCTTGATCATGGATGCGTTGATCCGCCGGGCAGGACGCCCCGGCTCTACGGCAGGCACGGACGCCCGCCGCTCCACCGCCGATTTCCAATTCCTATCTCGGAATTCCGGTTTAGACGAGGTTGGTCATTGGTTTTAACATCTTGGTGGGAGCTTTTCCTTTTCCATCCGGGCGAGAACGAAATGATCAATCTGGTTGTGCGGCCACCTTTTTGGATTTCACCGATGGAAGCGCCGCTTTTTGGGAGTCGTAAACGCCCGTAACGCTCGCAAAATGATTCCATGATTTCGCGGTTAGTCAGTTTCGCAGACGACGTGGCGTGGGCGCAGCTCTCACGAGTGACGTTCTTTCAGGGGAATTTGATATGACTCTGTTCAAACACCCCTCAAATGCCACGCCTTCGGCTGGACAAAGGTTTGGATTCCATAGGTGGAGAGCGTCGTTCCCACTCCAGAGTGGCCGCGACCGGACCAGGGGAGTCGCGGGCTGACGCGGTCGCAACAGTTCCAATAGACGGAGCCGGAATTGATTTCGGCTAGGATCGCCGTGGCACGCTCGCGGGCTTTTGAATAGACGCCGGCCGTGAGTCCATACTCGGTGTCGTTCATCAATTGAATCGCTTCCGCATCGCTGCTGACTTTTTGAATGCCGATCAGCGGGCCAAACGTTTCTTCGCGCATCAGTTCCATGGAATGATTCACGTTCGCGAAGACCGTTGGTTCGAAATAAAAACCAGGACCAGCCGCGCGTTTGCCGCCGCAGAGCAACTTCGCTCCCTGCTTCAAGGCGTCACTGACCTGCCGATCCAAAACGGCAAGGTGTTCGCGGCGCGTCACGGGGCCAATGTAGGTTTTGTCATCCAGCGGATCGCCCACCACAAATGTTTTCACCGTCTTGAAAAAGGCTTCAACGAACGCGTCATAGACTTTCTCGTGAACGTAGATTCGCTCCACGGAGCAGCAGCTTTGTCCACAATTGTAAAAGGCGCCGTCAGCCAGGCTTTCAGCCGCCGCATCCACATCGGCATCCTCGCGGACGTAGGTTGGATCTTTGCCGCCCAGTTCGAGCTGCACTTTCATCAAGCGCTTGGCCGCGGCTTCGGCGATTTTCTGTCCGGTGGCGTAGGAGCCGGTGAAAAAAATTCCGGCGATCGGCTGGCGGCAGAGTTCCGCACCGACATCGCCGCGGCCAATCAATGGAATAAAAACGTCGTCTGGAATTCCGGCCTCATGGAGCAAATCGGCAATGGCCAATCCGGTGAGCGCGGCAAATTCCGACGGTTTATAGAGAACCGCATTTCCGGCGAGCAGTGCGGGAATGAAAACATTCGAGCCGACATAATACGGATAGTTCCAGGCCGAGATGTTGCCGATCACGCCGAGCGGCTCGTGCGTAATTTTTTCCTCCAGCTTTTGCGCTGGATCGGAAAGCACCGTCTCGTCGCGCAAGACGCGGGCAGCGTTCTCGAGGAAGAAATCGATGCGACCCAACAACCCTTTCAGCTCACTCCGGGATTGCGAGATCGGCTTGCCGACTTCGCTGGTTAAAATTTGCGCGAGTTCTTCGGTGCGCTGGACGATGAGTTCGCGAAAATTGCGAATCGCTTTCAACCGATCATCCAGCGGAACGCATGCCCAAATCTCTTGCGCGAGTTGCGCTCGTTGGAATTTTTCGGCGACGGATTCCGGGTTGTCGGTTTCGAGTTCGCGAATGACCTGGGCGGTGGCTGGATTGATAACTTTCAACATAACTCAGAGTGCTGCGGAGAAGATGCGGCGGAAATCTTCCTCGGTCACCGCACGCGGATTATTCTGATGACAAACATCGGCCACGGCGATTTGCACGAGGCGATCGAGCTGCTCCTTTTTCACGCCGGCATCCGAGAGCCTGGCGGGAATTCCGACGGCCGCGTTCAAGTCGCGCAGCCATTGGATGAAACCGTTGCCCGAAACATCTTTGAGCCCGATGGTCATCGCCATCCGCTCGAAACGTTCGGGGACAGTCTGAATATTAAACGGCAACGCGTAAGGCATCATCACGGCATTCGCCAATCCATGGTGCATGTCCGCAACCGCGCTCAACGCGTGCGCGCACGAATGGGTGAGGCCCAAACCTTTTTGGAACGCGATCGCGCCCATCATCGATGACATCATCATCGCGCTGCGTGCTTCGATGTCGCGAGGGCTTTTCACCGATTTTTCCAAACTCGCGGCGCCCAGCCGAAGGCCTTCGAGCGCGATGCCGTCGCAGATCGGGTGATAGCCCTTGGCGAGAAATGCCTCGATGCAATGCGTCAGCGCATCCATGCCGGTGGCAGCGGTTATTTTCGCAGGCAAGTCGAGCGTGAGTTCCGGGTCAGCATACACCGCTTTGGCGAGCAGCCGCGGCGAGAAAACGATTTTCTTCACATGCGTCGCGTCGTCGGAAATAACCGCGCTGCGTCCCACTTCGCTGCCCGTTCCCGACGTGGTCGGGAGCGCGACGAGAAATGGAATTGCTTGATCGATGGGCAATGCGTCGGGCTTGCCGTCCTCGTAATCGAACAAGTCGCCCGGATGATTGACCATGAGCGCGATGGCTTTCGCGACATCGAGCGCCGCGCCGCCGCCGAGGCCGATGATCGAATCGGCTCCGTGCGCCGCGAACGCTTTCACTCCGGCGATCACCTGCGATTTGGTCGGGTTGCCCCAGATGTCGGAAAAAGTGGCAACCTGCAAAGTTTTGTTCGAAAGAGATTCCGAAAACTCCTGAAACATCGGCAGCGGCGCGATGCCGCGATCCGTGACGATGAAAGGGCGCGCCACTTTGTTTTGCGCGAGAAAATCCGGCAATTGGGAGCGAACCCCCGCGCCGAAGTGAATTAAAGTTGGAAAACTGAAAGTTGAATTGGCCATAAATTTAAATGATTTCGAAATAACGCTGAAGTTCCCAATTGGTCACGGAGTCCTGGAATTGTCGCCACTCCCAAAGGCGGGTTTGCACAAAATGTTCGACGAAGGCGTCGCCAAAGATTTCGCGCGCCACTTTGGAATCGGAGAGCCGCATGGTCGCCTCGTAAAGATTGCGCGGCAGACGCTCGGCATCTTTCTCCATGTAGGCGCTGCCTTTTACCGGCGCGCTTTTGAGCGGGAGATTTTTTTCGATGCCGTAGAGCCCGCTCGCAATCGCCGCCGCCATGGCGAGATACGGATTGGCGTCGGAGCCGGGCACACGCGTCTCAAGGCGGGTTGATTTCGCGCTGCCAGGAATCGCACGGAGGGCCGTCGTGCGGTTGTCCACGCCCCAGGTGACTTTTGTTGGAGCCCAAAAGCCATCGACGAGACGTTTGTAGCTGTTCACGGTTGGCGCGAAGAACGGCAGAATTTCCGGGAGGCAATGCAGTTGTCCGGCGGCGTAGCTCTGGAAAGTCTTACTCAAGTTATGCGCGCCTTTGTCGTCGTAGAAGGTGTTTTTTTCACCGCGCCACAGACTTTGATGAACGTGTCCACTGCAGCCGGGCAATTGCGAATTCCATTTGGCCATGAAGGTCGGGAGAATGCCAAAGCGATGGGCAATTTCCTTCGCGCCGCTTTTGAAAAGCACGGCGCGATCGGCCGCTTCGAGCGCGTCCGAGTAAACGATCGCCGCTTCAAAAACGCCCGGGCCAGTCTCGGTGTGCAGCCCTTCAATGGGCACGCCGAAGCCGCGGAGGTCATCCATCAGCGCGGTGAAAAACGGCTGGTTCTGGCTCGTACGCAAAACGGAGTAGCCGAACATTCCCGGCGTGAGCGGTTCGAGCGACGTGAATTTCTTATCCGCAACCGTCTGCGCCGTTTCGCGAAAGTTGAACCATTCGAACTCCATCGAACATTTGGCGGTGAACCCGGCTTTGGCGGCGCGCGCGATGACTTTTTTCAAAAGCTGACGCGGACAAACTTCCAAGGCCTTGCCATCGCCGTTTTCAAAGTCACCGAGGAAAAAGGGAAGATTATTCTCCCAGGGAATGGTTCGAGCGGTGGACAAATCCAGTTTCGCCATCGCGTCGGGATAACCGGTGTGCCAACCGGTGTAAGGCGTGTTGTCGTAACAGACGTCGCCGGAATCCCAGCCGAAAACGACGTTACAAAAGCCGAGACCGTTCTGGGCGGCGGAAAGGAACTTTTCCTTGTTGATATATTTGCCGCGCAAAACGCCGTCGATGTCTGTGACGGCAACTTTTATTTTCTCGTGCTTTGAGCGACGAATTTCTTCAAGGATTTTTTTCATGGAGTTAAATAAACGGAGATGTTCATCGACGCATAATGGGAGACACGCGGCATTTGGTTAAAAAACAACCCAATGCGCCTGTTCTCCGTCGCTGAAGAATCCGTCGTGTTTTCAGTAGCGAAAAGGACTTAACCACGCGAGAAAAATATCTGAACGATTTTCAAAAACTGAATTTATCCGTGAAGGATTCCGCTGGAATCAGACCGTCGATCCCTCCCTTTACGCGGGATTGCCGAGGAACATTTTCAGCAATACACTTTTGCCACGCTATGACCGGTTTCGCTGCGGCAAAATCTATCGCTTCGAATCTCGCGCCCGTTTTGGGTGCGGTGTTCCTGGCCTCAACCCTTTCCGCAGCGCCTGTTTCCGCCGCGGACTCCGTTGATTTCAATGCTCAGATTCGCCCGATCATTTCGTCAAAATGTTTTCATTGCCACGGACCGGATGAAGCAGCGCGCAAAGGAAAACTTCGCCTGGACGTTCGGGAAAACGCCACCAAAGAACGCAGCGGCGGGACATTCGCCATCGCGCCCAATGATTTGGCGCACAGCGAACTGGTGAAACGCATCAGCAGCAAAGATCCCGAGGAAATCATGCCGCCGCCCAAAGACGGTCATCCGCTGACGATCCAGGAAATCGCTTTGCTAAAAAAATGGATCCAACAAGGCGCGCCCTACGAAAAGCATTGGGCGTTCGTGAAGCCGGTTCGCCCGGCTCTGCCCGCCGTCAGAAACAAACGCTGGCCGCGCAACAGCATCGATCATTTTATTCTCGCGAAGATTGAAGCGGCGAAATTAAAGCCGTCTCCGCCTGCCGAACGCTCCGCTTTAATTCGCCGACTGTCGCTCGACCTGACCGGATTGCCGCCGGCGCCCTCGGAAGTTGAAGCTTTCAGCAAAGACCAATCGGCCAGCGCCTACGAAAAATTAGTCGATCGCCTGCTCGCTTCTCCGTCGTTTGGCGAACGTTGGGCGCGCCTGTGGATGGATCTGGCGCGCTACGCGGATTCCGCCGGTTACGGCTCGGATCCATTGCGGCTGAACATCTGGCCGTATCGCGATTGGGTCATCAACGCGCTGAATCGCAACCTGCCATTTGACCAATTTACCATCGAGCAACTCGCCGGAGATCTGCTGGAAAACGCCACTGAAGAACAGCGCACCGCGACCGCGTTTCATCGCAACACGATGACTAACACCGAAGGCGGAACCGACGACGAAGAATGGCGCGTGGCCGCAGTGAAAGATCGAGCCAACGTCACCGTGCAAGTCTGGATGGGTCTGACGATGGGTTGCGCACAATGTCACACGCACAAATTCGATCCGATCACCCAAAAGGAATACTATCAGTTTTACTCGTTCTTCAATCAGACCCAGGACAACGATCAACCCGACGAGCGCCCGACCATGCCGGTGCCAAACGCGGATGAAGCCGTAAAAATCAAGGGGTTGAGCAATCAAATCGCGGCGCTCGAAAAGCAACTGGAAACCTCCTCGCCGGAACTTCTCGATGAGTTTTTCGCGTGGCAAAAAACTCATGGCGACGAGACAGCATGGAAGCCACTTGAGCCGATCGAGTTCAAATCCAAGAACGGGACGTCCTTCAAAAAACTGGAGGATCATTCGTTGCTCGCGACCAATCCCGCGCCCGCAACGGACACTTACACGGTCACCGTCCATTCGGCCGTGAGTAATTTGTCGGCAGTGCGGCTCGAAGTTCTTCCGGATGAAACTCTGGTTAAAAATGGCCCGGGGCGTTCGGGTTCAGGAAATTTTCTGCTCAATCAAATTGAAGCCGCGTTCAGGCCGGATTCCGAAAAAGACTTCAAGGCTCAATTTGTGCGCATCGAGTTGCCGGGCGAGCAGCGGATTCTTTCCTTGGCCGAGGTCCAGATTTTCCGGGGAAAAACCAACAGCGCGCCATCCGGAAAAGCCAGCCAGTCGAGCGTCGGTTTCGATGGCCCCCCTCAATTGGCGATTGATGGAAATACGAACGGAAATTATGAAGCCGCCAAATCAACGACTCATACTCAATCCGAAAACAATCCGTGGTGGGAAGTCGATCTTGGCAGCGAACAGCCCATTGAATCCATCGTGATATGGAATCGCACCGATCCCGAAGTCGGCGCGCGGCTTGCGAATTTTCGGCTCGTCGCGCTCAACGCAAAACGCGAATCAGTTTGGGAAACAAAATCTGCTGATGCGCCCAGCCCGAACGCCCGCTTTGCGCTCGGCGGCGAACAGCCGGTTAAATTTTCCCGTGCGACGGCCAGCTTTATTGGAGCCAATCATGACATTGGAAAGACGATCGAAGGAAAGCCGGAGCCGAAAGCCGGCTGGTCCGCCAACGGGAGCGAGGGAAAATCTCACTCCGCGGTTTTCGAGGTGGCGACCCAATTGCCGCCGGGAAATTTGACGATCAAGCTGGTGCAGAACGCTGGCGGCAAACAGGTGCTGGGCCGTTTCAGAATTTCGGCAGCGGCGCTCCCCTCTCCCGTGCTGGCAATTCCGGAAGAAATTGCCCCCGCTCTGGCGGTCGCTTCCGAAAAACGCTCACCCAAAGAGCAGGAAGAAATCAGCAAATGGTTTCGCCGATTCGCCGCCACGACGGCTCGACGCGCTGGCGAAATCGAGTCGTTGAAAAAGCAGCTGGCGGCGATCAAGCCGGTGATGGTCCCGGTGATGAAGGAAGTCGCCAGCGCCGAGCGCCGCACCAGCCGCATGTTAAGCAAAGGCAGTTATCTTCTGCCCGGCGACGAAGTTTCTCCCGGCGTTCCGGCTGCATTCAATCCATGGCCGGCGAACGCGCCGACGAACCGCCTCGGCGTCGCTCAATGGTTGATGAGCCCGGAAAATCCGCTGACGGCGCGCGTCACCGCGAATCGCTTTTGGGCGCAATTTTTTGGCACCGGCATCGTGGAAACCGAAGAGGATTTTGGAACGCAGGGAACCTTGCCGAGCCATCCCGAGTTGCTCGACTGGCTCGCGGTTGAGCTGCGCGATAGCGGCTGGAACGTGAAACAATTTCTCAAAAAAATCGTGATGAGCGCGACTTACCAGCAAAGTTCGCGGCTCACACCGGAGCTGTTGCAGAAAGATCCGCGCAATCGTTTGCTCGCCCGCTCGCCGCGCCAGCGGTTGGACGCGGAAACGGTTCGTGACCAGGCGCTCGCGCTCAGTGGATTGTTGAGCCGGAAAATCGGCGGGCCAAGCGTTTACCCTCCGCAACCTGATGGCTTATGGCGCGCCGCCTTCAACGGCGAGCGCACCTACGCCACGAGCAAAGGCGAGGACCGTTATCGCCGCGGACTCTACACCATCTGGCGGCGCACCGTGCCGTATCCGAGCATGGCGACGTTCGATGCGCCGAGTCGCGAAAGCTGTTCGTTCCGGCGCTTGCCGACGAACACGCCGTTGCAGGCTTACGTCACGATGAATGACCCGGTTTACGTCGAAGCCGCCCAAGCGCTCGGCCGTCGCCTGCACAAGGAAGGCGGCGACACAATCGATGAACGGATTCGGTTTGGCCTGCAACTCGCGTTGGCCAGACCACCAACCAAATCGGAAATGACGACGTTGAAAGAGTTGTACGAATCCGAATTGGCGCGCTATCGATCGAACGAAAAAGAAGCGATCGAACTTGCGACAAAACCAATTGGCGCATTACCGCCGGGAATCGATTCCGCCGAAGCCGCCGCGTGGACCGTCGTCGCAAATGTGTTGCTGAATCTCGACGGAGTTTTGACGAAAGGTTGATGATGAATCCAATGGAATTTCGCCTCGCCCATGCCCGCGCGCTCACGCGAAGGCAATTTTTGCAACGCGCCGGGTTAAGCGTCGGCAGCGTGGCTTTGGGTGGATTGATGGCGCGCGACGGGATGGCCGCCGCCGCAAAAAAATCTCCAATGGTCGTGCAGTCTCCCGTGCTTCCGGCGCGGGCAAAGTCGATCATTTATCTGCACATGTCCGGCGCGCCGTCGTCGCTCGACTTGTTCGATTGGAAACCGAAGCTCGTCGAATTGAACATGCAACCGTGTCCCGACGAATTGTTGAAAGGACAAAAATTTGCGTTCATCAAAGGGGTTCCGAAAATGTTGGGCACGCCGCACAAATTTCGGCAGCACGGCAAGAGCGGCGCGTGGGTCAGCGACATTCTCCCGCATATGGCCGAGATCGTTGATGAAACCTGCATCATCCGATCGATGTGGACCGATCAATTCAATCATTCGCCGGCGGAACTGTTTCTCTTCACCGGAACGCAGCGCGCGGGCGCGGCCTCGATGGGTTCCTGGCTCACCTACGGACTCGGCAGCGAGAACCAGGATTTGCCGGGATTTGTCGTTCTGCTGAGCGGCGGAACCGATCCCACGGGCGGAAAAAGTCTTTGGGGCAGCGGGTTTTTGCCGAGCGTTTATCAAGGGGTCCAATGCCGCACGTCGGGCGCGCCGATTTTGTATTCGGAAAACCCCGCCGGAATGGATCGCGCGAGCCGTCGTCGCAGTCTGGATGCGTTGCACAAATTGAACGAGGCCGAGGCGAAATTGTTCGGCGATCCCGAAACGCTGACGCGCATCGAGCAATATGAACTCGCCTATCGCATGCAGGTCACCGTGCCGGAAGTCTTCGATATCGCGAAGGAGCCGGATTACATCCGCGAAATGTACGGCGCGAAACCGGGCGAAGGTTCGTTCGCGAACAATTGTTTGCAGGCGCGTCGCCTGGTGGAAAAAGGGGTGCGCTTCGTGCAACTGTTTGATTGGGGTTGGGACATGCACGGCACGGCGGCTGACAACGATCTCGTCACCGGACTTCCCAAGAAATGCCGCGACGTCGATCAAGCCAGCGCCGCGCTCGTCAAAGATCTCAAACAGCGCGGCATGCTCGAAGACACGCTCGTAATCTGGGGCGGTGAATTCGGTCGCACCCCGATGAACGAAGCGCGCAACGGATCAACCTTTCTGGGTCGCGACCATCATCCCAACTGTTTTTCCATCTGGATGGCGGGCGGCGGGGTGAAGTCGGGCATGACTTTCGGCGAGACCGACGATTTCGGTTATCACGTGGTCCGCGACAAGGTTACCGTGCGCGATTTACAAGCCACCTTGTTGAACCAAATGGGGTTTGATCCGTACCAGTTTGGTTACTCGTATCTCGGGTTAAAACAACGGTTGATCGGGCCGACGGACGAAGCGCGGGTCGTTCGCGAGATATTAAGCTGAACCACCTCGTTCCTTCAATTCCTACCGGGATGCCGGAGAACTTCGTGAACGAAACTGAGCTTTTCAATCGCCACGCTTGAGAGCGCGAACGGATACAGGTCGGGCAAACCCATCCCACGATTCAATTCGTTCAGGGCAAACGTCAGCGGCAGCCATTGCTCCAGAATTTTTGGGAACGGCGTGTTAAGATCAGGAATTGATTTCGGATCTGCCGTCATCGCTTGGGCATCGGGATGTTTCGGCCGCAACGCCACGCCAAAGCTCGCCGCAGTTTCAACCGTGTCCGAGATGTGAAAATAATGCGCCGACGTTTCGGCCCAATCTTCCCATGGATGCGATGCGGCGTAAGCGCTCACGTGGCGCGTTCGCCAGTCCGACGGTGCGCCCTGCCGATAATAATTTTGCAGTGAGGTCACGTAGCCCTGTCGTTCGTCGCCAAATAAATTTCGGAACGGCTCCAGATAACGCGTGTTCTCGACCACTTCTCCCCAATAAAAATGCGCGACCTCATGGCGCATGTGGCCAAGCAACGTGCGAAACGGTTCCCGCAAACTGACGCGCCGTCGCTCCCGCTCAGCGGGATCAGCTTCGGCAAGATTGATTGTGATCATGCCGTTGTCGTGACCGGTCATCACCGATTTGCCATCCGCAGCATCGGTCATGAAACGAAATCGCAGCGGAGACCGCGATTGGTCGGGCGCACCTTCGGTTGAAATGTTCAAACGCAGCAGCGTGTAAATCATGCGGCGTTTGGCCGCTTCGAGCTGGCGCCACAGCTCAATGTTTTCCGAAATCGTCAGGTCGGGAATGACGACGTTCAATCGACACGCAGCGCAGAAAGTATTCAGATCTTCAATGGGAATCAGCCAATTGCAGATTTGATATTGCTGGGTATTGGCGCACGGTTTGTAAAGTCGCAGGCGAGCTTCGGGAGCGAGCGCACGATAGAGTCCATTCCCCGCGGAATCGATGGTGCTCAGATCAATCAGGTCGGGAAGAAAACCGAGCGCGTGATTGCACTTGAGACAGCGGAAGTTCTCGAAAAAGACGAGGCTGCCGCAAATGTCGCAATGGAACGCTTTCACGACGATATCTCGCCTTGAGGTGACGAATCGGTGGTGTCTTCAGGAACGGCTTCGACATCCACCGCGACTTTCAAGGTGTGTTCGCCCGCGCCGAGAATGACTCCGCGAATCGGACTGACATCATTGTAATCACGGCCGTAAGCAACCGTGACATGTCGCGTGGTGGGAAGAATATTGTTGGTCGGATCGAGATCGATCCAGCCGATGCTGTGGCAGTAAAAAGAAATCCAGGCGTGTGACGCATCGGCTCCCGCGAAACGGGGCTTGCCCGGCGGCGGATCGGTTTCGATGTAACCACTCACGTAACGCGCCGGCAAACCAAGCGAGCGAAAACAGGCGATTTGCAGCTGCGCGAAATCCTGACAAACACCGCGGCGATTTTTAAAAACCTCTTCCAGCGGCGTGGCGAGCGTGGTCGCTTTCGGATCAAATTTGAAGTCGGTGTGAATGCGTTTGGTGAGATCGATCGCGGCATCCAGGATCGGACGCTCACGGCTAAACGAGGGCAACGCATAGTCGGCGTAATCTTTGGCGGCGCGGACCAGCGGAGAATCAAAAACGAATTCGCTCGCGTCCAGCGCAGGACCCATTTGCTCGCCGCGACTAGAATCGCGCACGGTTTCCCAAGGCAGCGTTTCGATCGGCGAATGCGATGGCGGCGGCAACACAGTCACTTCGCTTGACGACTTCACGGCAAGCTCGCGATGAGCTCCTTCAACGGTGGCAAACGTGACGTCGTTCCCAAAATAATCGAAGTGCCGCCTGGCCAGGGTTGGTTCCGGGAGAATCTCCACTGCGTGATTGAGGCAGCGTTGATTACGCAAATTGCGCGGAGCCAGGCGGAGCAGATGATGCGACAGCGAAACCGTATCGGCGTATTCGTAAGTCGTCGTATGAGTGATCTTGTAATGCATGGCGAGTCAACTCACACGCGCTACGGTGAGACTGAAATAATGATTGGTGAGTTCATTCGAGAGAGCGCCCAGTTCCGCTCCCAAATCGCCGAGCCACTCGCTGAATTTTTGCTTCTGTTCGGTCGCGCTCAAAAGTGAAAGCTCCGCAATTATCAAATTTTCAGTTTGAGCAACCAGTGCCGCGATTCGCATTTGCTCGTGGTTCTCAGCCAGAACATTTTCGTAGCGCGGAAGATTGGCGGCATGTTCCGAGAGAGCGCCGAGTTGATACGCCAGGGCGCGCGGATTTCCTTTGTCGAGTGCAAGGAGTTCGAGCACGGAAGAAAGCTGGGCCTGGGCAAGATAACGTCGGCGATAGGTCATGGAACTGTCGGCAATTTCCAACAAGGATTCCAACAGCGCCGACGTGTTGATTTCCTCGCCCAGGGCTCCGCTGAGCACGATGACAAGATTGGTTCCACGTTCGAGGCGGCGGCCAAAATCGAGAAAACGCCAGCCGTGACCGCGCGTCATGTTTTCCATTTCCATGCCGCTGAACGCGGCGAGATCGACGATCAACGTGTTGATCAAACTTAGCGCGTTCGTCAGAGGAATCGGCCCGGGACGCGAGCGCGAATCGGATTGGAGCTGGTTAAGAATACTCCAGGTATCGAGGGAAAATCGGTCGCGCACGACGGAGATGATGTGGCGAATTCGCAGACCCAATTCGCGCACGCTCCCGAGACGCTGCGGGTTGTAAACGAGAGCGAGAATTTCCTGCTGCAATTCTGTCGCAGGAACGCGCCCCGCAAAACGTCTGGGCAAAATTTCCAGGCGCACGAGCAATTGCACCAGCTCGGCGAGTTCCAATGTGTTCTCGGTCGTGGCTTCCTCGGTCATGCGCGCGATCAAGCAGCGCAGCAGTCGCATGCGGTTTTCGAGTCGTTCGACATACCGTCCGAGCCAAAACAGATTGTCGGCGACGCGGCTGGGCAATTCGCCGGCAGCCCGCGAGACGCTGATCGGTTGGCCCGATGCGCTGAGCAGCGAAACCGGCGCAACTGGCACATCGGAAAGTATCCAAGTGTCCTTGCTCCCGCCGCCGCTTTGCATCGAGACAATCGGATCGCCGACCGCGGTCGATACACGGGTCAACCCGCCCGGCATCACCGTGAAGGCGTCGCCATCCGCGGCGACGTAGGCGCGCAATGAAATGCGGCGCGGCTCCAATTTTCCAGCCAGCCAGACCGGCGCGGTCGAAATTGCGACTTGTTCCTGCCCGACGAAATCGGCCGGACGCGCGCGAATGGCGGCGATCAATTCCTGCCGTTCCTTCTGGGTGAGCCTGCCGCCGAATGCGGGTTTGCGCGCGTGGCTGTTCACCGCGGATTTCACGACGATATTTTCGAGATTTTCGATGACGTATTGCTGCTCCTTGCCTTGCCCGCACCACCAGGTCGCGACGCTCGGCAATTTCAATTCTTCGCCAAGAAAATGTCGGCAAAGGCTTGGCAAAAAGGCGAGAAACGCGGGGCTCTCAATCAGCCCTGAACCGAGCGCGTTGGCGATGGAAACATTTCCCGCGCGAGCCGCTTCGACCAAACCAGGCACACCCAAAAATGAATCGCTCCGCAACTCGAGCGGATCACAAAAGCTGTCATCCACCCGGCGGAAAATCACGTCCACCTGTTGGAGTCCTTCAAGTGTTTTTAGAAACACCCGTCGATCGCGCACGGTGAGATCGCCCCCTTCCACCAGCGTAAAACCGAGGTAGCGCGCAAGGTAGGCATGTTCAAAATAAGTTTCGTTATGCGGCCCCGGCGTCAGCAAAACAACATTGGGAAAATCTCTCGCATTCGGGGCCAGGCGGCGGAGCGTATCGCGTTGCGCACGAAAAAATGAAGCGAGCCGGTGCACCTGGCTGTCGCGAAATTCATCGGGCAAAATCCGCGAGAGCACGATGCGATTTTCCAGCGCGTAACCGCTGCCGGAGGGCGATTGCGTGCGATCCGCGAGCGCCCACCATTGGCCATCCGGCGAGCGCGCGAGATCGACGGCTTGAAGATGCAAATAGGTTTCGTTCGGGACGCGCAATCCGTGGCAGGCACGCAGAAAACCGGGATTGGCAAACACGAGCGCGGGAGGAAGAAGCCCGTCGCGGAGCAATCGTTGCGGACCGTAAAGATCGGCGAGGATGAGATTGAAAAGTTTCGCGCGCTGGGCGAGGCCCGCTTCGACGGAACACCATTCGTCCTGCGCGATGAGCAGCGGCACCATGTCGAGCTCCCACGGGCGATCCATTCCTTGCGGGTCGCCGTACACGTTGTAAGTGACGCCGTGCTCGCGAATGATGCGACGGCCCGTCTCCCAGCGCGCGGCAAGCTCGTCCCGACCGAGTTTTTCGAAAGAGGAAATGAACTGCTGCCAATGCGGACGAGGACTTCCCGGCGCACACGCGCATTCATCAAAAACATTTTCCACGGAGCGATACCTGCCAAACAGGCTCGCAGCTTTCGCCGTGGTTAACTTGAATGAAGCGCTCATCGCGACGATGCTATGACATATTTTGCGCGACAATCAACCGTGGCGCAGATCGAGCGTGAAAGGAAATTCAGGATTGTGTTCAGCCGGCGGTACTTTGACCACGCCAGGCGTGTGGCCAATTTTAAGAAAGCGCGCGAGGCGACGGCTTTCGGCTTCGTACGCATTCACGGGAAGCGTGGTGTAATTCAATCCGCCCGGATGCGAAACGTGATACGTGCAACCGCCCATCGAGCGCTGGTTCCAGGTGTCCACGATGTCAAATGTCAGCGGCGCGTGAACTCCTATGGTGGGGTGCAAACATTGCGCGGGTTGCCACGCGCGAAAACGAACTCCGCCGACGTATTCGCCCTCGGTGCCGGTGGCATGCAGCGGCACGGATCGACCGTTGCACGCGATCACGTGCCGCGAATCGGTCATGCCGGAGATTTTGATCTGCAACCGTTCGAGCGATGAATCGACGTAGCGCGTCGTGCCGCCCGCCGCGCCTTCTTCGCCGAGCACATGCCAAGGTTCAAGCGCTTGGCGAATTTCGAGGCTGACGCCGCGCTGCGTCACCGTCCCGTAATGCGGAAAACGAAATTCCAGATGCGGCGCAAACCATTCGGTTTTCAATGGGTAGCCGCCGTCCGCCAATTCCTCGATCACGTCGCGAAAATCCTGTTCGACGAAGTGCGGCAACATGAAACGATCGTGCAATTCCGTGCCCCAGCGCACGAGCGAGCGATGGCACGGCTGCTTCCAGAATCGCGCAATGATCGAGCGCAGCAGCAATTGTTGGGTGAGGCTCATCTGCGCATGCGGCGGCATTTCGAACGCACGCAGTTCGACCAAACCGAGGCGACCGCTGCTGCTGTCGGGCGAATAAAGTTTGTCGATGCAGAATTCGGCGCGATGGGTGTTGCCCGTGACGTCGATCAGCAGATGGCGAAAAATCCGGTCCACCAACCAGGGCGCAATTATCCCGTCGTCGGGAATCTGGCGGAAGGCAGTTTCGACTTCATAGAGCGAATCGTTGCGCGCTTCGTCGACGCGCGGATGCTGGCTCGTCGGACCGATGAACAAACCGCTGAACAAAAATGAAAGCGATGGATGATTTTGCCAAAAACAAATCATGCTGCGCAACAGATCGGGTCGCCGCAAAAACGGACTGTCGCCGGGAGTCGCGCCGCCGACCACGACGTGGTTTCCGCCGCCGGTGCCAACGTGCCGCCCGTCGATCATGAATTTTTCGCTGCCAAGCCGGGCTTGCCGCGCTTCCTCGTAAAGCACCGTCGTATTCTGCACGAGTTCGTCCCAATTGTGCGCGGGCTGCAGATTCACCTCGATGACTCCGGGAGCCGGTTTCAAGTCACAAACCTCGTTCAACGCTGGCGAGAATTTACTCGATTGAGAAAAAAGAGACAGGGCCAACACTTCAATGAATCCGTGTTGGCCCTCGTCCGCCCCGTTTTTCGGCAGGGAAAGTTCGGTTATTCCTTGGCCGCCAGCTTCACATCGCCACAAAGATGCACTTTCAGACCTAGCTCCGCCATCGCCGCCGCCTTGATGCGCGCCGCTCGATTCGCCTGCGCCTCGTTCGGGGCGTAAACCACCTGGATATGATTGGCCTTGTGTCGCGCCATCATCTGGTCGCGGGAAACTCCGCTCAATACCGCATGCATGATCGGCCATTGCGGCGTGGTTTCCTGCCAGCGACGCTCGGTTTCGCGCTCCGGCAGTTTCACCACTCGCGCCACGCCGATGTCGCAGTGCAGTTTTCCGTCCATGACAAAGACGCGGCTCCAGACAATGTGACCCGGTTTGCTGATGCCTTTAACTGTGCCGCCGCCTAATCGAAAATACATCGACGGCTGGCGTTCGCTGCTGGTTCCGCTGTAGCCGCCGATGAAGTGCGCGGGCGGCGCGGCGCCGGAAATCAGGAAAACCCAGACGTAATCATTCACGCCGTCGCCTTTGAAATGCTGTCCCCAACGCAAATCGTGCAACGTGTTCTCCGGCGCGAAACCGAGTTGCCGCCACAAGCGATACGTCACCAGTCCATCGAGACCGGCGCATTCATCCACTTCATTGAAATGGGGCAGCGCTTCGCCTTTGAAAAGGATCCGGCCGGTCTTCGCGCACGTGACCGGCGGGCGATCCATGTTGTTCAACAACCCTTCCGCCAGATCGCTCGCGGGCGTGAGGTCTTTCAATCCCTGTTGATATTGAATGCCGATCGCAGCGCAGCCAAAATCATCCGCCAGACGGGTTGCAGCGATATACATTTTGCACTGCTGCAGGATTTGATTTTCGGTGAGGCTCGTCGCTTCATCCTGGCCAATGGCGAACTTCATGCGGCGACTTTTCAACCATTCATAAACCGCTCCTGCCTCGGCGTCGCTCACCTGCGACATGGCCGCATAGAGCGTGGATTGACTGAGCCGCTCTTTGAACACCCCGGTGGGATGCAGCAATTCGTCCGGGACAATTGCGTTGAACATACCCATGCAACCCTCATCGAACACGCCGATGATCGCCTTCTGCCGCTTGAAGGTCCGACCGAACTCGCGGCCAATTTGCTCATCTGCCACCGGGAGTTTCAGCAACTCCAGATCGCGCACATGACTTTGATCGTGCGTGACGATTCCTTCCTGAAGCCACTCACGCAGCGCGCCTTTGAAAAACTCGTCCTTGAACGTTTCACTCCAGAGGGTGCTGTAGCGCACACCAGCTTTGGCCAGCGAACCGTTGAGATTCAACATGCCAACCAAACCGGGCCAGCGACCGCTCCAATTCGCGACGGTTAAAATCGGCCCCTGATGCGTGGTCAACCCGGCGAGAACGTGGTGCGAATATTGCCACACACTTTCCGCGACGATGATTGGAGCGTTCGGGTCGAGTTGACGGAAAACTTCGATCCCCATTTTCTGCGAGTCGATAAAACCGTGTCGCTTTGCTTTGTCATAGGGATGTGCGCGCACGACCTTCCAGCCTTCCGTCTTCAGCGCCGCGCCCAGCACCTCTTCCATTTTGGCCTGCTCTGACCAGCAATTTTGATTGGCGGCCGGGCGCAAATCGCCGCTGGCCAAAAGATAAACATGTTTTGGTTTTAAAGTTTTCATGGATCCCAATGGTAGATTTTCTTGAAAAATCAGCGCAGCGCAGCGCCGGCAATACTCAACGTCAGTTCAATTTCATCCGAAACCTTTTCCTCCATCTGGCCAGGAATGATTCCATAGTCGCTTCGTTTGACGGCGAAATTAGAACGAATCACAAGGAGATCGCCCTTCATATTCGGGATGCGCTTTTCCAACTTATCTTTCAAGTAGGTTAACTTTACCGGGACGGTGATATTCTTCGTGACGCCGTGCAACGTCAAACTGCCGACCGCATCCGCCGTCGTGACATCTCCACTGGTCTTAACATTCTTCAACTCTTTCGCATCAAAAACGATTGCCGGAAACTTCGCGACATCCAGCCATTTTGCGCTGTGCAAATGCTCTTTCATCATCGGGTTGCTCACATTCAATGACGCGCTGGCAACCACAATTTTACCTTTGGTCGCTGCTGGATTCGCCGGGTCGAATTGCACGCTCCCCGTGATTCCGCTCGCACTGCCATTGATGGCTTCCAACGGTGCATCCAGCTTGAAGACGGCGTTGTTCACTCCTTTCGGATCTTTAAAATCAAAGCTCATCGGGCCAGCCAGTGCAGCGGCGGTCAGGGAGGTAACAACGAGGAATAATGGCAAGGTTAGTTTCATTTTTTCGTATTCTGATTCTGTTTGGGTTTAGAGCATGCGAAGGAAAGAGCCGTTAAAATGACTGATCCGAACAACGCCAGCGCGAGGCAATCAACCCCGGGACTGAATCGTTTTTCATATTCGATTCCTTCGATGCCAGTGACTTCATCCAATTTTTTGATGGGCGTAATTGTTTTGGTCCATCCGGGATTCGCTCCCGTTATCGCCCATATTCCACAGGCTAGAACCAAGATTGCAAAGGCCAAAATTCGAAGTTTTCGTTTCATGCTTTCGCGCCATTTATTTGTCAGGTGCCTGTTACATCAACTTTGGGCGTTCGACAATTTATTACTATCCAAAAGTGAATTCGGTCCCTGGGAGAAATGAGTCGGCAAATGCTGCAATAACCTGGGGCATTAGCCAACCAGTCCAACCCGCAGGGGCTTCCTTGATGTCTAAACTCAGGAGAACCAAAGTCATGGAAATCGACGCAGAATCAAAAAAAGCGGGGCTTCGCCAGCCTTGCGGCCGGGCGAAGCCCCGCTAACTCAAACTATAACCTATCCGGTTTGTGTCGCCTCGGCCGTGCGGTAGCCCACGCGGGCGCGATGCGATGCTGTACGATTAAGACCCGCTTTACGGGTAGACTGACCGGTAATACCTCTCAGGTGAGGCCGTAGTGTCAACGAATTGGAACACGCCGGTGCTGTCGACGGTCACGCTGCCACCGGGCAGATCCAGCCAGCTGGCTGGATTGATCGTCTCAGTAAATTGCAACCGATAGGTCCGGCCCTGAATGCCGCTACCCGTGATCTTTGTCGTTTGAGGAAGCTCGCCTGCCGCGATCGTCAGATTCTGAGCCAATTCCGTGTCCACTTTGATGTTCACCGCCACCGTGCCAATGGCGCTACCTCCATGACCGTCAGTGATGGTGTAAGTAAACGAATCAACGTTGGTAAACCCGGCCACAGGCGCGTAGAAAACCCAACCGTCATTGACAGTAATTGTTCCGCCATCCGCACTGCTGGAACTCACGGTGATGTTTAATGCGTCACTGTCGGCATCGCTGTCATTCGCAAGCAAGGACGTTAGACGAACTTTCACGCCTTGAGTCGGATAACGCTCTATGGTGTCCCCGCCAGCGATCGGCGCGGAGTTGATGACTTGGTCCGGCGTTAAAGCGTTGGTAGTTCCGATGAAGTTCACGCTACCCGGATACTCTGCCACAATCGTGTGGCTGCCATGAGACAACGCAGTAGTGCTGAAGGACGCCACGCCGCCCGACAACGAGCCTGCTCCGGCGATTCCACCATCAATGCGGAAGTTTACCGAGCCGCTCGGAGTGCCCACGCCTAGTGCGACCGCGCTCACCGACATCGTAAACATCACGCTAGCGCCCTGTGCCGCCGGATTGGACGAAGTCGCAATCGTGCCAGCGGTAACGGCCTCCCTGATTGTCAACGTGCCGTTTACATTGGTTATGGCGTAGTTCACGTCAGCCGCTCCACTCGCAGTGATCGCATAGGTGCCGACATCGCTTGAGGCTGTCGCCGCAGTGACCAGTGTCACCGGCGTATCCAGGCTGGCAAACGTGTCCCCATTCACAAAGCCGCTGTAGCTGGCGGTGAACGCCGGCAGCGACGCTCCGTAAACCTTGTTCGTATTGTTGGCCGTGATGGTCAGCACCGCTGGGGTAACGGTCAACGTGCCGTTCACATTGGTTATGGCGTAGTTCACGTCAGCCGCTCCATTCGCAGTGATCGCATAGGTGCCGACATCGCTTGAGGCTGTCGCCGGGGTGGCCAGTGTCACCGGCGTATCCAGGCTGGCAAACGTGTCCCCATTCACAAAGCCGCTGTAGCTGGCGGTGAACGCCGGCAGCGATGCTCCGTAAACCTTGTTCGTGTTGTTGGCCGTGATGGTCAGCACCGCTGGGGTCACATTGATGCTCACGTTCGTGGTGACGATCAGGTAATTAGCCGAATCCACTGGGGTAAATGTGACGCTGAGCAACTGATTCGTGCCCGCACTTAGCACCGTACCGGGAGGATGAGAGTAGGTGAACACACCCGGAACATTCGTTGAGTTATAGGTCGCGGTGGCGTTCAACTGAGAACCTCCCAGCGCAGTGCCGTAGATAATGTTCGCCGGCGTTGACCACGCAAGCGTTGGATAAGCGCCGCCGGTGATTTCAAGCGCCCACTCACGGAGCCTGTTCGTGCCGCCGGACTCCAAGTCGGCGAGGTAAAGCGTCCATTCCCCAGCCGCATTTCCACCCGCAAACGAACCGAGATCCGTTCCACGCACCGAGATGTCGGTCACGTTCGTTGGATCAGCGGACCGACCATCCGGTTGCCAGACACCTGTCAGAGGCGATCCCGTCGGCGGTGTTAAGACGTTGCGATAGACATGAATATCGCCGTTGGTTGCACCATGCTGGAACGTCACGTCCAACCCGCTGTCCGAGTAGCCGGCGGAATTCGTGGACGCTCGTCCTGGTCGGTTGAGCAATACGCAGAAGTTGGTGGCACCATTCTGCACGTGTCGCAAGTGGCCGATGAGGTCGCCGTTGAACTCGCCGTCGACCTTCAGTCGCACCTTCACAGAACCGATCGTACCGATGGCGGAACTGACGCTCCGAGCCTCCCGGAGACCGGCAGGATTCCCGTCAGGAACTAACCGGTCGGCCGTGAATGTGTAGGTCTCGGTCACCTGCCCTTGGAGGAGTGGTGGTGCCACCGCTCCCAGGAGCCCTATTACTAGCGCTATGGCTATTTTGCTTTTCATAGTTTGGGTTTGAGTTTTCTTGCACAGATTGTCGTTGAATCCGGCCCGCGGCTGTGCGCCCGCGATACGGAAAGTGAGGAACTTGATGAAGTTTATTTTCATGATTTACGGGTGGGTTGAACGGTAAGATCTCACCGGCGCGTTGGTCGGCGGGGTGTCAATGAACTCGAACCAACCTGTAACGTCGGCCCGGCTCGTGCCGAGCGGCTGCCAATCTGCCGGGTCGAGTTGCTCGGTGAACTCAATCGTGTAAGTGCGGTCAGGAATTCCCAGGAACTCGACGAGGCGGTCGCCGCCGCCAAGTAATTGCACCGGGCCGGCGCTTTGTGACGGATCCACGTTCGGGTGCGTTACGACCGTCACTGTGCCCACCGCCGACTGTCCGACGCTGTTGGTAATGACATAAGTAAAAGTGTCTGCATTGGTGAATCCCGATGGTGGCTCGTAGAAAAGCCAACCTTCATTCATCGAAATCGTTCCGCCCTCAGAACTCGTCGCGGCAGCCGATTCAAACGCGAAGCCATTCGTATCCACCGTAAAATCATTGGCTAGAAGCGCAGCGATACGCACTTTCACCCCTTGAGATGGATAGCGCTCAAGCGTGTCGGAGGCGGCGTAGACGGCGGCCGTCGTGAGTTGTGCAGGCGTGAGAGAGTTTGTGGTCCCTAAAAAGTTCGAATTCCCAGTATACTCAGCCACGACACTGTGAATTCCGGTAGGCAACGTATCGAGCGAAAAGGTTGCCACGCCGCCGGACAACACGACTGACCCTGCAATAGTGTCGTCCACGCGGAAGTCCACTGTACCGCTCGGCGTGCCAGCTCCGGGCGCGAACGCATTCACCGTCATCGTGAAGATCACATTGACGCCGGGCGGCGCCGGATTGGTCGAAGACGTGAGCGTCCCCGCCGTGATTGATTGCGCAATGGTGAGTATGCCGGTGATGTAATTGAACGTATAATTGGAACTCGCCGCGCCGCTGGCCGTGATCGGATAAAAGCCAACGTCGCTCGTCGCAACGGCGGTCGTGGTCAACGCTGCCAGCGTCGTGAGACTGTTCGTGTCTTCACCAAGAACGAAGCCCGCATAACTAGCAGTCAATCCGGGCAACGCCTCGCCGTAGACCTTGGCCTTGTCGTTGGCGGTAACAATGATGGTTCCCGCCGTTATCGCCATTACTCCGTTGGTGCTGAACAGAGTGTAGTTGGAAAGCTTGCCACCGGGATCGTTCAACACCGGCGTTATGTCGTAGATTCCCACAGGACTGTTCATTGTCGCCGCGGTCGTATAACTCGCCGTAATGTCATCGTTGTTCAACAAGCCGGCCAGCGCGCCGGTAAAGATCGGATTTGTTTCCCCGTAGGTCCGAGTTGCATCCTGCGCCACCACGCTCAACGCGGCGGGCACTACCGTCAAAGTTCCGTTGACGAAGGAAATGGCGTAGTTCTGCGCCGTAGCGTCACCGGGCGTGATGGCGTAGGTGTTTGCTGGGCTGCTCGTGGTGGCGGGTGTGGAGAAGGTCACTGGAGTGATGAGATTCGTCGGGCCTTCGCCCGAAATAAAGCCGCTATAGCTCGCGGTAAACGTCGGGTTCGCGCCGCCATAGATTCTGTTTGTGGCGTTGGCCGTGATCGTGAGCGGCGCCTTCAGCACCGTCAGGCTAACGTTCGTGGTGATAATTGCGTAGTTGGTGGTATCACGCGGCACGAAGGTGACAGAAAGCGTCTGGTTGCTGCCAGCGCTTAGGATGGTGGCCGCGGATGGTGAATAGGTGAATACGCCCGGGACATCGGCCGCAGCGTTGAGTTGGGTTGCACTGAGCGCAGCCGGGTAGGCGATGGCAACAGGATTCGTCCAGGTGACAATGGGTTTAATTTTGGGATTACCCGTGATTTCCAGCGCCCAACTGTTGAGGGAGTTTGTTCCACCCGGATCGATGTCAGCGAGGAATAGCGTCCACGTGCCGTTCGCATTCAAGCCGTTGAACACACTTAAAAACGCGGAGCGTGTCGAGGTGTCCGTCACCAGCGTAGGATGGACGTAACGAGCATCAGGCTTCCAGCTTCCAGCAAGTGCAGAACCCGCCGGAGGGGTTGTCACCGTGCGATAATTGTGCAGGTCGTTCGTCGCCGAATCGGCAAGAGTGATATTGAATCCCGCATCGCTGTAGCCGTAAGGATTGGCGGGGGTGCGGCCCGGACGGTTCAGCAGCACCGCGAGACCGCTGCTGTGACGAAGGTAGCCGTAAAGATCGCCGTTGTAGTTTCCCGAAAGATTGAGTCGAACACGGACGTCACGGCAAACTTCAAGGCTTCGTGAACGCGAACAAGGCCGCCGTGGATGAACCGGCAAACAAAGTTTGATGGCTCAATAGGGCAGATACGATTCAATCAATTCTTTGGACAAGTCTGCGGTGATCCATAACTCAACATATTTGCGCGCCTCGGGCTTGCAACCAACAACTTCTGCCCAACGTAAAAACGATCGGATGAGGAGCTTCAAAAATTCGTCATAGTGTTCAAATACAGGTTGCCCCCTTTTGGATTTCCACAGGCAAACTGCTGGCCGCCATAGATCATGGAAGTGTTGCATGTCCATTTGAGGATTGTTGCCACACTGGAATAGAAATGCTGGCCAGAGGAACTCTGACACCGAATCCTTAACAGGTTGAAAATATGGCTTTATATCCTCGCCAAATAACTTTTCAAACCCCGCTTCACAGAAAAGGCGCGGCCCACGACACTTTTCCTTCTTGGCCCATTCTTCGAGTTTGGCAGCCTTGACGACCGCCATGCCAGCCAGGTTCGGAATTGGCACCGGCTTTCCATTTTCAATTCCCATGGCCTTGAAAGCCGCTAATTCTCCAGTTGCGATACCGCCGCGCCAAAGCGGGGGATACCATTTTTCCACACGCTTTTCCCCGGTGGTAATGTTAGTAATTTCAACCTCCTCCGGTTTCGCCGGATTATCATACGCACGATCCACAAGTCTGAGGCAGGAAATTAAGAAGTTACTGAGCTGTCGTGCAAATTTATCCGGGCTCTCGCTTACGATAAAAATTGAGTCACTAAACGGCAGGAAGTGTTTGAAGCTATCAACAAGATGCGCCTCGGCAACGGCGGCTAGACCGGGATCGGTATAAGAACTGGCTGGGTGACTTTGCCCGTCTTGGAGGGCCGTCTGGAGAATAAATTCCTGATGCCGCAACAATAACTGCGCTCCATACAGATCCTTTTCTGTGTAGCTTGAAAAACCAAGAACATCAAGGTAAGCGACGATGGGGGGCATTTATTTCAGGGCGGGCTTATTGGATTCACAATTTCAGGTAGGTGATTTCGGCGCCGCGCGTCAGGCGGGCTTCCTGGATGGCTTGCTCCAATGAAAACGGGCCGGATTCGTATTTCTGGAAAATGTCCAAGCCGCGGTCGATCGTGATTTTCCAGCCGGTGTCCGTGGTGAGGTTGCGGGCGTGGAAATTGGGGCTTTGGTCATCCTCCCAGGTAAAGGCCACGCGTGAACCGGTGAATGATTCGGCGATCTGATTCAAATTCTCGGCCTGCTTGACGCATGAGTCAGGGTCGGACTGGGTTTTCAGGTGGACGGCAACTTCATCACCTTCCGGCACCAAGTCATGGATCATCTGGAGCAGCTCCATGAGGTTGCGGGCCTGAAAAAACATCCGGACGTAGGGATCATTGATGGTGATGGTGCGTGCGCCGGTGAGATGTTTCGCAAACAAGCGGTGATAGCTCCAACCTTTGGTGTTCTCTGGAATTACCACATGGCCGGTCTGTGGTTGGTCCGATTTCACTTCCGGTGGTTTGGCTGCCGCTGGCTCGGCGGGCGCTTCGTGAGACGTTTCACCATCAGCCGCCGGCTGAATGCGCGGTCCGGCAAAGGTGGGATACTGGAGTTCCTCCGGCGTGAGCACCGTGACGGCTTTGCCGCCGCCGACCGGCTGGTAAATAAAGTCGTGGCGTTTGAAGGTGTCATCAATCCGCAGGATGTGCTCGCGCACACGTCGCCGGGCTTCCATCGCAAAGGCGAGCAGTTCCTCCATTTCCTTCGGCGTGGCCTTGCCATTAGGGAAAAGGATTTTCATCAGGCCGGAGAAGGTTTTTTCAAAACCCGTCTGGTCGCGGGTGGAAACCTCGGATGTTATTTCAAAATGTTGCTTGTAGGCACTGGTGAAATCCTCCGTCCGCAGGTGCTTCAGCACTTCGGCGATGTAATCCACGACAAATCCATATCCGTTGGTGAATAGTTCATGCCGGATGGGCGCGACTTCCCAGCCGGGATTGTAGGCGTGGAGGCGGTCCAGGAAGGCGGAATCAATGTATTTGTCCGGCAGCGGCTCAAAGAAGTGCGAGTGCTTGAGCATGTAGGCCACCGACTTCTTGGTATTGCCCATGAAGACCATGGACGCCTCGGCGGTGAGCTGCTCGATGCCCCGCGAGAATGTCCGGTTGGCCATGTAATTCTTCATGATGTCCACCAGCGTCTTATCCACCTTCTTGTCCTTGCCGGCGAACTCGTCGAAGCAGACACAATCCCAGAAACCGACGAGGCCGATTTTGCCGTTGGACGTATTGCTGACGAACAATTTGGGCGCGGTCACTTCCGAGCCAGAAATGAGCATCCCGTGCGGCGAGAACTCTGCGTAGATGTGGGATTTGCCAGTGCCCTTGGGTCCGAGTTCGAGCAGGTTGTAGTTGCGCTCACAATAGGGAATGAGGCGAATCAACGTGAGCAGCTTGGCGCGTCGCCCGAACATTTCGGGATTGAAACCCACGCTCTGCATGAGCACGTCCATCCATTCCTCGGTGGTGAACTCCGCCCGCGCTTTGAGAAACTGCTCGTAGTCCACGCCGGCCACCTGGATGGGTTTCAGCGTGTCAATCTGCCACGGGCTGACTTTTTGATCTTCGGCCACCTCGTAGGTCACATCGGTAATGCACCAGATGCCACCGACCAAGAGCTTGGGAAACCGCCGCACGAAATCATCGGAGACGGGAACTTTCTTGATGCCCAGATTGGTGAACTCGGCTTCGTAGAAACCGCCTTTGTCGTTCAATTCCACCGTGAGTTTATCAATGACCTTGTGGCGGCCCTTTTCCTTGATGGTGGATTTGACCAACTGCGCCTGATTGCGATGGACGTAATGCTTGGCGAGAATTTTCTGAACCGATTCCAGCCCGGCCTTGATGACGTCGTTGTCATCGGTGGCGCAGTGCTGGCCGAGGAGGTATTCCAGCACATAAGTCGGGACGACCGCGTTTTGCTTGAGTCCCTTGGTCAGGTCTTTGCGCACGACCAGTCCGGGGAAATGTTTGAGGATTTTTTGATCCAGCGGACTCAACTGGCGGGGCGCGGCGACAAACGGCTCCGTGCTTTCAGCCGGCGCGTCAACAGGCACCGGGTCGGGAGTAGGTTCGGTATTCATTCGAAATCCGTGGTGAAGGGTTTCTGGAGTTTAAGGCTGTGCGTCTTGTAGGTGACGATCTGGGTCGTGCCGGGCACCATTTCTTCGAGGCGGAGATCCACGTCGCGGTTGTTGAAGGCATCGGCGGCCGGGGACAGCACAATGAGCACGGTGGTTTCGCGCTGACGTGCTTCGGTCTCTTTGGAATCAAACGTCAGCGTCTTGATTTCGGATAGGCTGGTGCCGTCTTTGGCGAAGACGCCGACGCGGAGCGTCCGGGGCAGAACCTTGTCCAGCGCCGGCCGATCCTGGAAGAGCGCGATGGATAATTGACCCGTGGTAATCTTGGCCGGCACGCGGAGCAACTCGACTTCCACGCGGCCGGTATCATCCGTGCGGGCCTTGTGGATTTTTACCACGGGCACGACCACTTCCTGAAGGCTGATGCCGCCGTGAACGTAGCGCATTCCTGAACCCTGGAGCGGAAAGCGACCGAGCGAGAGCGGAAACGCCGCCGACCAGTCCCCACTGACCCCGACAGCGGCGCTGTCAAAGACTTTCACCTTGGTCGCGGCTGGGATGCCGCGACCGAAGGAAAACCGTCGGTTGCGGAACGTCCATTCGCGGGCGGCGGGCAACGTCGTGGCATCGTCGGCGGCGACATCGTCCTGCTGGAAAAGAAAGCCGTGATCCGCCGTAAGCAGCATGTTGCTCCCGTTGATGTTCGCCACCTTCTTGATGATCAGGTCCAACTCTTCAAACGCCTGTTCTACGGCATCGAACGTTTTGCCTTCCGTGCCGGGCGCGTCACCGGTCTTATCAATGACGTTGTGGAAAATGTAAATGACCTCGTGATCGCGCATGAGCGCGCGGCCATCGGTTTTGGTATTCAGCTCCAGAAAATCCTCGGCCTGAATCGCTGTCCCCTTGCCGCCGGAGGCGAGACTTAAAATCTTCGCCCGGTTTTCGGTGCCGGTGGCGCTTTGGCCATCCACCGTGACGGTGGCTGTCGTGGCGTCCACGGCCAACTGCTTGCCGGGCAAGAGCGCCGCCATGCCGAGCTGGGTGTAGGATGGGAGCACACCAAAGACCGCGTCCACTTCGGCGGTCCAGCGATTGGCGGAGCGCAGCCGCTGCGCGAAATCCGCCGCCGCCTCGTAACGCAAAGCATCGGAGATGATGACGAACACTTTTTGATTCTTGGCTAGAAACGGCTGGACGTATTGGGTGAAGAACTGCCTTGGCAGACTGGTTTGCTGGTGAACAGCTTCGCATCCTTGCTCGTGGACGCCACGAAGCCCGCCGCGCGAAACACGATGAAATCCTGGCACTGCTTGCCGATCATCCCAAGGGCATCACGGCACGGGAAGTTTACCGGGCGCGAATCGTACCCAGCGCAGAGGAAGCGCACGCCCTGCTCGCGCGGATGGAAGCGGACGGCGAATTAACCGGAAAGGATTCCAAACCGGAAACCGGCGGACACATCACGCGGACCTTCACCAAAGCGCGGAAATGAATTGTGCCAAGCTAGCCGTGACACTCGTGCCACTCGTGACAAACGAGGGCGAGTGTCACGGTTGGCACGTTTGGCACAAGGTGGGCATAAACTTCGCGCGGAAATCGGCGCGCGGAAGATTTTAGACGTAAAAGAACTTCATCCCGAAGTCCTTGCAAAACTCAAAATTGATCCCGATACAGCGATTGCCGATCAAAAACGAATTGATGCGGAAAAGAGACAGGCGGCGGATTATTTCGCCCAGCAGGGGGCTATCATCGCATCCCGGTCCAGACAGGACGCCATTTCCGCAGAGGAACGGGCGTTGAAAAGGAGAGAGCTGGATGTGCAAGAAACGGTGGCAAAAGTTCAGCAGCTTAAAATCGAGGAAGACAAAGCCAAGCGCGCCGAAGAAAAGACGCGTCAGACCGATGCGGCCAAGGTGAAGCAATAGAGGCGCAGGTGTAAACCACAACTCCCAAGCTCCCCACGCGCACGGCGACCGGCTCGGTAACCGGCTTTCCCCAGCGGTGTCACGGTATCCTTTAACGGGGGGTGGGGTGGCGTGATTGTATGGTGTATTTTCAAAATTTGGTCTCATAGAAATCACCCGAAGCGTTCCTTTATCCTTGCTCTACGTCATCACCAAGAGATTCCTTCGCCTTTTTTACAGATCACTTTGCCCGCCCTGCCCGCCGCCCCCATAAGGAATCTTTTAGCCTGCCCGTTCCCAGCGGATTGGGCGTCATTCCGCCCCCTTTGTGTGAGAAGTCAAAAAAACCATGTTCCACCACAACCAGCCCAGAAAATCATTCAATGCAACAAGGCAAAACCTAGTTGAAACGGGTGGACTTGTTAGCAGTAGGCGTTAGCAGTTAGCCCATTAAGGAAACATTAAAACTCACGAAACCATTGATTCTATTGGTTTAAATGAGGTTTGGAGCGGGTGAAGGGAATCGAACCCTCGT
>CANJXF010000035.1 GCA_947478865.1 Verrucomicrobiales bacterium | reverse complement strand
GCCCTGGCTTCATTGCCATACGCCTGTGCCAATTGCTGCAAAACCGGCTCTCCCGCCTCAATCTTAGAAATTTTCATGCCGACGAGCCTAAACCATCCCCTTGGACATTGGCCGTCCATGCGTTTGTAAAATATACAAGCCCAGCATCGGCGCATCCTGGTTCAGCCGTGGTATGGTCGGCGCTGGTGTCTGGAGTTTGTCAGCACGCCGTTTTTCGAAGCCGAGTCTTCGCGGCAACGCGGCTGGCTTTTGTTGGGCGGCGGGATGGGAATGACGTTGCTGGCGACTGCGCTGGTGGGTGTTGGGCTGCGCGCCCGCAATCGCCAGGAACTTTTAACCGATCAGATTTGCGAGGCGCGCGATGCGCTGGCCGCCGCGCAGCAGGAGCGGGAGAGGTTCAGCCGTGATTTGCACGACGGCACCATCCAGTCGCTTTATGCCGTTCAACTCGGTCTGGGCCACACCGTCCAGAAGCTGGAGGCCGAGCCGGCCAATGCCAGGCGCGAATTGTCCGCAGTGCGCGATGAACTGGATGCTGTGATTGCCGAGATCCGCCAGTTCTTTACGGCGGAAGGCAGCGTCAACCAACCGGTTGATTTCAGCGGGGTGTTGCGCGCCCTGGTGCAACGCGCGCGCACAGGCGCGTCGGCGCAAATCGAGTTGCAATGTGATTCCAGCGCTTCCGATCGTCTGACCGGCGCACAGGCCGTGCAACTGGCCAACATCGTCCGCGAGGCCCTGAGCAACAGTCTCCGCCACGCGAAACCTCAGCGAGTGGTGATCGCGCTACGGCCGGAGCGCGAAGCCGTTTGTCTGGAGATTTCCGACGATGGAGCGGGCTTTGATCCAAGCGCCCCGGCCCGGCTGGGAGTCGGACTGGCTAGCATGGCCGCGCGGGCGCAGGAAATGCACGCGACACTCAACCTTCAATCGTCGCCGGGCCGCGGAACCAGCGTCGTAATTCGAGTTCCGGCTTCTCCTCTGGAACTTGCCGGGGCAGAATGGCCCGCGGCTGAATCCGATGAAACGTGAAACCTGAAGATCCCATCAAAGTGTTGCTCGTGGATGACCATCCGGTCGTGCGCGATGGTCTGCGGCGAATACAGGAACTGGATCCGCGCATCTTGATTGTAGGTGAGGCGGCCACGATGCTGTCCGCGGTGGAGGCGGCCGTCCGGCTCGAACCGGACCTGGTTTTGATGGATGTCCGCCTGCCCGACGGCGACGGCATCGAAGCCTGCCGACAGATCAAAGCGCTGCGGTCCGAGACCCATATCCTGTTTCTGACCTCCTATGCCGACAACCGGTTTGTCCTGGCGTCCATGGAAGCCGGTGCCGACGGCTATTTGCTCAAAGAGAGCGGCACACAGAGGATTGTGGATGCCATCCAGGCCATTTTGAGGGGCGGGACGGTTTTCGATCCCGTCGTCACGCGCGAAGTCATGCACAATTTGAGGCTTGGTGGGGTCAACCCGCTCGAAGCCTTGACGGGCCAGGAGCGGCGCATTCTGGCGGAGGTAGCCAAGGGCAAGACGGACAAGGAGGTGGCCCTAGACCTGGGGTTGACCAACAAGACGGCCCGGAATTATCTGGGCCGGATTTTTGCGAAGCTCAACGTGCATACGCGAACGGAGGCGGCGCTGCTCTACGCGCGGTTCAGCGAGAAACACCTGATGTTGGAATAAGGGCGCGGCGGCCGGCGAGGAAATCTCGCCGCCGGGATTGGGAGATTTTTATTTGGCGAGTGAATTTGAATGGGGTAGCGCCGCCTGAGCCATCCGTTTCTTGGCCAATTTCACCTGTTCAAACCCCAGCGGAATCATAGCCACCCTCGAATATAAGATCGCGGCGTTGGTCAGTTTGCCCTCGCGGAACAACGCATCCGCTTTTTCCATGAGGTCGGGTGCGGTTTGAACCCAATTGAATTTGCGGGCGGCTTGGCGGGCCTGGCTGATTTCTGCTTCGTTGAGGCGGGTGCCGGTGGTGCCGGACGCCATCAGATTGGTGTTGTCTTGCCGGTGCGAAAGGCTGAAAGCATGTCCCAGCTCGTGCGATGTGACCCTGGGCAACGGCTCGTCAATGCCCCCTTCCACTTTTCGCAGCGACGCGGTGTCCTTCACGAAAAGGGCTGCGGGAAAATAGATGCCGTTGTTCGGCATTTCTCTCAGGTAATAAATGTGAAACAGGTTCGTTGACCGCGATTCCATCGGGCGCAACCCGAGCAGCGCAAGGTGGTAGGTTCCCTCCGCAGCCGGCGTGTAGGATTCCTGCCCCTGGGCCTCCTCCCGCACGAGTGATTCGAGATAAAAGTGCAAGCCGGCCTGCGACCACACGTTATTCACTTTTTGCAGGATCCGGGTGATGTCTTCCTCCCTGAGAGTAGTGTGAATCGCAGGCGAATCCTTGGCCGACAAGAGATGCACGCGCACCGGCGACAGAAAAAAATCGTCGAAGGCAAACCGGTTTGTTGACGTTTGTCCGTGCGCCGGCGCAATAAGAATCAAACCGGCCAAAGCCATCACCACCCCTCCTAATAAGAATCGAAACCGAGACATTAGATTTGGTTCGCTTTCACTGGGCTTGTTGAGCCGGGCGAGGGGAAATCGATCCGTTGGAATCAATGTGTTGCCGATCAGTTTTCATGGCCGATGAAACGGTTATCGTCTCTACTTCAGGCTGGTGACAAAGATCTGGTTGTAGAACCGGCCTGAGTCAGCCACGGGTCGGAGGTAAGCCAGCTCCTTTCCATCGGGCGAAAAGACGCACGCTTCGGATTTCGGCGCGGTGGCTTCGTCGGCCCGTGCGGTGAGCCGGCGCGTTTTGCCCGTGGCAACTTCCGTGACGCAGATGCTGCGATCCATCGCGTGCCCAAGAAATTTTCCATCGGGACTCCAGGTAAACGCAGATGCAATATTCCAAGCGTTGCGGGAAACCTGCCGTGGAGTTCCGCCGTTGGGAGAGAGGGTCCACAGTTGCACGATGCCGTTGTCGTCCTTCATCAAGAATGCGATCTGCGAGCCGTCTGGCGAAGATCTCAACCAATGACGCGGGCCGTCAATTCCTGGAAATTTTTTATCCGCGGTGAAGGTTAAGCGCCGTTGCACGCAACCTTTCGGCGGCGATGGCAGCCGCGTTTCCGTGCCCGCCAAAGGACCGTCACCGGGCTGCGTCAAATCTTCCGGCAAATCGACGATGAACACTTCCGCAATGGTTTGCCCTTTCGCTGTGACCAGGTGGCCTTGAAAGGCCAGCGCGCGACGCTGACGCGTTCCATCCGGATGAAGGTAGCCATGCGCTCCGACCCAACCTTCTTCGAACGCCTTCTTGATCTCGTCCGAGCCGGGAGTTGGATTCGCTTTGGTGCGAGTGACCAGCGCGGTGAAATACTCGCCGTCGTGATTGCGCACATTTGCTTTGCTCGCCTTTACCGGTCGACCCGGCACACTCACGCCGATGTTGCGCAGGTTGATGTCGTTGGCTGGCGTCGCTTCCTTGAATTGCGCCATGACGTGATCTTCATAGGTAAAGCTCACCCAGTCGCCAGCCGAATCCCAGACATGCACGTGCGAGCCGCCGCGCAGAGCGCCTGGCGTAAACGGCGGCGTGACGTCGCATGCGTCGAGGTTGTAGGTCTTGCCCACCGATGCTCCGCCCGTCGAGACGATCAAACCCTGGCGATGATACATTTCGTATTGCCAATCCGGCGTGGGATTTTCCGGGCCAAGAATGAAAACGACTTTTTCTTCGCGGGGATGAAACGTCACCACGCCGCAATGGGCGCCGTTCTTTGACCGGTAAACCTCGCGCACCTCGCCGGTTTTCACGTTGACCATGCGAATCGAGTTCCCGTCGAAATCAACTTCGCGCGTGTCGTAAACGATCCACTGTCCGTCCGGCGACCACACTCCGGTATTCGTCAAGACGCGTCCGCCGGGGCCGCGCGTCAGTTGTCGCTCCGGAGAAAATCCAGCCTCCGCTGCCGATGACGCAGAGGGTTTCTCGAGTTCGGTGGTTTGGCATCCTGATTGGCTCATGATGAAAGTGATTAGCAACGGTTTGATTAGATTTTGAAGTCGAAACATAACTCGCCAGTTTGCGCCCGGTGGCCGCGCCCGGAGGCAAATTTCCGGCGATGAACTGTGATTTCCGCTAGGCATGAAACCAATTCTCTGTTCATAGTCTGGCATCATCAACCAAAAAAAATGAACGCCACCTATCGCGATCCTTGCCTGGTCCAACAGCCCTAGGTTCTGAAAAATCCAACGATCAATACCCGATGACAGGTTCAGTTGAAAATACCGGCGCCGCGCGAAACCGCGGCCAATCTCCATCAGCCGCAACCCGTTCAACCCAGCCGGGTCTGCTCACCGTCCTCTGGGTCGCTCTATCGCTCTCCATCGGTTGGGGCATTCGCGGAAATTTCGGGCACGAATACGGCGCGATGATTCCCGGCATGCTCGCGACCCTCGCCGCAGTGCTTCTCTCCGGCCGCAGCGATTGGCATCGGCGCGGGGTTTACTTCGCCTTCTTCGGCGCGCTCGGTTGGTCCTTTGGCGGGAGCATCTCCTACATGCAGGTCATCGCCTACACGCATTCCGGTTACTCCAGTTCGGCGCTCTACGGTTTCGCCTGCCTGTTCGTGATCGGTTTTCTCTGGGCCGCAGTTGGAGGGGCAGGGGCAGCACTCCCGGCTTTTCTGAGCCGCGAACGGCTGACCGAATTCTTCGCGCCGCTTACCGTCATTTTTGTGGCGTGGCATTTCCAGGATTTCGTTTTGGAAAAATGGTTCCCCGAGAATCCCGCGTTTCGCCACCAGAGCGTTTTCTATTGGTATGACACCGATTGGCTCGCGGCCCTGATCGCCATCGTCGCCGTGCTTGGCCTTGCCGCCGTGCGCCGCCGCTTCGACTCCGCCTCGTCGCTCATCCTGCACATGGCCGTCGGCTGGTGGCTTGGATTCCTGATTCTCGTCAATCTCCTCGGCTGGCGCATGACCCCGCCGCGCGGCGACAACTGGTCTGGCTGTGTCGGGATGGTGATCGGGATGTGGGTTTACTTGCAGCGCAACGGTTTGACGGGATTAACCTTCGCTTCCGTCGTCGCCGGCCTCGTCGGCGGTTTTGGTTTTGCGTCTGGCAACCTGCTGAAATTGCTCGGCATCTCAACCGGTTGGAAGACGAACTGGCACAGCATTCTCGAGCAATCCTACGGCTTCATCAACGGCCTCGGCCTGGCGCTCGCACTTTTCTGGGTGGCAAAGCATGCGCCCAAAATCAGCGACGAACCGCGCGTGCGCAAATGGACCGAGCCCTATGCTGCCGGCTTCGTTCTGCTCGTGCTGACCTACATCAACCTCGTCAAGAATCCCGAGGAATGGGTCAGCGCCAAAGCGATGCCGCAAATCTTATACGGCCTTTCGGCGGGAACCTGGTTCAACCTCGCCTACCTTGTGCTGACCGCGGTTTTTCTCGCGCTCCTTTGCGTGCATCAACGCCGGCCGTTGCCGCTGCTCGGCGCGGGTTGGCTGGCTCGAAGTCAACTGGTCTATCTCGCCTTTCTTTGGGTCATGGTCATCGGAAATTTCGAGCGCGCTTTGGTTTCGTTCGCCGAACAGCGGCTCGTGACCGAAGCGGTCATCTTTCTCAACGCCGCACTTTGCACCGTCGGAATTTTCCTGAGTGCGCCGTCGGCAAACCGCGCCCTTCCTGCGCCTGGATTTGCGTGGCCGCCGCTGTTGCGGAAAACCATTTTGTTCGGCTCCCTCGCCGCCGCGCTCTCGGTGCTGGGGGATTGGGCGGTCATTCGTGGGCTGTTTGGGGACCGCCCTGTCGGCAATGCCTCGAAACATATTCGCTTCGGTCCCGATGCAACGGCCACGAAAGAAAAGCCAAAAGCCGGCGCACCTCACCCCTGAAAATTCATGATGAAAAAATTATCAACCGGTCGATCGTTCGTCGTCACGACACTTTCTGTGTTTACCCTGTTAGCGGCCGCCAATCGCGGATCAGCATTGGACCTGAAGACCGGCGTGATCGTTTCGCCCTCCGACCTTTCCGGGCGCGAGAAGAAAGCGGTAATGATGCTGGTCGAGGAAGTCGAAAAACGAACGCGCGTTCGCTGGGCCGTGACCAACGCCTGGCCTGAGGCCAACGTTCCGGTAATTGCCGTCGGGAGCCGTTCTACGCTGAAACAGTTCGCCGGGCCCTACTCGAAGGAGTTGGCCGAATCTCGCGCCAACGGTCCCGAAGGTTATCGCCTCGTGTCAAAACGTGGCGCGGCGAATCCGGCGGTCTTTGTCATCGGCGACGATCCGCGTGGAGTCTTGTTCGGCGTTGGCCGTTTGTTGCGCGAACTTCGCCTGGAACCCGGCAGCGTCAGCAGCGAAGACAATTTGGAAATCGCCACCTCGCCGAAGTATCCGTTGCGCGGCCATCAGCTCGGCTACCGTCCCAAAACCCATTCCTACGACGCATGGGATTTGCCGACGTGGGAACAATACTTTCGCGACCTGATCGTCTTCGGCTGCAATGCGGTTGAATTAATTCCGCCGCGTTCCGACGACGACGCCGACAGCCCGCACTTCCCGTTGCCGCCGATGGAGATGATGATCGGCATGTCACGGCTGGCTGATTCCTACGGCCTTGATGTATGGGTCTGGTATCCCGCGTTGGACAAAGATTACGCCGACCCAAAACTGGTTGAGTTTGCGTTGCGGGAATGGGCCGAAGTTTTTTCGAAAATGCCACGTCTCGACGCGGTCTATGTCCCGGGCGGCGATCCCGGCCACACTCCGCCGAAGCCGCTCATGGCGTTGTTGCAGAAACAAACGGAGAGCCTCCATCGCTTCCATCCCAAGGCGCAGATGTGGCTTTCGCCCCAAGGCTTCAATCAAATCTGGATGGATGAATTTCTGGCCGATTTGAAACGCGAGCAGCCGGCTTGGCTCAACGGTTTGGTCTTCGGCCCGCAAGTGCGCATGGATCTTCCGCAGCTCCGCGCCGCCGTGCCGAAGCAATACCCAATCCGCCATTATCCCGACATCACCCACACGCGCCAGTGCCAGTTTCCCGTGCAGGATTGGGACGTGGCGTTTGCCGTGACCGAAGCGCGCGAATGCATCAATCCCCGGCCCGAAGCCGAAGCCGCCATTTTCCGAAAAACCCAACCGGACACGATCGGTTTCCTGACCTACTCCGAAGGCTGCAACGACGATGTGAACAAAGCCGTTTGGAGCGCCCTCGGTTGGGATCCGGAAATGAAAGTGTCCGGAATTCTCCGCAGTTACAGCCGCTACTTCATCGGCGAAAAATTCACCGATGATTTCGCGCAAGGCTTGCTCGCGCTCGAACGCAATTGGCGCGGCCCGCTTTTGGCGAATGAAGGGGTGGAAACAACCCTCGCACAGTTTCAATCGATGGAGCGGGCTGCTTCCCCCGCACTGCTGAAGAACTGGCGATTTCAACAAGGATTGTATCGCGCCAACTACGACGCTTACGTGCGCCGCCGTTTCATTCACGAGACCGACATTGAAGCGCAAGCAATGGAGCTTCTCCGAAAGGCCCCGCAGTCCGGCAGTTCGAATGCGATGGTGTCCGCGGAAAAAGTTTTGGCGCGCGCTGCGGGCGAAACCGTCAGCCGGGACTTGCGCCTGCGCCTGCACGAATTGGCCGCCCAGCTATTCCAGAGCATCAGCATGCAATTGAGCGTCGATAAATATAAAGCCATCGCCGTCGATCGCGGAGCCAGCCTCGACACGATTGATTTTCCGTTGAACAACCGTTTTTGGCTGGAAGATCGTTTCGCGAAAATCCGCAAGCTCTCAGCGGAAGCCGAGCGCCTCAAAGCCATTCAGGAAACCGTGGACTGGACCAATCCGGGGCCGGGCGGATTCTACGACGATTTAGGAAATGTCGCGCGGCAACCGCATCTCATTCAGGGGCTAAGCTTCGCAGACGATCCCGGTCGAATGAAATCCACGCGCAATGGTTTCGAGGAAGATTTGATTTACGACGAACCCATCGAAGCCGCTGGCTTGCCTCGGCGCATGTCCTGGATGGACCACGCCGAAAGTCTTTACGACACGCCGATGCGCCTGCGCTATTCCGATCTCGATCCCAAGGCGCGTTATAAAATCCGCATTCTTTACGGAGGCGACAGTCCGCGGAAAAAAATCCACCTGGTCGCCAATGAGCGGAGTGAAATCCATTCGTTCATCACGAAGCCATTTCCCTTTGCGCCCTTGGAATTTGCGATTCCGCCTGCGGAAACCAAATCCGGCGAACTGACTTTAACCTGGTCAGTGGAATCCGGCCTCGGCGGCAACGGTCGCGGCTGCCAACTGGCAGAAGTTTGGTTGATTAAGGAAGCAACGCCCGCAAACTGAGCGTGAAACATTTTTAATTTTATGGCATCAAAAAAATCAGCAGCCCCAAAATCCAAATGGGAAAATCCCGTCAAAGCCAAACTCAAACGAGGTGAGCCGGTCATCGGCATCGTCATCAGCGTGAATAGCGTCGAAGTCGCTGCGCAGGCGGCCAACATGGGTTTCGATTTTCTCTGGCTGGAAATGGAGCACACCCCGATTTCTTTGGAGACGGTGCGCAACGTGGTTCTCGCCACGCGTGGATTGCATGCCGTGCCGATCGCCCGCCCGCCGGTCAATGAACTTTGGACCGCCAAGCGATTGCTCGATTGCGGAGTGCTCGGCGTGATTTTCCCGTTCACGAGCACGCCCGAGTTGGCCAAGCGCGCCGCGGATGCCTGCCATTATCCACCGATGGGTTTGCGCGGTTCCGGAGCGGATCTCGCGCATTTCCGCTGGCCCGCTCCGGAAGGTTATTACGACTTTGCCGATAAAAATGTTTTAGTCGTTGCGGTCGTCGAGGACACCACCGCGCTGTCGCACATTGACGAAATTGCCGCGACACCGGGCATTGATGTCATCTTCATCGGCACGAGCGATTTGTCGTTCTCCCTGGGATTGCGAGGCGAACAAGATCATCCCAAGCTCGACGCCGCCGTCGCAAAAATTGTCGCCGCCGGAAAGAAACATGGCAAAGCCCTCGGTCGGCCTGCGCTCACGGTTGAACAGATTAATAAATTTAAGAAGCAAGGGTTTCTCTTTTTCATGAGTGCGACCGACACGGAATTCATGGCGCGCGGCGCGGCGCAATTGCTCGAACCTTTTGGCAAATCGCAACGAGCCCTCTCCACCGTTGGGCTCTGAACGGAAATTTTTTATGAAACGAAATTCCTTAGCTCTCAGATTGATTTTATCCGGCTTGGTCGCTTTCGCCGCGCCATCCGCTTTCGCGCATACCGGCAGCCAGCCGTCCGTCCACGACACGGTTGCCGCCATTATTTTGCGGATGAAACGCGAGCTGAAACAGGACAGCCTGGTCGAATTGACCGCGTCGCAGGTCGAGGCCTTTCTGACGCCCGCCGAGCGGGAGATCCTTGGCACCGGTCATGTGCATTTCCACGTCAACGTTCCCGTGGTGGTGACCATCGTCGATGATGGAAGCGCGGAAGTTCCGTTCTGGCTGCTCGAGCGGGGTTTCAAGCGAGGAGAAAAAGTTTCTTTGCTGGGCCGCGACTGCAGCATTTGGGAAAAGCAATTTCCGGCAGGTGAAATCGGCTTGGGAATTCATAATTTCACCGGGCGCGGCAAGCATTACATCGTGCTGCTCAAACCGCAGCAGCCTGGCGGCGCGGTGAAGGTCACCGATCTTTATCCAGCGCAACTGCGCACCGCCAAATTCACTGCGGGCGTCGAGCCATACGTTGACCAGGCGACCCGCTTTCCCGCCGTGCCGGCATCGCTGGAAGGACAACTGCTCGTGCAAACGGCGAGCGACAGCGAAGACGACGCGCGCCTGGTGAGCTTGTTCAGCAAGACCCAATTTCCCGCGCCGAATAAAGTGGACCATGTGGTTCTCACCTGGAGCGAAGACCCGCGCACCAGCCAGGCGATTCAGTGGCGCACGGCGACGAATATCACCAGCGGCTCGGTCCGTTATCAATTGAAGTCAGGCGATGCAAAATCGGCGAAGACAAAACGCGCCAAAACCCAACTGCTGTCGACGCCGACGATTCTTAACGATGCGGTGAATAACCGGCACACGGTCGAGTTGCGCGGGTTAAAGGCGGGCGGGACTTACAGCTATTCAGTCAGCGACGGCTCGGAAAAGGGTTGGACGGAGCCAGTGGAATTCACCACAGCTCCGGCGGGGGCAGTTCCGTTCTCATTCATCTACATGGGCGACGCGCAAAATGGGCTCGATAAATGGGGCGTGCTGCTGCACAACGCCTATCGCGCCCGCCCCGACGCCGCGTTTTACCTCATGGCGGGCGACCTCGTAAATCGCGGCGCCGAGCGTTGGGATTGGGATAGCTTTTTTGAATATTCCAAGGACGTGTTCGATCGTCGCCCGATTGTTCCGGTGCTCGGCAATCACGAATATCAAGCGCCCGAACCGGTCCTTTACCACGCGCATTTCGCATTGCCGCACAATGGTCCGAAAACCATTCCCGACCAACGCGCTTACGCCTTTGAATACAGCAACGCAAAATTCATCATTCTCGATTCCAATCTCAGCGTGGCAAAACAGTCCGCGTGGCTCGAGAAACAGCTCGCCAACACCAAGGCGGTTTGGAAGTTCGTGAGCTATCATCACCCCGCCTACTCATCCGGCGGAAACCGCGATAACACCGACGTGCGCGAGCTGTGGACGCCGTTGTTCGATAAATACCACGTCGACCTCGCGCTGCAGGGTCACGACCACGCCTATCTGCGCACCTATCCGATGCGCGGACAGAAACGGGCCGCGACGACGAAGGATGGAACCGTCTACGTCATCTCCGTTTCCGGCGTAAAACATTACGAACAGGCGCCGCACGATTACACCGAGGTTGGCATGATGAAGGTTTCCACGTATCAGGTTTTGGATATCCAAATAGTTGGAAACCGCCTCGTCTATCGAGCGCATGATCTGGATGGAAAAGTGCGCGATGAATTTGTGATCGAAAAATAGATCAAGTGAAACCATGCCCGGCGGGCGACAGCGATTCCGATTCTAAAATGAAAACAGGATTTCTTTTTCAAGGCGCCACGACAGCCCTGGCGGTTCTTTTCATCAGCGCCGGTGCCGCCGTGGCGGAGCCGGCCAAATATCCGACCTTCGGAAAAATCGAGCGGCTGGATCCCGCCCTCGACAAGCTCATTCCAGCCGATGCCAAGCTGGAGAAACTCGCGGAAGGCTTCACATGGTCCGAAGGCCCGGTCTGGATACGCGGCGGCGGCTACCTTCTTTTTTCTGATGTTCCCAAGAACACCATTTTCAAATGGAAGGAAGGAGAGGGGATTACTGAATTCATGAAGCCGAGCGGTTATACCGGCGCGACACCCCGTGGTGGCGAGCCAGGTTCCAACGGGCTGACCGTGGATGGAAAAGGCCGGCTGGTTTTGTGCGAACACGGCGACCGTCGCATCGCACGCCTGGAAAAGAATGGAACGAAAACAACCTTGGCCGACCGGTATTTGGGCAAACGTTTCAACAGCCCGAACGATTTGGTGATCAAATCAAATGGCGATATTTATTTCACCGATCCGCCCTACGGATTGGAAGGAGGAAACAAAAGTCCCGTCAAGGAGCTTGCCCACAACGGCGTGTATCGCGTGGCGAAAAACGGCGACGTCACTTTGCTGACCAGCGAGCTGCCTTATCCAAACGGGATTGCTTTTTCACCCGACGAAAAAACCTTGTATGTGGCGGTGTCCGATGCCAAAGCCGTTTGGATGGCTTACGACGTGAAGCGCGATGGAACGATTGCCAATGGCCGAATTTTTTTCGATGCGACCGCGAAGACCAAAAAACTTCCGGGCTATCCCGATGGAATGAAAGTGGATAAGGCCGGAAATCTTTTCGCGACCGGCCCGGGCGGGATTCTCGTTTTCAATCGCGACGGCAAACACCTTGGCACCATCAACACCGGCGAGCCGACCGGGAATTGCGCCTGGGGCAATGATGGATCGACACTCTACATCACGGCGAACCATTATCTCTGCCGCATCAGGACGAGCACTCGTGCAAAAGGTTTTTAAGTTTATGAAAAATATATTCGTTCTCACGCTGCTGGCCCTCAGCTCAGCCATCGCGCAAGACAATTGGCCGCAGTTCCGTGGAGAACATTCTCTCGGCGTCGCGGAAAATAAGAACCTTCCGACGACCTGGAGCACGAACGAGAATGTGGCTTGGAGCGTTCCTGTTCCCGGTAATGGTTGGTCGTCACCGATCGTTTGGGGTGAAAAGATTTTCGTCACCTCCGTGATCAAGGATGGCGAGGTGGAGGCGCCTAAAAAAGGGCTCTATTTCGGCGGCGAGCGAAAGACCCCTTCCAAAGACACGCATCACTGGATGGTTTATTGTTACGACTGGAAATCCGGCAAAAAACTTTGGGCGAAACAGGTTCATGAAGGCTCGCCCAGTTCCTCGATTCATTTGAAAAACACCTATGCCTCCGAGACGCCCGTGACGGACGGCAAATGCGTCTATGCCTATTTCGGAAACCTCGGCCTGTTCTGTATGGATATGAACGGCAATGAACTCTGGTCGCAAAAGTGGGGCCACGCCAACACCCGTTACGGTTGGGGCACGGCTGCTTCCCCGGTTCTGCACAAGGACGTGCTTTTCGTTGTGAACGACAATGAAGAGAAATCATTTCTTGTCGCCTTGGATAAGAAAACCGGAAAAGAACGCTGGCGCGTCGAGCGCGAAGAAAAGAGCAACTGGGCCACGCCCTACGTCTGGCAAAATGCGAAGCGAACCGAGCTGGTCGTGCCCGGTCGCGCCAAAGTCCGTTCCTACGATCTCGAGGGCAAAGTCCTTTGGGAATTGGGCGGCATGTCGTCCATCGTCATCCCGACTCCGTTCGCGAGCCATGGGCTGCTTTACGTTGGAGCCGGCTACGTGATGGATGCTGTTCGTCCCGTTTACGCGATTCGTCCCGGAGCAACCGGCGACATCACATTGAAGGAGGGCGAAACGAACAATGCCTTCATCGCGTGGTGTGAAAAAACCGCTTCGCCTTACAACACCTCGCCGCTGGTTTACCTAGACTATTTTTATGTGCTGTTTGACTTTGGATTTCTCGGTTGCCGTGATGCGAAAACCGGAAAAGAGGTTTACGAAAAACAGCGGGTGCGGCCGGAAGGGATTACGAGCTTTACTGCCTCACCCTGGGCTTATGCGAATAGAATTTTTGCGCTGAGCGAAGATGGTGACACGTTCGTTTTTCAGCCGGGCCCGGAATTCAAAGTGCTCGGAAAGAACACGCTCGGCGAAATGTGCATGGCCACGCCGGCGATTGCGCGCGATAGCCTGGTGATCCGAACCGCATCGAAGTTGTATCGAATCAAGAATGCGGATGCTAAAGGCACTAAATGAGTGTCGAGCAATGCCAGCTGGGCTGAAATCCGTTTGGAAAATAACTTCAGCCCGAGGAGTTGCTCTGGGAGTTCCGATTTCTGCCGGTGCGCTGCCGCCCAAAATCTAGATGACAAAGAGGAAATTTCAAAACGACTTGGAACCCACCCGCAGAACTCAAGGATCAGGAATGGCGCCTTGCAGTCTGCGCAGGTCGGGAATTTGATCCGCCAGGGCATTCTGCCACACGCTGACAAATTTATACGGTGCCGCAGCCTTCCAGCGCCAGTGTTCTGCGTGGCCGTCAGCGAAGGCAAGGTTGCAACCTCGATTGTGCCGGCTGGAAGGAAGGTTGTACCAGGAGTTATCGGGCGCAGGCAGAAAGCCAAAGTGTCCATCGTCGATGCTATCTTCGTGCTCGTCGATAAAGGTGAAAACCTTTGAGTGTCCCGGCTTATTCAATTCGGAATATTTATATTTTACGCGGGTCGTGACGTAATCTTCATACGGATGGCCGCCGAGGTAACCGCTCAACGAGTAACTGCGCGTCCGTGGGACATAAATGCGTTTATTCGTCGCTTTCGAAAGATCTGAGGGACAGACGTAGATAGCAACCGAACGGTTGTAAGGAAACAAAACGCCCTGCTCAATGTTCAGCGTATTCAAATCCTCTTTGGCATTCCCAAGAATCCATGAGCCTGCCGAGCCTTGATATGAAAAGCTGTTGCCAGTTCTTTTGTTTTGCACCATGAAATCGTTGTTGTCGCCCAGGTACATCATCCAGCACATCTGCAACTGCTTGAGATTATTGAGGCATTTTGTGGTCAGCGCCTTGTCCTTGGCCTTCGCCAACGCAGGAAGAAGCATTCCGGCCAGAATCGCGATAATGGCGATAACCACCAGCAGTTCAATCAAGGTGAACCCGACTGAGGGCGCGGGATTTCTCAACGCCGTTATCGATCCGCGTTTGCAGGGAAAATGAGGCAATGTTTTCATTCGTCGTTCGGACGGGATCTAACAGCAGGGTTTGCCGAACCGTCCAATTTAGCAATAGCAGCTTGTCAAAAGTATCGCATTTACGCCGTCCCTCCCCGCGAAAAAATCCTGGTTTTACCTCACGTAAATCGGGTTGGAATAAATCCATCCGCGATCTTCTCCATCGAGCGTCAGCCAGCCTTCCACGCGATACACCCCCGGACCTTCAATGCCTTTGTCCATGAACGATTGGGTTTCTTCATGGACGACTTTGCCGTCTTTGATCAACCGAATCTTCGTCTGCAGCGGGAACTGGGCGGCCAATCGCATTCCTTGGGCAAACGGGATTTCGTCACCCATGATCGCGCCGGGAGATTTTGAAGGTTTCGCTGGTTTTGCGGCGGGATTTATTTTTGGCGCGGATTTGGCGAGCGCTTCGAACCGGAATCCGGTTGGATCGCACATCCAGTCATGGCTGACGTAAGCGTGGCCTGACTTCAGAGCGGCGCGAATGGTTTTCTCGGTTTGTTCCGAGGCTAGAATGTGGGTGCTGACGTTCCAGAATGAGCGGTAGTAAGGATCAAGGTCGATGCTTACGAGCGTGTCGCCGGGTTTGTGATCCTTGGTCATCTCCTTGATGCCGGGTCGCGAAGCGGCTGTAACAAGACGCATTCCGTCGTCTTTGTCCACAATCGTCCCGATGCGAATGCTGTTTTCGTCCACCATCTTAACCACGAAAACCTGGTTGTGATGGCAATCGTTTGCAGCGACTCCGGTCAACCGGCGCTTCTGGGTTTCATGGTCCCATTTGTCGAGGTAGTCCTTTGGATAATCCACCTGGAAGGCAAGCATTTCCTCCGGGTAAAGCCGCAGCGATTCATGCAGCTCCTTGGTTTGTTTCGGATCCGTCAGACGCATCGCCAGCGCAATCAGGGAGGTCATGTCTTTCTTGGCATCGGCGTGGCGGTTATAAATTTCCTGTCCGGTCAATCCTTCCATTGAGTGATCGGAGCGTTCTTCAATGTGCGAAAGAAATATCAATCCTTCCCCGGCACTGACGGTGGGAATGAATTCCGGCAACGGCGAATCCATTTTGGCCAGGATCGAATTTGTCGGATAAATCAGGAACCCGCGAATCTCCGAACCAGGCACAAACAACACCCCTTCCTTCATCCCGCGCCAGCTATCCATGAAATCGCGCGGCGGACGGAAATGGTCGGTGAGCATGATGACCTTCACGTCGGCTTTTTTCGCGTCGGCCAGCATTTCAGGGCGCGTGCCGCCGGTGTGGGTGGAATCTTCAGCGTGCGCGTGAAGAATCGAGCGGTAGTCGTTGAAGCCGGGCAGGGGAGGAACGGCTTGACGCAATGCTTTCAACTTCAGCACGTCCTCGTGCGTGGCCGCAAGCCGCGGAAGAGCCATGCGCTCGATAGACCTCCGTTTCAACGGCGGCTCGGGCTTGTTTTCCTCGGCGAACAAAGGTGTTGCGGCTAAAAAAAATCCGAAAGAAATGATCGCCGCAGAATTCAGACAACGGAAGTTTTGCATAGTGCTTACTTAATTTTTCCCAACATCTGGTAAATCCAGGTTAACGAAGTATTCATCAACTTTTCACCCGCGCCAACTTCCACCGGCGAAACCTGGGCATCGGCGCCGTAGCCGCCTTCAGCCACCGCTTCGATGGTCGGGAAATATTGATGATAGCCGTTGCAGTAGCCGAAAAAGAAAACCTGTTTGACGCGAGCCCGTTCTTTCAGCCGCACGGCATGGTTGCAGAAGAATTCCCCCGACGCGCCTACGAGCGCGATCTCGCCGTTGAGCAGGGCGACGGTGAGGCGCGGACGAATTCCCTCCGAGTATTCATCCATGAAGTTGGGAATCAGTTCCGGGAAGAACGCCATTCCATAAGCTGCTTTGATTGCCGGGTTGCTCCAGTCCGTGCGCGAATTGAACTTGAACCGGTCTTCCTTCACTTTGAGCGAAGGTCTGGCTACCTCCTCAGGTTTCAGGCTGGAGGCGAGCTTGATGACTTCCGCGCCCAAGGCTTTCCCAAACGCTTCGTGGCCTTTGTTCTCGCCGGCATTAACCGACATATCACCCGCCGCGCCTTGCATGAAAATCGCTTGCCCGCCGAATTCCTTTTCGACCGTGGCCTTCATCGCGCCTACGAAATCCGCCGAGAATTGCAGCACACCCGCGGAAATCATCGTGGGATGTCCGGTGAAATTTACGATCACCGCCATCGGTTTCCCATTCACGTCATCAATTCGAATCACGCCCAAATCGCGGTCGGCCGACTTCGGTTCGATCTTGGTCTGGCGATTGCGATTGAAGCCATCCAGCTTCGTTACGCCGGTCGCCATTTTGGCGGGGGCGAGTTTGGAATCGGCCTCAACGATGGCGGCGACAATTCCATCTTCCAGCTCTTTGTAGTAGCGCAAGGCGGCGTCGAATTTGCCTTTGCCTTTGCCCTCTTCATCGCTCAATTCCAGCACCGGTCCGTGGTGTGAATGCGATCCGGCAATAAAGGAGTATTCAATCCCAGCCTTCTCCTTGATCCGGGTGCGAATGTTCTGAATGGTTTTTTCCGCAGGGGAGCGACCGAGATCCAGCCCGACGATGGCCAGTTTCTTATCCCCGGCTTGAATCACCACCGCGCTGGCATAGAGCGGATCCGTTGCCCCGGTTGAAAGCGCCGCGTGACGCGCGCCGTAACCCCACATGGGCACGGGTTCCTTGGGCGTGATGTCGCGCTTGCCCACCCCTGCCTTGAAAACGGCGGGAGCTTCTTCGGCTTGAAGCCAGATGCAGGAAGCAAAAAACAGGGTGAAAAACAGCGCGTAATATTTTCGGACGTTCATATTTTTGAGGAGTCCTGCTTTATAGAGTTGCGTGGGAGTGAGGCCAAGCTTTTTAACTTTCGCCTGACCCTTTTTGCCTCCAATGGCCGCAGTGAATCACAGTTCTTCGCCCGAATTGAAAATCGTCACCCGCGCGCGCGGCTTGGAGTCGCTGCCTGATTCGCAGGAGAACTCCAGAGCATTCGAGCCAGCGGAAATCGCTGGCCAATCGCCGCGCGGAATCACTTTGCCCAACGATTCACCTTTTGAGCCATAGATCGCGCAGTCGTCCGGACCATTGCATTCAATCCAGCTTCCAGCGGCCAATTCGACGGGGAACTCGATTACTTTTCCGGCAATCATAATTTTTGGATTTTTCACCGCAGCCGGGCGCAAGGGCAGAGCGCGGATGGCTCCGATGCGGCATTTCGTTTTGCGGCCAGGTTGAAGGTTTTGCAGCCAGACGCTGACTTTTTCGACCGCGCCAAAATCAATCGTCTCGCGATAAACGTTGTAGAGACCTTTGCCGTCGTTCCAAACGTAGTCGCTCCAGCGCGTGGATTCGGTTTCGACCAGCGTGAAAGATCGGCGTCCCGTGAAGTCCAATGTTACGTAGCGATCCGCCACCGCTCCGTAGGAAATGTGCTGCGGACTTTCCAGCCGAATGGCCAGCAACGCGCCGGAACCATCGCCTTCGATTTCGATAGCCAGCGCCTGGTTGGTTTTCAGATTCAGGGTCGGTTCAAAGCGTTTTTCAAGACGCGCCCAAGCTCCTTTCCGCGCAACGTTTTTGCTCGCTGTTGCGGCCAGGGTAGAAAACCCGTCGCCCGCCTTCTTTGCCGCTGAGACGCTGAAAGTGACCCCGGTGGCGCTGGTTCGTTTCCACTCTTGCGCATTTGCCCGAGAGAAATCGGCGAGCACAATGGAATTAGTTTCTGAGGGCGGCGAGGCAGAGGTCAGCGCTTCGAGGCGAAATTTAATGGGCTGTTCATCAAAGGAGTTGGTGGCGCGCCAGGAAGTTGTCCAGGGTTCAGCGATTGCGATGGTCTGGGATTGTGACTGGACTCGATGGAATCGCGGCTTGCCGGCGGCATCTTTGCCGAGGGCGAATTCTTTTCCGGATTCGCGCAACTTTGCCCGCGTGGTTTCATCAAATGTCCCGGCATGGCGAAGTTCCTCACTCGTGCGAAGGATTTCCGCTGCACGACGAAAAAGTGGCGTGTTGCGCAGCGTCTCGCGGTCCACCCCGGCGGTCAGGGAGATGCCCGCGTCCCAGCCGATGAGTTTCGCGCCCAGATTTTCCATCACGTCGGGATAGCTTGGCTCGATTTGAGGCGGGTTGAACGATTGAAAGCCCCACCAGCCAAGATGAAGCGGGAGAAGCAGGCCGCCGTTCACGCCTTGCGCATGAAGGTCAATGAAACGCTTGTGGCCGCGTTGCGGAAGGTCCCAGGCCTGCCAGCGGGTTCGGTATTGCCAGAAGTGATGCCCCATCGAACTCATCTCCATGCCGACGGGTTTCTTCAGGCGCTTCTGAATTTCAACCACGAACTTATCCGCCCAGTACCAGTTCTCCTTGTCGCCGCGCAGGATGGAGCTTCCGTCAATGGCATCGAGGTAAATTCCATCGAAGCCGCATTTGTTGACAACGTCAGCGTGGTTGGCTGCAATCTCTTCAAAGAGCGAAGTTTCGACGTTCGGAACGAACAGGCCAAAACACTCCTTCAAGTGGCGCGCTTTGGCTCCGGCGGCGTGCGTGCTCGCTTTCGTGTTAAATGCTCCCCGCTTCACTCCGGTGAAACGCCACGGAGCTTTTTTGCTCGCCCCGCCGAAAGTGACCAACTCGTCTCCGATGTGCAGCACGATGCTGTTGTGTTCGAAGAAGCCGGTGACGGTGCTCATTTTCTCAGTGGACTCGTTGACCGTGATCTCGGTGGTATCGGCGGCGAGCGGCTCGGCGAGCGTGAAACTGCGGAACGAATCCAGCCGCGCATCGGGCACTGGAGTCACGTACTTCGACCGCTTGTCGATGAAGAAAGCGTAACTATGAAAAATGGAACTGATCCCGGCTGCGTGCAAGCGGTCCACAATTCTTTGATAGGAATCCCAGCCATCCGGCCACTTTTTGCGATTTAATTCCATGTCGCCGAAACGGAAAAATTCCCCGCCGCCATGATTGTCGATTTGCGTGAAGCCGAGGCTCTTGGCCATATCGATCCAGCTCTCCACGTTGGTCTGGGTGAGCGAACCGAAGTTGAAAAGGTAAGAGCCATGATTGAATGGAATCTCGTGCGCCCACGGTCCGGCGACCTTGCAGACCGGCAATTCGCTCGCCTGGCTCAAGCAATTCTGCAGCGCCGGGAGCAACTTGCCCATTGGCTCGCCAACGATGGTGACCTTTGCTCCGACAATGCCGAACTTCTTTTCGCACGAGGCGCGCAGGTCCGTATTCAGGGCGGGCAATGCATCGACCCGCGTGAACAAATTCATCGAAAGCGCACACGCGCCGAAAGGCTCTTGGGGTGTGCCTTTCAACGTGAGCGGAACATTCAGGAAAGTCAGGGCATCGATTTCGCCTCCGTCCACCGACTCCACTGTGAACGTGATGAAGGTTGGATGTGTTTCCGTTTTGATCGTTACGGTGGTTCCTGCTTTTCTGAAATGCAGTGTAAGCCGGTCCTGGTCCAAGGTTGCTGAAGTGGCGTTTTGATCCTTGCCCTTTACTCGCACGATAGCGCAGGGGGAATTTATCGTTCGGAGGTAATTGGTGCCGGTCGCCCGATCAATTAACGCGACGTTTTTTGCCTCGCTCGAAATGACATAGCGGAAGTCAGCGCTCTCAAATGAAACTGTGCTGGTCGATTTGGCGAAAGCTGTCGCCGCCAGGGCAGAAAACAGAATGATCAGAAATCTCGATTGCAAAGCGTGCATTTCTCGAACGTGCCTGTTTCAGAGTTGAAGCGTCAAGGTGTTCAGCTGCTTAAGGAACCTTTTGGTCATCTGGGCAGGAGGCGCCTTGATCCTGCCCTTTCAACCAGGTGCGTAATTTTTGCATGTCCCCGGCCACGGTGCGTGAGGCGGCAAACAGGACAAAAGCAAGAATGGCGCAGAGTAGAGGGATCACATACATCGCGCTATGGAGACCGGTGGCTTTAAACTGTTCGGTCATGGCGGTAGCACCGGCCGCAGCCATTGCCTTCTTTGCGAAATGATCGCTTAACATGCCCGTGCCCACGGGACCAAGGCTTGCGCCGAGGATATACATGGCAAAGAAATAGAGTGCCATCGCTGTTCCACGTAACGAGGGTTCGATCACATCCTGAATGGCTGCGTAAACTCCGGAGTAATAAACGAACATCATCATTGAACCCGTGCCCATCCACACGATAAATGCCGCGGTGGCGCCGGGAGGTTGCCTCAGCGCAAAGTAAATGCACGGAGCGGCAATCAGCATCGTGACCGCCGATAGCAAGAGCCGCCCGTCCGGCCGTGTTCGGCTCAGGCGATCCGCCGCCCAGCCGCCGCCCAGCAGGCCGACGATTCCCACGGCTCCCAGCACGATCGAAGAAACGTTGGTGGCATCCTTTAGCTTCATCAAGTGAGAGCGCATGAGAAAGGCGGGCAGGAACGAGTTGACCGCATACATATTAAAATTGTGCAGCGCGCCAGAAAGAATGATCCACATAATCGTCGGAATGCCGAGCACGACCAAATAGGGCGATCCGGCTCGTTGCCGAGGTGTCGACGAATGTCCTTCCGAAGCGCCGCGCTGTGGTTCCTTAATCTTTAGAGCCAGAAAGGCCAACGCCAATCCTGGTACCGCCGCAAAATAGAAGGCTTCGCGCCAGCTATAATGGGCCGCAATGATCCCGCTGACTCGATAGCTGAAGAATATCCCAACCGGCAATCCAAGCATGAAGATGGATAATGCCACCGCCCGTTTTCGCGGTGGATACAAATCGCCGATTAGTGAGTTGGCGGCGGGAGCGCAGCTGGCTTCGCCGACGCCGACGCCCAGCCGGGTCGCAAAAAGCGCTGCGTAATTCCATGCAAAGCCAGAGACGGCGGTCAAAACGCTCCATGTCGCCACGCCGATACTGAGAATCTTTTTACGGCTGGATGAATCCGCCAAACGCCCTAGCGGCAGACCTATAGCGGCGTAAACTAACGTAAACGCCATCCCGAGCGTGCCGATGGCGGTATCGCTCAGCGCCCACTCTTTCCGAATCGGTTCGGTCACTGCCGCAAGTATTTGGCGATCGTAGAAATTAATCGCATTGATCCCGAAGAGAACCCACAGGGCGAACTTCGTATTTTTGTTATCTTCGCTCATAAAGAAAAACTCGCGGATAAGACATGGAATCTGGTTGTAGAAACACTATGGGTCATAGGTGTGGAATCGCTGAGAGATTGGCGTGCAATGATTTTGTCGTCAACTCTGGCGACCGAAAAAGATCAATCTGGCTAAGCCTCATGGATTCCAATTGACCGCGCATGTAATCGGCTTAACTTGTTTTTATTCCCGCATGAAAGCGCCAACTTTGAGCAGCAAAAATGATAACTCCAGTGATGGTTTTACATTGATCGAATTGCTTGTGGTAATTGCAATTATCGCGATCCTTGCCGCCATGCTTCTCCCTGCGCTGGCTGGAGCCAAGGAAAAGGCCAGTCGCACGGCTTGCGTGAATAATGTTCGCCAGCTGGCTCTCGCCATGACGATGTACACGCACGACAACCGGGACTTCATGGCCTGGCCGAACTGGAATCAGAACTTCGGCCCGGGCTGGCTCTATAATCCTATTCGCCTTAGCACCGCTCCCGATCCGAACAAGGCGAGCGACATTCCCAATATCGAGCAGGGGCTTTATTATCAATATGTGCGCCAGCGGCCCGTCTACTACTGCCCATTGGATCGTACGAACGTCGTGTCTTTTATAAAACGCGGACAAAAAATATCAAGTTACGTCATGAACGGGGCCGTGTGTAACTTCGGCCGGTTTTTCAATAAGACCTATAAGCTCACGCAGTTTAACCCGGCGGCTTATGCCCAGTGGGAACCGGAAGAGAAAGACTATGGTGGCATTTGGAATTTTAATCCGGCCGGCGACGCTTCACAATATCCCAACGAGGCGGAAGGCATTGGCAAGCGACATAAAAAGGGCGCGGTAGTCATGGGGTTTGATGCCCGCGCTCATTTCATCACCTTGGAAAAATTTGCAAAGGAAGCCGCCAATAAACCGGGATTGCTCTGGTGTAATCCCGGTACAACCACGGGTGATTAACTTATCTTGTCCGGCCGATTTTAAAAAAATGCGGTGAAAAATTTCTGCTCTCCCGCGATTACTGACGGAGATTAAATCTTCAATCGCTCCACCAACAGCTCTGCGACGTCCATCACTCGCGCTTCACCGTTTTGGGCGGCTACTCCGTCTGTCATCATCGTCAGGCAAAATGGACAGCCGACGGCCACCGTTTTGGCGCCCGTCTCCAAGGCTTCTTTGGCGCGCACGGTGGATACGCGTTTTTTGGGTTCCTCTTCCATCCACATGCGGCCACCGCCCGCTCCGCAGCAGAATGTCTTTTCGCGGCTGCGCAACATCTCGCGAAAATCGGGTTTCGAGGTTGCGCCCAAAGCTGTGCGCAGCACATCGCGCGGCGCTTCGTGGATGCCATTGACCCGCGCCAGGTAGCACGGGTCATGATAAGTGACCGCGTCTCCATTGCCTTGTCCGTCGGAAGCCGGGATTTTCAGGCGTCCGGTCTGGATCAAATCGGAAATGAACTGAGTGTGGTGAATCACCTCGTATTCGCCGCCAAATTGGGAGTAATCTTTGAGCAAGCTGTTCAAGCAATGCGGGCAGTGCGCGAGAATCTTGCGCACATTATATTTTGCGAGAGTGGCAATGTTCGCCTGGGCTAATTCCTGGAAAAGAAATTCGTCGCCCAGTCGGCGCGCGGATTCGCCCGTGCATTTTTCTTCTCGACCGAGAATTGCGAAGTTAACGCCGGCAGACTTTAATAGTTTTACGACCGAGCGTGCCACACGCTGAGCACGGCGATCGTAAGATCCGGCGCAGCCAACCCAGTAGAGCACTTCGAAATTCGGGTTATCCTTGGCGGTGGGCGCGCCCAGTTCTTCCGACCAATTTGCTCGCTCCGCTGCAGGAAGGCCCCATGGATTAGAGCTGGATTGCATCCTGCGCAACGCGGTTGCCGCCGTGCCGCTCAATTCGCCTTCGCCGACGCGATTTCGCCGCATGTCGGTGATCAACGTGAGCGGGTCGATGCGCACCGGACAAACCTTCACGCAAGCGCTGCATCCCGTGCAGGACCAAAGCGTTTCCGGTCGGATGGTGTCATTGTGCAGCCCGGGAATCGGGAAGCCAGCCGTCTTTGTGCGAGTTCCCAGAGACAAGGTCATCAAACCTTTTAAATCCTGCACGACTCGTTTCGGGGAGAGCGGCTTGTCGGTTGCAAAGGCTGGACAGGCTTCTTCGCAACGACCGCATTCCATGCAGGCATCGAGGCTCGTGAGTTGTTGCTGATTGAAATGCGTGATGGCGCTGATGCCGATGCGCTCGGTTTTTTCGACCTCTTCCATCGAGACCGGCACGAGTTTGCCAAGGACCGGTTGAGCCAAGAAAAGATTGATCGGTCCCACAATCATGTGCAGAAGACGCGTGTAGGGAATCGCCGCGATGAAGGCAAAAACCAGAAGGGCATGAAGCCACCACACTCCCAAATGGGCGCCGCGCGCAGAGTCGTTGCTTAAACCAGAAAAACTTTTCGCGATTAGAAATCCAACGGGCGAACAGTGCGCCGCAATCCCGGTCGGCTGTTGCCACGCCAAGCGCAATCCTTCGAGCAAGTAACCGGTAATGCCGATCGCGATGAACGAACCGAGCACGTACCAATCGGTGGCTTTGTGGCCGATACTTGAAGGTCGTCGCGTCCGCCGCCACAAAAAGAAAATGCAGCCCGCGAGAAACAAGAGCCCAAAGATATCCAGCGTGAATTCGTAGATGACGTAATAGGTTCCTTTATGAAATTTCAGCGCGTCGGAAATTCCCGCGGAAAGATGATCGATTTCGAGCAGCGTGGTTCCGAGAAACAACATCATGAAACCTGCGAACATTACGATGTGCGCATAGCTCGGCAAACCGCGGCCGCGCACGCGTTTTTGTCCCAGTCCCTCGACCAACAAGCGGCCGAGACCCGGTCTTAGTTTGGCGAAGATTTGTTGAGCATTTCCAACGATTAATTCCTTGATCCCGACCGGCGTTCCTTGTCGCCACATTTTGAAACGACGCCAGACGCCATAACCGAAGACCGCCATCGTGACCACCGTGAGGAGGTAAAAAATGATCTGCGAAGAATGCGGGATGTTGCCGAACGTTTCGCGGGTTGGTTGCATGATTGAGGTCGGCCGAAATTATTTTCGCAGCTTCTCCATCAACTCCGGCACGACCTGATAAACATCTCCGACCAGACCGTAATCGGCCACCTCGAAAATCGGCGCCTCAGCATCTTTGTTGATCGCCACGATAACCTTCGTGTCTTTCATTCCAGCCATGTGTTGAATCGCGCCGGAAATCCCGACGGCGACGTAGAGGTCGGGTGCAACCACTTTCCCAGTCTGTCCGACTTGCAACGAATTGGGCGTGATGCCTGAATCGACCAGCGCGCGAGACGAACCCACTGCCCCGCCCATCACGTCAGCCAGGCCGCCGATCAAGCGTTCAAAATCCTCGGAGTTTTTGATCGCGCGACCTCCAGAAATCACGACGCGTGCCTCGGTGGAATCGGGTCTTCCTGCAACTTTAGCTTCGCTGCCTAGGAATTCGATTTGCGCCGGCAGGCTGCCGGCGTCGACGGTGACCGAAGTAACGGGAGAAAGGGCCGCCACTTTTTGCGGAGGCATGAAAGCAGCTGAACGGACGGTGAGAAATTTTAAAGCACCTTCCAGTTTCACCGTGGCGATCACATTTCCGGCGAACATCACTCGTTTGAAAATGAAATCATTGCCGTCAGGGTTCACGTCGATCACGTCACTGATCATTCCCGCATCTAGCAGCGCAGCAGCTCGCGGCAAAACGTCTTTGCTGAAGGTTGACGCAGCGCCGACGACCATCGTTGCCTGTTGCGAGCGCGCGACATCATTGATGACGTGGGCGTAGCGATCCGCGAGCGGTTCCTTGAGCGCGGAATGATCGGCAACCAGCACGCAACCGGCGGCGTAACTGCGCAAGGTTTCGGCTGCAGCTGCGATTCCATGGCCAACGATGAGAACGGCGTAGGAGCCGCCCGTAGCGGCACAAACTTTGTGCGCAAAACCCATCGCGGAAAGGGTCGCGAGTTTCAGTTGGCCGGCGTCGTGTTCGGCAATGACGAGAATTTTTGACATGGCGCTAAATAATCTTTGCTTCGTTCCGCAATTTATCCACGAGTTCATCCACGGTTTTCACGCGCACGCCGGCTTTGCGTTTTGGCGGCGGTTCGAGAGCGAGAATTTTTGTTCGCGACATGGCGCTCACTCCAAGATCGGACAACGCGATTTCTTCCAACGGTTTTTTCTTTGCCTTCATGATGCCGGGCAAGGAAACGTAGCGCGGTTCGTTCAACCGCAAGTCGGTGGTGATGATTGCGGGAAATTTTACCGCAACCGTTTCAATGCCTGCATCCGTTTCACGTCCGCAACGCGCCTTGGAATTGTTCTCAATCAATTCCAATTTCGAAACGAACGTCGCTTGTCCGAGTCCCAGGAGCGCGGCCAGCATTTGCCCGGCTTGATTGGAGTCATCGTCGATCGCTTGTTTTCCCATCAGGACGAAGCTTGGTTGCTCACGTTTGTAAACGGCTGCAAGAATTTTAGCGATCGCGAGTGAATCGAGTTCGTCGGCAGCCTTGATCAACACCGCGCGATCCGCGCCCATCGCGAGTCCGTTGCGCAGTTGTTCCACGCAATCGTCGTTGCCGATGCTGACCACGACAATTTCAGCGTCGCCAAGGTTTTCCTTGATCCGCAATGCTTCTTCCAGCGCGATTGCATCGAAAGGATTGACGGCAAATTTCACACCGTCGAAATCAACGCCGGAACCATCAGCTTTGATCCGGATTTTTGTATCAGGATCGGGAACGCGTTTGAGAGGGACTAATATTTTCAAATAATTGCTCCTTGATCAGTGGCAGAGTTCAAAAATTCCAGCGCCACCCATTCCGCCGCCAATGCACATGGTCACCAAACCGTAGCGCCCGTTGCGACGCTTCAATTCGTGAATGATGCTGACGGTCAATTTCGCGCCCGTTGCACCGAGCGCATGGCCGAGGGCAATGGCGCCACCGTTGACGTTCACTCGGTCGCTCGGGATTTCGCATTGCCGAATCACCGACAACGCCTGGCTCGCGAAGGCCTCATTGAGTTCAATCAAATCCATGTCGGAAATTTTCAAGCCCGCCTTTTTCAACGCTTTCGGAATCGCCGCCACGGGGCCAATGCCCATGATGCCCGGCGCAACGCCGCCGACGGCATACGTCACGAATCGCGCGAGCGGCTTTAGCCCAAGCTCCTTCACCTTTTCTCCGGACATCAAGAGAACCGCTGCGGCGCCATCGCTGCGTTGTGAGGCGTTTCCGGCCGTCACGGTGCCTTTCGGATTGAAGGCAGGACGCAGCGTTCCGAGCTTTTCGAGAGACGTATCGCGGCGCGGGCCTTCGTCGGTTTCGAGAGCAAATTCAATGACTTTGCGTTTGCAGTTCTGGTCGAGCGTCACTTCGCGGCCGCTGACCGAAACGCATTCCTCTTTAAATTTTCCTGCGTCGATTGCGGCAATCGCTTTTTGATGGCTTTCATACGCGAAGGCGTCCTGGTCCTGGCGCGAAACTTTAAACTGGTTCGCCACATTTTCCGCGGTGAATCCCATCGCGAGATAGGCGTCCGGCATTTCGTCCACGAGACAAGGATTGGGCGCCATTTTGAATCCGCCCATCGGCACCTGGCTCATGCTTTCGGTTCCGCCGGCAATAATGATGTCCGCCATTCCGCTCAAAATTCGCTGTGCGCCCATCGCAATTGCTTCCAGGCCCGAGGCGCAAAAGCGGTTGATCGTGACGCCGGGAACCGTCTCCGGCAAACCAGCGCGCTGGCATGAGATCCGCGCCAGGTTCATGCCTTGCGCGCCTTCCGGCATGGCGCAGCCGACGATGACATCGTCGACCTGTTCGGGAGCAACTTGCGGCGCCCGTTTGAGAACCTCCTTGATCACGAGCGCACCGAGATCGGCGGGGTGAACAGTCTTGAGCCTGCCATTTGGAGCTTTGCCCACCGGCGTGCGTGCTGCTGAAACAATAAAAACTTCTTTCATATTAATTCCTCAAAGGTTTGCCCGTCTTGAGCGTGTGTTTGATCCGCTCCATCGTTTTAGGTTCGCCGCACAGGCTCACGAAAACTTCGCGCTCCAAATCCATGATGTATTGCTCGGTAACAAAATTCAGCGACGTCAAATCGCCTCCGCAAAGAATGTAGGCGAGCTTGGTGCCGATCTTTTGGTCGTGTTCGCTGATCTGCCCGGCGGCGCGCATTTGTTGCAACATCATTTTGAACAGTGACAAGCCGCTCGCGCCAATCGCGGGAATATCAGTGCGCTGGGGGCGCGGGCGATAGCCATCGCTCATCTGCAACACTTTCGCCTTGGCTTCGCCAATCAACCAATCTTTGTTCAGCACGACTGTGGTTTCGCCGCTGCGCAGGTAACGCAATTTCGCGGCCTCAGCGGCGCTCGTCGAAACCTTGGCGAGTCCAATCGTCTCCCAGGCATGGCGAACTCCGGGAAAGTAGTCTGCGTCATCGCCGCGAATGACTTGCTCGGTGCAGCGGATCAGCATTTCCTTCGTGCCATGTGCGCCGGGAATGAGTCCGACGCCGGCTTCGGGCAGGCCCATGTAGGTTTCCGCAGCGATCACGATGTGATCACAGCCCAGCGCCAGCTCGCAACCTCCGCCCAGAGTGTAACCGTGACAAGCCGCGACGACCGGTTTTTCGAATTGGCGGATCGTGCTCGTCGCTTGCTGAAACGTGCGAGTCATCAACTCAATTTCGTCCCATTCCTGATTTTGAATTTGCGTCGTCAACAGCATCAAGTTCGCGCCAGCGGAAAAGTGCTGGCCTTGATTTCCCATGACGAGGCCGACGAAATTCTTGCGCACTTCTTCCAGCGATTCCTTCAACATTCCAAGCTGATCGCTGCCGATCACGTTCATCTTCACATGGAATTCGAGACAAGCCACGCCGTCGCCGAGATCGACCAGGCTCGCGCCTGGTTTGCTGCGCACGACTTTGTTGTTTTTGTGCAAGCGCGGAAGATGAACGACTTTGGGCGCCTCGATTTCCTGAATGTGTTTGCGCTTCGCAATATCAAAAAAGAAGCGCTGCCCGTTGCTCTCTTCGTAAAAGGAATTCTTCCCTGAAGAAATTAAATCGCGAACCACCGCCGGAACTTCGCGGCCTTCTTTCGTCAGGCGCTCCACGGTTTGGCACACGCCGAGCGCGTCCCAGATTTCGAATGGGCCGAGTTCCCAGTTGTAACCCCACTTCATTGCGTTATCGACCGTGACGACGTCGTCGGCGATTTCCGTCAGCCGATCAGCGGCGTAGCAAAGGACCGAGCTCAGATGTTTCCAGGCAAAAACGCCCGCTTTATCGGTCGCTGCGCACAGTGTGCGAATGCGTTCCGCGCGGTCCGAAATTTTCGCCACGGTCGCCAGAGCCTCAAATTGCGGCTTTTCCTGTGGACGATATTCCATCGTCTTGTAATCCAAGGTCAGGATCGCGCTGCCCTTGTCGGTTTTAACGCGTTGATAAAAGCCTTGGCCCTTCTTCTCGCCCCACCAACCGCGCTTGACCATGTCTTCGATAAAATCAATCGAGCGGAAAACATCGATTTGCGGATCGTGCTTCAGCAGCCCGCGAAGGTTGCTTCCCATTTGCGCCATGAGATCGACGCCAACAATGTCGCCGAGGCGGAAGGTCGCGCTCTTGGGACGGCCAATCGCCGGGCCGGTGATCGCGTCCACTTCGTCGATGGACAATCCTTCTTCCACCATAAGCACGGCCACCTTTTGCATGTCGAAACAGCCAATGCGATTGGCGACAAATCCGGGCGTGTCCTTTGCGCAGACAATCCCTTTGCCCAAAACGGCTTCGCCAAATTCGCCGAAGGATTTCAGCAACGCGGGATCGGTGTCAGGCGTGGGAATGAGTTCGAGCAACCGCATGTAGCGCGGCGGATTGAAAAAGTGCGTGCCGAAAAACCGCTTGCGATAATCGAGCGGCAATCCGGTCGTCATCCCGGCGATGGAAAGCCCGGAGGTGTTCGTCGTGACGAGAGCATCCGGTCGGGCGAGCGCGGCGATCCTGGCGTGAATCGATTGCTTCAAATCCATGCGCTCCAACACCGCTTCGATGACCCAGTCGGCATCTTTGATTTCGGCGAGGTTATCTTCCACGTTGCCGATGCGAACCAGTTTCGCGGCTTCGGGAACGAAGAGGGGGTTGGGCGAAAGTTTTTTCGCGCGCTCGAAAAGGGTTCTTGTGACGCGATTGCGCACCTCGGGTGATTGCAAGGTAAGCCCGCGCTTCTGCTCATCGGGCAAGAGTTCCGTGGGAACGATGTCCATCAACAGGGATGGAATTCCGACATTGGCGAGATGGGCGGCAATTTGCGCGCCCATATTACCCGCCCCGATGACCGCCGCTTTTCGTATAGTTAGCATATTTTTACCTGAGCCTTTGCCGCTGAGAGGCGACGGCGTTTTGGCGCATTAGGTGTCGCATTATTCCTGCAAGTTCGCCAAAAAATCTGGATCGTCTTGCGTGTTTTTTGTTGAGCAGGAATTTTTCAAAATTTAAGCGACAGCTTCTAGTTAAGACAAGGCTGAACCTCTTATTTTGCATTTTTCGCTCCGGTTCACTTTTTCCATTCGGAAAACGAGTTCATTGCATTCACAAAATTATGGAGTTTGCCGGTGCGGTCTCTTCCAGCCATCCACCGCGACGTTTGCCTTTCCAGACCTTCTTCCACGGTAATTTCAAATTGCCTTGCAGTTGCAGGTTGCGAACAGCGCGGATTCGTGACATAGCAGCTTGATTCCTATGCAGAATAAATTTCGTTGGTGCGGAATTCGAACATTACTCAAGCCGTGTTTGATCGCTGTCGCGATGACGCCCTGGGTCAGTCGCGCGATGGAGATTCAGTGGACGCGCATGGCTGGACAGTGGCCGGTTGAAGCGTCGCCGCTTGTCGCAGAATTTACCCAACGAGGTAAGCCGGAAGTCCTCGTGATCAATCGCGGCGGTCAGCTCCTGCTTTGGCAAAGCGATGGCACGGCCATTGGCGCGGGCCAGGACGGCCTTGTCTTTCAAATGCCCGCCGGACGTTGGACCACCGCACCGACTCTCGTTGAGGAAACATCGGGCGCGCGCCTCCTGGTAGCCAGCGCCGAAGGATTGGTCGTCGGACTGGACAAAAAGTTTCAATCGGTGTGGCAGCATCAATTGCCGGGAGAAACCGGTTGGGGTCGTGCCACGCCGGCTCGTATTCGAAGCGGTTCCGATTCGGCCTACGTATTCGGCGATGGAGTGGGGGTCGTTACGGCTCTCAGGTCAACCGGGGGTATCCTGTGGACAAACGCCTTGGGCGGCGGACCGATCAAGGCACCACCCCAAAGTTTCATGCGCAACCAGGCTGAGGAGAATATTCTGGTCCCGGGCGGTTCGACTTTATTCTGCCTTGATCACGGCGGCCATGTGCGTTGGCAGCGTGATCTAGGTAAAGCAATTCTGACCCGGCCGGAGGTTCTTTCCTTGTCCGATCATAAAATCATTTTTTGTGGAACCAGCTCAGGGTCATTGTTCGCCCTGAATCTTGACGGAGAAATTCGTTGGGAATGTCCAACGGGCGATACCTTGAACAACAGCATTACCTTTCTGGCACGCCCCAATGCCTTGCCGTTGATCTTATGCCCCGGCCTCTGGGGCAATCTCCATGCGATCGATGTTGAAGGTCGCCTCGCTTGGACACACCTGTTCCGCGCCAAAACGCGTGCGACGCCAGTGTTGTTGGACGCCGATGGCGATGGCCATGCGGAAATTTTCATTCCCACTTTCCACCAACACGTCTATGCGTTCGATGACAAGGGTGACCGGCTCGATGACGTTCATCTCTCGGGCATCATGCCTTCCGCCCTGACTCAAATCGCTGATCCGACTAATGGGCGAGCGGACCTTCTAGTCACAACCACCACGCTCCTTGCTTATCGATTGCATCCGGGACCGCCAAAATCGTCCTACGGAAAAACGGGCGACTCGCGCGAAGTGAGTTTCGGGCCCATGCCCGGCAGTCACCTGCATGAAGCCCCGGCGCTAGGAGTGCGCAACCCGAACGGCGCGCTCATTAATGTGAATCTAAGGATGACCGACAGCAATGGTTGGACGCGCATTGTGAGCAGTCTGACCACCCGCTCGGCGTTCGAGATTCCGTTGCCCAGCTTGGTTCGCACCGGTGCATGGTCGCTGCGCGCGACGGCAAAGGATTCGGCCGGCCGCCTGGTGAATGAAAAAACGTGGAAGTTGGCGGAATCTACCCCAGGCGCGATTACGCCGATCCGTCCAGAACTGCTCCGCGCCTGGCCCACGGAAGCGTATGGCTCCTTCGATGAAACCCGCCTTGTCCCTTCCAAGGACGAGTCTGGATTGGAGCAGAAGGTTGCGCTCCAAAATCTCTATCAGGACGAGATAGACCAGGGAGCCTTCATCATTGCGTCAACTTCCAGCGAACCAGTTCGTGCCCGGCTCTCGCTGACTAACTTAATCAGTAACAATGGAGTGGCCTTTGGCGGAACGATGGCGCTACGCGAGGTGGTCCTCACCGGGTCTGTAAATGGCGAACGGGTCCCCGACGCCTTGGTAAAACTGGGCGACGACGGGTTGTTGACGATCCCGGGGCATCGATCGGCGAAAATTTGGCTGAGTGTCGCCACGCATGGCGCAGCTCCTGGAAAATACTCGGGACGCGTCGTCATCGCTTCTCTGCAAAGTGAGACGAACAGGGTCGAACTCCAGGTAGCCGTTGAAGTCCTGAACTTGCGTTTGACCAAGGAATTTCCGCTCACACTTTGCACCTGGGACTACGTGCCGAACCGCTGGTTTCCAACCCGGTCCAAGGAGGTGCTCGACGACATGGCGCGGCACGGGGTAAATATTTTTCCACGCACGACGATTCCTCCGGGTCAAATGGATAGCGCGGGGCGTCTGACCATTGACTGGGCGATCCTGGATGCGGAACTGGAACGATTGCAGGGTCGCGGCAAGATCTTATTCCACCTCAGCCATCCACCGATCGATTTCGCCGTGAAGAAATCCGACGCGGAAAAGCGTCCGGCGGAGATCGCCTACATCTTGGCCTTTCGCGATCATTTGCGCGAGCGAGGCTGGGGATATGATGATTACGCCTTTTACCTGCTCGATGAACCCGGCCTCGATAACGGGGTGAATATCCCGATCCTTCTGGATGTCGGCAGGCTCTTTCGCGAGGCCGATCCCAAGCTGCACACCTACACCGATCCGGTCGCGGGCTTGTCCTGGAAAGATTTTGAGCGCATCGAGCCGCTGGTCGATGTCTGGGCGCCGAACATGTATTTGGTTTCCGGTTTGCTCTCCGGCGACCCGCGGATCAAACGGATCATGAAGGCTAAGACGGTGTGGTCTTATGAATGTTTCTCCCAGGTCAAATCGCTCTCACCGCTCTGTTACAACCGCGCCAATGCCTGGCGGGCGAAGTTTTTCGGGCTGGGCGGAATCGGTTTCTGGACCCACAGCACCACCGATGTCGATCATTGGTTTGCCGGCAAAACGTTCAATGACGAGTACGCGTTGGTTTATCCCGGAGAATTGCCAGTGCCCAGCGTCCGGTGGGAAGCCGTGCGCGATGGGTTGGAAGATGTCTCCGCTATCACCTTGCTGGAAGACGCAGTCCGCCGGCAGCGCCAATCCACAACGAAACGGGATTTGGTGGAGCAATCTGAGAAAGCGCTGCGCATCGGGCTCAACGACGTCATGGAGCTGTCCGACGAAGCCTTCGTGCAAAGTCGCGATTTCCTGCGCGAAGGCGATCGCGTCCTGGGTCATACTTGGACGGACCTGGAAACGTTCCATCGGCATCGTGCGGAGATCGCCCGGCTTACCCTCGCGTTGAACGCTGAGTAAAAGCCGGTTACTTCCGCACGACAATCTCTTTCCAAACTACCGCGGATCGTCCGGCTAGGTCGGTCGTCGCGGCACGCAACCGGTAACGTCCGGCCTGCGTAACTTGAAACCTCAACTCGATCTCGGCGATCTTGCCATCGATTCTGGTTTCCGGATTGACCCCGATAGCAAGGAGGGAGCGGTAATCCTCGGGACCTGGACCGTACAGTTCCCACAGCACTCTGGCGTTGTGGTAGACGCCCTGATCGTCAGTCCCGGTCGTGTAATAAACAGGCGACGCTTTCTCCTGAACCTTTGCGTGCGCCGTGATTGTTCGCGGACCTTGTTCGCCACCGTCGCTCAGTTGGACGAATAGAGCAGGTGGTTCGCCGTTTGGACGAGTTGGCATACGAGGTTTTGAGAGCATGTTCCGATGTCCGCCAGCGATGGTTTCGACGCGGCCATCTTCTCGCACGCGCACAATTTTGCGATAGTCACCGAGCTTCAATCCTTCGAGGTCCCAGAGTAGATCGAAAGCGATGTCGAGGCGCAGGCATCGTTCAATCTCCATAAAAAAATTTCCCATGACCTTGCGATACGAAATGCCGTTGCGGTTCGTCCGTTCAAGGTTTAACTCGCCGAGTCCCCACAGATTTCCGCGGCCCATGTGAACGTGACCTAGATCGTAACCTGGCGGCAAGAGAAGCGCCACTTCCGCCGCCAGTTTAAGGTTCGTCGTGTTCCGGTGGGGATGGCTGAGCGTGTGTGTCTGGAGGTGTTTCGCGAGAGAAAGGCATTCGCCGAACGGGACGCAGGCCGCCTGATAGTTGTCCCAGAAGAAAAAATATTTTGCCCCCAGGTCGTAGGAATGGGTTAGCAGGAGCGGTGCGTCCGCCTGGTCCACGCCACCGTAGATGCTAACGCCCCAATCTTTATCAGCAGCCCGCGCGGCTCCGCGTAGAAAGCCGATGATGATGTCGGCCAGGTAGGTGGGGTTGTTCGGCGAAATCTGGCAACCGTAGGCCATGTTCATTTCCGGCAAGGTCCGGCGCGCGCCGACCCGACCGGGCGGTTCGAAGACGAGGGCTGATGGCCCATTTGGTTCCGCGGTTAACTGCCATGCGGATGAAGCGATCATCGTCTCCCATGAATAGAGGTTGCGTTGCGTGAAGTTCAGCGTGCCAAGATCCACGTCGGGGCGCGCGCGCAGACCCTTGATCAAAGCCCAGGGCGCTCCAGTGGCAACCGTTTCATGGAACACGTTGGTGAACTCATGGAACATAATTTGTGGCGTGATCGATTTTCTCAAGCCCGGCTCTTTTGCAAACTGAGGGCGCACGACTTGATCTCGCGTGTGAACAGCCGGCTCGTCCAAGAACAAGGCCGGACCCAGCCATGTGCTGCGGAAGAGGCATTCTGGGAATGGCACGTCTTTCCCGCCGGTTCCCCAAACAAACACCGGTTCTTCCGCGAGCCAATCAGCTTGTTCCGCATCCACGCGGAAGCAGTTCATCCCGGCGCGGATCATCTTGCCGTAATCATCGCGGGTGAGCCGAACCAGTTCATAATCTGAACCGTCATAGCGGCGTCGATCGTCAACCGTTCGCGTGTTGCTCGGAACACCCACCAGCACATCGGGTAGCAGCTCGACTCGACGTGGTGCAGGTGGAACAACGACTTGCGCGCTGCGACCGGAGGTTTCCAGATTGTAGGTGTGTCCCAGCCAGGTAATTGACTGAGACGTGATCCCGTTGCTGAAGCAGCCCATGGTCGGCCTCGGCCAAAGAAACTCCCCAGCACCTGTCTGAGGCAAAACTGGCGTGCCGTTGAAGCGGTGGACAAATTCTTTTGGCTGGCTGTCGCCCTCTTGCAGAACGTAACGGGTAATGTTTTTCGCTTCTGCCGAATGTGACGCTTGTGGATACGCCCCGGCCAGCACCCAGACACGAAATCCTGCGCCGCTAAATCTTATTGCATCCAGCTCCAGCCATTGCACCCGAGTCGGGCCGCTGGTCTCCACTGGGCCAAGATGGATTACCAGGCGTTGAGGTGTGGTGGGTTGCGGGTTGGGAGAAGGTTCGATGAGATAGGTGGCAGTCCTTTCGACAGGTCCGATTGGGTATTGTTCCGCCGCACTCGCCTGCGCTGCTGTAATCAATAACACCAGGCCGGCAGCGAAAAAGAGGGCTCGCCTGAACAGGCGCATTTGTTTTGATTTCGGGGTTCCACATCCAGAGGAGTGGATGACATTCCGCGGGCCGCTGATCAGTAAATTTGTGGAGTGGACTGAGCTTTCGGCTAAAGGCATGGAGATGGGTTTTACCAGACGAGATTGGTTGCGTTGGCCGCAGTGAAAAATTCGTTGTGGCCATCCGCCAGCATGGTGTTGCCCGAGGGGCGGTCTCGATGCCATCCCTTCGGGTCTGTTGGGAAAACAATGATGTTGTCCGCGAAGAGAACAGTCTTCGAAGGGATACGAACGCTGGTCGAGCGCTGTCCGGCGAGCCCGCCGTTGGTTGACTGGGGCAGGCCAACGGCATTGAACATATAGGAGTTGCCCACCCATTCGCTCAATCGGTTGCCCAAGGTATCGCTTCGGCCCTGATCGAGGGGGCAGGTTACCACCTTTTGGTTCAAGCCGTAATGGTTGAGGGGCCGGTCAATTCGGTTGAAAATATTGCCCTGGCCGACCTCGATGTTGTTATTCGTGCGCCCAGCCCAGACGAACCATTCCATGCCTTCGGTTCCAATGGTTGCCGAGCGCGGATCTCCCCAGAAGAAGCGGTCGTCGTAGTCTTGCAAATACAGCTGCATGGCCACATTGCATTGGCGCAATTGGGATAGGCATTGCGCATTGTGCGCCCGGACCTTCGCCTTCGAGAGGGCTGGCAAAAGCAAGCCGGCAAGGATGCCGATAATGGCGATCACAACCAGGAGTTCAATCAATGTGAACGCACGCTCGGCGCGTGGAAACCGCGGCGAGGGCTTAAAAGAAAAGTTGCTCTGTTTCATCGTGATTTCGGCAGAATATTTGGGAGCATGTGGCATGCAATTGAGGGTCAGGGAATAGACAGTTGGCCGCTCCAGGCTTCCTGCCACTGTTTTGGAATGGTGGCGACGCAAACATCAATATTCCCGAGCTTGTAGGAAGCGAAAATGACTTGTTCACCCTTGCGATCCCAGCCGACTTCGGGATGGGTTCCCTTTCCGTAGGTGCGATGATTCTTGGTCAGGTAGTAAGTGCGGGTGGTCTTGGAATGAAAGAGACCTATGTCGCCGTGCCAATTATCGGCGGCGAGCCAACGTCCTTGCTCAGAACCACAGGCGTGCCACCAGTTCTGGCGAGCGAGTTCGGCGGGTGTTGCGCCCGGCCACCAGCTTCCTTTCCCAAGAATCCGGACTTCGCCAGTGTGGATGTCGATCACTTTGACGTCTGCGTCTTCGGTGGGCTGGGGGTGGAATCCTCCGGTAAACGTGATCGTATCGCCCAGCCACCAGCAATGATGCGTGGCGAATTCGCCTTCCACTTTTTTGTGTTGAAAAACACGTTTTGCAATTTGTACATCGACGACGGAAAGCCAACCGCCTTCTTCACAAAAGCTAACAAGGTTTGGATTGGTCCGGCTGAAGACAACGTGACCGCTAAACGCACTTCCCGGGACGCGATGCACGGCTCTTATATCCCCGCTGCTGGCGTTGACGATCACGACCTTCGCGTCCTTTCCGGTGTTCGCCTCGCCCCGTCCACCTGCGCCGAAGGCTAGCAAGGTGCCATCCGAGTTTTCGGTGAGGGCGGTATTGGGTGGCATGAATTCTTCGGGCAAACTGGCGATGACCCGCTCGCGGGCTGCGGCTTTCAAAAGGTCTTTCGCGCCATATTTAAGATCGAGAAACACCTCGACGACTTTGTTCCCGCGCATTGCATAGAACGAGTTTTTCAGATTTGCGCCCGTTGATCCTCCATAACCGCCCTCCGGGGAAGAGAGCCGCAGCAACTCCCCAGTCTTTGTCACATATCCCATGAGACCGCCATTGGTCCGTGACGACCGAAATAAGATTACTGAACTATCGGCCAACCATGAGCGCTGTTCGTAGTAGAGGTTCTGGTCCAGTGCGGGATTCGTGGTTAGGAATAATAGAGATGCGCCGGTTTCCTTGTCCGTCATCTGCGTTGCCTCAGAGGGCAGGACTTCAATCGGAAAGGTTGTCTCTTCCGCCGCCGCCCGGAGATCCAGCTTCAAGAACAGTCCCAGAATTAAGAGCGGCATCAAGCGCGGGATGGCTGACTGGATTCTCGTAAAAATTGAATTCATGGAAGCGTAGTTCAATCTTCATCAATCGACGCCCAGCTTCTTGGCCCATTCATCCAGAGTTTTGGACTCGCTGACGTTCGAGACACCTTCTTTACGTGCGATCGCAACGAAGCGCTTGACCAAGTCTGTTTTGGCGTCGCCGGTCACGCGGTCGTTGGCAATTTTCACATACCACACCGGCAATCGCGCGACTTGCACGCGAAAGCGAATGTCGTCGTTCTCCGCCAACCCCTCAGCCTCGTTTAATATTTTTTCGCCGGCATTCATCACATCCTCGCTCAAATAGGCGGAATTCGGTTTGTCGAAGATATGGATGTGAAGACCTTTCTCGCGCACTGGGCGATGGATGGTTTCGATGTACGTAAAAATTTTCGGCGCGGCCTTTCCGTAGTAGGCATTCACGAATTCATTAATGTGTTTTTGCACGTCGGTTTCTGGATTCCAGAGCAGCTTCGCAAGAACATACGCGCGCAACGGTTCCATCTCACCGCTGCCGCCGCTGGAGTAGTTGCCTTGCTCGAATAAACTTTTGACGCCGTGCCTGACGAAAAACTTCACGTTTGATTGCAGAGAATCAAAATTTGGAAACGGCTGTTGGTAGTGGCCGAAGTCGGTCGTGTAATCCCAAATGTAGAGCAACGGTGCGACCGGTTCCCAGGCGACAATATCGTCGCGGAAACGGCGGTTTTTTTCCTCGGGACAGGTCTCGAGCGGATGCGAAAAACAACATTCGATCGAGCAGAGCCGGATAATGACGTTTTTCCTCGGGCGAATGGTCTTGGGCGGTTTGCGTGTGTATTGGTAAGCGAGCGTGTCGATGCGGACGTTGGGATGATCTTTTTCAATCGACTCGGCAATGGCGTTGACGAATTTCATGAGCGAACCCGCCGGACTGCCTTCGGCATCATCGATGGCTTTGCATTGATGGCATTGGCAATTGTTGAAGGTGTCGTTCTGGGAGACGCTGATGATTGTCGCCTCGGGATGGTCCTTGATCCATTGGTGCACGCGTTCGATGGACATTTTCAGGACGTCCGGGTTGGAGAGGCATCGCTGAACGTATCCGTCTTTGCGTTTGCCTTCGATCAGCGGGAAATATTCCGGGTGATCCTTGTAGAGTTCTGGCGGGACAAGCGCGTCGAAACTGTGGACGAACGGATGATAAACGGCAAACGCGCCGCCGTGTTTCTCCTTCAAACCGTAATGTTGTCCATTGATGCGATGGCGCGCGGCGAAGTCAGCGTTGTGCATCGGTTCGCTCCAGAAAACATCGCGGTTTTCGAGCGCGGGGATCCTGGTTTCATTAAGCTTTGGCAGCGTGATCCTTTCCAGCTTGGGCACCGTTTCCAAGTCCGGGGTGAACCATCGGACGCCGATCTTCTCTTCCAGCAAAGTATAAACGCCATTCAAGGTGCCGCGCGGTTTTCCTCCAGCAATGATTAATCGATTGCCATCTTCGCGCAGCACGAATCCATCTGGGCCGAGTTTCGCGAAATCAACTTTTCTCCGCAGTTTCGCAAGGTGAGAATTGTTGCCGAGCAGGATCTCATGCCAGATGGGTACGGTGGCATCAGTCACAATGGGGAGTTTTGCGCCGCTGATTTTTTCGAGGTAGCGCTGCAATTCTTCGGCCGCATAACGCTCGGAAGGGATCGCGTTGGCTGACACGACAATGCGATATTTGCTTTTCCCCTTGTCGGCAATGGTCACGGCGGCCAAGTCGCTTGCTGCTGTGACAAAAGTCAACGCGCACAAGGTTAACCGGATCGTCCATCGCACTGAAGTGCGGCTGATTTTCGGGAGCTGTATTCCTGAGCGTGGTCTGGTTTTCATATTCGATTGATCGTTGGCTTCATCGGGCGGCGATTACGCCAACACCCGAAGCTGGATAAAAGAGAATTAATTCTCCGAGCTAGAGGTTGCGTAGCTCGCGTCGAAGATATTTTCCGACGCCGGATTTCGGAATTGAATCGCGAAAGACCACCTGGCGCGGAACTTTGTAGGAAGCCATTCGCTCGCGGCAAAAAGCCTGAATCTCTTCCGGCGTTGCGGTCACTCCATCTTTCAAAACGACAAATGCCTTCACCGTTTCGCCGCGGTAGGAATCAGGAACACCGATGACGGCAGCTTCCTTGACCTTCGGACATTCGAACAAAACCTCCTCGACTTCGCGTGGATAAATGTTGAATCCGCCGGCGATGATCATGTCTTTCTTGCGATCGACGATGTAGAAGAACCCATCCTCGTCTTTCTTGGCCACATCGCCGGTGTAAAGCCAGCCATTGCGCAGAACGAGTGCGGTTTCCTCGGGCTTGTTCCAGTAACCTTGCATGACTTGCGGGCCGCGAATGATGATCTCGCCGATCTGGCCTAAGGGCACTTCGCAGGCGCCGGTTTCAAGATCGACGATCCGTGCTTCCGTATCCGTGATCGGCAATCCAATGCTCGCGATTTTTGGCGAGCCGGTTGGCGGATTTACATGGGTGACCGGGGATGTTTCCGTCAAGCCGTAGCCTTCGACCAGTTTTCCGCCCGTCAACGCTTCGAACTTTTGCCGCACGTCGGCCGGCATGGCCGCGCCGCCACTCATGCACATCCGGAGTGACTTGAACCCGTATTTCTCGACGTTCGGCGCGCTGTTGAATCCGACGTACATCGTCGGGACGCCATGGAAAAAGGTGGGGCGATATTTGCGAATAATGTTTAGCGCCGCGTGAAGTTCGAATCGCGGCAGGATGATCACGGTGGCGCTGATCGACACCGCAGAAATCATCACGCAGGTCATCGCGAAAATGTGGAACAGGGGCAGGGCAGCAACCAAGACTTCCGGGCGATCCTCGCTGAGGGTCATCCACGAGTTCGCCTGCCAGGAATTAATTACCAGGTTGGCATGCGTGAGCATCGCCCCTTTTGAAGTTCCCGTCGTACCCCCGGTGTATTGCAAACAGGCAATGTCCGACTGAACCAACCCGCTCGGTTCAGGAGTATGCGAGATTCTGAGAAGGTCTTCAAACTCATGAATGATTGGAACCCCGTGGCTCGCGCGAATGGGTTCCTTCGTTTGAATCGAGCCAGCGTCCAGTGTCTGGTAAAGCTCCTCCAAATGGTGCGGATAATACTGGCGCAAGCCGGTAAGAACAATGTGGCGAACGGACTTCAACTGCGGGAGCGCGGCTTTAATCGTGGGATACAAACGGCGGTCCGCAATGACGACGGTTGCGCCTGCGTCATTCCATTGATGAGCAATCTCGCGCGACGTGTACATCGAGCTGGTCGCGGTCACAATCGCGCCCGCCCTCAGCGCGCCGAAATAGCTGATCACGAACTGCGGACAATTCGGCATCATCAATGCGACGCGATCGCCCTTTTTGACACCAATCGCCTGCAAACCGGCGGCCAAACGATTGACGTGATTCAAGAGCTGCGCGTAGGAGATCTTCGCGCCGAAATAAATCAGCGCCGTGTGACCCGGCGACTTCGCCGCCGTTTGCTCCAACAGCTCAGGTAAAGTTGTCTTTGGATAGCTCATTCCTTGATTTGACGTTCAACCTGACCAAACGTCGCGCTCCATTTTTTAAAACCTCGATTTATTTTACGGTCACTAATGCAGAAAAGGTCCCGACTTCGCACAAACGTTTTGCGATCTTCCGACGCAACGCGACTGCATTCAAGGGCGACCACCGCAACAGGCGCCGCACAATTCCCAGTTGCGCCCGCAACTCGTCGCCATCCGAAATCGCAGCCAAAGCCGATTTCGATAGCAATTCCAATTTGCCAACTGACTCATTCACAAAGAGCATCGTCAAGTCGGACATTGCCGAAGAACCGCCGTTCAGCTTGCGGTTTTTTTGCGTCCTCAGCAAAGCGCTTTCGCCCAGATAAACCTCGATGATCATATCGCTGAGGCTGGCCATGACTTCCTGTTCGTCCCCCATTTTTTCGCCATACTTTTGGAAAGCCACGCCGGAAACAAAGAGTACCAGTTTTTTCGCATTGGCCAAAAGCTTTTGCGCGTTGACCAGTTCATCGGAGGAACTTTCCTCCAGCGGCGGCATATCCAATAGCTCCTTGCTGACTTTAGTGATCGCTTGCACGAGCGGAAAACGTCCGCGTTGCGCCCGGCGCATCAGCAATCCGGGAATGAACAAGCGATTGATTTCGTTTGTGCCCTCGAAAATCCGGTTGATGCGTGAATCGCGATAGGAGCGTGCGGCCGGAAATTCTTCGGTGTAGCCGTAGCCGCCATGAATCTGCAACGTTTCGTCCGCGACGTCGTCGAGAACTTCGCTGCACGCCACCTTGATGATGGAACATTCCAGCGCGAATTCATCCAGGCTCCGCGGAAAAGGAGGGGTCGAATCCATCATTTCACCTGTTTCCTGCACGGCGTCCATCATGGATGCGGTTCGGTAGACGGCGCTTTCGGCGGCAAAGATTCTCGTCGCCATATCCGCCAGCTTTTGCTGGATCAAACCGAACGAGGCGATGGGCCGGCCGAATTGGGAGCGTTCCAGCGCATAACGGGTTGCGACCTTCAGTGATTCCTTGGCGCCGCCAATTGCGCCAGCCCCGAGGCCGAACCGTCCGATGTTTAAAATGTTGAACGCGATGTAAGCGCCTTTGCCGACTGCGCCCAAAAGATTTTCGACGGGCACTTTGGCATCCTCGAGAATGACCCGACGCGTGGATGAGGTTTTGATTCCCAACTTGTGTTCTTCCTTGCCGAAGGAGACGCCGGGGAAATTGCGCTCGACGAGAAATGCGGTCACCTGTCCGTCCACCTTGGCGAAGACCGTGAACAAGTCTGCCCAGCCGGCGTTCGATATCCACATCTTGGTGCCATTGAGCAAGTAGTGCTTGCCGTCAGGGGAAAGGGTGGCCTTGGTGCGGAGGCCGAGCGCATCGGAACCGGAGCCGGTTTCGCTCAATGCGTAAGCCGCCATCCACTCACCGCTGGCCAGCTTGGATAAATACCTTTTCTTTTGCGCCTCAGTCCCGAAGTAGTGCAGTGGCATGGTGCCGATGCCGCGATGCGCGCCGCAGGTGACCCCAAATCCACCGAGCCGGGTCAACTGCTCCTCCACGGCCACCGTGCTGGTTCTGCCTAGGCCAAGGCCGTCATATTCTGCGGGCACGCCCATCGCGAGAAAGCCTAATTCACCGGCTTGGCGGAAAAGTTTTAGTGCTAATCCTTCTTCCTGATGCTCCAGCGCTTCGATATTGGGCAGAACATCCTTCTCCATGAACTTTTCCGCCGTTTGCGCCATGAGACGTTGTTCTGATGACAATTCCTCTGGCGTAAAGACGAGGCAGGGATCCGTTTCTGTCAGGAGAAAATTTCCACCAATAAGATGAGCGGGGAGTTGTTTTAGGTCAGGCATAATTAAATTCTGTTATGTTTCCGCTACGTTTGACAAACAGATTCTCAAAGAAGGCGCTCTTTTTTATGTGTTCTCTGAATCGCTGGATAACATTACCCATAAATTGCAGATTTACGAGCTAGCTAGGACTAGGAGAAAACCTGAGGCAAGATGACAAATCTAATTTTAAGAAATCAAAGCAGCCTGATTGATTGACAAATTTTGCGCGGTCCAGTTATTCATTCCCACGCGTACCATGAGACAAAAAGTTCAATGAATAGCATTCATCAATCTGACCAGATTCCCGGCCCGCTCCTGATTCGGCACGAGGGCCACACCGCCCGGGAGCGCAGCACTTGTGGTTGGCGTGATCGCCTCATTAGCCGCGAGGACGTTCTTCTGAAGCCAGCGGCATGGGTTCATGCGGTAGATATTGACGGCACGAAGCTCCATTACCACAAGCGCTCGACGGAGCTTTACTACGTTATCGAAGGTGCCGGCAGCGTGGTTCTCGACGGAGTCGAACACGCGGTTTCGAAAGGTTCCCTCGTTCATATTCCGCCAGGAACTATTCATGGTGCCCGTGGGAAAATGCGCGTATTGGTCGTCGGCGTCCCGGATATTGCGGAGGACGATTATTTCGAGGTGTGAGGCGAGTATTTGGAGTGGTAAATCTTGACAGAAATCCCTGGCGTGAGCCATTTTTTGATTGTTCCCGACAAATAATATTGGTCAATGCGTTGTTCGACCCGTGACGCGGCGGCCCCTTAAAATTGGCGGGATTTTGCAACGTGAACAATTTATCATTAGTCCATCAAGACTGGGAGAAGACTGAGTCTGCGGTGAACGCTTTGGCCTCAAAAAACTGGAGAGCTGGGTTTACGCTGATCGAACTGCTCGTCGTTATAGCAATTATTGCCATTCTCGCCGGTTTGCTCTTGCCTGCTTTGTCCAAGGCAAAGATAAAGGCCCAAGGCATTTCTTGCTTGAGCAATCTAAGGCAGGTCGGCCTTGCCGTGACCTTGTATGCCGATGATAACAAGGGATCTTTTCCTCCGAACAACGATGGGCGTAATTCAACGGGTGGGTGGGTGGAAGGCTGGCTGGATTGGATTCCGGGAAACCCGGACAATACGAATACCCAAAAACTCCTGAACGGAAAAATCGGCTCATATACGCGGAATCTGGGCATTTACAAGTGCCCGGCGGACTCCTTGCTGGTCACTGTGGGGAGGACCACCAAGATGCCGCGCGTTCGCAGCATTTCCATGAACGCTTTTATCGAAGGCGGTGCCTATAACGATCCATCCGGCGGATCCCATTGGTTTTCTACTTATTGAGACCTCTGAAAAACTCGGCGTGAATATAGCGCGTGAATAGAAGTCTGAAAGAGATGCAAACCACGACCAATCCACAGCTGGGACTTCTGGACAGCTTGATGCCTTCGACATTGACCAATGATTTCCTGGAAAAACTCGATCGAG
>CANJXF010000034.1 GCA_947478865.1 Verrucomicrobiales bacterium | reverse complement strand
GGCAGCTGTAGTGGCTACATGACTTCGAGCAGGCGTATGGGCGCGACCAAGAGCTTTGGAAGAGGCAGAAAACAATGGGCCACTCAACCTTGGGGTGAATCATTGCCTCATCCAATGGGACTTTACCCATTACAAACGTCGAAGAAGCACATTTGTTTTAAGGGTAACGCGTACCCGAGGCGTATTGTTCATTCTTAATTCCAAGTTGCTTTCAAGTTGAGCTTAATCGCGGATAACTGCCCTTTCCAGCCAGCGGCGGCGAGGAGCGCGCGGACGTCTCATCGGCCTCGCCTCCGCTCACTGTCCTGAGGCACCCAACCGTGAGGGTCGATTTCTTTGTCAGTAATTTGCATGGACCGAGATGCTTTGGCTTGTAGGTTTAATTCGGATTACCTCTTTTTTAGGATCAAAATCTGTGTGTCTCTTGCCATTGACCTTTACTGCTCTCATATGCCTGCCTTCAGGATGCCTCAATCGGATTACTATCACGTCCGGTGCGTTTCGTGCAGGCGGCTCTATCGTAGCGTTAATAAAGCCGCTTTGGGCGTGTGAGTTAATCTTGTAGCTCACCTTGCCGAACCGCGTCGGCGCATTCCGCACGCTCACTGTCTCTCCATCTTTCAGCCAGTTGTTGGTGACAAAAGGAGCCAGCCAAAGCTCATTTCCACGCTCCACAACATACATAAGCCTGGTCTGTTGCAGGAAGGCCCCTGTCTCGTGAGCCTTGTCCCAAGTGCCACCATTATGGAAATGCTCCCAAAAGGTCAGATTCTCCCTGCTGACCAGAGCTGGAATGGGGTTGAAGTATGAACGAATAAACGGCTTCACATCATCACGGAGCGCATACACGGTCGTATATTGGCAGTAGTAGGGTTGGGCTCTGGAGAAACCTCCGAGATTAAACCAGTCCTTCCGGCTCATTTCAGTCGGATACTCATACAGGCCCTCCGAGAGAAATATGACGTCCTCCGCGTGTTCCAGAATCCACTCGGCTTCCCTGCTGTTTGGGTCCACGACATCCAGCGCTGCCAAGTGGTGGGATCCAATCTCGATGTCACTGGCGGCAATCCGCCCCCAGTCTTCACCCGGAAAGAAATCAGCCATTGGGCCAGGCGCGTGAAGTGTGGCGGGATATCCAGGCACCCAATTGCCATTGCTCAACGGAAGCGCGGGGGTTCGCGACTGAGTCCAGCGATAAGCTCTCAGCACTTCTTTGCGGAAATCCTCCGCGTCCTTTACCAAATGTGTCGCACCGGGATATTGAATTGATTCCAGTGCCAGCCCGGTATCATAGAGCCCCTCGCTGAAGAGAGCATTGGAAAAGAAGCGATACGTGTAGGTGTTCCAATCCGCTATGACCGCTGGAGGCATGAGGCCGTATTCAGGCACCTCCTGGCCCCGAACATCGAGCCGCTTGGTAAGGCTGCGTTGTTTGATCACCCAGCGGCATGCTCTTGCTGCTTCCAGTGCGATCTTCCTGAACCAGTCTGTGTCATGAGCAAAGCCATAGTGCCGCCCAAGCGCCTTAAGGTGGTATCCGGTGCCAATGATCGTGTATCCGGTCGTGAGGTAACCAGCCGCGTTGTACTGGCTGATGTAAAATTCGTGAGCCCTTCGTGCAAAATCGTGGTATCCCATCGAGTCCATGCCGTAGATGATTGCCTGAGCCTCGCTTTCCATTGGACCGTAACTGGTCGCTGCGATCCAGGGTATTAGTTGGGCGCCGTCATCTCTGTAGCGGGTGGCGATTAGACAATCAACCTGCGCGGCTCTGATGATATCCGAAAGCAGCGGCTCAGGTATTGTTAATTGCAGAGCCTCAGTCATCACCTCGTCCCAATGAGTGACTACTCGATTCCTCCAGAGGTTCGCACCGCTCCGAAGCGAGGCTGCTTTCTCCGGGCTCAGTTCGCAGGTGGCAATATAGACCGTGCAGGCCGCGCGACCATTGGCTCGCATTGGTCCGTGCAGCAGGAAACTTCCCCCGTCTATCTCGGTCTGCAGCGCCGGAGTCCCGGTTGTGTCGATGCAGGCGATTATCCGGCCATCCTTCCACGCAATCGCTCCCCAACTCGTCTGCTGCAGCGTCGCAGTTTGTTGTTTCGTTGCGTCTGCCCAGAACTCGATTTTCAGAGAGATGTTCGCGTCGTGTGACTGTGGATTCTCGACTGCGAACTCCGCCACACACACAGCCCACCTCTTCATCCAACTGGGACCACGTTTCAGGCTTTCGTCGTCATAAGGTGCCACATAGGTGCGTTGACGGTATATGACCCCGTCCTCGCGAACCTCAGTCACGGGTATGGGCAGCCAGCCGCCTTCCCTGTGCCGGGTGAGTCCTACATTTTTGCCCGAACCCAGCGTGGGTTTTACCTGGCATGGATATACCATTGCTTTAATCAAAGCCTTTGTCACGGTATCAGGAATGGTGGAGAACTGAATTGAGCCCTCGCGCTCCACGATGAATTTATAGTTGTCGCATGCCAGGGAGATCATCATCGGGCCATTGTCCTGGATCGCACGATGCACCTTTTCCCAGGCTTGGGTGAATGTCTGGTCCGGCATCTCTCTTACGCGTTGAAGGATTGTCTTCTTCCCGGCGACCTTCTTTTGATACTCAGCCAATGTCACGTTGGCGGGATACCTGGCTGCGAATAAACCAAAGTCACGGACGTACACGCACTCATTTGCCAGAACATCATCTACCGCCACCCCAAAAGAGCCGCCAGGCAGGCTAAATCTGACAACAGTGCGGTCGAGCTTGCTGCCGGACGACTCGCAATAACGAAGCTTCAAGCGGGTTGGTTTCGACAAGTCCCATGAATATTGAAGTGACGAACTGGAAACTGTTGGTGAGATGATCTCGCCATTCCAGACCTCTATCCCTCCGCGTTTGCCGGCCAGAGGTTTCTCCAACTGAACAAAGAGTTCGACCTGCCTCCACTCGGATGCCGTATAAGCCGACACGGAACGCAATACCACCGGTTCGGCAGTCGGCGGAAAGAGCCATCTGATTTTCTGGATGCCTCGTCCTCCCTCAGGTTGTTCCTGTGGATCGATCCGAAACACCAGCCGGTCGCCTAGCCACTCCAGTTTTCCTTTCAGAGGCCGCCAATGCCCTTGCCACGCCGACCCGGCTTCGTGCATCACCCACGCGATGCCCTTGGTGGACCAGTATTGCACCTGCACTCCTTCTGAGGAGACAAACTTACTGCCTTTCGCAAATTCCACGGAAAGCTCGGCAAGCAGGCGGCCTGTGTCCCACTGTAGACCGATGCAGCCGATACCATTTTTCACAATCTCGGTCCCCATCCATGTCAGCCGTGAGAAGTATCGTGGGACGACGTAGTTGCCGTCCGGGTCAGGTAGAATCTCTGTCTCCATGAAGAGGTCTTGAGGTGGAAACTCCTCCGTTCGGCTTGCTTTTGCGCTGCCGGAATGGCTTGGATCCCAGGTTGCCACTCGCGCAAAACGGGCACTATCCAACCTTTCTCGGACAGCTGTCGAATCAGCATCGGAGGATTTTACAGGATCAGTCGTGGCCGTTGAATCAAGTAACTGATTGGACATTGCTTTGACGGAATGCGGAGCCAGTTGCGGCAGAATGGCTGCGCCCGTGAGCAGAGCGCCGGCCTTGTGCAGGAACGCCCGCCGGGTGAAGCAAACCGCTCTCATCTCCGATTTATTCATACCGGATTGCACAATCACACTAACGCCTTTCCTTTCCTCCCCCTGAAAGCCCAACCTACTTACCAACGGAAATGTGCTGGCGACGGGAGGCATGGAACAATGGGAGTTCTTAGTTGGCGTGTTCATTTGGCCGGACGGAAAATTTCGGAGTTTGAAAAAGTCATTTGCTCAACCGGATCAGCCTTCCACCACCGGGAGGCAGTTCCAGCATTATTCGGTTTCCGCCGGGACACTTGGACCAGGTTTTTGTCGGTGCATGGAATACCTCCATCTTGCCCGAGCCGGTGATTCTGGTTGAGATCGCATTTTTGTAATCTGTGTTGACGACCACGATATGGGTTGGCCGGCGTGAAGATTTCCCAAAATAGCCGATCAGGATTTCCTTAGGCATCGCCTCCGGCTTGAAGGCGCTGTCTTTCGGCAATGCCATTCCGCCGGAGGGCAGCTTGCCGCAGTGAAATGCACCGATTGATTTCAAGGATTGCAGTTCGGTAGCAATGGCCATGAAGTCATGATTGAACCGGCTGACAGACCAGTAGAGCGCGTTTGGTTCATCTGGACCTTTGCATAGACCGCTGTCGTAGCGAAAATGGCTGATGCCGTTCGCGCCATAGGCGAGCGATGTGTAAGTAAGCCATCGAAGCTCATTCGCGCCCGGCTCGCGCCAGCCTTCGCCCGGCGAGTCGCACGCTTGAATGATATTTAGAAATGGCAGCCCCGCTTTAAGCGAAGCTTCACGGATCAGTGCAAGGTTCAGGAAATATTGATCGCTGTCACTGTTCTTGAAAAAGGTGTAGTGGTCATAGCTGATCAAACTTGGCTTCACCACCTCGATGAACTGATGCAGATATTCACGATAGGCGGTCGGCGTATCCCCTTTTGCTCCCAGCGTTTCATTGTTGGCGTATGTGGGCAGAAGATTGATGTAGGCGAGATGGCCGGGATCTTTTTTCCGCAAATAAGCCACCAGCCGGCCCAGCTGTGGAAACCGCGCGGTGCTTGGCTCGTCACAGAGATGGTAGCCATAAAGCGCTGGATGGTTGCGAACGCGTTCGATGGTTGCATCCAAAGCCTTGGCTTGAACCGGGTCGTCAACGTCAGGAGTGCCAATGACCAGATTCGCGCGGATGCCGTGTCGCCAAAAGAAATCCAGATCCTCGGGCTTGCTGGCCCATCCAACATTCCATCCACCGTCGGCAACCTGGACTGCCGAGCGATCGTTGAGGGGCATGGTGTGTCCAGGCCCGCACCAGTAGGTGACAATAGGCGCGTCGAGTTTCCATTTTACTTCCACCCCCGCAGCGCTAAACAAACTGGCAAAGCCTGTCGCCAAACAGAGCGCTCCGAATTTTGAAATGAATGTCATTTGCTTTTTGACTTATATCGTTGTGGGCCGCACGGAGATTGGCACCTCAAACCTCTTCCAACGCCTTTGACGCATCGCCAAACTTCGGCAGGCGCACGTTCATCTTGTCCATCATAGAAAGATACAGACGGCACATTTGTCGCTCGGATTTTTCCTTGTAGTCCAAAACGCGACCGCCTTTGATGCGACCACCCGCACCACCGAGAACTATGACAGGGAGTTGCGAGGCGTCGTGATTGCCGGCCAGCATCGAGGAACAATACATCAACCCGACATTTCCCATATGGTTTCATTTTTACGACCAGTGTGAACTGTTTGGTGACTTTCTGCCCACTCCAAAGATTTGCAAGTCTATTTTTCCGACCATCTCTGGTTTTTCTGTAGCGTAACAGGCGATTTGTCGCCAGATGCGACTTTCTACTCGTTTTTCCATGATATCTGAAGACACCTCTTCCGTGTTTTTCATTGTTTTCATGCGATTATCTCACTTTCCTCATCATCCAGATGACGTTACAGGCAATCTCAGCCGGTTAATCCCTTCAAGAATAGCCCGGAACAACTCTCGCGGAACCGCCACCTCTGCCATCTGGAAGACGATCTTCCGGGAATGGCGCACGACCTTCGCCCCGATCTTGATCAGTTTCTCCCGCAACGTCGTCAATGTCCAATGTCGCACCGCTCTTGGCAGCACCGCTTGCCGCAGAAAGTTGCCCAGGTTGTAGGCCAGCACGAACAGTTGCAGCCGCACCTGATTATCCACAAAGTCGTGGCAGGACAGGCGGGTCCATTTGACGGCGTTCTTACCTTCCTTGATCCACTGCTCCGCCGTGCCCCGCTGGTTGTAGAATCGCACCACCCGTTTGGCTGGCCGGGTTAGATTGGTCACGATGAACCCGACGCGAGGGAATAATTCACCATTGTGCCACTCTACTTTGGCTACTACGCGACGGGCACGATCCCAACTCTTTGCCTGATACAAAAAACCGGCATACCAGACTACCGGCGTGTTTGAAGGACGTCCCACCGGTCGGGTCAGCAGTGGTTCGATGTCGAGACGAGCGGGTTTGGAATCGCTCAACATGCATTCAATAATTGTGAGCCATTCGACCATTCCCTCGCCAGCACCCCATCCGGTTGAGCGTTCGTGGATGTCTCGATAATACGCGACACTTCGCTGGAATGTGATTTTTTCGAATTCGCCACAAGGTTGAACAATGTAAAATTGCTCACTCTTTACGTTCATGCACATCGTTTCTTGGTGGTGCCCGTCCATGTTTTTAACAACTTCGACCAAACGAAGTTTTTTCAACGTTTGATCGTAAGCGGATGGTCTTTCGACTGGCGTTAACGCGGATGTTTTGGATTTTGAGTTTACGGACTTCTGACTTTTCATTTTGTGTCTTTCAATGACGAGTCTCTGCTCGAAGGCTATCAACCGTTCATCGCCAAGAATCACCAAGGCGACTATCGAGCAGAGACGCGACTTTTGTCTTTGATCGCCGCAACCGGTTGATTAATCCGATGACACGGGCGAATTGCCGTTGATAGCAGCAACGCCAGCGACAATGAACTTTCGTTGACAGATTGCAAGACCTGAATTTTGGTTTGCCTCTCGCAACCTCACGCGATACTTTCTCGGCTCGGTTTTGAAACGTTGCTAAATGTTGCTAATACATTGCTAAAATCGAATGGATTCTAGCAACATTGAGAGACATTGAGATGCAACTAAGAGCAAGTCTGAAAACAGAGAAAAGCGGGTTTCAGCCTTTGTTTATGCGGGTTTGCTCGGTTTCATTGATCGAAATGCCAGTTTAGCTCAGTGGTAGAGCAACGGTTTTGTAAACCGTCGGTCGTCGGTTCGAATCCGACAACTGGCTCCAATTTCTTCAGAAGTTCATACCCTCCCGCAAATTGCCAGACCCGAATAGCATCAGCTTCCTGCAAATGATCGATACCGAGCGCTCGATCGCTTTATTGCATGGGCAGAGCGAGTTTAATTCGTTGCTGGCCCCTCAGGATGATGGCATTAACCTGTTCGCCGACGCGATGTTTCGGAAGGATCAGGCATAGCGCCGCTGGTTCCAGCCATCCGTCACTTTGCCTTCGATTCTGGTGAATTCGTTTTGGCCTGTGATCGATCGACGAGATCGTAAACGCGGACGTAATCAACTTCGAATTCATCCGGGAGTTGCGCATCCTGGATTTTGCCGGCCCACTTGCCAATTTCCTCTGTGAGTTTGATGAATTCGGGCTCTTGCGATACGCCGCCAGCCGCGCTTCTCCAGACTTCGTTTCCATCGACGTAGAACACGTACTCTGCCGGTTGCCAGAGGAGGCTGAACGTATGAAATCCGTTGGTCACGGCGGGAATGCTGAACTTCATGCCAGCGCTCTTGTGGGCTGTTCCATAGCCATCCCAGTGGAGGTTCGATGTGAGCCGCCCGTCGCGCCACGGGATTTCGATGATGTCAATCTCGGTGCCGTCGCGACCGTCATCGCCGATCAGGTTTACGCCCTTGCTCATCAACCAAAACGCAGGCCAATGTCCCGGCTGGGTCGGAAGCTTGCATCGCGCCACGTAATAGCCGAAGGCATGCTCAAACTTTTCTCGCGTGTTGATGGCTCCGCAGATGAAGCGCCCGCCATCTTGGCGCGTCCGGAGAATCAGTTGACCTCGCCCATTGAGAAAAGCCTCGTCCTTGATCCAGAAACCATCTTTGCGTCGGGAGTCGCCCAGCCGGTTCCATTTCGATTCGTCGAGGGTGGCGCCATCGAATTCATCGTGCCAGACCCGTTTCCATTCCTTGGTTTTCGGCGCGGGCGGCAGAAAATCGGTGGAAGGTTCGGCCAGCAAGCTTGGTGCGATTGTGGCAGCGCAGAGCAGGAGGGCGCAGGTTCGGAGATCGATCATGATGAGCCATTTAATCCGTCATGCGCTCGGGCGGCGCAACTGAATATTAGTCGGATTCTATTCTTTCGACCAGTGCGGTTCATTTGCCAACGGCCGTTACGTGAATTCTTTGGTGCGTTTTTTTTCGACCATCGCTTGCCTCCAAAACCCTTGATTCAATTCTCGCCAAAACGTTGCGATTGCGCATAGTCGGCCTAGGCAAAGATTCGTTTATGAATGAGCAGGAACGTTCTGAGTTAGATCGGCTGAAGCAGCTCCATGAGCTGTTAGCCCAGCAATTAAATGGATTAGGCTCTCGGATTGATCGATTGCAGAACCTTCTTGCTGAAGAAAAGGGGTCCTCGCTCGAAGCGGCTCAACGGATGGAGATTCCTTCCTTGCCGATTCCGCCTTTGGCACCCGCGGATGCAACACACGCGCCCACGTTGCAAACCCCAGCCTCCGTGGCAAAGTCGTCACCACCGGCCATTCCCATTTCAGAAGCCGTCAGCAGCGTTCCACCGATCATTGCAAAACCCAATCTTCCGGAAACCTTGCTGCCTCTGAAATCTGTGCCGCGTTTAGAGGAGCAACCAACTTCGGCTGGCAAGGTGATTTTCTCAAACGTCACTCAGCCTCCTCCAATCGCGGCTGGAAAAGATTCGTTTGAAATGCGGCTCGGAACCTATTGGCTGGTGCGGGTCGGGATTGTTCTGTTGCTCACCGGAATGGTTTTCTTTGCCAGATATGCCTACCAAACTTACTTCGGCCATCTGGGTGCGCTGGGCAAAGTTATTTTGATGTATGTCGGCAGCGGTCTCTTGCTTGGTGCGGGTATGGTCCTCCAACGGAAACCGCGCAAGGAAGCGTTGCAGAACTACGGCCAGGTGCTGTTCGCCGGGGGATTGGCCCTGGTTTATTTCACAACCTACGCCGCCCATCACATTGCCAATCTTCAGGTGATCTCCAGTGCGCTTCTGGACGGCGCATTGCTGCTGATATGGACGGCGTTCATCGTTTGGATTGCCGACCGGAAAAAATCCGAGGTGCTTGCGCTGTTTGCCATCGGGCTCGCTTACTACACGTCCATCATCACGACGATTGGCCTTTTCACGCTCTATTCAAATCTGGTGCTGACCGTTGCCGCCGTTTTCTTTCTGCTGCGCAATCGCTGGACGCGGCTCTCCTTTACGAGCCTTGTCGCCACCTATGTCGCGTTTCTCTTCTGGCGATTTCATAGCGGAGAAGGCTGGCTCTGGAGTTGGCGCGCGGAGGAACTCTGGGAAGGTAATCTGTTCCTGGCCGGCTATTGGATTGTTTTTACCGCCTCAACCTTCCTGTCGCGGGCCGAAGAAAAATCTCAAAGCTTTCGCGTTCCGTTTCTGACGCTTAACAACGCCGCCTTTTTCGGGCTGGTGGTGCTCTCGATGTCCCGCATCCAGCACGGTTATTTTTGGAAATTCTCCATCGGCTTCGGCGCAGGGCTGCTTGGCCTGGCTATCCTCGCGAAACGATTTTTGCCGAAAGAGGCGGACGTGAAAAACGGTTATCTCACGCAAGGCCTGCTTTTCGTCACGCTCGGAATCATCAGCTATTTCTCCGGGTTGCACCTGGCGCTGGTTTTGGCGGCGGAGAGCGTGATTCTCTTTATTCTCGGCACCTCGCGGAAAAATCTTTTTCTGCAAGCGGGCGCCTACATCGCGGCGGCGCTGGCCACATTCTGGGGATTTGCCGGAATGCTGGAGTCGCCGGAAATTCTGACCGGGACCTCGATGGGCCTGTTGTTGCTCGGCAATGCATTTTGGGCGCACCGCAATTCTCCAGGCGCAGGCCAAACCGTTCTCCGTCCGCAGCCTTCCTATTTCGTTTTGCTGGCGCTGGCCATCGGATTGATAACCACGTGGAAGAATTGTCCGCGCGATTCGTTGACCGTCGTCCTCGCGCTTGAAGCGCTGTTGTTCACCGGTTCAATTTACCTTTTGCGAATGCCCGAACTCGTCGTGTTCGGCCAAGGCTATTTGATTTTCGCCCAACTCTTCTGGCTCGGCGAACACGCCTTCAAATCATCGCAATTCCCGTGGTGGAACTCAGCCATGGTGATCGCTGCGACCCTTGCGCTGAGCCATTGGTGGCAGCGACAAAAATTCCTGACCTTCTCAAATGAAATCCGCAATCTGCTCCTGGGATTTTACGCTCTCGTCCTCACCGGAGTCCTTGTCTATTGGCTCAAGCCGATTTTCAGTCCGGAAATCTGGGTCGCATTGACTTGTCTCCTGGCCATCGTGCTGACGATTTATGGATTCGCCACCCGCTTCTGGCTGATGGCTGCTTCGGCGCAGGTTTTCATGTTCTTAAGCATCGGCGGCTTCTTCTCGCTGCTCACGTCAACCTCCCTGGCGTGGTATCTGGCGCTGACGCCCGTCGCAACATTGATACTGCTCGGAGGAACGTTGGGAAAACTCGCATTGGCGGAGGCAACCACTGCGGATGCGGTCCAGAACTTCACCTCAATCTACCGATGGGTTGCGTTGCTTATGACTCTGGCCTGGGTGCATCAATACGTTCCGCGATACGAACAATTCTGGGTGTTGATGCTGCTGGGAACGGCGGTTTTCTTTCTGGCCGGCAAACTGCAAAATCGTGAGACATTCGTCTTCAGCGCGATTCTATTCGTGGCTGGCCTTGGGATTTTTCTGCTTCGCTCGGCGCATCGAGAGATGATTTTCCATTGGCCGAACTTTTTCGCGCTTCTGGTTCTGCCCGTGTTGCAGCAAGCGACCAAGCGTCGTCCGCAGAAGTTCTCCCTCCTCACCGTCGAGGTTTATACAGCGGCGATTTGCGTGAGTGCCGTCACATTTTGGGTTTATGTTTCGCGCCTGGTGACCCTGACCTCGACGGGTGCGCATTTTTTCCTGACGGCAAGCTGGGCGGGACTGGCGCTGGCCCTTTTCGTCGTCGGTCTTCTGTTGAAAGAACGCGTCTATCGTTGGTGCGGGCTGGCGATTCTGGGCTGTGCGGTGGCCCGCGTTTTCCTGTCCGATGTTTGGAAGCTGGAAACGATTTATCGGATTCTCAGCTTCATGGCCTTGGGAGTGGTGTTGCTGGTGCTCGGCTTCCTCTACAACAAGTACCAGGAAAAAATCAAAGATTGGATTTGAAATTGGCGAACGCTCACCGGCCGCGATCGCGCGCAACCTCAAATCGTCACGCCGCCATCGACGAGCAACGCCTGCCCGGTCACCATGCGTGAATCGTTACTTGCCAGATAAACCACCAGGGGCGCGATCTCTTCGGCGGTGGCCAGGCGACCCATTGGTTGACGGGCCAGGAAGTTTTTCTCTGCTTCTACCGGGTCAGGAGCCGAGGCGATCCGCTGACGCAGCGAGGGAGTATCCACCGTGCCGGGGCAGATCGCGTTGCAGCGCAGGCCTGCCTTGATGTAATCAGCGGCAACGGCCTTGGTCAGGCCGATCACCGCGGCCTTGGTAGCTCCATAGGCAAATCGGTTGGGAAACCCCCGGATCGAAGACGCCATCGAAGCCATGTTGATGATGGAAGCTCCATCCGTGACCTTGGCCCGCTCCAGCATCGCCGGCAAAAAGGCCTTCACCATGCGATACATGCTTTTAACATTTAGATCGAACGCCAGATCCCAATCCGACTCGCTGCAATCCAGCACCGAACCGTTGGGGACGATGCCGGCGCAATTGAATAGCACGTCCAACGCCGTCCAGCGCCGGGCCAGCGCCCCAATGGCATTCGTATCGCGCACGTCGAGTATTTCGGTCTGAAGGGCGGGCACTTCCTCTGCGAGACTGGCGAGCAGTCCCAGGCTGATGTCGGTGGCAATTACTTCCGCACCTTCCTTTGCGCAGGCGATGGCGCTGGCGCGGCCGATGCCTTGCCCTGCGGCAGTGATGAGGATGCGTTTTCCGTGGAGGCGACCTGAATTCATGACGTGATTATTTCGAAATTAATTTCTCCCGCGTGACAACGGGGGTGAAGAATCATCTTCTCCCGCCTTCTTCCTTCGACAATTCCGGCAGGAACAAACAGACCGCCGCCGCGACCAGGAACAAAAATCCAATGCTCATCAGCGTCGTTTGGAAGTCCACGCGGATTTTCAGAAACAGGACCGTCCCGACGGCGGCGGCGATGCGCCCGATGTTGTAACAAAATCCTGCGCCGGTTGTGCGCAGCAACGTGGGAAAGAGCGGCGGCAAATACATCGTGAACAATCCGAACACGCCCGAGAAAAACCCGACCAGCGGCAGCCAAAGCAAAAGCGATTCGTAATGGCGCGGGACCGAATACGTTCCGTAAAGCGCCGCAAAAAATCCGAGGCACATGATGAAAATGGTTCGCCGATAGCCAAGCACCGTCGCCAGCCCGGAAGCGAAAAAGTTTCCCGCCATCGAGACGGCGATCACGGCGAAGAACGCTTTCGTGACGAGCTGGCGCTTGGCGGCTTCCGTCCAGTCCGCCAATTCGGGGAGGCTCCGCAAATGTTGCGGATGCCAGAACATGAACGCCCACCAGCCGGTCAAGGTGAGGGCGCAAATCAGGCTCGTCATCAAGGTCGTGCGCCGGGTTTCTCCGCGAAACAAATCGGTAATGCCCGGCTCCCGATCCGATTGGGATTTCGCGGCGCGCCATTCCTCGGGTTCAGGAACATTTTTGCGAATCCAGAAGACCATCAGCGCGGGAATAATTCCGACGAGAAACACGTAGCGCTCCGGCTGTTTGGCCAGGGCGTAGGCCGCGACGCACGCCAGGAGCACGCCGAGGTTCACCCCGGTTTGCAAAACGGCCGCGATCCATGGGCGCCATTTCTTCGGCCACGTTTCGGAAAGCAAGCTGGCCCCGACCGCCCATTCTCCGCCGATGCCGAGCGCGGCGAGAAACCGACAGATCAACAATTGCCACCACGAGGTGACGAAGAACGACAGGCCGGTGAAAATCGCGTAAGTCAAAATGGTCAAGCTCAGCGCGCGGCTGCGTCCGAGCCGGTCGCCAATCCTTCCGAAGAAACCGCCGCCCACCGCCCAGCCAATGAGGAACGACGCCTGAATCCACGAACTCTTCTCGCGCACGAGCGGATCGGCCGGGTTGGAGACGAGCATCAGATGCGCGACGAACGACGCCGCCACGAGCGTGTAGAGATGCATGTCGAGCCCGTCGAACAGCCAGCCGAGCCAGGCGGCGATGCCCGATTTCCATTGCTGCGGCGAGAGGTCCGACAGGCGCGATGATGGCGCAACGGTTTGCGCTGCGTTCACGTCTGCCGAGAGATTGGATTTCGATTCGCTCAAAAGTTAATGGGTGTCGCAAATCTTCAAACGCTCGGCGCGTCTTGACAATGCAAAAAAAAAATCCCCGTCGCTCTCGCAAGCGGCGGGTTAGGGGCGCGTTGCCGCTTGTCCGAAGCATTCAAGCCGCGCAGCTCCTCGGCCTACCTGTAACAATTGGACTCGGTGTACGCTTCGGAATAGTTCAAACCGCCTGCATCAATCCGCGCAGATAACCGGCGGCGTAGAGGCGGCCGAGCATTTCGTAGCCGGGGGTCGCGTTGGTTTCGCCTGCCATCGAGGGGGCGTGGTCGGGCCGCATCGTGCCGGTGAACCCAACGGCCTTCAGCGCGCGGACGACGGCGGGCATGTCGATCTCGCCGTTGTCGTGCCAGGTTTCGGCAAAGTGGCTGGCCGTGCCGCGCACGTTGCGGGCGTGGACAAAGAAAATTTTCCCGGCCAACAAATGGATTCCCGCCACGACATCTTCGCCCGCAGGATGCAGCGAACCGACGCAGTAGCAGACGCCGTTGGACGGGCTGGGCACGAGTTCGGTGACGCGCCTCAGCGTGGCGTTGGAATGGATGATGCGCGCCTGGCCGAGCAGTTCCGGCAAGGGCGGATCGTCGGGATGCAGGGCGAGCTTGACGCCCGCGCTCTCGGCCACGGGCAGGACTTCGTTGAGGAAGCGTTCGAGATTTTCCCACATCTGCGGCGCGGGCGTGGGGTGCGGCGGACGACCATCGGCATCGGTGACGTTGTGCCCGACATTCGCGAGGTTGAATTCGGTGACGCGCGATCCGCCGCGTTCGATCACTTCGCAACTGGTGCGCTGCCAGTCTTCATCGGGCATCCAATTATAGCAAAGCACGTTCAGGCCGTGGTCGGCCATCAAGCGGATGAGCGTTTTGAAATCGGCGAGCTGCGCTTCCCAACCGGGGAGGCGATGGACGAGTTTCAAATGCGGCACTTTTCGCTCGAGATGGGTGAGGCGCATGCCGAAGCATTCCACCATGGCGCGCGCGTTGCGGAACGCGGCGGGATCGAGGCCGGGAAAAGTCAGGACGATTTCGCTGACGCCAACCTGGGCGGCAAGCTGGAGGTTCCGTTCGTTGAACGGATTAACGATCATGGAAAGTTTCATGGGCAGTGGAGCAGGGAAGGTGAGCCGAGGTTGCCCGAGAAACAGAAACAGCGGCGACACGGCGTCACTGCGATGCAATTCATGGTTTATGTTTCGGGTTCATCAGGCTGAATTTCGGGGTGAAGTATCTGACTCCGAAGCCGCAAGGCAAGGGTTTTTAGATTTTTCCGCGATGATCTTGCGCCGCAACCGGAGCGCGGGCGGTCCCTCGCCCGCCGCACCTCGTCAGGCCGGAGGTGTTGGAGTTATCGGCCAGATAGTCTCGTCAAATTCCACGCTGCGGATGGGACCGTCCGCGCGCCGAAATCGGTTGGGCAGACCGCGAGCGGTCTTATGCTCGCGCGTTGTTTTATTCTTTGGCCGCTGCCTTACGGGTGAAGATGTGTGTGGCGTGACCGTAAAATGCTTCGGCAGCTTCCATCAGTGTTTCCGAAAGCGTCGGGTGCGGATGGACACAGGCGGCAAGGTCTTTCGCATTCGCGCCCATTTCAACGGCGAGCACGGCTTCGGCAATCAATTCACCCGCGCCGTGTCCGACAATTCCAACGCCCAGAACGCGATCGGTTTCCGGCTCGAGAATCAGTTTGGTTACGCCATCGGTGCGATCGAAGGTCAGAGCGCGACCGGAAGCGGCCCAAGGGAATTTGGCGATTTTAACCTCGATGCCTTTGGCTTTGGCTTCGGTTTCCGTCAAACCGCACCAGGCGACTTCGGGTTCGGTGAACACGACTGCCGGGATCACGATGTTCCGGTTGACGGCGCCTTCGCCGGCGATGTTTTCGATGGCAATTTTTCCTTCGCGCGTCGCTTTGTGCGCGAGCATGACTCCGCCGGCAATATCGCCAATGGCGTAAATATTCGGGTCGGCGGTTTGCTGGGTTTCGCTGACTTTGATGAATCCCTTCTCGTCTTTCTCCACTTTGGTGTTTTCCAGGCCGATGTCGCCGGCATTCGGCACGCGGCCGACGGAAACCAACACGCGGTCGAAAAGTTCTTCGACAACCTGGCCGTCCTTTTCGCTGGTGACCTGGATTTTTTTTCCTTTGGTCGCCATCTTCGTCACTTTGGTTTTGTAACGAATCTCTTTGAAATTCTTTTCCGCGTATTTCACAACCGGGCGGATCAAATCTGGATCCGCGCCTGCCAGGATGGTTTCCATCGCTTCGATCACGACGACTTTGCTGCCGAGATTGGCGTAAACGGTTCCCAATTCCATGCCGATGTAGCCGCCGCCGATGATCAACAAATCTTCAGGAATATCTTCCACCTGGAGCGCTTCCGTCGAAGTCATGATGCGCGGATTGCCGAGGTCGAAAACTTTTGGCATCGCCGGTTTTGATCCGACGGCGATGATCGCTTTGTCGTATTCGACGAATTGCTGGCCCTGATCGGTTTCGATGCGCAATTTTTGCGAGCCTTCGAAATAGGCGCGGCCATTGATGACTTGAACCCCGCGGGCTTTGGCCAATTGACCGATGCCGCCCGAAAGTTTTTGAATGATGGAATCCTTCCAGGTGCGCAGTTTGTCCAATTCAATTTTTGCGGGTTCGAAGGAAATGCCGCGGTGCGCGGATTCTTTGGCTTCGCCGATCATTTTCGTGGCGTTGAGCAATGCCTTGGAAGGGATACAGCCGCGGTTGAGACAAACCCCGCCAAGACGCTTTTCCTGCTCGACGAGAAGGACTTTTTTACCGAGGTCGGCCGCGTAAAACGCCGCGGCGTATCCGCCCGGACCACCACCAACAACAACGATTTCAGATTTTAAATCTTCCATATAAATTCTTCCCGACAAATGTCGGCGGAGAATAGGGAGGTTGGCAAGTCACGTCCATGATTTTGTCAGCAAATTGCGTTTGAAACCGAGGCGAGGGAACGGATCAAAATGCGGCGATTGAAGCGGATCAGGCAAGGGCTCCACGGACGAATAGGAATTCGCGGGCAAAGATTCTTACCTTTCGGCGGAACGCCATTTTATTCGAGTGGTTTCAATGCGCTTCAGGAAAACTCATGATTAAGTGATTGGATGAGAGGCTCTGAGCAATTTTTGGAAAGGAAATCCTGTTTTATTTTTAAAGTGTGGTGTTAATCTCGCTGGGTAAGCCTAAATAGAAAAATTTATGTCTAATTTATCTGCGAACCCACAATCGGGCTCTCCGACAAAACACAACTCCAACGTTCACAAGCCTAAATATCCGGGCGTGCGCGTCACTTGTAACGGCAACCAACTTGTGGCCCAACATGTTGAGACACGCATCACGGAAGGTGGGATTTTTTATCCGATCACGCCATCGACCGAAGGTGGCGAATTGTACCAGCAGAGTTTTGCGCAAGGCGAATTAAACGTCTTTGGCGCGCAGAAAATCGCGGTGGAGTGCGAAGGCGAACACGCGGCGCAGGGCGGGGCGACGGCATTTTCGGTGACCGGCAAACGCGCGGTGAATTTCACGTCAGGGCAGGGGATCGCGTATGCGATGGAGCAGTATTATCACGCGCCGGGAAAACTTTCGACGATGGTGGTCGAAGTCGGCGCGCGCGCGTTGACGAAGCATGCGTTGAATGTTCATTGCGGCCACGACGACTTTTACGCGGCGCTCGACACCGGGTGGACGATGATGATGGCGAAGGACGCGCAGCAGGCGGCCGATCAAGCGATGATTTTGCGCAAGGTCAATGAGTTGTCGCTCAATCCGGGAATGAACATTCAGGACGGAATGCTCACGACCCATTCCGAGCGCATGTATTTTGCACCGGAAGCGGAACTGCTCCGGGAATTCCTTGGTGCGCCCGATGAAATGATCGACTGCCCGACTCCGGCGCAGCGGGAATTATTCGGCCCGAAACGTCGCCGCGTTCCCGAAATGATCGACTTGAAGAATCCGATTCTGCTCGGGCCGGTTCAAAACCAGGAGCACCACATGAACGGCGTGGTGGCGCGTCGCAATAATTTCAGCGAGCCGATTCTTGGATTCCTGGAGCAGGCTTGCGCAGAATTCAAAGGGCTGACCGGGCGCCACTACGGTTTGGTCAGTGAATACAAAACGGCGGATTCAGAAACGGTTTTTATTTCGCTCGGCTGCGCCTCGGAAAACATCGAACAGGCCTGCGATTATTTGCGCGAACAGCGCAACGCGAAAGTCGGCTCCATCCACATCAACGTCATTCGACCATTTCCCGAAGCTGCCGTCATCAACGCGCTGCGCGGCAAGAAAAATGTGATCATCCTCGAACGCACCGACGAAAGCCTGGCCGGCGACAATCCGTTGGCGCGGGACATTCGTGTCGCGTTCGGCAAGGCGCACGAAGTCGTGAAATTCGGTGGGGTGCTGCCGGCGCTAAAGCCCGAAGAGACTCCGCGAATTTTCCGCGGCGCGTACGGGATTGGTTCCCGCGATTTTCGTCCGGAACACACGCTCGGGGCTTACGAATTCGCCACCGGCCAGTCACGCCGCAAAGACGGCAAAGGCGCCGCCGATGGCGAAACCTTCTTTGTGCTCGGTGTCAATCATCCTTACGCGGTCATCTCCAAAGACACGCCGTCGCTTCTGCCACAGAACGCGATTGCGGTTCGTTTTCATTCCATCGGCGGCTGGGGAATGATCACGACCGGAAAGAACCTCGGATCAATTGTCGGCGATTTTGGCGATCTGATTTCCAATCAGAATCCGACTTACGACGAAGACGGACGATTGCAGGAAAAACTTTTCGTCATGGCGAATCCGAAATACGGCTCGGAAAAGAAAGGTGCGCCGACGAATTATTATCTGACCGTAGCGCCGGAACGCATCAAGGTGAATTGCGAGTTGAACCACGTCGATGTTGTGCTGTGCTGCGATCCAAAAGCGTTCACGCACACCAACCCGCTCGAAGGATTGAACAAAGGTGGTTCGCTCGTTTGGGAATCCAGCGATACGCCGGAAACCGCCTGGCAGCGGGTGCCTTCGCAATACCGCCAGTTCATCCGCGATAATAATATTCGCATTTTCATTTTGCCCGGATTCGAAATCGCGCGCAACGCGACGACCCAGGCTGAATTGCAACTGCGCATGCAGGGGAATTCGTTCCTTGGGGCATTCTTCCGCGTCAGTCCGTTTCTCAAGACCTACGGCATCTCGGAAGACCAATTCAACGACGTCGTGCTCAAACAGTACAAAAAGAAATTTGCTCGTTTCGGCGACGCCGTGGTGACGTCGAACATGAGAGTGATGAACGAAGGGTTCTCGCGCGTGCAGGAAATTAAATACGGCGAGATAACCGATATCGATCGTTCCTCCATGCGCAACGCGCCCCTGAAGCCGCTGGGCGATCATGAAATTCTTCCCACTGCCGGCGTTAATCTTGGCGCGGGTTTGATTTCAAATCGTCCGCCTGCTGGCCAAACGCGGTCGCCATTTCAAACGCTCGCGAAGTTCGACAGCGAATTCCGCTGCGGCATGGGCTATCACCAACCGGCGGGCGCCCTTGCGTCCGTTGGCGTCATGGGCGCTGGGACTGGGGCGACGCAATCCAAATATGTTGCGCGTCGCGAAACGCCGGTTTACATCGCGGAAAACTGCACGCAATGCATGGAGTGCATCACGGCGTGTCCAGATACAGCGCTGCCCAACACATCCCAGGACGTGAGCACGGTTTTGAAAACGGCGGCGGGAAATTACGTCTCCGATGTTGCTGAACGTAAAAAATTGATCGGCGAATTGAACGGTCTCGAAGAACGCGCCCGCGCTCGAATGACTGAAGCGGTGAAGAGCAAACAGTCGCTGCCGTTTAAAGATATTATTCGCGATGAGGTCAGCCGCCTGACGCAGATTGCGGAGGCTTCGCGCGCTGAATTCGTTCGCATTATTGAACAGCTTCCACTGGCTTACTCAAACGTCCCGGCGATCTTCCGCTCACTTGAACAAAAGACCCCGGGCGCTGGCGGATTATTCTCCATCTTCGTTTCAGACCTATGCAAAGGCTGCGGCGAATGCGTGCAGGTTTGCGGCGATCACGATGCATTGCGCATGACGCGCGAAACTGAAGAGCTCAACGCTGAGTTGACGACCGCGCAGATTTTTTCTCGATTGCTGCCGGACACGCCGCAGAAATTCCTCGGTCTTTATAACGACAATGACGCGGCGGGTTCACGCGAAGCCGCGTTGCGCAACCATTTGATGGTGCGCAGAAATTACGAGGCGCTCGTCTCGGGCGACGGCGCGTGCGCTGGTTGCGGTGAGAAAAGCATTCTGCGCGCGGCGACCTCGGTGACCGAAGCCTACATGCGCCCGCTCTATCACAAAAAAGCGGACCGGCTCCGCGGCAAAGCGACGGCGTTGGAAAACGAAGGTTTGTCGAAGCTGCAGGCGATCAAGCAGCGCAGTGAAGAGGAATATTTGCTGTTCCGCAAAACCGTTATTCACGCCTTGATGGGACTCGGTGGCGAGAATGATGAGGATACCGCGAAACGAATTTCCGATTACGAATCGAAACACGGCGCGATTTCCGACGAACAAATCGTCAATGTTATTGGCTCGATCATGCGCCAGGACGCTTTCAATCACCGCGATCTCCAGGCCGTGGACGGTCGGCGCGCGAACGGGATGTCCGTGATGTTGATGGGCGCGAGCACCGGTTGTAACACGGTTTACGGTTCCACGCCGCCGTCGAATCCGCATCCGTATCCATGGATGAACTCGTTGTTCCAGGACGGGGCGACGATCAGTTGGCTGATGAGCGAATCCGTGCTGCTCAATCACGCGCGCCGTTCCGTTGTCCCGGAACGCTTGTGCGATTTGCTGCTCAACCGCAATGACAGCGTCATTTCTGAATCCGATTATTTTATCCTGACCCATCTCGACGACACGTTGATGACCGATCAGGAAATTCGCGAATTGCCGAAAGTCTGGGTCGTGGGAGGGGACGGCGCGTTCGGCGACATCGGTTTCCAAAATGTTTCCAAAGTCATGCTGCAGAACCGCCCGAATGTAAAACTGCTCATGCTGGACACGCAGGTTTATTCGAATACGGGCGGACAAAATTCTGATTCATCCACCATGCTCGGCGGGTACGACATGAACCAGTTTGGTGTCGCGTCGCAGGGCAAGTTGATCGAAAAGAAAAGCATCTCCGAAGCGTTTACCAGCGGACACGGCTCTCCATTCGTTGCGCAAGTTTCGATGGCGAACGCGGCGAAACTTTACAAGGCGTTGCTCGACGGACTCGAATATCGCGGCACGGCCTTTTTCCAGAGTTACACGACCTGCCAGCCGGAACACGGCGTCGGCGACAACATGAGCGCCGATCAGGCGAAGATGGTTCGCGACTCTCGCGGCATGCCGGAATTTGTGTTCAACCCGCGCAAGGGCGAAACGATTCAGGAAGCGTTTGATCTCAAGGGCAATCCGACCCCCGAACGCGATTGGTGGCGCACGAAATATAAATCCACCGGCGAAGAATATAATTTTGGCGTGGCGCACTGGGCGTTGACCGAGGGACGTTTCCGCAAACACGTCAAGGGCATCAAGGAAGAGGACGCGAAAGAGATGATTCACCTCGACGATATGCTGCTGTTCATCACGCAGGACGACGTGATTTACCGGCGCGTGTTCGACAAAAACCATCGCAGCTACGTCCCGAATTTCGGCGTTTACATCAAGGTTGAGACGGCTGAAAAAATGAAGTTCTACGCCGTGTCACGCCAGATGGTGTTGTTTGCCGTCGAACGCCGCAAAGCCTGGCGCATGTTGCAAAGCCGTGCTGGCGTGGTGAACAAAGATTATCTCGCGCAAAAATCGCTGCTGAAAAAATTGGATGCTGGAGAAATTTCACTTGGTGATTTCCAGGGCAAGACGAAGGAATTGTTTGATGCGGAGTTGAGTGCGATCAAGTGATCCACGCAAGAACGTGAATCCACGACGCGCCTCGCAATCTTCATTCGAGGCGCGATCGTGCTTATTATCCTGATCGGTGGATGCCAAATCCAAGCTCAGGATTTAAAATGTTCTGGAACTTTGGTTTACCAGATATTGGGCGCAGTCGAGTCCACAACGACGAATTCCTTTGAGGTAATTCACAAACGGCAAACGAGGAGTTTTTCCCGATCATCCGCCTTTCGACCTAGGTTACTCTAGCGCCATCTACGAACATCATGGCGGTAACAGGTTTTCCAGATCATTCAGTGTGCAGTGGATAAACGGTTTCCCTTCCCTCCGCCAATATGATCGTGGGCATTGAGCCACCAAATCAAAGATGGAATTCTGGTCATCGGTCTAAGAGTTGCAACCGATTTACGACAAGAAATTGAAAGCGCGAGCACGACGAAAGCCCGCGCCAAAACCGAGATTTAGCTAACGCAATTACCCGCCGATCTTGACTTCCGCTTCGTCGAAATTCTGGAAAGCCGCGACCAAGTCCACGATGAAACGCGCGGCGCTGCCGCCGTCGATGACGCGGTGATCGTAGGAAAGTGTCACAGGCAAAACGAGCCGCGCTTCGATTTTGTTTTCCTTGGTGACGATTGGTTTCATCGCGCCTTTGCCCATGCCGAGGATCGCAACTTCGGGCTTGTTCACGATTGGCGTGAAATGCGCGCCGCCGAACGCGCCCTGATTTGAAATCGTGATGGAGCCGCCCTGCATTTCTTCCAGGGAAATTTTTCGATCGCGGGCTTTGGCTGCGAGTTCGACCAACTCTTTCGAAATTTGAACTAAATCCTTTTTGTCCGCGTCGCGAATGACCGGAACCATCAAACCTTGTTCCGTATCCACGGCCACGCCGATGTGAAAATATTCTTTGAAAACAATTTCCTGAGCTGCTTCGTCGAGGCTGGAGTTGAACGCGGGATGCTTCTTGAGTGCATTGACGAGTGCTTTGACCGCGAACGATGTGACGGTAAGTTTCGCGCCATGCTTCTCGTAGGTTTCGGCGTATTTTTTCCGAAGCGCCATCAGGTTCGTCAGGTCAATGTTATCGAACTGCGTCACGTGCGGAATCGTGACGGAATTCTCCGTCATGCGCTGGGCGATGACCTTGCGAAGCGGCGTCAGTGGCCGTTTGTAAATTGAACCGAAGCGGGAGAAATCGATTTGCTCAACGGGTCTGCTGCCGCTGGCCGGGCCGGCGGTTGGAGTCACTGCGGCAGGCCGTTTGGCCAAGCTCCTTAACCCTTGAATATAGGTTTTAAAATCTGCCAGGACAATTCTTCCGCCGCCTTCACTGCCGCGCACTTTGCGTAAATCAATACCCAGATCTTGCGCCAGGCGGCGAAGGGAAGGGGATGCGGGCGGAGGATTCTCACCCGTATATTCGAACTCTTCGTCGATGGACTCTTCGGCTTCTTCCTCTTGCTCAACCACCGGCTTCTTGGCCGGAGCTTTCGCTGCGGTTGCCTTTTTCGGCGCGGCGGCAGGCGCTTCTACGGCCCCGCCAGTCAGGGAAAGAATTGGCGAACCGACAGAAATTTTTTGCCCTTCTTTGACGATCACCTTGCCCACCTGTCCGGCGGCGCTGGAGGAAATCGGCGTGACGGCTTTGCCGGTCTCGAGCTCGATGATGGTTTGGCCTTTGGCAATTTGATCACCCTCTTTGACGAGGATGTTTACGACGGTTCCTGAATCGGCACCTTCGCCGAGGGGCGGTAATTTGACGTCCATAGTTTTAGCTGACTGAAAGAATTTCTGGGAACATTTTTTCCGGATTCACACCAAGATCCTTGATCGCATTAGCCACGATTTTTTTATCAATGGCGCCACGATTTGCCAAAGCCCACAACGTGGCAATGACCGTGGATTCCGCATCGACTTCAAAAAAGCGACGCAGGTTCGGGCGCGTATCGCTTCGCCCAAAGCCGTCGGTGCCCAAGGTGGTCAACCCGCCTGGAACCCAGCGATTGATCTGGTCTGGAACCAATTTCATACAATCGGATACGGCAACGAACGGACCTTTCTCATTCGCCAGCAGCGTTTCGAGGTAAGACTTTTTCTGGAGCTCGGTCGGATGGAGCATATTCCATCGCTCTGTTTTCAGCGCGTCGTTGCGAAGGGATTTGTAATTCGTGGCGCTCCAAACATCAGCAGAAACATCGTAACGCTCGGCTAGGATTTCCTGCGCTTTCAAGGCGGATCGAATGATCGCGCCACTGCCGAAGATTTGCGCTTTATGTTTTTTTCCTTCGACACCCGGCTTGAATTTATAAAGACCTTTCAAAATGCCTTCTTCGACGCCGTCTGGCATCGCGGGCATTTGATAATCCTCGTTGTAAAGCGTGATGTAATAAAAAATCTCTTCGCCCTTTTCATACATGCGCTTCAAGCCGTCGTGCATGATGACTGCCGTTTCAAAATCAAACGCTGGATCGTAGGCGAGGAGATTCGGGACCGAGGAGGCGAACAGCAAGCTGTGGCCGTCCTGATGTTGCAATCCTTCGCCGTTCAACGTGGTTCGCCCGTAGGTTGCACCGAGCAAAAACCCTTTCGTGCGACTGTCCGCCGCGAGCCAGATTTGGTCGCCGATGCGTTGGAAGCCGAACATCGAATAATAGATGTAGAACGGAATCATGTTCACGCCGTGGTTGGCGTAAGATGTTCCGGCGGCGACGAAGGAGGAAATCGCGCCGGCTTCGTTAATTCCTTCGTTGAGAATTTGGCCGTCCTTCGCTTCTTTGAAAAACGCTGCGGTTCCAGCATCGACCGGCTCGTAGAGCTGACCATTGGAAGAATAAATTCCAAACTCGGCAAACATGGTGTCCATGCCGAAGGTGCGGGCCTCGTCTGGAATGATTGGAACAATGTTTCGCCCGATATTTTTGTCGCGCAGCAAGGACACCAAAGTTTGCGCGAAACCTTTTGTCGTGGAGCCGGCGCGGGTTGGGCCAGTGCCTTTCAGCGCGTAGGAAAAGCTGCTGAGCGGCGGAATCGTGAGCGGCGCCGTTTTGACGGTGCGCTTCGGAACCGAGCCGCCGAGTTTCTTCCGGCGATCTTGTAAATATTTTATGACGTGCGAATCGGGTGAGGGACGGTAGAACGGATAATCGGCAATTTCCTCGTCGCTGATTGGGATGTCGAAACGCGTGCGGAATTCGCGCAACTCCTTTTCGTTCATCTTTTTCTGTTGATGCGAAATGTTCCGGCCTTCGCCCGCTTCACCGAGACCGTATCCCTTGACCGTTTTCGCGAGAATGACCGTGGGCGAGCCCTTGTGTTCCACCGCAGCTTTAAATGCGGCGTAAACTTTTTGCGGATCGTGGCCGCCTCGCGTTAATTTACGCAGTTCGTCGTCAGTCAAATCATTTACGAGCTCGAGCAATTGGGGATATTTGCCAAAGAAATGGCGGCGGATATAGCTGCCCGGTTCAACCGTATATTTTTGATAATCGCCATCGACGCATTCTTCCATGCGTTTCATGAGCAAACCGGTTTCGTCTTTGGCAAGCAATGCATCCCAGTTCGTTCCCCAAATTACTTTGATGACGTTCCATCCAGCGCCACGGAATGCGCCTTCGAGTTCCTGGATGATTTTTCCATTGCCACGGACGGGTCCATCGAGCCGTTGCAAATTGCAATTCACGACCCAGACGAGGTTGTCGAGTTTCTCGCGTGATGCCAAAGTGAGCGCGCCGAGCGTTTCTGGTTCATCGCTTTCGCCATCGCCAACGAAGGTCCAAATTTTCGGTTCGTTTTTGGTGCTCAAAAGTCCGCGAGCTCGCATGTAACGAATGAAACGTGCCTGATATAGCGACATGATCGGCCCGAGTCCCATTGAGACGGTGGGGAACTGCCAGAAATCCGGCATCAAGTATGGATGCGGATACGACGAAAGCCCGCCGCCGACCGAAAGTTCCTGGCGAAATTTCTGCAAATCATTTTCGTCGAGGCGACCTTCGAGGAAAGCGCGCGCGTAATTTCCCGGAGTCGCATGCCCTTGAAAATAAATCAGATCGGCCGGGCGATCGCCTTCCGCTCCGCGGAAAAAATGGTTGTAGCCAATTTCGTAAAGTGTCGCGCAGGAAGCGAAGCTGGAGATATGCCCGCCCAAACCGTCGTGCTTGCTGTTCGCATTGACGACCATCGCCATTGCGTTCCAGCGGATGATGCTTTTGATGCGGCGCTCGGTGTCGCGATCCCCCGGAAACACCGGTTCATCCTCGGGCGCAATCGTGTTGATATAGGGAGTGCGAATCGGATCGCTATCCGTATGCGAAGTAATATCGATGTCTCGTCTTTTGGGTTTCACTGTGTAAATCAGCTAAAAATTGCTCACGCCAGCGCAAGCAAGGCAGAGTTGTAAATTGGGGAACCCAGTCCGCCAACCTAATTTTTGGGAATTCTTTGGAAACAATTTTTCAATTTGAAGGCAGCGTGCCCCTCCCGCGATCCCGAATGAAGTTTCGCTTCCATCCGGTCATGACCACCGTAATGTTGTTCTGGCGATTTTTCTAGTGCGCTTGAAAACGGGCGCAAATTATTGTTTTGATGAAGTATTTAGACCTGACCCTGGAAACCCCGGCTGAAAACCTCGCCTGTGATGAGGCCTTGCTGGATTTTTGCGAAGAAACTGGCGGGCCGGAGGTTTTACGAATCTGGGAACCCACCGAATATTTTGTCGTCCTCGGCTACGCCAACAAGGTTGACCTAGAAGTGAATTCGGGAGCTTGCCGCGAGAAAAAGGTTCCAATCCTGCGGCGGTGCAGCGGCGGTGGAACGGTTCTGCAAGGCCCGGGTTCAATCAACTACTCGCTGATTCTCAATTGGGAGGATAACGGTCGCCTTCAGACCATCACCCAAGCCAACCAATTCATCATGGGGCGACACCGTGACCTGCTGAAACCATATCTGAATTCAAGTGTGAGCATCGAAGGCCATACGGACCTGGTCATTGGTGAGCGGAAATTTTCCGGCAATGCGCAGCGAAGAAAGAAAAAGTTTCTTTTATTTCACGGGACATTCCTTTTGGATTTTAAATTGGAACTGATCGAGCAATTACTTTGTATGCCTTCCAAAGAACCTTGCTATCGGGAAGGCCGGACTCACTTGGACTTCCTGATGAATTTGCATCAACCGGCACTTGAGCTGAAACGTATTTTGAAATCCGGCTGGAATGCGGTGGAAAATCTAAGTTACATTCCTGATTTTTCTAGGCTTGTGAACGAAAAATACGGTCTGGCCGAGTGGAATTTCAAATTCTGAAGTTTCGAAAGATCAGGGGCAAAACGAACATGGCCACGAGTGTCATGTCCGCCCGCCCGAGTGATCGCAGGAGGGCTACGATCTAAAGAGTGACTGCCCCCAAAGTGCAACCAATCACTTCAAAGGGCAGTCAGGTTTTCCCCCAAACAACAAAGCCATCTTAATTTCTCATCAAACTTCTGCAATCAGGACGTTCCGCTTTTCATATTAGGTGAATGCCTGAGTTTTCCTTTTTTCATCGGGAATGACCGCATCAAAACTTTTTACCATTTGTGCTAAATCATCGAAGTTTCCATTGGGCTTCGCGATGTAGGAATTGGCTCCCAGGGCGTACGCTTGATCGATGTCGTTGGTTTCGCGCGATGAAGTCAAAATGATTACTGGCAAGCGCTTCAAGTCGCCCGGTTGTTGGCGCAACCACTCGAGCATTTGCAAACCCGAAGTGCCAGGCAAATTCAGATCGAGCAAGATCAACGACGGCATCGGGTTGCACTCGTCGCCGTCCAAATTGGGAACCTGCTGGAGGTAAGTCATGGCTTGCTCGGCGTCGGTGACGACTCGCAAGAGACTGGTCAGCTTGGCGCGATAAAAGGAGCGTTGCAACAGGAGCGCATCATTTAAATCGTCCTCAATCAGCAAAACGGTCAAAGGGGCGGTGTTCATTTCAGATCGAGTCTTATAAATCCTGACGTTGCTAAAACAGCAAAGTGATTTGGCCTTTGTCCTCGAAACAGAACCTATTACACGACGTCCGTTTGTCTAAATTTTTTTTCCAGATAAGGGAAGATTATTGAAATTCGCGCCTGGCTTCTCCATTGTCGCGCGATGGATCAATTAGATCAGTTGGACGAATTATTAAGCTGCCGGTTGGACTACGGGCGGAAAACCGTTGAGCCGTGTTCCATTGTCATCTTCGGCGCCAGCGGCGACTTGACCGCACGCAAACTGATTCCTGCCTTGTTCCATTTATTTTGCGAAAAGCAATTGCCGAATCCCTTTCGCATCATCGGCTTCGCCCGGCGGGAGAAATCCGACGCGAGCTGGCGCGAGGAGCTGAAAGAGGATCTCCAAAAATTCTCAAGAACCAAGAGCGTGGACGCCGCTCAGTGGGAGGCGTTTGCCGCGAATGTTTTTTATTGCGAGGGCGAATTCTCGGACCTCAATGCCTATAAAAAACTGGAGACGCAGCTCGAGTCGTTCGGCCACGAATCGCTCCGCCGCAATTTGCTTTTTTATCTTTCGACGTCGCCGAGCCAATTCGCCGAAGTGGTGGAGCATCTGCACAAAGCCAGCCTTCTCCACCGCGAGGAGGGGAAAAAGTTCTGGCAACGCGTGGTGGTGGAAAAGCCGTTCGGTCACGATCTCATCTCCGCGCAACAATTGAACGCCGAGCTGACGCGGTTCGCTTTCGAAAAACAGATTTACCGTATCGACCATTATCTGGGCAAAGAGACGGTGCAAAACATTTTGATGTTTCGTTTTTCCAACGCGATTTTTGAGCAGCTTTGGAACCGGCAATGCATCGAGCAAGTGCAGATTACGGTGAGCGAAAAACTTGGAGTGGGCGGGCGTGGCGGTTACTACGAAGAAGCCGGGGCGCTGCGCGACATGGTGCAGAACCATTTATTGCAGATCCTCGCGCTGGTGGCCATGGAGCCGCCCGTTTCCCTGGAAGCGGAGTCCATTCGCGATGAAAAAGTGAAGTTGCTCAAATCGATTCGTCCGCTCGACGCAAGCCAGGTTGCGAACAATGTCGTGCGCGGTCAATACGGCGTCGGTGAAATTGATGGCCAAGCGCGCGTCGCTTACCGCCAGGAAATTAAAGTGCGCCCTGATTCGAATACGGAAACGTTTGTCGCCATGCGGACGTTGATTGATAACTGGCGCTGGTCTGGCGTCCCGTTTTATTTGCGCACGGGAAAAGGTCTTCCCATGAGTGCCAGCGAAGTGCGCATTCAATTTCGCCCGACGCCCAACGTCTTGTTTGCGGCGCAATGCGGGACAAACCTTGATTCGAATGCGATTACGCTTCGCCTCCAGCCCAATGAGGGAATTTTCCTGCGGTTCAATGGAAAGGTCCCCGGCACCAGTTTGGAGATTCGTCCGGTCCGAATGCATTTCGATTACAATGCGGAATTTGGAGCCTACACGCCGGAAGCTTATGAACGCCTGCTGCTCGAAGTATTGGCGGGCGACGCGACTCTCTTCATTCGTCGAGATGAAGTGGAAACCGCATGGAGCATTGTCGATCCGATCCGCCAGGCCTGGGAAAAAATTCCGCTCAGTGAGAGCGAGATTTATTCATCGGGTACGTGGGGGCCGGTCGCTGCAGACGAACTGCTTGCACAACGCAGCCACGCCTGGCGCAAACCGCATCCGGTCACTTGAATTTCAAAAACAGCAGTGATCACCCGGCACCAGCCATGAAGCATTTTGACCTTAAAACTTTCAACGACGATCGCGAGCTCTCTCGCTCCGTGGCGGAACTGTGGTTGTTCGCCGTGGTGAAATCGTTCCAGCAAAGGCTTTCGTATTCCGTCGCGCTTTCAGGTGGCCGCATTGCGCGCCGACTTTTTTGCGATATCGCCGAACAGTCACCCTCTAAGAACCTTTCGCTTGGCAACGTCGATTTCTTTTGGGCCGACGAACGATGTGTTCCGCCGGGTGACGCCGAGAGCAATTTCGCATTGGCAGATCAAAATCTTTTTCAACCGCTCAATCTATCAGGCGAAAAGATTCATCGGCTTCGCGGCGAGCTGGTTCCAGACCTTGCCGTCGCGGAAGCCAATTTGGAGATCCGTAAAACCGTTTCGTTGAATGAGAATGGCCAGCCCGTTTTGGATTTGGTTTTTCTCGGAATGGGTGAGGACGGACATGTTGCCTCGCTCTTTCCCGGCGCTTCCATGGAGGTTGTGAATTGCGCCGCTCCCTTTCTTACCGTGATCGGTCCCAAACCGCCGCCACGCCGGCTGACGCTCAGCTACGCCGCAATTGCGGCCGCGAAGGAGGTTTGGGTGCTGGCATCGGGGCAGGGGAAGGAGGGCGCGTTGCGGGAATCCATTTCGGCTGACGGTAAAACACCGCTCGCCCGCGTTTTGCAATCGAGGCAAAACACAACAATTTTCAGTGATATTAAACTCGAATGACGCTGCTCGCTTTTGAAACTTCCTGCGATGAAACCAGCGTCGCGATTATCCGCAACGGAACCGTTTTGTCGAACTGCGTTTCCTCGCAAATCGCACTGCATGCCGAGTACGGCGGGGTGGTTCCGGAGCTCGCCACGCGCGAGCATTTGCGAAACCTTTTGCCCGTCGCGAGAACAGCTTTGCACGACGCAAAAATTTCCATCCCAGATCTCGATGCCGTCGCGGCGACGCGCGGGCCGGGCCTGCCCAGCGCACTGATGATTGGTCTCAAGGCGGGACAAGCCTTGGCTTTTTCGCTGCGCAAACCTTTTCTTGGAATCAATCATCACGAGGCCCATTTGTACTCGCCTTGGACTTCCGGCACGCCACTTCGCGCCGCCTTTGATGAACTTCAGCCAAACATTTCTCTCATCGTCAGCGGCGGCCACACGATGTTGGTTCATGTGAAAGGCGAGTTGAATCACGAGCTCCTCGGCGAGACGGTCGATGACGCGGCGGGCGAATGTTTCGATAAGATCGCCAAGCTAATCGGTTTGCCCTACCCCGGCGGGCCGGAAATCGATCGCTTCGCTGAGAGCGGGAATCCAAAAGCGCATGATTTTCCGCGGCCGATGATTTACGAGCCCAATCACGATTTCAGCTTCTCCGGATTGAAAACATCCGTCCGTTATTTTCTCCAGAAAAATCCCGAACTGCTCGACGACCGAAAGCGTCTTTGCGATCTGTGCGCCAGTGTGCAGGCGGCGATTGTCGATGTGCTCGTCGTGAAAACAATTAAAGCGGCGAAGAAACTCGCGGTCCGCTGTGTGACGGCCTCTGGCGGTGTGACCTGCAATCGGGCCTTGCGCCAGAGACTTGCTGTGGCTTGCCAAGGAGCGGGATTCCAATTACGCCTCGCAGAAAAATCCCTTTGCACCGACAACGCCGCGATGATCGGTCTATTGGCCGAACGTAAGCTGCTTGCTGGAGCGCCGCCCACTCCGCTGGATGCAGAAATTCAAACGAGTTGGTCGCTGTCCAATCTTTCCGCGTTTTGACTTTCACCAGAGCTTCCTCTAGCTTCGTCGCCGCATGAAAATTGTCCGATTCGGAGACCTCAATTTCGCCGACCGCATTCGCGAGCTTACCGCGAGCTCAAGTCTTTTTGATCCAGCCATTGAGCAGCGCACCCGCGAAATTGTGGACGCGGTCAAGTTGCGGGGTGATGCTGCTCTTGCGGAATTCACGGAGCGATTTGACGGAGTGAAACTCACGTCGGAACAATTCGCTGTGACTCAGGCTGAACTGCTCTCTTCCTCCGTCAAGGCCGATGACGCGCTGCGCAGCGCGGTTGAGGTTGCGAAAAAAAATATCGAGACGTTCAGCCGGAAGGGACTTCGCAAAGGCTGGTCGATTCGCAACAGCCACGGAGGCACGGTCGGCGAAAAATATGATCCGTTTCAGCGCGTCGGAATTTACATTCCTGGAGGAACCGCGCCATTGGTTTCGACGGCGCTGATGACCATCACTTTGGCGCGTGTGGCAGGGTGCCGCGAGATCGTGGTCTGCACGCCGGCGGGCAAGACGGGTGTGATAAATCCGTCGCTGCTCTTCGCGATTCGCGCGGCGGGAGCGACCGAGATTTACCGAATTGGCGGCGCGCAGGCGATTGCGGCAATGGCGCTTGGGACTCCCACAATTCGCTGGGTGCAGAAAATCTTCGGTCCTGGAAATGCATATGTTGTCGCCGCGAAACGGTTGTTGTTTGGCCACGTCGCGATCGATCTTTTGCCCGGCCCGAGCGAGGTACTCGTGTTGGCGGATGAAACCGCCAATCCAAAATTTGCCGCGGCCGATTTGCTGGCCCAGGCTGAGCATGGATCGGGTCACGAACGCGTTTGGCTCATCACGAATTCAGCGAAGATGCTGCGTGCGGTTGAAGCGGAAATAGCCCGCCAGCTCTCGAAGCTTTCGCGACGGGAGTTCATCGAGCGCGCCTTGAAAAACAACGGATGGCTGATTCACGTGAAAAACCTGGATCAGGGCGTGCAGCTGGTGAATCAGATTGCGCCCGAACATTGCGAAGTGATGGCGCGTCAGGCCGCCAAAGTTTCAGAAAAAATTCTCACAGCCGGCGCAATTTTCCTCGGCGGATTTTCTCCGACGGTTCTCGGCGATTATGTCGCGGGGCCGAGTCACACGCTGCCAACGGGCGGGGCAGGGGCATCGTTTCCCGGCTTGACGGTGGATCAATTTCAACGACGCACAAGCGTTGTTGAATACAATCGCGCCTCCCTTAAGAAGGCGCTGCCGGCCGTGAAAAAATTTGCCGAGCTCGAAGGATTGAGCGCGCATGGCAGATCCAGCGAGGTTCGATTGGAAGCAAAGTGATTTAAGATGAGCAATTCCGGTTTAAAGAAATTAATTCGCCCTCTTGTGCGCGACTTGCATGCCTACGTTCCAGGGGAGCAGCCGAAGATCAAGGGATTGATCAAGCTTAATACCAACGAAAATCCTTATCCGCCGTCGACCAAAGTCTTGCAGGCGACGAGAGCTGCGGTTGATGGGCGGCTGCGTCTTTACCCGAATCCGACGGCGCAGCTTCTGCGCGAGAAATTGGCGAAGCTGCATCGATGCAACCCGGAAAATATTATCGTTGGAAATGGCTCCGACGAATTGCTGGCCCTGGCCACCCGTGCATTTGTCGAACCGGCAAGTTCGGCCAGGTCATCGCGAGAGACGATTCAATATTTTACGCCAAGCTATTCCTTATATCCCGTGCTGGCCGATATTCATGGCGCGCACAAAAACCCGGTGCCGCTTGGGCCGGAGTTTTCTATTCCTGACACCGCTGAGTTGCGTCGCAGGAAACAATGGGATTTCAAGGCGGCTCTCACCCTCGTCACGACGCCCAACGCGCCAAGTGGTCGCGGGTATTCTACAGCGGAACTCGAGAAGCTTTGCGCGGTGCAAAAGGGAATTGTTATCCTCGATGAAGCCTACGTTGATTTCGCTGAGGAGAATGCGTTGTCGCTCGCAATAAAATATCCGCACGTCATCATTTCGCGAACGTTTTCCAAAGCTTATTCGCTTTGTTTCCAGCGCGTCGGCTATTTTGTGGCGCATCCAGAAATCATTGCCGCGCTCGACAAGGTTCGCGACAGCTACAATGTAAACGGGTTGGGGCAAATCGCGGCGCTCGCCACGCTTGCTGATCTCGGCTACTACCGGAAGAATTTTCAGAAGATCAAATCAACCCGCGAACGTCTGCGTCGCGAACTGGTTGGATTGGGATTCATGGTTCAGCCGAGCCAAACCAATTTCATTCTCATCCGGCCGCCCGGGTTTGCGGCGAAGCTTTGGCTCGAAAAGTTGCGTGCAGAAAAAATTCTTGTGCGCTGGTTCAGTTATCCGGAAACGCAAAAGTTTTTGCGCATTACCATTGGCACGGACGCGGAAACCGATTCGTTGCTGAAAGCCCTGCGGAAAATTCTCTCGTGATCGATGGTTGGAAGATTTCCCGTATTTTCTTTTCTCACCGGTTTCGATGCGTTAATTAAGCGGGCGTGTATTTGGAATATTACGGCCTGAGCGAGCCGCCATTTAACATCACGCCAAATCCGAAGTTTCTTTTTTACAGCGCCAAACATCGCGAGGCCTTCAACCATTTGCTCTACGGCATTCGTGAGCGAAAAGGGTTTGTGCAATTGACCGGCGAAGTTGGAGCTGGAAAGACGACGCTTTGCCGCGCTTTGCTCGATCAACTCGGCAGCAATTTTTCAACCGCCTTGATCATCAATCCCGCGCTGGACCCCGACCAATTGATCAAATCCATTGCGACAGAATTTGGTCTTAACGCCAAAGGTCTCGATCGACTGGAAACCATTGCTGAGATTAATCATTTTCTTCTGCAACAAATGGCCCGGGACAGGGAGACGGTATTGATTATCGACGAAGCGCAGGATCTGACGAATGACTTGTTGGAACAGGTTCGGCTGCTGTCGAATCTGGAAACCGACGACCGCAAACTCCTGCAAATCGTGTTGATGGGGCAACCGGAATTGCGCGAGCGCCTGAATCATCACGGGCTTCGGCAACTGCGGCAGCGCATCACCGTCCGTTACCATCTTCGCCCGCTGAAATACACTGAGGTCGGTCAGTATGTTCAACATCGGCTTCATATCTCCGGTGGAAAAGGTCCGCCTTATTTCAGCGCGCCAGCTCTGTGGCGGATTCATCGCTACAGCCAGGGGATCCCGCGCTTGATCAATGCGTTGTGTGATAAATGTCTTCTCGCCGGATTTGTTCACGCGCGCGATCGCATCGATTTTTGGATTGTGGGACGCGCCATTCGGGAACTCGAAGGGAATATCGACGCATGAGCCTGGTAAACGATGCGCTGCGGCGCGGCAAACAGAACGGTCAGGGACAGGTCAGCCCAACTTCTGCGGGCGCACCGATGGAGCCGGTCCTTACGCCGGAGAGATTTGCTTCTTCCGCCACGGCAAAAATTCTGGGCGCCTTCGCGTTTCTTTTGTTGGTCGTCGCTTTTTTCATTTGGAATGGCGCTCGAACTAAAGTCGTTACGAACAACAAATCCGGCGAGCCGGTGGCCCCATCGGTCGCGCTGCAACGCCCGATCACACCGGTGCCAGGCGTCCCTCAAGTTGACGCGCCACGATCGCCAGCCAGTGCAGTGGTCAGTTCAATCCCGCTGGAGCCAACCAACAATGTTGCCGCTGCAACCTCCGTCGCCGCGCCTGCGCCAGTCGCTCCACCGCAATTAAAACTCCAGGGGATTTTTTATCGATTGAATCAGTCGACTGCGCTGATCAATGGCAAGACCGTGGGAGCCGGCGAGCTGATTGCTGGCGTTCGTGTCGTAAAAATAGATCGCCAATCTGTCACCTTGGAATGGAACGGCCAAACCAATGTGCTCACGATGGAATAGAACTCTGCCTTAATTTTTTTGCGCGATGGGCAATCTCAAAAACCACCTGGCCAGTTCGCCGCTTCTTGTGCGTGTCGGGACCTTTTTTATTTTCCTGGTCCTGACTTCACTTCCCGGTTTTTTTGGCGAAGCGTCGCGCTATTGGCTTTATCTCGCAAAGACTGTGCTCGGCGCGGGAATGCTCTGGATGGTTTGGCCTTACGTGAATGAAATGCGCTGGAAAATCAGCGTCGAGGGCGTGGCCGTGGGCATTCTCGTCTTTGTCCTCTGGATCGGATTGGACAATTTCTATCCGAAATTTGGAAAGGCCGAACCGGGCTGGAACCCGCACGGGCAATTCGGCTCTGGTTCCATGCTGGCCTGGCTGTTTCTCTCGTTTCGTCTCATGGGCTCCGCGCTCGTGGTTCCGCCGCTTGAAGAGGTTTTCTATCGCTCCTTTGTTTACCGCTACATCATCCGCCCCGACTTCCAATCGGTCCCGATCGGGGAATTTAAGTGGAGCGCCTTTCTCATCACCTCGATTGTTTTCGGCCTGGTTCACCCGCAGCAATGGATGGCGGGAATTCTCTGTGGCTTCGCCTATCAGGGTTTGGTCTGCTGGAAAAAGCGTCTCGGAGATGCGATGACCGCCCACGCCGTCACAAATCTTCTCCTCGGCCTGTGGGTCATCTGGAAGGGCGCGTGGAATTTCTGGTGACCCACTTACTGAGCGAGCGGAGAACTTGCCGGCTTGCAAATAATGGCCGTACCCACGGAATCGGTAATAGGAATTGGGAAAATTCCATTTAAACCACAAAAAGTATCGACCGCCTGTTTTGCCCCAGCGTAGCGCGAATTGTTGTAATCATGGACTAGGAGGAATCCGCCGGGACTCAGCCGTGGATAAAAATAATGCAGGCCGGCGAGAATCGGTGCGTGCAAATCGCAATCAATCGAGACCAGCGCATATGTTTTTTCGGGCAGCGTTGCAGCACTTTCCGGGAAGAAACCTTGGCAAATAGAAACCTTTTCGCGGAAACGCATTTTGCTCAAGACGAGATCAACGGAAGTCCGGGAAAAATCATCGGCGACTGTGGCATATCCCGCTTTAAGCTCATGTTGAATTTCGTCGGAATCAAAACCGGTAAACGTGTCAAACAAGATCAATTCGCGGTCGGGCAGGAGATCATTGATGTGCCGCGCAAAATCCCCTTTGTAAACACCCAGTTCGGCGGCGCAGCCGACAACGCGTCGGCGCTGTATCTCGTCCACCAACAGTTCCAAGGTCGAGACTCGGATGTATTCGTCGGAAAGTACGTCAGTGCGTCGAGCGCGACCGAGGCTGTTCATTGTCCTTACCACCGTGTAGCGCTCCCCTGTAAGCTTGTGAATAAGGGCTTTGATCAACTTGGTCATCAATTATTGGCAGGAGTTCGCACCTGACAGGCCAAAGAAGAGCCAAGCACCATAACAATGTCAAACCATCAGTGTCATGTTGGATATAAAGCTCCTCATTTCGCGAAATTTCGTAAGCTAAATCGATGCTCCGGTTCAAATCCGAAACAGCTTCTTCGCGTTTTCGTAGAGCAGTTTGCGCTCGATCTTTTTGCTCGGCGCCAGCCGCCGGATGGCCGCGATGGTTTGCGCTCCCTGGCAACCCGGGCCACGGCCAATCGTGTCAACGCAGTCGCTTCCGTAAACGAGCTTGTCCTGATGTCGCTCCAAAAATCCGTGGGTGTGTTCCTCGTCGCGAACCAGCGCGTTCAGGCCCGAGCCCGCCGATAAATCGCCGAACATATTCGGGTAATCACTAAGCAGCCGGTCGGTTAGCCCGCCTTGGGTCACCTTGGTTTTTGGATACAGAATTTTTTGATCTTTGTGGTCCTTGTCGATGTTCGCCCACCACGTTTGCGCATGCCCGATGAAATTTACCTTGGGAAATTTTTCCAGCATCGTATGGAACCGTTCGAAGTGCAGGTTGTACATCTCATGCTGAAAATGCAGGAGCACCGGCACGTTATATTCCTGCGCCAGCTCGGCAACCATGTGGCTAGGCTTGGAATCGCACTCCACGCCGAATTTTTGTTCCGCAATAATCACGGCGCCCAGCTTGAGATATTTCTCCAGTTCCTGATGCGCTTCCGGCAGGTCGGTAATTTCATTCGCGCCAAAAACAAATTCGCCCGGGAACTGTTTGGCCATCGCGAGGACGCTTTCGTTGCCCAGACATTTTGCGGCCAGCCCATTTGATTTTCCGCTGTGGGTGGAAGGCACTTCGAGCGGTCGGCCCGAGGGCAAAAGGATGGACGTGGTAATGCCCATGGCGCGTTGGTGCGCGAGCAGTTGTTCATCGCTGCGCCCGCCGTAATTGGTGTGCTGATGGATATCGATGATGGGCTCGGGCTTCTTCGCCTTTTCATCAGCGCCCCAAAGTGGAAGCGTGCTTCCAGCGAGAAGCAAGCTGGTGCCGGCGAGAAATTCGCGGCGGGAAAACGATCGGGATGGTGTCATTGATTTGGAATTGTTCCTTTGCATTTTTGCGAAGGAATACTGTGAACACAAACGAAAAATCAAAACGGCGCGATCAACCGCCCCAATTGGCGGGTTGCGAAAGCCGTTCTGCTCAATCCGCCGCTGCCGTTTTTGGCCTCAGCCCGGATTGCCGCACTTCTCGTTCTGCGCAAACGCAAATTCACGGACGATTTGCCCGTCGATTAAATGTTCCTGAATGATGCGTTCCAGAACCGAGGGAGAACAGGAGTGATACCACGTGCCTTCGGGATAGACGACAGCGATTGGGCCGCGGGTGCAGACGCGGAGGCAATTCACCTTGCTCCGGTAAATCAACGGCTGTGGGCCGACGAGATTGAGTTCCTTCAGCCGCGCTTTTAAAAATTCCCAGGCGGCAAGCCCTTCCTTTTTCGGGCAACACTTGGATTCGGTTTGATCGGCACACAGAAAAATGTGACGTCGATAACTTTCCAGGCCGAGGGTGCGAGCCGCTTTTGCCAATTCATCTGACATGGTTTGAAATGTGCGGCAAACCGGAAGAATGTTCAATGCGGGGCATCAGAGCCCGCGCTCGGTCGGAGACCAGATAATGCCGGGCCGATGCCGTGAATTCTCATCGCAGGGCGGGTGGCTCGCGAGAAACGCGGCTGATCGCTGCAAGAGTTCCAGAAGGGCTTCTGCCACCTTTTCTCCGGCCTCAAGCGGTGTTGCGTGCCCCGCGCCCGGGATTTCCACGTAGGTCGCGTTCGGAATCCATTGAGCCATGGTTCGCGCGCGCTCGGCTGGGACGATTTGATCTTCGGCACCATGGATTACAGATGCTGGAACCGTTAATGATTTTAGCACGGCATTTCTATCTGGCCGCCGCGCCATCGCCTCAAGCGCCCAACATATGCCTTCCACGCCTGCTCTTTTGGAGCCTTCAATGGCGAACTGGGCCAGCGCGGGATTGTCCCGGTTGGCGGCTGAGAACAGTCTGGGGAGAATTGCTTCGGAGGCGCGCGTCGGTCCGTCGTGCCGAACTTTTTCGATCAGTTCGCGCCGCGCCCTTTGATTCTCCGGCAGGTCGGCGTTGGCTTGGGTGCTGATCAACGCGAGTCCGGCCAGCCGTTCCTTGTGCCGTTGGGCAAATGAAAGCGCCACGTAACCGCCCATCGACATTCCGGCGACCACGGCTTGCGTGAGGTTGTGCAGTTCGAAAAGCTCCGCGATGTCGTCCGCCATTTGGTCGATCGATGGCTCGGCGATTTCCACGGGGTTGTCTCCAAAACCGGGAAGATCGGGCGCAAATACTTTTGTCTTTTCACTGAGTTCGCCCACGACGGAGTGCCACATCGTATGATCTAAAGGATAGCCGTGAATTAAAATCAAAGGGGGCAATCTCATAGCGTGAAAAGCAAGGTTGTTTTCCAAATTTCAGAAGGTGTTACTCGGTTTTATGCCGGCGCTGCGAAGGTTTGTGGCTGGTGTCACCGAGGTCGCGGCTCCAGGATTCCGCTTCGCGTGGAGAGGCGTCAAACGGATCAAGCAAATGGAGTGAATCGCCGCCTTCCGCTCCAATGATTTCCCAATCGACGTAGTATTCGACGGCTTGTTTGCTCAGCAATTGCATGGCGCGGGAGCGAACGTGGGCTCGTGTGTTCTTTGGGGGATGCAAAGTCGCTTCGGCGATTTCTTGCGCGGAGATGTTCCACGGAGCAGGGGTTTGCGCCAGCGCCAGGCCAAGGCTGCGCAGCGGATCCACGTGATGAAATTCCAGATCCTGTGATTTCAGCCAGGCATCGCTCCAATCAATTTTTTCCTGATCCTTGAATTGTTTGAGCAGCCAATGTTTGGTGATCCAGTCCACCTTGCCGACCAGTTCATCGGGCTCTCGGGCGAGTGAGGCGAGAGTCGCGCCCCAGATTTTCAAAAGGTCGTCGGTTTCCTTGTCGCGCCCGCGCAGTTCACGTTTTGCCGCCTCTTGATATTGCTGCAAGAGTTCGATTGCATCCACGCAGCGTCCGTCCGCCAATGGCACCAGCCACGGTCCGGTGAGTTGATGGGCCACGGTGCGAAAAGTCATCACCGCATCGGCGAGCATTATTTTGGGAAGGCAGTCCAGTTCCAGCAAATCGAGCACGAGCGACGTTGTTCCCACTTTCAGCAACAACGTGGTGGGCAGAACGTTCGTGTCTCCGTGCAACAGATGGAGGCGTCGATATTTTCGGGCGTCGGCGAGCGGTTCATCGCGGGTATTGATGATGGCGCGATTAAACTGAACCCATTCGAAAAGATCGTTGTTGATGTAGTCGGCGCGCTGGCTGATTTGAAAAACATTGTCCGCCCCAGGCTTGGTGAATTCTCCGCGCGACTCGGCGGCAAGCGTCGCGCCAACGCGTCCGGCGCTGACATAAAGCAATCGCAACGTGAGAAACGCCAGCAGCGAATGGACGTTGGCCTCGGTGAGCGGCGCGGTGCGGCGGACGAGATAGTTTTCGTGGCAGCCGAAGGTTGCGCCGGAGTAGTGATCGATATTGTTTCGGATGAAATTTACGTTCTTCTCCAAGCGCAAATCCTTCACCGCTTCGAGGAGGATCGCGTCGCCGCCCTGGTCGTAACGCAGGACGTCAATGAGCGACATGCATTCCGGGGTGCAATATTCCAGGTGGCCCATGTCGATGTAAGCGCGGCCGCCGTTGAAGAGGAAACCGCCATTGCCGGCCGGCTCGTCCCAGTCGCGTTGATGCACGTCGATCAATCCGTAGCGTTGCTCGCGAAAAATCCAATCGCGCACCCGTGTCACCGCGCTGGGAATTCCGGGGAGGTCGTTCGTGAGACAACCGTATTCAGTTTCCAGACCAACGACGCGATTCATAAACTTCCTAGTCCAACTCAATCAAGCTCTGCTACAAATCCAAATTCGCAAGTGTCAGGGTCTGATAGCGCGCCAGGCGCGGAGTGGTCCGCGCGAGCCAGCCGATTTCAACCGTTTTTCCACGCACGGCTTCCCGCCATCCGTTGCGTCGTTCCTCCTCGGGAGGAAGAGCGGCGAACGATTTATTTGCGCTTAGACACCACCAGGCTTGCAACAGGAACTCAGCGGCTTGGCCGCGAGGCTTTGCGGGCACGTTCGCTTCCGTCAGCCAGGTTGTTGCCGCAGATTCCGCGTCCGCATCGCTCGCAGCGACGGCGATGCCGCCATGCTGGTTTTGGAACGAGCCGTCGAAGTGCAGGCGAGAAAACAAGTCGTGCTCCTGGCTGGAACCGATTTCCGCCAGCAGCAGTTCCACGAGAAACGGCGCGCTGAAAATTTGCTCAAAGTTGGTTTTCAATTGCGGGCTTAACCCGAAGCCAATCAAGCGCCGCAGGCTCACGTCTTCCGGTGCGCGCGTGAATGATTCCATGTGCGCCGCGTCGATGGCCGCTTGACGAATTTTCTCAATATCCGCCGGATGGCCCAAACCGGCCAGGGCGTGGCGATCGAATAATTCAAAGACCTTCGATTGTCCGCCGCCGATGCCGAGCAAGAGAATTCCGTCCGGCAAACTCGCCCCCAGCACCGGTGATCCGCCCTTGAGCTGTTCGCGGACGTATTCACGGCGATTTCCCACCGCTTCCAACCAACGATACGGTTCTTCAGTCATGTTCCGTCTCTGTCCTTAATCTTAGTCTTAGTCCGAATCTTAATCCTAATCCTGATCTTCGTTTCAGCGATCGGCCTTAAAGCCGATTAGGATTTCAAAAATTGTTTCTGCTGTTCTTCGCTGATCGTTTCCACGCCGGTCGATTTCAAAACTTTCAGCGTGGCGAATGTTTCCGTCGCCGGATTGACGCCGCCGGTGGCCGAATCAAATTCCGAAGCGGTCATCAACAGGCGCAGTGCGAACTGCACGGCCTGGCTGAGATTCATCTGCGACGGTCGCGGTTTCCCGTGTTGCTCCTGAAAGCTTAAAATGCTGCGGATCGTTCCAGAGCCGGACCCCGAGGCCGCGTAACCGACAGCCTGGAATTGCGCGCCAAGTGGATCGTAGAAATAAACCCGCGGACTGGCCGGAGACGTGGAATGGTCCAGCCCCGCAAAAAGCGGAACGACCACCCCGATGCCCTGCATTGTCATCGGCAGATTGTCGCGGAGCAGCCGCGCGAGCGCGCGGACTTTTGCGGGAAGACTCAGCGCTTGCAGTTGGCTGCGCCGATAATATTCGAACGAAGTCTGCAACACGCGCGCCATTTCGAATGCCGTCGCTGGCACACCGGCAATGGCGAGCAGCGACGTGGCATCGATCTCGATGACTTTGTCAACGCGGTCGGTGACGATGACATTCCCGGCAGTCGCGCGGCGATCGCCTGCCATCAGAATTCCGTCCGCGAAATGAAATGCGAAGACGGTCGTTGCCTGGGTTTGAACGGGGGCGGCCCCGGAAAGTTCGTGGCGAAACGGGGGCAGTTTATGCTCGTCGAGCAACGAGAGAAAATCACCCGCGATCAAAGCCCTTTGACTCATTGGCCGGTGCGTTGACGGTATCGTTTGGCCTGGTCGGGATCGACCTTGCGCATTCGCTTGAGCAATTCCTCCGTGTTAGGCTTGTCCACTTTGGGCGCGCTCGGGCCGTCGCCGCCGCTGCCCGAACCCGGAGTCATCGGGCGCTGTTTTTGAGCTTGGTCTGGCATAATTAAATCATGGAAACCTGGACGTTCTTAAACAAAGTCGCAGAAATTAAAAGTCTGACAAGGGGAGGTTTGCTTAAAAATTTCGGGCGATCAAAACGGCGATCAAGCCGCCCCCGATCCGGGAATTACGACAGTGTTGACGCATGCGGTGAAATAAACCTGCGAACTGAGGATTCTACTCCCTCTCCTCCCTCGAAGGAGGAGAGGGTCGGGGAGAGGAGGTCTCCAGGCTCGCAGCGCAAATCCCCTCTCCCCGCTTGGGCAGGGAGAGGGAGTCCGTCCGCGTCCTTTCCATCTCCATCGGTCTGCGTCAGCCGTGGGAATTACGACTCTTCCGGTTGTCTGGAATCATTTGCTGCGATAGGTTTCAACTCTCGTAACGGATTATGACCGATAACTATACAATTCTGCTGGTCGAGGATGATCCGAATGATGTTTTGTTTTTGAAGCGGGCTCTGAGCAGGAGTAAAATCAACAACCCGGTTGCTGCGGCGCCCGATGGCGATGAGGCGATTGCTTACCTAACCGGCCTGGGGAAATATTCCAACCGTATCGAGCATCCTTTCCCGCGGGTCATTATCCTCGATTTAAAAATGCCGCGCCGGGGTGGTTTGGAGGTTTTGGAATGGTTGAAGGAACATCCGCGATATCGTGTTATTCCGACGCTGGTTTTGAGCTCATCAAAACTAAACGAGGATGTGATCCGAGCCTACGACCTTGGAGCCAATGCCTACATGGTGAAGCCGTCGAACATCAACGACCTCCAGCAAATGATCAAAACCGCCTATGACTACTGGTCATTTTGCTTGAAGCCGGAGCCCAGCGAAATTGAGCATTTGAAAAACCAAAAGCTCTAGCCTACTGCGTCCAATCCTTGGCCGTAACGAGCCTGGATTCGATCTCCTTGGCGATCGGCAGGGCGCGCGCAAGAACATTATTCTCTGTCTGGCCGGGGAACGGTTTCAGGATGATGCGAAGAGCGCCGACGGTATCTCCATTGCGATCCCGGATCGGCATGATCACTGAAGCGGCTTCCTTGGATTTGACGTAATGCGGACTGCGGGTGGCGATCACTTTTGCCTCGGTATTTTGCGCCAGTTCGCCAAGGGATTTTTCTTCGCTGCTCGCGATGGCTCTCAATTCGTTGACGCTGTTGGTGGTGAAAAGCTTTAACCCGATCAAGCGCGGATATTCCCTCATCACAGCGCCAATCGCGACCTGCGCGAGGTTGATCCTCGGCTTGTAAACAATATGCGTGTCCGCGAAATGGCTGACCGAATCGGACTTCGTCCAGTATGCAACCTTGCCCATGGCAAAAGAATTGTCGGTCAGCGCGGGGATCACTTCCTTCCCGTTGAACAAGCAGCGGATTTGATTCCCTTTGCATTCGACGGTCATTTCGTGCCAGACGCCGAGCGGAATCGGCACGACCGGACCAATCGGCGCGCTCCGTTGGCCGTTGACAAATTTGTAAAAGCGAAATGAATTGCCCATCGCGCTCGCGCGGACGACGTAATAGTTTTTTTCATCCTGAATCCGGAAAGCGATGCCCGCCATCTGCTCCACTTTGCCGCCCACGCATTTAAAGCGCGTCGTGAGCGTGAAATCATCGAAAATTTCCCGCTGGTAAATCAGCAGGGGAAAATGTTCGTCGTCCGGGTCCTGGCTGAGTTGCGCGAGAGCCCGGCGCTTTTGCATTTTTGGAGCCTTCGTTGAAATCGGCTCAAGGGCGAACGGAATCTCGTCCTCCACGATTTTCCAGTCGCCCGGCTTGCCGCTGCCGCTGACGGCACTGACAAAGCCGGTCGGTGCGGCGCCCGTTGAAAACTGGTTGAAGTCCAAGGCGAGTTCCGCCGCCAAAGCAGAGTCAACCAACGCGGAGATTGCGAGGATCGAGACAGCAAAAAACTTCAACATATCCAGAGATGTTGCATTTGAAAAAAAAAATCTCAAGGAGGATTGCTTGCTCCTTGAGATCGCAGTTTTTATTGGGTGGCCTCTCTCCAGCCGCCAACGTTTGAGACCAGCGTCGGGCCGGGTGGTCATGCCCCATCACATGGCCATGTGGGAAACCGGATCGCTCCAATCGCTGTAGCCGGTGCTGCCGCCGACGGCCCGCGCTTGCACATCATAGACCGTTCCCGGGGTCCGGTTTGCAACGATGATGGAGCGAGCCTGGGTAAAAATTCCCGCTGCCTCCCAGCCGTTCGCGCCGTAACGCACGCGGATCTCGTAGGCCGCTGCCGTCGGAACCGGCTGCACGCGCACCCCGAGCTGCGTGCTCATCGGGTTGTCCACGCGGTCGATCACCGGCTTGGGCAGCTTGATTTGCGCGCGGTTGTTGTTCACCGCTTCGAATCCGCTCGAGAGCAGCAGCGGCAGATCTTCGCCGGCGATGCTTTGCACGTAGGCTGCCTCTTGGCGGATCAAGTTCACCAGCACTTCACGCGCAACGTTCTTCGTTGCAACGGACCGCTTGCCGCCGTCCTGCGCTTCAACCAATGCGTTGACGAATGAGCTGCAGGCCGCTCCTAGGGCAGCCATGCTGACGATCGGCGTGGTGAACCCGGCGTTGCCCGTCATCGAGGCGATGATCGACTCCGCGGTGGTGTTGAGTTTCGCATCGGCGAGCCGTGCGAATGCTAAGCTGACTCTGTATGTAGCCATAGGTTTAACCTTTCGGAATTGCCCGGACCTTCTTGCAGGGTGCGCCGCATGACGCACCTGATCTGAGGTTGCCTTCTCCGCTGCATGGTTTGACGCACGCAGTTCGTTTTGGAACAAAGACAAGCTCACCGCACGACCGCCGAACAGGGCAGTGCCTGACACTGAGGAAAACAACTCGAAGGCCCATACAGCACCCGCGCTTCCATAACCCGCCCGCCCATATGCATAACCCTTGCCAACCTTGGATGGAGCCTATGCCCAACCCCACCACGAACCCCCTTTTCCAACCCTTCCGCCGCGCTGGCAAACCGGCCCTATCCCTTGCAATAATCACCCGCTCAAATGCTCCACCGTTTTCCCGCCGCGGCCTATCCCTCGCCGCGCGCCATTTACCTCTGAAAAACCAGAGCCGCAAGACATCCCGCGCCGGTTCCGGGCGGCCGCCCCGAAGAGAGCGTTTTGCAACGCAGAATTGCAACGGCATGCCACGCTTTTTTCCGGTGAAAATCCGCGCCGATCTGAGGTGGGATTGTCCTGGAAACCCTGTCCTAAGCCGATGCAGGCAATGTCTTAGGTGTCTTGATTCAGCACGCCGCCCCACCTCTGAACAAGTTTGTTTTGCTCCTCTGCAAGTTTGTTCCAGACCATGCAGGTTTGCTTTAGAGCAGAACAAGTTTGTAAATGAGCTTGCAGGTTTGTTTTTGCCCGGAACAAACGTGCGTTGGCAAAAGCAGGTTTGTTTTGAAGCTAAGCAAGTTTGTTTTTTGCCAAAGCAAACGTGTTTTGATGAAAACACGGTTGTTCCAGATAAAAGCAGGTTTGTTTTGATCCTTTGCAGGTTTGCTTTTATTCAAAACAAACGAGCATGGGCTAGAACACGTTTGTTCCGGAGCTTTGCAGGGTTTTTTGAAGCTAAGCAAGTTTGCTTCTTGCTAAAACAACCGTGTTTTCGGCAACACACGCTTGTTCCTGGCGGGTGCTTCCCTAGTGTTGCCGGAAGAAAGGAGAGTTCGCGGAAATCAAACCTGGAAATGCTGTCCACAAAGACGGTCGGGACGCGTTCCACCGTGTCCTGCGATTAGCTGGGGCGCTCTCTGCGATTGCGCCTACGCAAAGGGGTCAGTTTGGAGTGTTTACAATAACTCGGCGGTTCGGTAGGGTTGGGTCATGCCCCGTGCGTTGCGAATGGAGTATGGGCCAGGGACGCACGCCGCCAACCGCCTGGATAATGCGAAGGACAAAAATGAAACGAACAACCCACCTGAACTCGGACTTGTGTAATTACTCCGGACTGACCCGAATGGCGCTTAGATAAGGGCCTGTTTCGATGGTTTTTGTGACCACTTCCGACAACGCTCCACCACCATTTGGTGTCGCGGTTTGGTGAGCAAGCGAAAGTTCTTGGGGCGGCGTTTCACCGCGCGGGGT
>CANJXF010000033.1 GCA_947478865.1 Verrucomicrobiales bacterium | reverse complement strand
TACGCCAACGAATTCGCGTTCCGCTGGAACACGCGCCATGACTCCGATGGAATTCGCCTGGCGAAATTCGTCGGATGCATCCAGGGCAAGCGTCTCATCTATCGCCACCTGTCCCAAACTTTATGCGTTTGCTAAGTATACAAGCCCACTCGGCTGTGTCGCCAAAAAGTTGGTGGAAACAATGTATGGAATAGTGTCTTTAGTTATTACAATACCGGCCGTTCCAGATGTGTAAAAACTCAATATTTGGGCTACTTCATTTGTTTTCACAATCACTTGGTCCACTGTCTTGTTCGTATAATTATTTTGGCTTACTTCTATCGGGCCGACAGTGAGTGTAATCTGACCGGCATAGCTAAAGCAGAGGCTTCCAGTGAAAATGGCCACGGATAGGGGCAATCGGTATTTCTTCATAATCAGTGAGGAAATTAAGCCCCTCTCGTTGCGTTACAGTCAATAGTTATCAAAAACAGTTGGCGCGTTCTAGGGCAACTCTTAACGAATTTGCAAATCAGAAAAACGTCCCCACAGTTATGTGCGTCGTCCGAGCTGTCATTACCGGCTTCCGTCCCGAATAATTTTGACCAATTGCTCTCCCGAGATATCGGTTAGCCATTTACGCACTACAATCAATCGGCCTTGCTTTCGCAAAGATGCGTAACGATGCCACATAAAACTTTTTGAATTGTCGCGAATATGTTCCGGATGATTGTGCAGCAATATAATTTTATTTTTTCGTCCCGAAGAAAGCCATTCCGATAGCCAGCCGTTAATACCACGATCATTCCAACCGTAACCTGACATGACGATCAGTTCATGCTGCCGGAGAAGACGAAAGAATCTAAAATGCAACTCGGCAAAAATTCCATAGCGGTAATCGAACAGCTTGTTGTAAGAGCCACATAAAAACACAGGTCTTGGGTCGAGTTCGTGAAGTTGCGTGCCGCGAGAATTTTTGCCATCCCATGGTGGCATTCGGAGATGGATGCCGTAACGAATGACATCCCGGCGATTTTTCGTTTCAACAAAGCGCCACCAATTAATGGAGCCATGAAGTTTGTAGAGATTGACTGTCGCCACTGGGTTATCAAAAGTTTCGGGCTCAAAGTGCCGCACATCCCCGTCGGCATCAGCAAACCCATCTACAAAATTGATTCCGCTCTGCTGAAGGAGGCTTTCGATCAGGAGATCATGGTTCAATGAAGCAATATCGAGTTTTTCAACTGAATCAAATTGCGCGAGATGCCGGACTGCATCCAAATTTTGCGGTATAGATTTATTTCCCAACAGATGCCAAACGATGCTTGAGATATAATCCTGCGATTCACTTGCTAATTCACGAAGACTGAATTCCGTCTCAGTCGCTTTTGGCTCACATAACTCACGCGTTTCTTTTTTTAGCGCTTCAACAAAAGGCCGAATTGCCGGATTGTCGATTTCTCCAAGAAATTCATCCTCAATTTGTCGAACCAGATAATACAAATCCTCATAGTTTGCTCCGTTCCAGCGGCGGTGCTGTTGATATTGATCGGCATGCTCTTTCAAGCATTTTAAAAACTTCTTCTGTCTTTCAACTTTCCAATCACGCTGCCCAGGCTGTAACAGTCCCTTATAAAAATTCGAGTCAGTGTGACCATGCCAGTCGCCATTCAAGATTTGCTCGGTAATCGTCTCGACAGGAGGAAGCCCACTAGGTAACGAAATTCCCGATCCAAGAAGGAGCATCAGTTTCATTGCGTCCAATGCTATCGAATGTATTCAAAAAGGGGAACGATCTGTTCTAACAAAGTCTCGGCAACCCTAATTATTTGACTGCATTCGCGTCCGCTGTTTAGCTCAATTCGTTATCTCCATTGTTATGAAATTTTTTCCATCTCTCTTTTGCGAGCGACTCGTTGTTGCATTTGGATTTTTCGCACTCGCGATCTCCGCGCTGCGCGCCGACGATTGGCCGCAATGGCTCGGCCCGCAGCGCGATGCGGTTTGGCGAGAGTCGGGGATTGTTGAAAAGTTTCCAGAGAGCGGGGTGAAGGTGCGATGGCGCGTTCCGATTGGCGGCGGTTATGCCGGGCCAGCCGTGGCGCGCGGTCGCGTTTATGTCGTGGATCGACAGCTTGCCAAGGGCGCGACGAATCCAGTGAATGCCTTTGCGCGCGGCGAAATTCCCGGCAGCGAGCGCGTCCTTTGCCTCAACGAAGCGGACGGGAAAATTCTTTGGTAACACGAGTATGATTGCGCTTACACGGTGAGTTATGCGTCCGGCCCGCGCGCCACGCCGACAGTTGCCGACGGGAAAGTTTACACGCTTGGCGCGGAGGGAAATCTCGTTTGCCTCGATGCGACCAATGGCAAGTTGCTTTGGTCGCACGATTTCAAAAAAGATTTCGGCGTCAAGACTCCGGTGTGGGGTTTTGCCGCTCATCCGCTGGTGGACGAAAAAAAACTGATTTGTCTCGCGGGCGGCGACGGCAGCGTGGCGGTGGCGTTCGACAAGGATTCGGGCAAGGAACTCTGGCGCGCGCTCAGCGCCAAGGAGCCGGGTTACGCGCCGCCGATGATTTATGAGTTCGCGGGCAAACGGCAACTCATCCTCTGGCATCCCGAGGCGGTGAACTCGCTCGATCCCGAGACGGGTCAAGTCATTTGGAGTTATCCGCTCACGCGCGCGGTGCAGTCGGGCGTGACGATTTCCACACCGCGCAAAGCGGGTGACAAATTATTTCTCACGTCATTTTACAACGGCTCGTTGATGTTGCGCGTGGATTCCGACCAAACGTCGCTGGTCTGGGCGAGCCAAAAGGTGAGCGAAAAAGAGACTGACGGTTTGCACAGCGTCTTTGCGACGCCGCTGATCGAGAACGGTTACATTTATGGCCCGTGCAGCTACGGACAATTCCGCTGCCTGAAGGCTGACACCGGCGAGCGCATCTGGGAAACGTTCGCCCCGACCACGGGGAAGTCCGAGCGTTGGGGCAACGCGTTCATTGTGAAGAATGGCGACCGCAGTTTTCTGTTCAACGAAAAGGGCGACCTCATCATCGCGAAACTCAGCCCCGGAAAATACGATGAGATCAGCCGCGAGCACTTGATTGATGCAACGAACAATGACCCGCGCCGTCTCGTGGTGTGGACACACCCGGCGTTCGCAAATAAATCAGTTTATGCGCGGAACGATAAGGAAATTGTGTGTGCGTCGTTGGCGGCGGTGGGTAATTGATTGCGAGCGTCGGTCGCGTAACGAAAGTCAGGGGAGCATTTGCATTTTTATGGAAAATGGATCGAACCACGCATTCTGGTTGTCGCGGCGACTGTTTTCGGATAAATCGTTCGACATGAAATGGCTACTATCATTCGCGCTGGCTCTCACGGCGACTTTTCGACTTTTCGCTGCCGATGCCGCGACGAACGATCTTCTGACCTCCGCCGAAAAAAAGGCCGGATGGAAACTTCTTTTTAACGGCAAAGACTTTACCGGCTGGCACAACTTCAAGGCTAGGGGTGTTCAGAAAGGTTGGCAGGTGAAGGATGGAACTCTTGCCTGCGTCGATCCTCACAACGCCGGAGACATCGTCACCACCGACAAGTTTGATTGGTTCGAATTGGAACTGGACTACAAAATCGCCGTGGGAGGCAACAGCGGGATCATGTTTCATGTTACAGACGAAGGCGACAGACCCTGGCAGACCGGTCCTGAGATTCAGCTCGAAGACAACAAGAAAGCAGGAGATCCCGAGCGGTGCGGGTGGCTCTACGCGCTTTATCGGCCGCCGGTTGATCCCAAGACGAACAAACCCATCGACGCCACGAAACCCGCGGGCGAGTGGAATCATCTCCGTATCGTCATTACGCCGGAGAAGTGCGAACACATTGTTAACGGCGTGAAATATTTCGACTACGTGCTCGGCAGCGAAGATTTCAAGGCAAGAGTGGCCAAGAGCAAATTTGGGGAAATGCCGCTGTTCGCCAAGTCCAACATCGGCTACCTCGCTCTCCAAGGTGATCACGGGCAAGTCTCCTTCCGCAACATCAAGCTTCGTCCGATCAATGCGAAGAAATAGTTTTTTCATGGAGGAAGGTGTGCTACGACCGCAAGTTGCCTCTGGCTCACCGCGACTTCGAACGTGCTATCAGAGTTCCACAACGTTGAGCCGCCTTTCATTTAAGTTTTTAATCATCCTGCTTCCACTGTCGCTCGTCGTCTCGGCATCTGGAGTGGAGAGCGTTCACTTCGGATTCAATTCCACCAATGCGGCTATGACTGACGCGATCCGTCTCTCGACTCGCACCGGAACTAACTGGTGGTCACAAAACACGCAGAGATTAAATCCAGAGGACAACAATCCCATTCCGTATTCATACCATGATGGCTATGTGGAGAACATCGGCAACAGCGTCAACCCGATGACTCCGGCGTTCGCCGCAGACCGTTGGTACAAACTCATGCATGGACAGGGTGATACGTGGACTGGCGTGTCGGCGGCAACAGCAGGCTTTCCGAAAATCATCCTGCTGGATGAGATTGCAACCGGTTTTACTGTTGCGGGCCAGGGCCCTGCCTTGCAGGAAGCGCTTCGGCTCTACCTGACTAATTCAGGGGCGAGTCGGAATGATATTATCGGATATGCCGGGCGGTCCGTTTCGTTGACGGCGAATATCGGCAATTACACAAATGTCGTGTATTGCGCGAAGAACTATTTGCGATTTCTTGCGCTCGAGGTTTACGTCACGCAGGAAGGATTCACCACGGGTTACGAGCGAGATCAACCCGGCGTTTACCGGGGAACCAATGACGCTTACCTGGTCAACCGGTTTGTGGCGCCGATCCGGCAATGGCTCACCGCCGGTGTTGCGCCGACCCGCCTGATGCCGATCGTTGCCGTGGCCAATTTCGGCGACGCCAATGGCACAACCACCAAACCTTTCTATAAATTCTTGAACCGCCAATTCTGGTTTCTGGCCAATGGATGGTACACCAGTGATCATTCGTTGATTGACACCAACTTGCAGGCAGTGCTCCGAAACGGGGTAGGCAACTACACCTGGACTCCCGGCACCAACACCTGGAACCTCATGACGAACCAAACGGATCTCGACACACATTATGAGAACTACCTCAAATGGTATTGCGTGGACGGCCATTTGGATCCGCATCCCGATGGAGTAGATGCCGGCCCGAACCAAGCCCCGAGCCTGACTACAATCACCAACCGGATTGTTAACGCGAATTCTATATTGTCGTTTACAAACAGCGCGACCGACCTGGACTTTCCTGCCAACAACCTGAGTTTCAGCCTCGATCCTGGCGCCCCGTCGGGCGCAATGGTTGGATCGAGCAGCGGCGTCTTCACCTGGGCAACTCCGCAGAATCAGGCACCGGTCACAAATAGTATAACGGTGCGGGTAACAGACGACGGGTCACCTTCGATGAGCAGTGCCAGGACCTTCGCCGTAATTACCGTGCCGCCACCTCGCCTCACATCTTTTACTCCAAGCGGCAGCAACTTAATTATGACGTGGCAGACCTATCCGGCAAAAAAGTACCGGCTTCAGTCCAAAACAAATCTGACCGACGCCGCCTGGGTTGATTTCACCGGCGATCTGGTGGCAGCGGGAACAAGTCTCTCGGTTACCAATAGCTTCGCCGGCAGCGCCCAGAGGTTTTATCGAGTGTTGCAGGTGAATTGACCTCATGATGGCAGGGATATGACCCAGCTAGGTTTGATTGCTTTTTCCGCTCACCACATTCTCAGGGCATCGGTTGCCACCACGGCCAAACCGCGGCGTGGCCGGGTTTCAAATCCGTGATGCGCCGTTCGAGATGGTCGGATAAACGCATGATGTAGAGTTGCCGCACCCCGTCGCGCTTTGAACCATAGGCGACCCACTGGCCGTCTGGAGAAACTTTCGGGTGATAGTGCAGGGTTCCATCCGGGGACTTGGTTAATTGCTCCGTCTTTCCATCCACGGTCGCTTGGAATAACTCGACATTGTTCGCCACGCGAGCTGTGTAAAAAACCGACTTTCCATCGGTAGACCAAATTGGCGTGTCGCTGCTGCCTTCGTGAAAATCCGGGACATCGAGCACCAGGATCCAGCCTTGGTATCCATTCAGGTCCGCCAGCTTTCGCAGCCCGGTTCCATCCCGGCGCACAAGGTATGGATTGCTTTGACCGCGGACACCGCTGACGAACATCAGCCATTGTCCGTCAGGTGACCAACTCGGGCCAAAGTTAAAAGGATTACCCGTCTCGATGCGTTTCTTTCCTGACCCGTCCGCGTTCGCAATGACAATCTGGTAATCCTCGTGATAGCTGATGAGTTTTTCATCCGGGGAAACGCTGTAGCCATAGGAAAACCCTTCAGCCTTGCCGGAAACGTCGCGTTTGTTCCGGCCGTTCAGATCCATCATATACGGTCTGGATACACCGTTGATGAGCGGCGTAAAGGCCAGGCCTCGTCCCGTGGGTAGAAAGAACAGTCCCGCATTGTAATGACTAACCCTTTCCACGGCGGTCAAGTTAGTGACGCTTCCCGACTTCAGATCGAGCAGACACGAATCGAGCGCCCACTTGCCGGCATCCATGCGGAAGGTTTTGTGTTCCTCCTCCCATCGCCCGTTCTCGGGATCATTCCAGCAGCGGTAAATGATTGCCTGCTTTCCGTCCGGCGACCAACCGGCGAATTGCGTCCATGTATCGGGTTCCTGTGCGAGTTCTCCGGCCAACTCGCGCCGGCCCGAACCATCGGCCTTGACCACCATCGCCCGCATCGTGCGGACATTCGCGTGCCGGCCGCCGGGCAGGTCGGTGCGCAACTGGGTGTAACCGACCAGCTGATCCGGTGGCAAAATGGCGGCGGCTAACTTAGCAGCGCTTGCAGCACTTTCGCGATTCAGCTTCAACGCGCCATTCTCCTTCACGACGCCTAATTGACGGTCAATCGCTGCGCCAACCGGGTCTACGCCGGATTGCCCAATTCGTTTGCGAATTTCTTTCCTCAGCCACCAGAAACCTGAATTCCATGAGTAGAGGATATGACCATAAGGGTGACCATCCACGGTGCTGATGGATTCGTTGAAGGCGGGAACCTGAGCAACCTCGCGCTTGATACGCTCGACCAGCAGCGCGTCCACCTCAGCGGCGGGCAAGCCGTGAACGCCCGCGAGAAGATAATTCGCCGCGTCGTTTAAAAACCACGAACCACCGTAGCAATACACTCCGCTATGGCCGGGCAGCAGCGAGCCGTCGGCCTGGGAAATAACGCGCAAACCGTAAGGGGTCTTTACTTTCTCGGACGTGCGGAAGTGAGTTAGCACTTGTTCGTCGGTGAGAAGTTTTTTACCAAACACCGCATAGGTCAAGGTCGCGCCATACAGGGTATCCTGGCCCAGCGTGTCGCGCAGTTTGCGACTCGTCGGCATGAAGCCGCGTTCCTTGTTGAAAAGCGAACGATAACCGCTAATGGCCCGCTCAATATCTTGATCAGAAATTTCAAGTCCCAGCTCCTTCGCCGCGAGCAATGCGCCACAATGAAAACCTTGGTCGCTCGCCGGGCAGTCGTCCTCATCATAAGGCAACACATCGTGGTAGGTTTTCCACCCTTTTGGATTCGGTGACCCCGGCAGTGACGGCGGAATGTAAAGTCCGTCCTTTTCATGATGACGGAGGAATTCATACGCCTTGCGAACGAGAGCATCGTTCACCGTGCCGCCCGCGCGTTTCATCAAAACGGCCCAGATCAGGTAGTATTGCGCATTATCCTCGTAATCCATGCGCGTCCAAAACACCGCGCGATTGGACTCGATGGTTTTCTCGGGATCGTCCAGTCCAAGGGCGGTGTAGAAACCATCGCTGACCCATTGCTTCCAACCGTAACCAGGGCCAGAAATAAAAATATACCGGCCGTCGCGGGGCTGGCTGTTGGCATCGAGTGCGAGATTGCGACGGAGCAGATAGAGCGAGGTGTTGCGCAGAATCGCCTCAAGCATCGAGGAGTTCCAGCCTTTGCCGTTGGCCACAGCGATGTGCGCGGCAACCTGCGCATCGTAATGATTGCGCGCCGGGCTGCTGAAGACCCACGTGGTGAATCGGCGTGTTTCACCGGCGGCCAACGTTTGCCATCCGTCCATTTGATATTGGTAAGTGTCACGGGCGTCCTCTGGCGGCTTGATGATCTGCGGATAAGGATCGCGGCCATCGCCGGTGAGAATCGCCAACCGTCGCGCCGGAGGATCAAGAAGAACCTGGCAACGGTTCTCCCACAAGCCTGGCGAATCGGCAATCAGACCAAAGACCTTGTCGGACGACCGCGACATGACGACGGGAAAAGTCTCGGTCTTGGCGGATCCGCGCGCCGTATCAAAAAGGGTGCGCGCTTTCTCCGGGCCGGAGAAGGAAGCAAATTCGCCCTCCGGGACGCCATCGAGCGAAAATGTGACCGCGAATTGCCCTGCAGCGGTCGCAGTGACTTCCAGGGTTCTTTCGATTAGCGAAGGCGTGATCTGCCGAATCCGCAGCTTCAACAGAAATTTGTCCACCTTCGTTGGCCCCAGATCGATGGGCCCATCGCCCTGGGATTTGGAATGGAACTGAACTGGAGCCCACTTGGCTCCCGGAATCAAAATCTCAACGCCAGCAGGCGCCCCTTGGCTTGAGCGCCCGACAACGGCTTCGCCGGAACGATATTCGATGCCGATATTGCGATTCGTTTCGATGAAGACCGGGCGAAGCTCGACGGATTCCGCGCGCGCATCCATTGCACATGCGGTCAGGAGAGCGGCAAAGGCGGAGAGAAAACCTTGGCGCAGGCTCATGGCGGAACAGATCTTCTTCAGCATCTTGCGGCAATTGTTAAGAACCTGCTTTGCGAGAGAACAGGGAAAACGCTGCTCATAATGATTTTGGAAGCCGGTTTGCATTGGCCGCAATTCCTGCCAGAACCCTTGGGCCTTGGCAATCATTCACCTGCTCGAATTTAAGTTTGAACTCTGGCTCTGCGGATGGGTTTGTGTAATGTGGGCGCGATGAAGTTGTCTTCTGTGTGGCCGCTTATGCGGATGTGATGATTTTCAAAATTATTGGACTGACCTTCGCGATCCTGATGGTTGGACAGGCTGCCGGAACGGCGCAGCCCAAACCGCTTGCGGCTGATGAACGGCTGCTATGGTTTCCTGCGCTCGCCACTCCAGACCGGGATGGCTGGCAAGTCACGCTTTCGGGATTGATCAGCGAGGATGAAAGCCGTCCGGCGTTATCATGGCTTGCGCGCAAGCTTCTTGGGTTTTCACACGAGGAAATTGGCCCGGCAGAGCGGGCGATCTTCCGCGAACGCACCCAACGCTTTTTCGCCGATGACGAACGAGGTAAGAGAGTTCAAGTGGACCTTTTTGGCGCGAGACACGATCTTGGAGAAACCGGCCCAAACGGACACTTCGGAGCAACGATTCATTTACCCAGACAAACGTTGCGCGCCGGCCAGCAACAAGCGTTGCACGCGGTCGTTTTCGCCAATGGTCGTGTCGTGAGCAATTTTGTGCAGGTTTGCGCGGTTTCGGAAAAGGGAATTTCCGTAGTCAGCGACATCGATGACACGATCAAAATCAGCCAGGTGCGCGATCGGGAGGAACTCATGCGCAATACGTTTTTGCGTCCGTTTCGTCCGGTCGATGGGATGGCGGACGTTTACCAGCAGTGGTTCACCCATTCCGCCGTGCAATTTCATTATGTCAGCGGAAGTCCGTGGCAATTGCTTCCGGCCCTCCAGACGTTCATCGAGACGAACCGTTTTCCTGAAGGATCATGGCACCTTCGCAACGTGCGGCTGTTGGACAGCTCCGCCATGGAATTGCTGAAAACTCCCGATGTTCACAAGCGAACAATGATCGAAGAATTGTTTGCGCGTTTGCCTGATCGCCAATTTGTTCTGGTGGGCGACTCGGGGGAACGCGATCCGGAAATCTGCGCGGATTTACTCCGCCGACATCCGAAGCGCGTCGTGAAAATTTTCATCCGTGACGTCACCGGCGAGACAAAATCAAGCGAGCGCTATCGGAAAGCATTCCAGGATCTTCCGGAAGATTCGTGGTCCGTTTTCAAGTCGTCCGATGAATTGCCACGGCATTTGGAAAAATAAGCGCCGGGCACGATCTGTTCGCCGATTCAACCCTTCAGAAACACGTAAACCGCAAACAGGACGGCGGCCAGACCGGCTGATGCTGCAATTGACCACAGCACATTTCGTTTTTGTGCTGCGATCGCGAAAGTCGCGATGATCACCGCCATCTGCGCGGCGAGCATGCCGTAGAAAAATTTCGAGCTGCGCCGATGATGGCGCTCCGCCGAGAGGTTGTTTTTGCGCACTTGCAGTTCAAGCAGATTGGCAATGGTTTGGTTCATGCGCGCTTCGGCATCGTAACGCGCGGAGTTGTAGCGCAAGCGCGCCACGATGAAGCTGTCGCTCACAGATGGATCGCCGCCGACGGATTTTTCCAGCTCGTCGATTCTCAGATTGACAGGCCTCGTCGCGGCATCGAATGCGACGGTCCGGTCCTTCGCTTCATTCAGCGCGGTTTCGAGAGAAACAGGAGTGACGCTGGCCAGCAACTGGGAAATATCCTGCTCGGGAATTTGTTTTTCGATTGCGTCGAGGGCGGTCTGCACCGGTGCATCCAACGGTGCTGGCGCGGGAATGGAGGGCAGGGAGCTTTTCTGCAGCGCGGCAAGAACCGTTGCATCGATTGGAACGGGTAATTTCGCGGAATCCAACGGTTGAATCCGGGTGGTTGCGCTGAGGAGATCGAGCGTGTTGTGCTGGAGTGCGCTGCGCATTTTTTTTGCCTGGAAATAACTCCATTGATCGCCGGCCTTGGATTGTTGTTGGGCGGCGAGAGAGCGGTCATACTGCGCGCGAGTCATTTCGCTGGATGACAACCCGGCGAGCATCGTGGCGATGACGGTCATAATTACAGGTGTCGCGCTGAGAACTTTGCCCCATTTCGTTTGGGGTAAATCGGTTTTGAGTTCGTCTGGTATTTTTGTTTTCAAATTCTTTGGCCTTCCGGAATCGGCGCGAACGATACCTGTTAAGGCAGCGCACTTCACGGAAGATTTGCGAGGCGGGTTTTAATCAGAAGGAATGGGCGAGTCAAGTGATGACGCGGAATTTGCGCCGCCTTTGCCGAGGGACCAACGGTTAAAACCGAGCATCGCTACCGATGGTGACCGTCATAGGAGTGCCCGCGATAGCCATGATAATAGTGTGGCCCCATATCAAACCGGAAGCTGGGTCCCCAGAACGACCATCCATAATAGTAGCCGGGTCCGTAGTAGTAATTATATGAGGGAGGGTAGACGTAAACCGGATAGGGCAGGTAGGTTGCAGGACGTTGAGTCATGTCGAAGTAGATCCTTTCTGGGATTCGATCCTCGGGACTGAACATATGACCGGTCTGAAAGATTCGAGTTTGCACAAACAGATTGGTCATGCCAGAAGGAGGAAACGCCCTGATCCCGTAATAGTAGCCGCCGAAATCGTGAAATGTTCCGTCAGGGTCGCCATAGATTTTTAAATGGACTGGCGCTTCGCCTATGGATTCTCCGTTGGCTTCAATCCGAACTCCGGGCGCCGACGCCTCGACCAATACATCGTAAGCCATGGTGCCGTCAGGCCCTCGTTCCGCGCCTGGTGGAAGTGGTGTCGCACATCCGGCAAATAACATCACGGTTGTGCCCGCCATAAGAAGCAACTTCGCATTCATATAATAAGCTGGCTCAGGTCGGGAATTCATCAACCGTAACTTCAAGGTGGTATTGCGCCCGGTGGCCGCGGGCTTCATGATTCAATCGTGATCAATGATTTCGTTCACATTTGGAAACCCGAGTTTGCGGTCCTGCACGCTTCCATCCTTGCGCGCAGCCTTCGCCACTGGACCGGGCGCGAACTATTGCCCGAAGTTTCCGATGAAAAAGAACTGGCGCAAAAAATTTACGATGCGCCGTTCGTTCTCGTTTCACATGGCATCGAGGCTGACCCGATCTTAAATTACGGAAACCGGACCGCCCTCGGCTTATGGGAAATGCCGTGGCCGGAATTCACAAGAACGCCTTCACGACTCACGGCGGAAGCGCCGAACCGCGAGGAGCGTGCGCGCCTGCTCACTGCGGTTGCCGAACGTGGCTTTATCGACGATTATTCCGGCGTCCGCATTTCGAAAAGCGGGCGGCGTTTCCGCATCGCCCGCGCGACCGTTTGGAATCTGATCGGCGAAAACGGCGGGATCTGTGGCCAGGCTGCCATGTTTGATCGTTGGGAATTTCTGTGAGCGCTGCACCGGTCGTTGCAGGAATCTAATTCCATCAGCCGCCATACGGATGATAGGAAATCCGGTTTCGGCGGAACTGTTTATTCAAGTTGAGCGGCAATAGCCAGTTCAGGAAAGGGTCGGAGTTTTGATTTCGTTCAAGAAAGCCCACGGAGAAACGCCTGTCGGTTTGCGATGGTGGAATCTCTCAGCGTTAGGTAGCTTGGCTGGCGTGAAATTGGTCCGCATTCAATTTTTTTCAAGCATTCTGGCCCTTGCCTTTTGCGTCACCGGTTGCACGACGCCGCGAAATACTATCACGCAATTCTGCACGATCGATGCGCTCCTCGCGGGCGCATACGAGGGGGAAATGCCGTGCCGGACCTTAACCCGTCGCGGCGACATGGGTATCGGTACTTTCAACAAACTCGATGGCGAAATGGTTTTGCTCGACGGCCACGTTTATCAGGTCCGATCTGACGGAAAGGTTTATTCGCCGGATCGAAATGTGACCACGCCATTCGCGTCGGTGATTGATTTTCGTCCGGAAAAATCCCGCTCTGTTCCGGCGGGATTGACCTATCCGCAGTTCCAAAAACTCGTTGATGAGATGTTGCCGCACACCAATGTCCTTTGCGCGTTTCGGTTCAACGGAACCTTTCGCCAGATGCGGACGCGCAGCGTTCCCGCGCAAAGCAAACCGTATCGCCAATTGATTGAAGTCACGCGCGAACAGGCCGTTTTCGAACTTGATGGAAAGAGCGGCGCCATGGTCGGTTTTCGCATGCCGGAGTTCGTGAAGGGAATCAACGTGCCCGGCTTTCACGCGCATTTTCTAACCGATGATCGCCAGGCGGGAGGCCACGTGCTGGCCTTCACCACCGAGGGCGGAACGCTGGAGATCGCCACATCTTCGCGCATGGAAATATTGCTGCCGAAAAACCCCGAAATGCTGGGTGGAATTGATTTTAGCCGCGATCGCTCCAAGGAATTGGAAAAAGTCGAAAAATAATCGTTCAAATTCCGCAATTCATTTGACACCTCGGTTCACATCCGGCGCAATTCAGCCATGAATTTTCAAATCTTATCCGCCGCTGCGTTCGCGACCTTGCTCGTCGGCATGACCGGCTGCGCCACCTCCACCAAAACCACCGCTGACACGCGCTGTTACGAGATGCGGGTTTATTACGCGCCGCCGGGAAAACTGGATGATCTCCACGCGCGTTTCCGGGATCACACCACCAAGCTATTCCCAAAACACGGCATCGAAAACATCGGCTACTGGGTTCCGGTTGATAACCAGGAGAACAAGCTGGTTTATCTGTTGCGCTATCCAACCCGCGCTGCGCGCGATGTTTCATGGAAAGAGTTCATGGCTGATCCCGAATGGAAAACGGCACAGCAAAAGAGCGAGATGAACGGAAAGCTCGTCGCCAAAGTGGAGCAGATATTCCTGCAACCGACTGACTTCTCGCCGATGGTAAAAACTGGAAATATTTCAAAAGGCGGGGTTTTTGAAATGCGCACTTACACAACCCCTCCCGGACTGCTGCCCAATCTCGACGCCCGTTTTCGCGACCACACCGTCGCTCTTTTCCAAAAGCACGGGATGAAGAACTGGGCTTATTTCCACAAAGCGGCGGGACAACCCGAGGCCAATGCGACGTTGCTCTATTTCCTTTCCCACAAATCGCAGGATGCCGCCAAAGCTTCCTTCGACGCTTTTCGCAAGGACCCGACCTGGGTTGCCGCGCGCGAGGCGAGCGAGAAAAAAGCGGGCGGCTCGCTCACCGTGAAAGATGGTGTTAAATCCGTCTTCCTCGTGCCGACCGATTATTCGCCGACGAAGTAAATTCAACACCAATCGGAAGCGGAACAATTTCGTGCAGGTGTCCGGCTTGCCCGTTTTGAGTTTGAAGACATCGTGCACGACTCGGCGGCGCTAGAGATGCGCCTGGGAAAAGTCGAACACGCCGGAGCGCAAAGATTGCATTATGGACAACTGGGTCGTGCCGCTGGAGAAATAGCGCACCCTCGTCTTTTGTTGAATACGGCGGTTGCGGGCGGGTGACAACGGAGACGCGAGCAAAATTTCCTGGCGAGCGAAACAGAAACCCTTGCAATTCCCGTTCAATCGTGAGATTCACTCACTCAATCAACAACGAAATGCGCTTGCCCTTTTTGGGGATTTCACGCCTCTGCTTGCCGCAGGGAATACCCCGGAAAAATGCGCGCAACTCGCACAACGGTTTGTTGGTCGCAGCAGATAATATGTTTATGAAGATTCCTTACCTCCCCGTCCGAATGGCATTTATCATTGCTCTGTCAACCGGCGTGGCGTGCTCTAGAGCATCGATCCTCTCTGTCACAGGGAACGACACCCTCGTCGGCAATCGTCCTGCGAACCTGATTTCCAACGGCAGCTTCGAGGCGGACGGAGGCGTGGCGACCAACTACTCCTACTGGGCCACCGGCACAGGTTTCTCGCCGACCGTGTCCCTCTCCGGCTGGACCGCTTCCGGCCAGGTCGGCAGCTATGCGGTTTGGGGTAGCGATGGGCTTGGGGGGATTAATAACAGCGCCCCGTTGCCTCACGGCACGAATGGTCTGTATTTCGGCGGGGGAATCATGGCGATGGTTAATCCGTTTCCCACGGAGGCGAATAATGGCCTGGTCACTTTTGCCTCCGCCCCGGTGATTGTGCCCAAGCCGACCGACGGCCCGGTGACGTTGAAACAAACCGTATCGGGCCTCAACCCTTGCCGCCACTGCGGTGCCGAAATTGGCACCGAACGCCGAAGTGGGATTGGTGAAGGTGGTCAGCAGCGTGGCGCTGCCTTGGGCGAGGACCGAGCCCGGCCCGAGCCACAACGCGAGCATCAGGAGGATCAGGCAGGACGAAGCAGGACGGCGAGAGATGGCTGTCATTTGCAGTTTACAGGAATTTTTCATGGGATTTTTTGCGCTTCCAAGGGGTGTTTGTTCATTTGTTGCTGGTTGCCGACAGGAATTGCTTTGATGCTCCAAGGATTCACAGGCCCAGTCGGTAAAACTTCTGCGGGCCGGATATGGTATTGGTGACAGAATTCTGACCGCTGACAACGATTGGCGCGGGGAAATCGCTGCTCCAGATTATCGGCACATTAAGGCTTGTGGTGGATTCGAGCGTGAACCGGTAATCGCTGCTATTGGTTGGCCATTTTAAAAAAACATTGGCTCCGGAACGAAGCACGGTCAGTGGTGGTGGCGTCGGCAGGGTAAGACTGAAGACCATGCCATAATTCAGGCTGCCGCCCTGCTGAGCGGTGCCATACAGCGTGTTGCCCGATAAAAAAAAGCTGCCAGGGATATATGTTCCAGTGCCATTAACACCTCCCTCCGCAACCTCATCAAAATTAAGCAGGGTGGCAAAGCCGGTGCCGCTGAGGTTGATCGCGAAGAGCGTGCCCGAGCCTTGGCTGCCGCCACTGATTGTTGCCCCGAACAGCTTGCCGCCTGACAAAGTCAAACCGCCCCACGGAACAGCGCCGCCGCTGTTAGTGTAGGGACCTGGAATGGGAGGCACGGTCGTGAAATGATGCAGGTTCGTAAAGCCGGTCCCATCGGTGTTGACGGCGAACAGCGTGCCCGAACCCGCACTGCCACCTTGGGCTGCCGTTCCGTAGAGAGTGTTGCCCGATGAAATCAATTCACCGGACGGATCGGCTCCGTCGCTGTTCGCTTGATTGGAACCAGAAGGCGCCGTAAAGCTGTGTAAGTTGGTAAAGCCTGTGCCGTTGGTGTTGATCTTGAACACCGTGCCGCTGCCCGAACTTCCGCCCCAACGCGCCAGCCCATAGAGAGTGTTGCCCGCCAATATTAAACCGCCGGTTGGACGAGCGCCCTCGCTGTTCGTTGCGGTAGCGCCGGAGGTGGCCGTGAAGCTATGCAAGTTTGTAAAACCGGTGCCGTTGGTGCGGATGGCGAACACGGTGCCATTGTCCGAACTGCCGCCCCGATAGGCGGTGCCATAGAACGTGTCGCCTGCCAGAATAAAGCGGCCGGCCGGGCTAAACCCTTCGCTATTGGTGTAAAGACCGGTAGGAGTAGGGGAAGCAGTCGCGAAATGATGCAGGACATTAAAGCCTGTGCCATTGGTCTGGACGGAAAACACCGTTCCGCTGTCATTGCTGCCCCCGACGGTGGTTGTTCCGTAAAGAGCGTTGCCGGACAAGATCACTCCGGCCCGCGGAATCACCCCTCCGGTTGACGTAAAGTCATGCAGGAGGGTGAAACCCGTGCCATCCCGGTTGATGGTAAACACGGTGCCGTAACCCGAGCTGCCACCAGCGGTCGTTCCATACAGCTTGCTGCCCGACAAGATGATTCCGCCATTGGGTATCCCTCCATCGCCGGGCGCGCTGCTGAAGTCATGCAGGTTCGTGAAGGTTTGTGCGGTTGCCACCGGGATGAGTCCGAAGACCGCAATGGCCCAGATGGCATTCGCCAGAAGTAAGGAGAAGTAGTTGGTTTTCATAGAGCTAAGCTTCGGACGCCGGCGTGTTTGCCCGCCTGGGTTCAAAACATTCCACGATCAGTGGCGATGGGCGGCCGCAGGGACGGTGAGCACAAAGCCCTGGCCGTAGGCAGCCCCTATAATCTGTCCGGCGGAGTTGATGTCTTTCACGGAAAACTGCGAGCCCTCCGGGAAGAACGGCTCGAGCAGCGGACGGAGGTCGATCACCTCGCCGTTGTCCCAGAGGACGGGGACTCCGCCAAAGCCATAGATGGCTTCATAGGGTTCGGGGTAACAGGCGCCAATCGCCATGCCCCTGGCATTGATGCTGGACGCGGAGCTCGCGGAGAAGCCGGGCAGGAGGGGGAGGAGCGAGGGCACGCCTTCAGTCCAGATCGTGGCTCGGACCGCGGTGTAGTCGTAGATGTCCAGGTCGAAGGCGGCCGAGTGGCCGACGATGGTTCCGGCGGCGTTGATGGCGTTGGCCTGGCCCTGGTTGAAGCCGGCGGATGTGGCCAGTTCGGTCACGCTCGTGCCGTCCCAATAGACTGGGCGACGTTCCGTGGTGAAGTCGCCGTCTTCGAACCCGCTGTAGCCCACGATCCGTCCGGCGGCGTTGATGCCAGAGGCATAGCTGGCGTTATGGGTGGGGAGCAGGTCGAGCTGCTGAAGTTGCCCGGAGGGCGTCCAGCGCACCGCCTGTGTCATGAGCCACTCTCCAATTGAGCCCGCGATTTCCCCGGCGTTGTTGATCGCACGAGCGCTGGAGTGGCCGTAACCGGGGACCACTCCGAGGTCTGTGAGCACACCGTTGTCCCAGCGAACGGCGCGCGAAGAAGTAGAGCCCATACCAAAGTTGCTATCATCTGTTACGCGGCCGACGACGACACCCTTGTTGTTGATCCCGCTGGCCGAACCGAACAGGAATCTCCTCGCCGGCGACTCCGGCGGTTCGGGGAGGATGCTAAAATCAAAGCCTTTGCCGCTCCAGAGCGCAGCCCCCGTGAACGCTGTTAGCTCAGCCGGGGCACCAATGTACACGAAGTCGTCTTGCTGAGAGTATCCGACGACCGTTCCCTGGTCGTTAATGGCATAGGGTAGCTTTAGACCGCGGGGCGTGCCGGGGTCGCCGCCCGGCAGGATCGTCAGGTGGGCTTTCACAGGCTGCCCGGCGGTGTCCGGCGCGGTTTGGGCGTTGCCGGATGAGGCGATGAGGCCGAGGAGTGCGGCCGCGCCGACACTGCGGATCAGTTGGAGTGAGTTTGTTTTCATACGTTGGTTCTGGTTCTGGTTTTGGGTTGATGTGTTTGGAAACGGACCGGTATCCGCAATGACCGCGGCGCGGTTCGGAGTTTGAATGTGGTTCCGCAAGGAGCCCGATATGCAGTTTGTTTTCATAAGGTTTTCGTAATGATTTTGCTGTGTTCCGCCCGGGTGGCCCTCGCACAAGCCGGAGCACGCTCATCGTGTCCCACCCCTTAATGCGCCAAATTCCGGCCAAAGGGCTCACGCTATTTTTCTTTTTCTTTCTTTTCGTGTGTCGTGAGCCTTTTTCCCGCTAAATGGCGCATGTATGGGCGATGAACTTAATTCCATGAAACCTGCATCGCCTGAACAATCCGTGTTTGCCGAGGCGCTCCTGCGTCCGGCGCCGGAGGCCCGCGCGGCGTATCTCGATGGAGCTTGCGGGAAGGACACGCCGTTGCGCCGTCGCGTCGAGGCCTTGCTCCGCTCCGCTGAGAACGCCGGAGATTTTCTCGAACATCCACCGACAGATCTGTCGATCAGCGACGCATCAACTATGGTTCTGACTGGATTCAACGAGAAGCCGGGTGACCGGATCGGGCGGTATAAATTGCTCCAGCAAATCGGAGAAGGCGGCTGCGGCGTCGTTTACATGGCCGAGCAGGAGGAGCCGGTCCGCCGCCGCGTTGCGCTCAAGGTTATCAAGATGGGGATGGATACGAAGTCGGTGATGGCGCGCTTCGAAGCGGAGCGACAGGCGCTGGCGCTGATGGATCATCCGAACATTGCCAAGGTGTTCGACGCTGGCGCGACGGAGACGGGCCGGCCCTACTTCGTCATGGAACTGGTGCGCGGGATCAAAATCACCGATTACTGCGACCAGAATAATCTTTCCACCGAAGAGCGACTGAAGCTCTTCACGCAAGTCTGCCAGGCGATCCAGCACGCGCACCAGAAGGGGATCATCCACCGGGACATCAAGCCTTCGAACATTCTGGTTACGGTCAGCGACCCTGGTTCGCCCGGATGTCCCAAGGTGATTGATTTCGGCATTGCCAAGGCCACCACCGGGCAGCGCCTGACCGACAAGACCGTATTCACTGCCTTTGAGCAGTTCATGGGCACGCCCGCTTACATGAGTCCGGAGCAGGCGATGATGACGAGCCTGGACATTGACACCCGCACCGACATTTACGCGCTCGGCGTGCTGCTCTACGAGTTGCTCACCGGCCGGACGCCGTTCGACGCCAAGGAACTGATGGCCTTCGGATTGGATGCGATGCGTCACATCATCCTCGAGCAGGAGCCGGCCCGACCCTCCACACGACTGAGCACGCTGCTGGCCGCCGACCTTACCACGGTGGCCCGGCATCGTCAGGCGGAACCCGCGAGGCTTGGGACGCTGCTGCGCGGCGATCTGGACTGGATCGTAATGAAGGCGCTGGAAAAGGACCGCACCCGCCGCTACGAAACCGCCAACGGCCTGGCGGCGGACATCCAAAGGCACTTGGACAACGAACCGGTGGTGGCTCGTCCGCCGAGCGCGGGCTATCGCTTTCAGAAGCTGGTGCGGCGGAACAAACTCGCTTTCGCCGCCGCGAGCGCCGTGGCGACCGCGCTGGTGCTCGGAATGGTGGGGAGCACCTGGCAGGCGATGCGGGCGACGCGAGCCGAGAACCTGCAACGCGAACTGCGCCAACAAGCCCAAGGCAATGAGACGAAGGCGAAGGCGGAGGCAGCCAAAAGCCAGCAGGTCGCCCAATTCATGAAGGACATGCTCAAAGGCGTCGGGCCGTCAGTCGCGTTGGGTCGGGACACGACCCTGTTGCGCGAGATTTTGGATAAGACCGTCGAGCGCATTGGAAAAGACCTTAAAGACCAGCCCGAGGTGGAAGTGGAGTTACGCGCCATCCTGACGCTGACTTACGAGGAGTTGTGGCTGTTCAAGCAGCGGGAGGAAATGGCTCGTGAAACCCTGCGTGTCAGCCGCTCGCGCTTGGGTGAGGAACACCCGGCAGTGGCTGACGCCTTGCATCAGATCGGCGATGCCCGATCGCGCCTTGACGACCAGATTGAGGCCGAGAAATTCTTGCGCGAAGCAGTGGCGCTGAAGCGGAAAACCTTGGGCAACGAGCATGCGAGCACGGCCGCATCCATCAACGTTTTGGGCTGGGTGATTTTGCGTCAGAATAGGTTTACCGAGGCGGAAATGTTGGGTCGCGAAGCACTGGCGATCCGCCGGAGCCAGTTCGGCAACGAGCATCGAGACGTCGCAGATTCGATCTACCTCCTCGGAATGGTGATGCACCGGCAAGGCAGGTTGGCTGAGGCCGAAACCCTGCATCGCGAGGCGCTGGCGATGCAGAGAAAAGTGTTGGGTGAGGAGCATCCAACTGTAGCTGAGTCGCTTGATGAACTGGCCAAACTGCTCCAAGTTGTCGGCAAGTTGGCCGAGTCGGAAACCCTGCACCGCGCAGCTCTAGCCAGGCGGAGAAAGCTGTTCAGTCCAGACCATCCGGAAGTAGCTGAGTCGCTGAACAACCTGGCCGCCGTGCTCAAGAGTCAAGGCAAGCAAGCCGAGGTCGAAACTCTGTATCGCGAGGAACTGGCGGTGCGCCGAAAGCTGCCGGGCAACGAGCATCCAGATTTGGCCAGAACCCTTCACAACTTGGCTCTCTCCCTCCGCGCTCAAGGAAAACATTCCGAGGCCGACCCTTTGTTTCGGGAGGCCCAAGAGCTGTGGCGACTGCATCCGGACCCGGCGATCGAGCGGGCCAAGGAAGCGGTCGAGGCAGAGCCGCAAAACACACACCGGTGGCACGATTTGGGGTATGCGCACTTTAAAGCCGGGGAATGGCAGGCGTCGCTGGCGACCTTTGAAAAATGCAATCAACGAGGCGGCAGTGCATGGCAGTGGTTTTTCATGGCCATGGCCGATTTGCACCTGGGCAAGCAGGAGGAGGCCCGTTTTTGGTTCTGCAAATCCATCGGTTGGATGGACGAAGTGCAGGAGATTGCGCTGCGCGAACATCAGGCGGAGGCGGCGGCCCTCCTGGGACTGCCGGACCCCTGGGACAGGTCCGCGATGGCAACCGCCTATTTCAAGCAGGGCAATGCCTCGCAGCATCAGGGAGAAATGGAAAAGGCTAGGGAATCTTATGGCTTGGCCATCGGCCTTTACGAATCATTGGCGGCGGACTTTCCCACGGTTTCCGCCTACCAGAAGAAGTTGGTTGAACTGCTGGCCAGGACTGGTCGGCAACCAGAGGTCGAGAAAGTTTCCCGCCAGGTTGAGTCTGTCATCCGCGAGGAACTGGCCAGGTGCAGAAAACTGCCGGGCAATGGGTATCCGGTGGTGACGACATTGCTGAACGACTTGGCGGGCTCCCTTCGGGATCAAGGAAAACTGCGTGAGGCTGAGCCCCTGTTTCGCGAGGTCATAGTATTGTTCAAACAACTGGTGCAGGATAGTACGCAGGTGGCCGAATACCCCATACATCTTGGACACAGCCAGTGGGAGCTTGGCCAGGTGCTGAATAGGACCCAACGGGCCGTAGAGGCCGAGCGAGTGTTTCTGGAAGCTCTGCAGGTTTTTGAGAAGGCGACCCACGATTTTCCGGCCGAGCCTTACTTTCGGCAGGAACAGGCGTTCAGCCACCGGTTTCTTGCTGGCGTGGTCAACGAACTCGGACGAGCGGAGGAGGCCGAGCGCCACTACCGGGCGGCTATTGAGCTGTATGCGGCGCTGGCCGCCGAGATGCCTCAGAAACTATTTTATTACCATCAGGTGCATCACACCACCCGCGCTCTGGTAGCCATGCTAGAACAGGTGGGCCGTGCCGGCGCCGTTGACTATCTCCAGGCGATTGCTCTTTCTGAAAAGGTGAATGCGGCACGAATAAAATTGGTAGGCAGCGACCATCTCGATGTGGCCGCAGCTCTCTGCGGTCAATCCTTTCTGCTCCGGGAGCAAGGCAAACTGCCGGAGGCGGTTACCGAGGCGCGTGAAGCCTTGGCGATCCGCAAGAAACTTCTGGGCGACGAACATGCCGATGTGGCCCAGTCACTGCATCTACTGGCATGGAACCTCAATCTGCAAGGCCAGCACGCAGAAGCCGAGGCGCTGTCGCGCGAGGAAGTGGCGATTTGGCGGAAACTATCGGGCAATGAACATCGCGATGTGGCTTGGACGCTCGCGGACCTGACCATCTTTCTCCGTGATCAAGGGAAGCTGAGCGAAGCAGAAAGCAGTATCCGCGAGGCGTTGGCAATCCGTCGAAAGGTTTTCGGGAATGAGCATCCCGACGTAGTCGCGTCTTTCAACCTGCTGGCTGACCTCCTCCGCGCGCAAGGCAGGCTGGCGGAGGCGGAAACCCTTTGGCGCGAGGAATTAGCGAGGCGGAAAAAGCTTTTTGGCGATGTTCATCGCGAGGTTGAAGTCGCGCTGGGCGCACTGGCAAATGTCCTCTACCAAGGCGGAAAGCTCGCCGAGTCCGGAGCTGTGTGGCGCGAAGAGCTGGCCATGGAAAGGAAGCTGTCGGGCGACGACCATCCGTTCGTCACCAATTCCCTTCATCAACTCACCGCTGTGCTCGCAGAACTAACGCGGACCCTGCTGGTCCAGCAAAAGTACGCCGATGCCGAGCCGCCCGCCCGCGAGTGCCTGACCCTCCGCGAACAGATCCTTCCCGACGACTGGCGGACGTGCAACGCCCGGAGCATGCTCGGTGGCAGCCTGCTTGGGCAGAAGAAATTCGTCGAAGCCGGGCCATTGCTGCTCGCTGGTTATGAAGGCATGAAGCGGCGCGAGGAAAAAATCGTCGCCAAGGGCAAAATTCGTCTGCAGGAAAGCATTCAACGCCTGGTGCAACTCTACGAGGCCACGGACCAATCAGGGAAAACCACGGAATGGCGAAAGAAGCTGGCGGAGTTCGATCCGGCCGAAGCCGGGGAGAAAGCCGCTGCCCAAAAAAACTGACCGTAACGATTTAGTTGGAATTCAACACTAAGGCGTCAAAATGCAAATAGATACCTGGATAAAACGATTCCCGACCAGTTCACTGCTGGCGTGTCGAGCGATGCTCGCATGCCTCCTGTTAATGCTCGCCGTACCGGCGGTCGCGCAGACGAAACTCAAGCTGTCCACCATCAAGCCCGGGACGGAACGCGTGCAACTGATCAACAATGGCGACTTCCAGTTTCAAGGACCTCTGGTGGGAACCAATTATCCCTTCCCGTCCGGCTGGAGCAGCTCGGTGGACATGTATGCCAATTCGGGATCCAACATGGTGGAGATGAACAGCGGTGTGGTTGCCCGCGCGCAGGTGAACAGCAGTGCTCCGGCCACCGGCTTCAGCCAGACCGTCAGCCTCGATCCAGCGACGGCGTATGTGTTCAGCGCCTACCTGTGGAACATGGGCGATGCAATCAATCACGCGGGCACGGTCATGGATCTGAACGATGCCCCGTCCGAACCGCAGATCGTTCTCAGCTTCAGCGATTCCGAAGCCGCCAAAGGCTATTTCGTTTATCGGAGTTTCAACACTTCTTCCACTGGCACCAATGTCACCGTCCGCATTTTCTACGATGGCTTTGCCGGGACCGGTACCGCGCCGGGGTATTACCCCGTTACGGCGCAATGGGATAATCTCGCGATTACTAAAAGCGTGAACTTTGCCGCGCCGCAATCCAGTGCTTCAACCGCGACGTTGCGTCCACTCGTGAGAATTACCAGTCCAGCGAATAGCTCGTTCGCTTATGCCTCGGGAGCCGCCCTCCCCATTACTGCCGACGCCACCGATCTGGATGGCACAATTACCAACGTTCAATTCTTTGCTGGCACCAGCAAAGTGGGAGAGAGTTTTGCCAGCCCCTGGACCGCGTTTTGGAGCAACCCGGTCTCCGGCTCCTATGTCCTGACCGCGGTTGCCGCCGACAATACGGGTGCGACCACCGTCTCCGCGCCCGTTTCGGTAAGTGTGAGCGCGCCGCCTCAGGCCCCAGCGCTAAATATCACACTGGTGAGCGGCCAAGCGGTTCTGTCGTGGCCATCGAGTGGCGATGGCATGATCGTGCAAAGGACATCCAACCTCGGTTTATCGGTCGCCTGGACAAATGTTACCAACGCAATCCAGGCAATCGATTCCTCCAACGTTCTCACGCTGCCGATTGCCGCCACACCGCAATTCTTCCGGCTGGCACCTGAGGTGGATGCGAGCACGATGACTGGCAAGCTGCTGATGGGATACCAGGGATGGTTCGGCTGCCCGGGTGATGGTTCGGCCAGCAGTGGCTGGATTCACTGGTTTCGCAGTCAGAATCCGACCGCTGCCGATGCGACGGTGGATTTCTGGCCGGATGTTTCCGAACTCGACCCCGACGAGCTTTTCTCCACCAGCATGATGTATCCCAACGGCGCTCCGGCCAAACTTTATTCAGCTTACAACGCCAAAACTGTGCTTCGACATTTCAAATGGATGCGAGACAATCATCTTGATGGCGTCTTCCTGCAACGCTTTAGCAGCGGGGTTTCCGACGCCAGCACCTTCGCGCGGATGAACAAGGTGGCGGGCAACGTCCGCGCGGGAGCTGACGCCTATCGCCGGGTCTTCGCCTTGATGTATGATATTTCCGGACATCCGACCAACACATTGGTCAGCGCGTTGATCAATGATTGGCTTTACCTGGTGAACACGCTCCAAATCACCAACAGCTCCCGTTACCTGCGCCACAACGGGAAGCCAGTCGTCGCGGTGTGGGGTTTTGGATTTTCGGGCCGGCAGGACACGCCGCAGCAAGCGCAGGAAGTAATCAATTTCTTCAAAGGCGCCGGTCTGGCGGTTATGGGCGGCTTGCCGACTTACTGGCGCACGCTCAACAACGATGCGCAATCGGACCCGGCCTGGGCAGCCGTGTTCCGGTCGTTTGACATCATCAGCCCCTGGTCCGTCGGAAGATATGGTGACGTCGCCGGCGCGGACAACTTCCGCCAAAATCTTATCGTGCCCGACCTAGCGGAAGTCGCCGCAAATGGACGCGAATATATGCCCGTTATTTTTCCGGGCTTCTCCTGGTTCAATTTGAATAGCGGCCCGCTGAACCAGATTCCCCGCAATGGTGGGACGTTCTACTGGCGGCAGGCTTACAACGCGAAACTCTCCGGCTCCACGATGATTTACGGGGCCATGTTCGACGAAGTGGACGAAGGCACGGCGATGTATAAGCTCGCTCCTACTGCGAACGAACTACCCGCCCAAGGCTCGTGGGTGCCGTTGGACATTGATGGCAACAACTTGCCGAGTGACTGGTATCTCCGCCTCGCCAGCGAAGCTTCCAGGATGCTGCGCGGCGAAATTCCGCTCCAAATCACAATTCCCATTGCGCCATGACGATCCTCCTTAGGCTTGCATCATGCCGCCGCATCAACCGCCATCGTGGACGAAGCGCCAAATGAGCGACGTCACACACATCCTCACCGCGATCGAGCAGGGCGACGCCAAGGCCACTGACGAATTGCTGCCGATTGTTTACCATGAGCTGCGTCGCCTGGCCGCGTGCAAAATGTCCAATGAGCCTGCCGGCCACACCCTTCAGCCGACCGCGCTTGTCCACGAGGCCTGGCTAAAACTGGTGGACTCTCCCGCGCAATCCTGGCAGAACCGCGCGCACTTTTTTGGCGCTGCTGCCGAGGCGATGCGGCGGATTCTCATCGACCGCGCCCGGCGCAAAGGCCGGCAACGGCGCGGTTCCGGGGCGGAACATCTGGATTTGGATGGAATCGAGATCGCCAGCCCCGCGCCCGACGACCAATTGCTTGCGCTTAATGATGCGCTCGATCGCTTTGCCGCGCTCGAACCGCAGCAGGCGGACCTCGTTAAGCTCCGTTATTTTGTAGGCCTGAAGATTGAAGAAGCGGCCGAAGTTCTTGGCATCTCGGAAGCCACGGCCAAACGCTGGTGGGTCTATGCTCGCGCGTGGCTTTTTGATGAGATTCAAAAGGGTGATGCCAAAGGATCGCGCGGAATCTGATTCGCGGTTTAAAAGTGGAAAAAATCCGCTCAACTGAAATCGCCTAATTCACCCACTTCACGCTTTCGGCATTTTTAAATCAGCCAGCGAGCGGCCTTCGCGTTTGCGAATCGTGGCTTCAACTTTTGGGACGTACATTTGCGTTTCCGCCGGAAGACGGTGGGCGATTTCATCGAAGGTGCGCGCCTTCTGTTTCCGGAGGAGTTCGGCGACACGGCCTTCGCCCGCATTGTAGGCGGCCAGAGTCAGGCGCCAGTCTCGGAAACGATTGTGGAGCTGACGCAAATAATGTGCGGCAGCGCGCGCGTTTTTTTCCGGGTGCAACCGTTCGTCCCGCAAGAGTCCAACGGACAGATCCAAGCTCCGCGCAGTGACCGGCATAAGTTGAAATAGCCCCGCCGCACCCGCGGGACTCCGGGCCTTCGCATCGAATGACGACTCCACTTCGGCAATCCAAACCAACTCAGGCGGCACCCGTTCTGCGATGAAGATTTTCTTTAGCTGCGCGACTTGCTGAAACGCCAGCGACGGCATCGGGCGTTGTTCGATGACGTCAATCCACGCTTTGCGTTCGACCTTCGGCGTCGGTTGCGCAAGGCGTGCGGCATTGGTGGAAATGCGGCTCGCGTCGTTGCGCAACTTTTCTGCGACCTCGAAATAATCGAGGCGCGATTTCAGCCACACGGCGTAGGGCTGGGTTTCTTCGTATTGTTGGAGCAGGGGAAGGATTTGCTTTGCCGTCTCCCGGAGCGCGCCAAGGTCGTAAACGTAGGCACCTTGAAACTGACGCTCCAGTTCCGCGAGAAATTTTCGAGCGCGTTCCTCATCGATGCCAAGCGCGTCGAGAACCGAGCTATCCACGTTCTCGCGCAGGAATTGGTCAGCCGATTCGACCACCTCTGCGGGAACAATCAATTGATCCTGCGCAAATGCGGGCGAGCCGAGCATCAGTGCGACGAATAGAATCAAACCGAATTTCACCAGCGCAGTGTATCGGTTCTCGATTGAAAAGCGCATCGTTTAAATCAAACTAGGCGCCACGTGAACGAACAGAATCCAGTCCAGCCATCGTCAGATTTGCCCGTGCCGCATCGCCGCCGCCCGCGTTACTCGGGAAAAAATCCGCGTCGTTTTGAGGAAAAATACAAGGAGCACAATCCGGAGCGCTACGCGGAAACCGTCGCGAAAGTTTTGGCTTCGGGAAAAACGCCAGCCGGAATGCATCGGCCCATCATGGTCGCGGAAATTCTCGAAGTGCTCGCGCCCAGACCGGGCGAAATCGCTGTCGATTGCACCCTGGGTTTTGGCGGGCATGCCCAGGAAATTTTGGCGCGCATTCAGCCCGGCGGACGCCTCATCGGTTTCGATGCGGACCCAATTGAATTACCGCGCACCGAAGCGCGTCTTCGTGCGCTCGGTTTTGGTGAAGAAGTTTTTTCCGTGCAACGCAGCAATTTTGCCGGACTTGCCCAGGCGCTGGGCGCAATGGGAATTTCCGGAGCGGACATCATTCTCGCCGACCTCGGTCTCTCCTCGATGCAAATCGACGATCCGTCGCGCGGATTTTCCGTCAAGCAGCATGGTCCGCTGGATATGCGAATGAATCCGCAGCGCGGCCAGCCTGCCTCCGCATTTCTCGAGCGAATCAGCGCGGATGCCTTGTCCGCTTTGCTGGTCGAGAATGCCGATGAGCCACGCGCCTCAACGCTTGCGCCGCTGCTCGCGGGAAAAATATTCACCACCACCAGCGCGTTGACGAAAGCGATCCGCTCCGCCTTGCCGCGCCTGCACAAGGACGAGGCTGACCTCACCGTGCGCCGGGTTTTTCAAGCGTTGCGCATCGCGGTGAACGATGAATTTTCCGCGCTCGAATCTTTCCTCCGCAATCTGCCGGCCTGCTTGAATCCCAACGGGCGTGTCGCAATCCTGACGTTTCATTCCGGGGAAGACCGGCGCGTGAAGAAAAGTTTTCAAATGGGGTTGCAGTCGGGTTTGTATTCCGAAATCGCGCCGGAAATTCTCCGCCCGTCTTCGGAAGAACGACGGGCTAATCCGCGTTCCAGCCCGGCGAAGTTGCGCTGGGCGCGGAAGTAGTCGTTCTACCCGAGCAGTTTCAAATCTACGGTGTTTTCAATTCCGCGGCAGGCCAAACCGCATCCTTACCGTCCCACAATTCATATTCCTTTTTGCCCAGAGGCGCTGGCGGATTTGGGTTGCCACCATCGTCAAGACCGTCTTCGCCAACCGAGTAGAGCACGAAACTGGTCGCAGTCGGTCGATATTTAATCGGCTTTTGATCTATCCAATCTCGGGGCAACTCGGAAAGAAATTCTGGCACTAATGATGCAAGATCGAAAGGAAGTTTGCTGTGGCGCAATTGATAACGTTTTAATGCCACTGCGGCTAATGCCATTTGTCGCTGCGTTTCTACCTGAACAGCTTTCTGCGCAGCTAGTTGAGTCTGAGGAATCATTACCATGGACAGCAGATGCAGATATCTCCGGTACGAACTCGATAGTTCTCTGTGGTGGATTGCCCCCTCTTCAAGCGTTTGTTTGACTTTTGGCCACGGCGTCCCCTTCAGAACAAGCCTAAAACATTCAATACGCTGTTGCGTCGCCTTTAAGTAGTACAATTCATCATCTTTGAAGATGCCGTTTAATCCAGTAACCAGGATTGGACGAGGGAGATCGACAAAAAAATTTGTCTGGTTTAGGCGGTTCATTGACTGAAATGCTTCGTTTCCCAAAATCCGGTCACCCACCAATCCCTTTTCGAACGCCTCAACCAAATTTATGGAACTCAAATCATTCTGCAATCGCATCATCTGGTCGTCGCTCCAATCAGCATGTTGCAAAGCTTCCCAAGTCACAGAAATCGCCGAGTTCACAACTGCAACACAGATCATCTGGTTGATGAAATCAAAATCGTCTTTTTGGACCCGCGCTAACTGAAAAATTAGATGTAGGTTTTCCAAAGCAGAGAGAAATTGCTTTTCATGAAGTGCGCTGAGCGTGGCCGCTGCTAGACATCGCGCAGTGCTTCGGCGAGCTACAAGAGCCCTGGGCAAATCGAAAATATTAGTCCGACACCAGCCGGTGTCAGGTTCAGGTTTTTCCAACGACTGACGAATTGATCTTAACTCTGCGGTATTCTCAATCAAGCTTTGCGCCAAATCTTCCCAGTCATTCGTGCTCCCACTATGATCAACCAGTTCATCTTGTAGCCATGCAATACGCGCGAATCCGGGCCTAGTGCTTTTCATCATTGCGAAGTCCACGTCCGTTTTGCGGGAATGAAGTTTAGCAACCGCGTTTGTCAGCTTCGCAAGGTTCGGATTTCCATTCGTGCAGACCGGCGGAGGCAAATCGCCGAGGGTCAAAAGTTCGCCTTTGCTCCTTAATTCCGCTTTGTAGCTTGCCAGCTCATTTTGATGCCCGCGACGTCGGACATAGATTGCCGTCATCAAAATCAGCAAAATTATAACGCCAATGAGAATGGCAAACTTTGAGCGTGAGAAAGTCACAAATCGTAGCGTCGATTGTGACAAGGTGATGCAAACGAAATCATGTCGTGACAGTGATTACTTCCCTTCAATGCAATAAAGGCTCTGATGCCCGCGCAGAAATAGTTCATTGCCGACGAGGGCGAGCGTGGCATCGGTTTTGTCATCAATCTTGTTCGTTGCCAAAATTTCCAACTTCGATCCTTTCTTCAACACGAGACAGGTGCCTTCCCGACCAAGAACATAGATGCGATCTTTGGCCGCTACAGGTGAGGCATAAATACCGAAAAGTCCTTCCAGCCGTTCTGCTTCGTAAAGTGCCTTTCCCGTTTTCGTTTCGAAACACGAAAGTTTCGCGTCGTTGTTCGCCACGAAATAAATCAAGTCATCCGCGAGTAACGGCGATGGAACGTAGGGAGTGCTTTTGTTGTGGCTCCAACGAATCGCGTCGGTGCCGGTGAGGTCTCCCGTGCGACCGAGCTGGATGGCTTGCAACGCACTGCCGCGAAAACCGCTCATCACATAAACCGTTTCTTTGTCGGCGACGGGTGTGGGAATCGCATTCACGGTCTGGCCGGCGCACGACCAGATTTCCTTTCCGTTCGCGAGATCGTAGCTGCGCACTTTTCCAGTCGCGTTGACGACGACTTGCGGTTTGCCCGCGTAATCCACAATCAGCGGAGTTGACCAGCCGGTGCCTTCGTCGCGCGGCGTGCGCCAGAGTTCTTTGCCGCTGCGTTTGTCGAGCGCCACAATAAAATCTTCGCCTTCGTGGTCCCAGTTAATCACAACCGTGTTGCCGTAAAGCGCGGGCGATGCGCCTTCGCCAAAACTATTTTTCGTCTGCATGTGGCCAAAATCTTTTTGCCACTTCAGATTCCCATTGAAGTCGTAGCAATGCAGGCCGCGCGAACCGAAATGCGCGATGAGAAGTTCGCCGTCCGTGACCGGCGACGCCGAGGCAAAACCATGATCGCGATGGTGGCCTTCGTGCGGAACTTCTTCGCGCGCGATTTTTTGCCAGAGCGTTTTCCCAGTGCTGCGGTCGAGGCAAAGAACGACGAACTGATATTTATCGCTGGGCGTTTCGGATCGAGGAGGCCCGCCGGGACCGCCGCCGCGACGCGGGCGACCTTCGGGTGCGCCGGGTTTTTGAGCGGGAGGAGCAGTGGAGGTCTCGGGTTTATTTTTGTCGGTCTTGGCCGTGAGAGGAATGGCCGTCAAAATGAAAATGCGGTTACCTGAAATAATCGGCGTGGAAGTGCCGAATCCTGGCGTTTTGATTTTCCATTTTACATTCTTAGTTTCGCTCCATTGCGACGGTGGATCGGCATCCGGCGCGACACCCGTGGCGAGCGGCCCGCGCCATTGCGGCCAGGAATTTCTCGAATCGGCAGAGGAAGCCCCAGTTGAGCTTTGAACAAGAACCAAGGTTGCAACACTAAGCCAGAGGAAATTCATATTCATAACGGTTAGAAAAATCTGTCGGAAGGTTATGGCAGGATTCGCGCACATTGCCAAAGAACATTTCTCAATTTCATTGGCTCAATTTGTTGCAAGAGTGTCGCGATTTTAGACGGGTTATTCCGATTTGTTTACGAATCCCGCTTCATTGCCATTGGCCCTGTTTTTGCTGAAACTTCCTCATGCAAACGAAGAAGAACTTCAAAGATTTCGTGGGATATTATTCTTTGCCGTTTACCATGGTGCCCCTGCTGACCGTGACCTTTCTCAATTGCCTGGGCTACATGCTTCCCATGATTTTCGGCGCGATCGGATTCTGGTTTGCAATCTCCGGACTTTGCTGCGGGCGCTGGAGCGCGCGGATCTGCGCACTATTTTCCCTGCTGATCTTTCTTCATCTGGGCCTGGGAGAGTTTGCCTACAAAACGAACTTCTGAACGAACGGGTCAGGCATCCACACTTTCCAGCTTCGTTGATGCTTCCTCCCATTGCCGGGTTCGATCCGCGAGGTCATTCTGCACGGTGACCAATTCGCGATTCACCTGATTCGCACGACCGGGTTGCTCATAGGTTTCCGATTTTTCCAGTTCAGCGGTGAGTTGGGTCTGGCTCTTCTCCAATTCCTGAATCTGTTTTTCAAGCTGTCGCACGACCTGGTGCTGGTCTCGACTTCCGCTGGAACGGGCTTGCCGCTCCATGGCTTCGCGACGTTTTTGATCCTTACGACTTTCGCCCGGACGCGCTTTATTCTGGGCTTTGACTTCTTCTTTTGCGCCCGCCGTCAACGCTTCACGCGCTGAAGTGGCTTTGGATTTATCGAGGTAATATTGGTAGTCGCCCGCGTAGGGCGTGAGTTTCCCAGCGTTGACGTGCAAAACGTTATTCGCCAACGCACGGATGAAATAAACGTCGTGACTAATGAAAATCAGCGTTCCCTCGAATTGCTTCAAGGCATAGACCAGCGCGTCGATGCTGGACATATCCAAGTGCGTGGTCGGTTCGTCCATGAGCAACAAATTGGGCGGATTGAGCAATAGTTTGACGAGTGCGAGACGGCTTTTTTCTCCCCCGCTCAGGACGCTCACTTTTTTGAAAACGGAATCGCCGCTGAACAAAAAGCAGCCGAGGAGCGTGCGAATGTTTTGCTCTGTCGTGCGTTGCTCCGTATCCATCGCTTCTTCCAAAACGGTGCGCCCGGCATCGAGCATGTCACCGCGATACTGCGAAAAATAACCGGGCGTCACGTTGTGACCGAGCTCGACGGTGCCGCTTTGAGGAACAACCACGCCGGCGAGAATCTTGATCAAAGTCGATTTGCCCGCGCCATTCGGTCCGACCAACACGATGCGCTGACCGCGTTCCGCTTCGAAATCCATTCCGCGATAGACCACATTTTCGCCGTAAGCCTGATGAATATCTTTCAGGCGAATTGCGCGCTGCCCGCTGCGCTGCGGCTGTGGAAATGAGAAGCTGACTTGTTTGTCGGCGCTGGTCGGCGGCTCGAGTTTTTCCATGCGCTCGACCTGTTTCAACTTGCTTTGCGCTTGAGCGGCTTTGGAAGCTTTCGCGCGAAATCGATTCACGAAATCCATTAAGTGCTCGATTTCTTTCTGCTGATTGTTATAGGCGGCGAGATGTTGGATCTCCTTGGCTTCGCGTTGCACGAGAAATTCGTCGTAGGTGCCGCGGTATCGAACAAGTTTGCTCTGGCGGATTTCCACGATGCTGCCGACAAGTTTGTTGAGGAACTCGCGATCATGCGAAATGACAACAATCGCGCCGGGATAGTGAATTAGATATTCCTGAAACCAAAGGAGTGTTTCCAGATCAAGATGGTTCGTCGGTTCGTCGAGCATCAACAAGTCGGGCTCTTGCACGAGCAAGCGCGCGAGGTGTCCACGCATCACCCAGCCACCGCTTAATTCGCGAGCGGGACGTTCAAAATCCTTTTCTTTGAAACCCAGTCCAACGAGGATTTGTTTCGCTTTGGCATCAAGACGATAGCCGCCAAGCTCGTTGAAACGGTCGTGGACGTTGTCATGAATTTCTTCCGGATGCGCTGCGACTTCCGTGGGATGCTCCGCGTCCCAAGCCATGACGATGCGACGAAGTTTTGTGTATTCCGGCGTGATCGCGGTGGCGAGTTCGATGATCGTTTCGTCACCGATGGGCGCGCTTTCCTGCGGCAAGTAGCCGAGCGTGATACCGCGTTCGATGATAACTTTTCCAGCATCCGAACCTTCGTTGCCAAGGATCATGGAAAACAGGGTCGTCTTGCCTGCACCGTTTGGACCGACCAATCCGATGCGATCCTCACGATTGATTTGCAGGGTGACATCGGAAAAAAGGACGCGTCCACCGAAAGCTTTGCTCAGGCCAGAAAGAGTTAACATGGATTACGAGTAATAATTATTGCTGACTTTGTTGTGAAACCGAGAGGCACTTCAACCCGCTCAGAAAACCGACTGCGACGTGAAATCATCCCAGCGTGCCACAAACCCGCGTTTCTCATCGCGAGTCTTGGCAGCAGAAATAATCTCTTTCATCTGATCCATTTTGCCCTCTAAGGAATCTTTTAGCAAGCACGCGGGAGTATTTGAATCCCAGGCGAGCGATCCCAATTTCAAGAAATGTTGAGCGAAAGACAAAGTGCGGTGAGCCAAAACCGAGCCATCCATTTTTCATTTGACGCGTATGACATTTACCAAACACTTACAAAGTCTGACATTTACGGCGGCGGGCATCGCTGCGTTGACAACCTGCGCCACAGCGGCTTCCGGGCAGCAGGATAGCTGGCAGGACAAGGCAATTTCTCCCGTGGCGAACCCGATCTTTTTTGAAGATCCTCGCATTACGAGCGAAGTTCGTCCGGTCTTCATCAACCATTGGCTGCCGGAGACGTTTCATTTCGAAGGCGGCAAAGCGCCACTCGGCGGAGACTTGCAGGTTTACGCCGTCCAATTGCGCTACGCATTGACCGAACGCCTCGGCTTGATTGCGACCAAGGATGGTTACATCGATATGAAGCCGGACCACACGTTGAGCCATGAAAGCGGTTGGGCGAACATTGCTGCCGGATTAAAATACGCATTGGTCGACAATCGTGAAAAGCAATTGATCGTTACTCCTGGTTTCACCTTTGAGATTCCCACCGGCAACACGGACGTCCTGCAAGGTCGCGGAAAGGGCGAGTGGAATCCGTTCGTCTCTGCTGAAAAAGGATTTGGTGATTTTCACCTCACCGGAAACTTCGGCGCACGAATTCCAAATGACTTCAGCAAGCAGACTGCGCAACTGCACTACAGCCTGCAGGCTGATTACTTTCTGCATCGTTACTTCATCCCGTTTGTCGTCGCCAACGGCTACACGGTTTTGAGCGAAGGCGACGAGAAATTGCTCGGCGCAGTTCCGTTGAACACCGAGATGTACGACCTGATTAACTTCGGGAGCACCGACGCACAAGGCACCACGCAGGTCACTGTGGGCGGGGGTTTTCGCTCTAAACTGACGAAGAACGTTGATCTGGGATTTGCCTATGAGGCCGGCGTATCCAAGCCAGTTGGCATATTCGAAAGCCGCGTGACGGCAGACTTGATTTGGCGATTCTGAAACAGAAATAGCGCGGTTTGAGATGCATGCCCGGCAGAGCGCTGGCGCTCCAGCCGGGTTCAGTTACTTTTCATGCAGAAAAAACTGAACAAAGATCACCCTGCCGAGTCAAAAGATATCGAAAGCAAGTTCTTGAAGAAAAAACAAAATTAGTGTTTAACCTAATAACTATGAAAAAACTCCTCGTCTGTTTCGCATTGAGCGCCATCGCCGCTTTGCCGGTGTTTGCTGCTGAGAACGCCGCCAAAGACAAAGCCGCTTGCCCTGACAAAGCCAAGATGGAATGTCCCTCCAAAACTGCCGCTGCGAAGGCCTGCTGCGCCAGCAAGACGGCTTGCAGCCAATCCAATTCCAAACAGGCCTTGCTGACCCCAAAAGCCGCCGAAGCGCAACGAGCGAATTAAGCGAAAAGCTTTTCCAATTCAACCTCGCCCGTCCAGGGCGAGGTTTTTTTGTTGCTGGCACTTGGTTTTTCCTTCGCTAGATTGCCTCCGCTGAATGAAGAAATTTTTCGATTCAATTGAATCTGTTCTCGCCGATCTGCAAAAAGGCAAAATGGTGATCGTGGTCGATGACGCCGACCGTGAGAATGAAGGCGATTTGATCATGGCGGCAGAGATGGTGACCCCCCAGGCGGTTAACTTCATGGCGAAATTCGGGCGCGGATTAATTTGTGTGCCGACCACTTCCGAGCGCCTGAAGCAACTCGGGATCGAACAAATGGTCGTGCAAAATCGCGACACGTTTAAAACCGATTTCCAGGTAAGCGTCGATGCGGCGAAGAATATTTCCACCGGCATCAGTGCTGGTGACCGTGCGGAAACAATCAAGGTCATGGCGGACCCAACCGCGTTACCCAACGATTTAATTCAGCCGGGGCACGTATTTCCGCTGCGGGCCAAAGCGGGCGGAGTCCTGCAGCGCGCCGGCCACACGGAGGCGGCGGTGGATCTCGTGAAGCTCGCCGGTTTCCGCAGCATGGGTGTGATTTGCGAGATCATGAGCGACGATGGCTCGATGGCGCGGCTGCCGGAGTTGCGCAAATTCGCCAAGCGGCATCGCTTGAAAATTTGCACGATTGAAGAGCTAATTAAGTTTCGCCGCACGCGTGAGAAATTGGTCGAACGGGTTGAAGTCATCAAAATGCCGACGGATTACGGCGATTTCGATTTGTATCTCTATCGATCCAACCTGGATAGCCAACACCACATCGCGTTGGTGCGTGGAGATGTTGCAGGTAAAAAAGGGGTCTTGGTCCGGGTTCATAGCGAGTGTCTCACCGGCGATGTATTTGGATCACGTCGTTGCGATTGCGGACCTCAGTTGCATCAGGCCATGAGGCAAATTGCCAACGAAGGTCGTGGGGTCATTGTTTACATGCGACAGGAGGGCAGAGGCATTGGCCTCGGGCCAAAAATTGCGGCCTACAAGTTGCAGGAAAATGGTTACGACACGGTCGAAGCGAACCTGAAACTTGGATTTAAAATGGATCTTCGCGAATATGGTTTAGGTGCGCAAATCATGGTTGATCTGGGACTGAAGACCATTCGCTTGCTCACGAATAATCCAAAGAAAGTGGTTGGCCTGGATGGTTACGGTTTGGAAATTGTTGAACAGGTTCCCATTCGAGTGAAACCGAATCCCCACAACGCCAAATATCTGAAGACCAAGCGCGAAAAACTCGGTCATCTGATTTAAGTCACATGCTACGCCTAAATCCAAAATCCAAGCTGAAAGCCGCGGGCAATCACTTTGTGATCGTTGCCTCAAAATACAACTCGCGCTATGTCGAAGCGATGTTGAAAGCGGCGAAACGAGAATTTGCCACAGCAAACGCCGCGGTGAAAGTGGTGCGGGTTCCCGGCGCATTTGAGATTCCAGTCGTGGCAGCGAAATTGGCAAAATCACAGTCTGCAAAGCTTTCCGGCATCGTCTGTCTCGGTGTGATCCTGCGCGGCGCGACGACCCATGCCCAGCACATCGGTGAAGCGGTAAGCAATTCCCTGGCAACGATCCAGATCAATTTTCAAATTCCTATTATCCACGAAGTTCTGTTGCTGGAAAACGAAGAGCAGGCGAATGCACGCTGCCTCAGTCCCACTCACAACCGCGGAACCGAAGCCGCCCAGACCGCCATTGAAATGGCTCGTGTCATGAATTCGATAGCCTGACTGCGGGCCGCGATGATCTCCCTGGCCTCTCCATTCTTTTCCAACCCGTCCGGGTTATACTACCGTTCGGTAGGGCTGCCATAGACCGAGGCGCGATTGGCTTTATTCAATTTTAAAGTTATGGAAAGTTGCTTGCGGCTGAAATATTTCTGAGCAGGTCCCGTCTCATCTTGCGTATGAAAAAATTATTAGTGTTATCAGCGGTTCTTCTAGGAACGGCTGTTGCGTCGCAAGCAGGTGTTCACTTGGACATTGGGATCGGTTTCCCTTTTCCCTATCCTGAACGCGTGATCATCAGTCGCCCGGCTCCGATAATTGTAGAACGGGCTCCAGTTTGCCTTCCTGCGCCCGTGTATGTTGCGCCACGCTACTGTGAGCCGGCACCGCATGTGGCTTATGGTCCGCCGGCAGTGGTTTACGTGCCTCAGCGATACTACTATTCGCGTCCACCGTATTACTCAGGGCATTCGGACTGGAACCATGGGCGGTCGGGTTGGGATGGTCGCGGCAACAATCACCATCGGTAACCGGGTTGATGTTGTTGCACGGTTGAGTTAAGCAGAGAAGCCGAAACAAAATTGTTTCGGCTTCTTTTTGGGCAAGGTTTGAATCGGATTACCGACTTGCCGAAATACTCCCGGTCGCGACATCTTCTCCGGATAATATGTGCGCAATAATTCAATGGCATCACCGCAATATGGGTTTGAGTTTTGTCTTTGCACTGGTTTAGACATTTTTATTCGCTCAAGCAATCTTCGCCACAACCAGTCCAAACATTGTTTTTGTCCTCACCGATGATATGGGATGCGGCGATCTCTCTTGTTACGGAGGAACCAGTGTGCCGACACCCAACATGGATCGCCTCGCAAAAGAAGGGACTAGATTCACGCAATTCTATGTGGCGTCGCCGGTCTGCTCGCCTTCGCGAACCGGGTTTCTGACTGGGATGTATCCCGCGCGCTGGCGCATCACGAGCTATTTGCAATCCCGTGCAGGCAATCGCGCGTGCGGTCAAAATGACTTTCTCGATCCGAAAGCGCCATCGATTGCGCGCGTATTGAAGGAGGCTGGTTATGCAACCGCGCACATTGGAAAATGGCACATGGGGGGCGGACGCGATGTGACGAATGCTCCGCCCTTTCGCGATTACGGTTTCGATGAGCATGCTGGCACTTACGAAAGCCCTGAGCCGGACTCGAGCATTACCGCAACCAATTGGATATGGTCGCCGGAAGACAAAATCAAACGATGGGATCGCAGCGGATATTTCGTCGACAAGACGCTGGATTTCTTGCAGCGCCACAAAGGGCAGCCGTGCTACGTGAATCTTTGGCCTGACGACGTGCATGCCCCATGGATTCCTGAAGGCGCGGCGAACAAGCGCGGGTCGCCTGATTTTAGCCATGCGCAATTGAAATGCGTCATCAAAGAATATGACCGACAGGTGGGGCGTTTGCTGGATGGCTTGAGAGAACTTGGACTTGAGAAAAATACGCTTCTCGTCTTCACCAGCGACAATGGACCGCTGCCGACTTTCGACGACGCTCGCACTGTGGGAATGCGGGGCAGCAAGATCAGCCTGTATGAAGGCGGCACCTGCATGCCACTGATTGTGCGCTGGCCTGGTCGCACGCCGGCTGGGCGCGTGGATGAAAAAACTGTAATGAATGCTGTGGATTTTTTTCCGATGTTTTGCAGGGTGGCTGGCGTTGATTTGCCGAAAGGCATAAAGTTCGACGGGGAAGATTTGATCGAAGCTTTTTTCGGAAAAAGTATCGTGCGGGAAAATGCCATGCTTTGGGAATACGGGCGCAACAATACTTCGTTCGATTACCCGAAGGTTGTGCGGGACCGCAGTCCGAACGTGGCCATTCGCGAGGGTAAATGGAAACTGCTTGTTAACGCTGACGCCAGTGGAGCGGAGCTTTACGACCTGAAAATGGATCGTGAGGAAAAGACAAACCTTGCAGAAAAAAATCCCATTGTGGCGAAACGATTGAGTGAAAAAGCATTAGCCTGGCGAAAATCGCTTCCTTGAGAAGCTCGTTGACACGGAGAGATTTGCGCATTTTCCGAACAAACATGGTCACTACTTTAAATTTATGAAACATGGAAACTTTCGCAGTATTTCGACGTTCACGAAGTTGGTCTGCTCGCTGACCTTTCTTTTTGCTGTGCGCGCCTTGAGCACCGCCGCGGAAAAGCCGGACATTGTTTTTATCCTTGCCGATGACCTTGGCTCCTACGACGTCAGTTGGCGCGGCAGCGAAATCAAGACGCCCAACCTCGACAAACTCGCTGCCCGTGGTGCGAAGCTGGAACAATTCTACGTGCAACCCGTTTGCTCGCCCACGCGTTCCTCGCTCCTGACCGGACGTTACCCGATGCGTTATGGATTGCAGGTCGGCGTGATTCGCCCTTGGGCCAATTATGGATTGTCCCTCGAAGAGCGCACGCTGCCGCAAGCCCTGCGTGAAGTGGGTTATACCACCGCGATCTGTGGCAAATGGCACCTGGGCAGTTTTGATAAATCCTATTGGCCCAACGCGCGCGGGTTCGACAAATTCTACGGACACCTTTTCGGCGCGCTCGATTATTACAAACACGACCGGGATGGAAAGTTTGACTGGTATCGGGATGGCGAGCCGAACCATGACCTGGGCTACACCACTCACCTCGTTGGCAATGAGGCGGTAAGAATTCTTCACGGACAACCGAAAAACAAACCGCTGTTTCTTTACGTGCCATTCAACGCCGTGCATGCGCCTTTGCAAGTTCCAGAGAATTACAAAGTGCCCTATGCAAATCTGCTCGGCGCACGTCAAACTTACGCGGGGATGGTTGCCGCGCTCGACGAAATGGTCGGGCAGATTGTGGCTGCTGTCGATGAAACGGGCCGGCGCAAGAACACGCTCTTCATTTTTTCCAGTGATAACGGTGGACCCAGACCTGGCGTGATCACGAGCAATGGTCCGTTCGAAATTTTGATTAACGCCACGCCGGACGGCGGAGCGATTCGCGTCGGTGATTGGAAATTGGTTGTCAATGGCAATAAGAACGACTTTGACGAGGAAAAGACCGAAGACAAGGTTGCGAAGGTCAACGCGAAGAAGAAAAGAGATCAGGCGAAAGTGCAGATTGAGCTGTTTGATCTCGAGAACGATCCCTACGAAAAACTGAATTTGGCGGAAACAAAACCGGAGAAGGTGAAGGACCTGCAGGTGCGTTATGACGTTTACGCAAGACAGGCGGTTCGGCCGAAAAACGCGAAATGAGATCTCCGCGTTATCCCTTGTTGCGACGCTTCGTGCATGAGGCAGCTTTGCAAAATTGCGTTTTAATCTTTGAACTTTGATTTTCGGTGCGTCATAAACCTCAGGTGCCGAATCCGTTTAACACCGAAATCGATGCCTCGACGCGTTATTGCGCGGTGTATGGTCATCCCATCAAGCATTCCGCGTCGCCCGCGATGCAGAACGCCGGCATCGCCGCACTTGGCTTGAACTGGCGCTACCTCGCCTTTGAAGTTCATCCCGACGACCTTGCTTCAGCGATCGCAGGGGCCAAGGCCATGAAGTTTCTCGGTTTAAACCTTACAGTGCCGCACAAACTGCTCGCCGTCGGGATGGTTGACATTATTGACGAGTCGGCGAAGCGGTGGGGCGCGGTGAATACCATTCGTTTTGAAACAGAAAACTCCGACGGCCAATGGGTTCCGCTTGCCCGGGTTCCTGCTGACGCGATCACTGAAATCCGTTCCCATGGTTTCAACACCGATGCCGATGCGATCACCCGTTCGGTTCAGGAGGATCTGAAAATTGAATTGAACGGCGCCTCCATTCTCTTGCTGGGTGCCGGTGGAGCAGGGCGAGTTGCGGCATTGAAGTTGGCAGCAGAAGGCGTGAAAAACTTATTTCTCGTCAATCGCACTAAAACAAAAGCTGAGGAAATTGCCGCCCTGATTCGCGAGGAACATCCGAGTGTGACGGTCACGGTTGGTTATCCAAAAAATTCAGTGGATCTCCTGCTCAATGCAACCTCGCTTGGTCTGAGACCGAGCGATGCTTCTCCGCTTGATGCGAGTGAGTTTTCGGTGAAGGACGCAGGTGCGGTTTACGACATGATCTATCGCCCCGCGGAAACACCTTTGCTCAACGCAGCTAAAAACGCGGGTTGCCGAACGGCCAATGGAATTGGCATGTTGCTGTATCAAGGCGCAAGAGCGTTGGAGTTATGGTCGGAAAAGCCGGCACCGATTTCCATTATGCGCGGCGCGCTTGAGAAGAATGTTTATCAAAAATAATGAGAGCGACGTTTGATCCTGAAATCTGGGCGCAGGTTCCTTTTCATTTTTGGTCGCTGGTTTTCTTTTCGTTCGGTTGCGTGGTTGGCAGCTTTTTGAACGTCTGCATCTACCGAATGCCGCTCAACCAGAGTGTGGTCAGTCCGCCATCCCACTGTCCCCACTGCAATTATTCCATCCCTTGGTTTCTGAATATCCCCCTGTTCACATGGCTGTATTTGCGGGGAAAATGCGCCAATTGTTCGGCGCCGATTTCTATTCGCTATTTTTTAGTCGAACTGCTGACAGGCCTCACGTTCCTCGCATGCTGGTTGAAATTCGGTGATCAGTCTGCGCTGCTGGCTTTGGCTTATTGCCTTTTGCTCGCCGGATTTATCGTCGCCACCTTTATCGATCTTGAACATTTCATTATTCCCGATGAAATCACGATCGGCGGCATCGTCGCTGGATTTATTTGTTCGTTCATCGTTCCGCAGCTTCACGCATCGAATACGGCCTCGCAATCCTTGCTGAGCAGCTTAACGGGTATCGCAGTTGGAGGCGGCATCGTTTACGCCGTTTTGCGTGGTGGAAAGCTGCTCTTCGGCCGGCAAAAGATTGAACTCGCTGCGGATTCAAAAATCGTCTTCACGGAAACCTGTTTGAAGTTGCCTGACCACGATATTGCCTACGAAGAACTGTTTTATCGCAACTCCGACGTCATCCTTCTGGAAGGTAAACGCGTGGAAATGATTGATCGTTGTTTTCCAGAAACCTCGGTGCGATTGACCCCAAAAACGTTGTTGATGGGCGATTCAAAGTTCAACACCGAAGAGGTTCCCTATCTCGAAGCGACAACGAATGCGATCACGCTGCCGCGCGAAGCCATGGGATTTGGCGATGTCAAATTCATGGCGGCAATCGGTGCTTTCCTCGGATGGCCGGCGGTGGTTTTCGCCCTGCTGATCAGCGCAGTGATCGGCGCGATTGTCGGAGTTACCTTAATTCTGGCAAAACGCAGCGAGTGGTCGAGTCGATTGCCCTACGGTCCCTACATCGCGCTTGCCGCAACCATTTGGATTTTCAGCACCGCAAATGTGCAGGAATGGTGGACGCTGCAATTGAAAACGCTTGGCCAGATTTTCCTGATTCCTTTCGGCGGCGCATAAACGGGAATCCTATTTTACGGCCCGTCTAAATATTTTATGCATCGAGGCCTGATCCAAAGGTTTGATCAGCATTTCATCGATGTTCAGATGCGCCGGACGACTCGCCACCCAAACCAAAATATCCGCGACATCTTCAGCCTGAATCGGATTGACCCCTTCGTATATTTTTTTCGCGCGAACCGCGTCGCCTTTGAAGCGAACAAAAGCAAACTCGGTTTCGGCTAGACCCGGATCAATTGAGCTGACGCGCAATCCGGTTCCGTTCAGTTCCAGTCGCAGTGTGCGCGTGATCTGCAATTCGCCAGCCTTCGCCGCGCAATAAGCGGCTGCGCCTTCATACGCGCAATGCCCCGCGTAGGAACCGATATTCAAAATGGAGCCGCCCGGATTGTTCATCATCAGCGGCAGCGCGGCCCGGGTCACTCGCAACACGCCGAGCACGTTGGTCTGCAACATCGTTTCCCAATCCTCGTCTTTGCCCTGCGCCACCGTGTCCAGGCCAAGTGCGCCGCCCGCGTTATTGATCAAGACATCCAACGCGGTGCCGCCTCCCATCTTCCTCCGCGCCCAATTGACGAAAGAATTAACGTTCGCCGTCTTGGACACATCCAATTTATGAAAGTGCACTTCGGGAGATCCGGCGCTCTTTGCGTCGTTCGCCACTTTTTCCAACCGATCCATCCGGCGCGCGCCGAGCAGAAGTTTTGCGCCTTCCGCAGCAAATGCCCGCGCCGCCGCCGCGCCAAAGCCGCTGGAAGCGCCTGTGATCAAAATCCATTTGTTCGCCAAAATAAATCGCATGGCGAAAGTTTTAACGTGCCGCCGTCGTTCTGTCGGCAGAAAAATTTGGTGGGTGGCACCTGCTTTTCGCGGTTTTACAAGACAATGATAATTATCCTCCCTGCATTGCCATAAGCTTGGTATCAATAGCAGACGCAAATGGCGCAAACCGCATCTGCGCGAGAGTCCCTGCGCGGGAAATTTTCCTTCTTTTTCACCGAATCCGCTGTAGAACTTTCCAACATTCTATGCGTCGTTCTCTTTGCCGTTGCGTGAAACTGGCTGGTTTTGTTCTGGCCGCACTTGCCCCAACCCTTGCTCAAGCCGATCCGATGGATCGCGCCGTTCTCAGTCGCATGGATGCGCAGATCAATGCTGCCATCGCAGAGAAAAAACTTCCGGGCGCCGTGATTTGGGTGGAACACGACGGCGACGTTTATCACAAGGCGTTCGGGGATCGCGCCATCGAACCCAAATTTGAAGAGATGACGCGCGACACGATTTTCGATGCAGCGTCGCTGACGAAAGTGGTCGCGGGAACCCCGGCGATAATGATTCTGATCGAGCGCGGTCAGGTCAAACTTGACGCTCCGGTTGCGACGTATATTCCGGAATTTAAGGGCGGCGGAAAAGAGGCGGTCACCGTCAAACAGATGCTCACGCACACCTCGGGATTGCGCCCGGACATCGACACCAAAACGAAATGGCAGGGGAACAATACTGCGATCCGCATGGCTTCAGAAGAGAAGCTCGAAAATAGACCAGGCGAAAAAGTGGTTTACAGCGACATCAATCTATTTCTCATTGGCGAGATTGTTCAGCGGGTCAGCAAGATGAAATTGAACGAGTTTGTTGCGAAAGAGATTTATCAGCCGTTGAAAATGGTGGACACCGGCTACCTTCCGCCAAAGGAGAAGTTTTCGCGGGTGGCGCCAACCGAAAGAACCGACGGAGAAATTTTGCGGGGCGTCGTGCATGATCCAACGGCGCGATTCATGGGAGGCGTTGCTGGTCACGCCGGGATTTTTATCACCGCAGCCGATCTGGCGCGCTACGCTCGAATGATTTTGAACAAGGGCGAACTTAACGGCGTGCGGATTTTCAAGCCTGAAACCGTGAAGCTGATGACGAGCGTGCAAACGCCGGAGGGAAGCCCGATGCGCCGAGGGCTCGGTTGGGACATTGATTCCGCCTACAGCCGACCACGCGGTGAGAAATTTCCGATCGGCTCGTTCGGCCATACCGGCTTCACCGGCAATGCGTTCTGGATCGATCCATTCTCAAAAACGTTTTGGATCATGCTCTCGAATCGAGTTCATCCGGACGGCAAAGGAAATGTGCTTGAGCTCTATAAATCTCTGGGAACGGTCGCCGCAGAAGCCGTGACCGAATTTGATTTCAACTATGTTCCGGAGGCGTTGCCGGCGAAAACCAGTGAGAAACAGACCGCGCCGAGAAGTCAATTGAGCAACGAGGTTCCTGGCGTTCTCAATGGAATCGACGTTTTGGAAAAGCAAAAATTTGCGCCGCTGAAAGGAATGAAGATTGGATTGATTACCAATCACACCGGAAAGAATCGGCAACGTTATCCTACCATCGACTTGTTGTTGAACGCGCCCGAGGTGGAACTCAAAGCGTTGTTCGCGCCGGAGCACGGGCTTTACGGTTTGCTCGACGAAGCGGTCGCGGACAGTGTCGATGAGCGGACGGGACTGCCGATCTACAGTCTCTACGGGAAAAACCGTGCTCCGACCGCTGAACAAATGCGCGGCCTGGATGCGCTTGTCTTCGACATTCAGGACGTGGGCTGCCGTTTTTACACGTACGTTTCGACCATGGGACTTTCGATGGAGGCCGCCGGGCGGAACGGTTTGAAATTCTTTGTGCTCGATCGCGTCAATCCAGTTACCGGCATTGCGATGGATGGTCCGATGCTCCGTGGAAAATCGAGTTTTGTTGGTTTTCATGATATTCCGTTGCGGCACGGAATGACCGTTGGCGAACTGGCGCACATGTTCAAGGCGGAGCGCAAATACAACACTGACCTGACGGTAATTCCGATTGAGGGCTGGTCGCGCAAACAGTGGTTTGATGAAACGTCGCAGCCTTGGGGATATCTTTCACCAAACATGCGAAACCTCACTCAAGCGACTCTCTATGCCGGAGTTGGCGTCTGGGAATATTGCGCCGTCTCAGTTGGACGTGGAACCGGCACACCGTTTGAAATCATTGGTGCGCCTTACATCCACGACATCAAGTTCGCGCACGAACTCAATAGCCTCGGATTAAATGGGGTTCGGTTTGTGCCGGTTCGATTCACGCCAGAGGATAGCGTTTTTAAAAATCAGTCTTGCGCCGGGGTTAGCATCATTTTAACCGACCGCGAACATTGCGACGTTGTGGATATCGGCATCAGCATTGGAAAAATCCTGCAAAGCTGGTATCCGGAACAATTCAACTTCAAGCGCTCGAGCCTGCTCTGGATTAACAAAGCCGTTTTCGACGCAATTAAAGCGGACAAACCGCTCGCAGAGATCAAGCAGCTTTACGCAAAGGATTTGGAATCGTTCAGCAAGCGTCGTGAAGCGTTCCTGCTCTACAAATAATCAGAGCCGTTTCGGTTTCGTCTTGTGCGGAACGAATTTCCCTTCACCCGCGATGGAAACGATTTCCGGCGAGTTCCATGCGTATTCCAGTTTGTCAGCCAGCAGGACTCGGGGAAGCAACTCCACCTCGTGTCCGAAGAAATTGAAGGTGACAGTTCCCGGCAGAAACGTGAGGTCCTCGAAAACCAGATCGCCATACGGGATTGTGACATTCGTCGGATTATCAAAGACGATGGTCTGAGTCGTGTTGCTGGACGCAACTTTGTTTTCAGGAAAGCGAATCGATTTGGAAATGTTAAGCTTTCGATGCGTGACCAAAAGTGCGGGAGTTCCAGTCGAATCGGTTGAAAATTGAACCTGCCACGGTCCGCGATAGGTGCGCCGATATTCGATCAAACTGAAGAATCCAATATAAACTGCCAGCGCGATGCTAAATCCGATCAAAAGAATTTTTATAAGGCGATCAGATTTCATGTGGCGCGGAGTTTTCGGGAGGACGTTGACACTGTCAAGACTGTTGGATTTCCCAAGTTGCAGAGGCATTTAGGTGTCAAAGCTCTTTAGAAATGTCCCCTCTTTAACTCAGGAGAGAATGTCCCCTTGGTTGTTTGGTTCTGCTGTTTGGTTTTCTTCGACCTGCGGTGCGGGAGGCAGGGAGGCCGAAGCGGAGCGTAGGCCGACCGGAGTCCCGCACC
>CANJXF010000032.1 GCA_947478865.1 Verrucomicrobiales bacterium | reverse complement strand
GGATTTGCCGCTGGCAAGCCAGTTCTGGACGGCTTCACGTTTGAACGTTTCATCGAATTTACGGCGGGTCTTAACAGATGTTTGGGTCATGGGCTTAATGATTCATTGTTCACCCAATCCTCCGTCCGTCAATTCGAAGCAACCTCAACGGGATATGCTGATTAACTAAGTCTTCGTATTTTTTGGGGGGGCGGTGGATCTCCACAATCTTTGCAGACGCACTTCTTGTAATAATTAATGAGATCCCCATAAATCCCTCGTTTTAGATCCATCATTTCCTTGAAGTGGCCTCCTGGCTTGGTAAGCCCCGTGCCATATTTCATCGGAAATCCTCCTTTACCGTCAGCAACCGGGTTATATTTCGCCAGTTCTTCCGCAAGCAACGCAGCTTTTCGCGCTAATTCTGCCAATAGATTTATGCATTCAGGTGTTGATAATCCCAAGTAATCCCAAGCATTCATCGGGTCATTTCCAACAAACTGGTAAAGGTTCACCCCACCTAGTTCTTCGATGGGGTCTCTGGATAGCCACCTTCCTGCACTCTGGTTGTAATACCGATACCCATAATACAACAGATCACTTTCATCATCCGTGTATTTAGTCGAGAACCTAAATGGATTAATCTTTGATGCCGTGCCCGTCACGCGCATCGGTTCGCCAAACGCGCCGAATTCATAATTGCCACTCGTCGTCCCGTCTGAGCCTTTGACCAAGCGTGTGACATTTCCATTCCCGTCATACGCCACAAAATGAACATTCGTTGTGTCATTGAACGCCACAAGACCACCCACGCCACCCGCTCCTTGCATTGTGCCGCTGAGATCGGTTCCCCACACGAATGATTGGAGCAAGTTAGTTCCGCTTAATACCGCCATCAGATTCCAGCCGTCATAGGCAAAGCGTTTCGATTCCGACAAGGCCCAAGCGCTCGAAACCCAGTTCGACACCGTTTTGCTGATGCGCCGTCCCTGCCAGTCATACCCAAATACAAGTTTTTTCTTTGCCCCATCCGGCACACTCGATAACGCCTCCATTTCAATTAATCGGTTCTCCGCATCCCAACGGTTTGTCCAATGCCCATCACTGGTCAAATTTCCGTCGTCATCATACGTAAACGCTTCCGGCGTCTTCGGCACAAAGAGATTCCCAATGACTGACGTTTCGTTCGTTGCTGAATTGGTCACGGATTGCCAAACGGACGTTGATGTATTCGCAACCGTCAGTTCCTTGCGATAAAACTCTCCTTTACGATCGGCAGGTTTTGCCAGTTGACGTTCCATTTGAACCATTCGGGGCACCGGCCCATCATCCCGCTTCCACCTGCGCTGTCAATCCTGGTTCAACGGCCCGTTTGGTGGGGCGAGGTTCCGGATGAGCCGCGGCGGATTTCCATGGCCCCGGACAGGGTCGGCTCGCGCCTCGGTGTGTCTGACAGGCGTCTTACTATCCTGGTTCGGGATTTTTTGAAATGGGGAAAATGGGCGAAGCGGCAGCTTTGCCCTACCACTGGCTCCATCACGGGCAGGGCGGGGTTGCTGTGCCGCCCTGGCATTCCGGCAAAGCCGCACAACCTGTGGCTGCCAACCCACCCCCGGCCGCCAAGCCTGAAGGGAATCGTAGTGGCGATGTCGTGGATCCCCGATTACCTGCAACTGAGTTTTAGCATTTGTTACTTGCCAGATGGAGCGGGATCTATTTTTCCGTTTCGGAGCGGAGGCAAGGTTGCCAGCGGTTTACGAAAGGTGGTTGTTTCAGTTTCTCGGCGGGCGCGCTTTTTCCGCGGCGGAGCGAGGGTCAGAATTCTCTTTAGCCAATACAACATAGCAATAGGGATTCAGCGAGACACGCACAGGGGACAAAACAGCGCGGGAAAAGTCAAAGAAATTATCGAAAACCACCACCGCGCGGGCGGAAAATCGGACGACAGCACCCCGGGCAGAACCTATTCGATTTGCTGAATCCGCTTGATGTGACGACCGCCTTCAAATTGAGTCACCAGCCAGACTTCCACGATTTCCAAAGCGGTTTCTGACGACATCATGCGCTGGCCGAGCGAGAGCATGTTGGCGTCGTTGTGCTGGCGGTTGAGTATGGCTGATTCCACATTCCAGCAAAGGCCGCAGCGGATGCCGCGAACCTTGTTGGCCACAATCGCTTCGCCGTTTCCCGAACCACCGAGAACGATGCCGCGCTCGAAGTCCCCCCGGGCAACCGCTTCGGCGACGGGTCGGATATAGACCGGGTAATCCACCGACTCACGGCTGTGCGTGCCGAAATCCTGGACGTCGTGGCCGAGCTGATGGAGGAACTGCTTGATCGTCTCCTTGTAATCGAACCCGGCGTGATCGGAACCAATGGCAATTTTCATTAAAATTTTGATCTAACTTTGTCGCGCTGTTTGCGGTAATGACCTTTCGCCTTTTCCAGCCAGCGGCCAGCCCAGGCGAATTCCGTGGCGAGAATCGCCAAACCGGCGGGGATCACGATGAAGGCCGGACCCGGCAGAACCACCAGGGCAATGCCGAAGAGCACGACCGTTCCACCAATCACCGCAATGGCGATTTTTCTCGCGGCCGAGGAGCTTTTCGCCGGGACCGAGATGGCGGATTGGATAGGCATGGTTGAATTTACCCTGCGCGCGAACGTGATTCTACTTCTCGTAAGTTACGTTGATATCGAGTTTGCCGGGCCATTTTTTGGGAACCGGCTTGCCCAGCGTCCAGTGAATCGCATTGACGACCAGGCGTTGGAACGATTCGACCTGAAAATCTTCGGGGTGACCCATCGAGGTGTAGAAGGAGCGTCCACCTTTTTCGGTGTGATAGGTCCAGGCGACCGGGTTTTCAACTGCCGGATGTTCGGGATTGATTGATTTACCGATCAGCAGTTGGGTCGCGCCGCTCGGCGGATACTTTGGCACGACGTGGTAGAGCCAGGAGCGCACGTGGAAGTTTGGATCAACGCCGTTGAGGATCGGATTTTTCGCCGCGGCGGCAATGATGGAAACGTCTGTGCTGGATTTGTGGCCGTAATGGGTGTGGCCGGAAGCGCCCCAGCCGGGAGGTGTCCCAAAGGCAAATTCGCCGAATGCATTCCAGCGTTCCGATTCGTCCCCTTTCGCGTAATGAAACGAGTGCGAGGTGGTGCGGAATCCGAGGACCGGTTTGCCGGAATCCAAATATTTCTGGATGAGGGCGAGCTGGTCCTTGGGCAAGAGGCGCCAGCGCAAATAGAAGATTGCCAGGTCAGCCTTCTCCAAGGCTTCCATGCCCGGAATATTCTTTTCGTAGTTCTCGTCGTGTTTGCCTTTTTCATCAGTGGCCAGGAGAACGGTCGTGCGCATTCCGAATTTTTTTTCCAGCTCTTTGGCGAGCGCCGGCATGGTTCGTTCCGAGCCGTATTCATGATCGCCGGTGACAAAAACGAGGTGCGGCGGATTGGCGGCGGAGAGGGTGGCAGCGCTCAAGCACAACACAGTTGCGGCGCAAAGGAGACTGAGAATTTTTCGTTGCATTAGCCAGATAGTAAAATCGTTTTGCGCCGCTGTCGATACCGAGAATCGCTCCATTTACCCCAAGACCCTGCCAGATAATATTAATTAGACGCGAAAGGCCCACCACGAAGGATTTCCGCATTGGCGCGAGGACGGATTTGGCGGCGATCATTGCTTCCTTCGAATTCGAAAAACGCACACGCAATCGACTTAAAATAGAAAACCGGCGTGAATCAACACTTCCCCCAATAACAATCGACCAAGGCAATTTTCTCTTTTTTTCAGATTTCTTGAATTGACATTCTGGCAAAAACGTCGGGAACTATCGTTATGAACCAATCGATTGAAAATCTTTCATCACGACGAAAATTCTTAATTAACACCAGTAAACTGGCGGCCGTTTCGGCCCTCGCCGGGGTTGCAATTCCGCACGTGCATGCGGCGGAAAACAACACGATTCAAGTAGCGCTCATTGGATGCGGCGGCCGCGGCACCGGGGCAGCCAGCAACGCGTTATCGGTCAAAAACGGCCCGATTAAATTGGTCGCCATGGCGGACGTTTTCGAGAGCCGACTCAATACGAGTTACGGCTCGCTCCAGAAAAATCATGCCGAACGCATGGATGTGCCGGAAGATCGCAGATTCATCGGCTTCGATGGTTATAAAAAAGCGATGGATTGCCTGAAGCCCGGCGATGTCGTCATTTTCACGACTCCCCTGGCGTTCCGCTGGGTGCATTTCACCTATGCGATCGAGAAGAAATTAAACGTTTTCATGGAAAAGCCGCTGACGGCAGACGGCCCGTCCTCAAGGAGAATGTTGACTCTGGCCGAAGAGTCCGTGAAAAAGAATCTGAAAGTTGGCGTCGGGCTCATGTCGCGCCACAGCCGGGCCCTCCAGCAGGTGCATCAACGAATTCAGGACGGCGCCATCGGCGACATCACCCTCATGCGCGGCTACCGCATGGCTGGACCGCTGGGTTCCGCGTTTTCGGAAAAATGGCCAGGCCAGCCGAGCGAATTGCTCTGGCAGATCCAACGCTTCCACAGCTTCCTCTGGGCGAGCGGCGGTTGCTTCAACGACTTCTATATCCACCACATCGACCATTGCTGCTGGATGAAAAACGCATGGCCGGTCAAGGCTCACGCCATCGGCGGACGCCATTATCGCGGAGATTATGTCGATCAGAACTTCGATAGCTATTCGGTTGAATACACGTTCGAAGATGGAAGCAAATTCATCATGGACGGCCGCTGCATGGTTGGCGCGCTCCCGATTTACTCCAGTTACGCCCAGGGCACAAAAGGAAATGCCATCCTCGCGCATGATGGCGATTGCGGATTGCCTTCCAGCCTGCACACGGGAATGAAGGCCAATCGTGGCAACGCGATTTGGACTTCCGAAGTCGCCCCGGACGAACGTGATCCGTACCAAAACGAATGGAACGCACTCATTGACGCCATCCGAAAAGATAAACCGCACAACGAAGCCAAGCGCGGCGTCGAAGCGAGCATCGCTACTTCCATGGGACGCATGGCTGCCCATACCGGCCAAGAAATCACGTGGGACGAAATGCTCAATTGCGACCACGAATTCGCTCCGGGCGTGGACAAATTGACGATGAACAGCCCTGCGTTCTTGCGCTCGGATAAGGATGGAAAATATCCCGTGCCACGCCCGGGACTCAACAAGACGCACGAATATGAGTTGAACGTCAACGCTTAGTAGGAACTTCAAAAATGGCCCGGCGCATCTGCGTCGGGCCATTTTTTTTGCCCGAAAACAATTGCCCAGCGAAATTGCTTGGTATCAGGCGGAGCGCGAATATATTTTCGCGCAATGATTCACGTTGGAATTGGTTACGATGTTCATCCGCTGGTCGCCGGACGGCCCCTCATCTTGGGCGGCGTGCAGATTCCGCACAACAAGGGTTTGGATGGCCATTCCGATGCGGACGTGTTGATGCACGCGATCTGCGATGCAGTTCTCGGCGCCATTGGAGAAGGTGATATCGGCCAATTTTTTCCCAACACGGACCCGCGTTGGCGCGGCGCCCCGAGCAAGATCTTTCTGGAAGAGGCCGCGCGGCAGGTTGGATTTCACCAGGCAAAAATTGTCAACATCGATGCCAGCTTGATTGCGGAGCAACCGAAACTCATGCCGCACGCGCAAGCCATGAAAATGAACATTGCCCACGCGCTCGGCATCAACCCCGCCCGCGTTGGAATCAAAGCGACGACCAACGAACATCTCGGATTCATCGGTCGCGGCGAAGGGATCGCGGCGATGGCGGTTGCGAGCGTGGATTTGCACGAATAAATTTATGGCCAAGGCAGAAATCAGCTGGCGGAGGACGACGGAGGACGGCGAAAAAGTGCAGGTTTACGCCCAGCACGTCGGCGACCAGTGGAAGTTTTTCATGCGGTCCAAGCGATACGACAACTGGGAAGCGGTAAAAAATCCACCGCTGGAAGACTGGTTGGAATTGCTGGACTCCGCACAGCGACGGATCGCTCGCAGTTTGTTGCGCCCGGAAGAAGAGCCTCGCATCATCAAAGCGATCAAGGAACGCTTTCCTGACGCTGATTTGCATAACGACAAGAGTGAATAGAGCGCCGCTGATCTTAGTTTGTCCAAACACGCAACGACAGGGAGTGGAATTTTCGGACGACTCCATCAGCCTTTCCAACTGCTACACCGATGCGGTGATTCAGGCGGGCGGAATTCCTGTGATCATCCCATGCACGAAGTCGAAGAAGCTGGTTGCGGAATACGTCCGGCGCGCAGATGGCGTGCTGTTGACCGGCGGTGACGACGTTCAGCCGAAGCTTTATGCGCCGCGGATTTCCAGGGCACTTGCAAAAACGGTCACAGAAACCGAACCTGAGCGCGACGTCATGGAGCTGCAGATAGTTGACGAAGTTTTCCGACAACATAAACCGCTCCTGGCGATTTGCCGGGGGCACCAGATTCTCAATGTGGCATTGGGCGGAACGTTGATTGTGGATATCGCAACCCAAGTTCCGAAATCGATAAACCACAGGCAAATGGAGCGAAAATGTGACAAGGTTCATGAAGTAACATTGACGCCCGACTCTCTTTTAGCCAAAATCACGGGAAGACAAATGCTCGGTGTCAACAGCACACATCATCAATCAGTTGACCGTTTGGCCAAGCTGCTTCGGATTACTGCCAAGAGTTCCGATGGAGTGGTAGAAGCCATGGAATTGAAAAATGAAGGGCTGTTGCCGTATTTATTGTCGGTTCAATTTCACCCGGAGCGCCTGGTGAAGCACCATAGAGAGTTTCAACCAATATTCAGGAGCTTTGTTTGGTCTTGCGCGAGCGTGGGCACAAAAAAAATATGAAACATAAAGTGATGGTAGTTGAGGACACTCACGAGATTCGTGATTTACTCTGCACAATTTTGAAAAGTGGCGGTTTCGACCCGATTCCAAAATGCAACGCCACCGAATTAAAGGATTCTCTAGCGGACGCTGAACCGGACGCGATCCTGCTCGATCTCACTTTGCCAGACGGCAACGGCATGGAGCTTCTGCCGCTGGTCAAAAAGCAATGGCCGGACACGCAAGTCATCGTCCTCACCGGCAAAGCAGATTTCGACACGGCCGTGGAAGCCACGAAACTGGGCGCCTATTCCTTCCAAGCCAAGCCGTTCGACACAAAAACCCTTTTGTTCAACCTCGAAAAAGCGCTCGAACATCGCCAGATTCTTTTGGACCGGCGCGAAGCCATTTTCCCGGTATTTCAAAGTGCATCGATGAAAAATGTGGTGCGCACGGTTGAGCGCGTTGCCACCAGCGACGTTTCCATTTTGATCACCGGCGAAAGCGGCACGGGCAAGGAAGTCATTGCCGACCTGATTCATCGCCTGAGCAAGCGCAGCAAAGGTCCATTGATTAAAATCAAGTGCGCCGCATTGCCCCGCGAATTGATCGAGAGCGAGTTATTCGGATCGGTGAAAGGCGCTTACACTGGTGCCAATGCAGATCGCGATGGCTTATTTCGTTTGGCTGAAGGCGGCACGCTCTTCCTGGATGAAATTTCCGAAATGCCCATTGATACGCAAAGCAAATTGCTCCGCGTTCTTCAGGAAAAAGAAGTCCGCCCGGTCGGCGGCAAAGTCAGTTTCAAAACGGATTGCCGCATTGTGGCCGCCACCAATCGCCATACCGATCTCGCGATCAAGGAAGGCAAACTGCGCGAAGATCTATTCTACCGCATCAGCGCCATCTCCGTTCACCTTCCCCCGCTCCGCGAACGCCGAGAAGACATCATGCCGTTGGCAAACACCTTCCTGAAGCGTTACGCCGCGCAAGCCGACCGCAACATCACCGGCTTCAGCCCGACCGCCATTGAAATGCTCCGCACGTTCGACTGGCCGGGAAACATTCGCCAGTTGCAGAATGAAATCCAGCGCACCGTCCTGATGTGGGAAAACAGCGTGATCGACGTGGAAGATTTGTCGATCACCACGGTCATGAGCCAGAGCGAAGTCGAAGATCTCACCCTGATGGAAGCGATGGAACGCAACACCATCGAACGCATTCTCAAGGAAACCGGCGGCAACAAATTGGAAACCGCCAAGCGCCTTGGCATCGGACGCCAAACGCTCTACAACAAAATCAAAGTCTACGCGATCGACACCTAGTCCGCTTTTCTCACGGGGCACGCGGAGCGAAACTTCCGTGCCCCGTCGATTCCTGCTCCGGGTTCGTTTATTCTTGCAATGAACCATTACGCAACGCTCGGCCTTGATTCCCTCTGCACCCTCGAGCAAATTCGCGCCGCCTACCGAATCCTGGCGAAGCAGCATCATCCTGATCTCAACCCACATTCGCCCGAGGCGTTAAGGCGAACCCAGGAGCTGAACGCCGCTCACGAAATCCTATCCGATTCTGAACGACGCAGTGCCTACGACTGCGAACTTGCTGCCGCAAAAAGATCTGCTCCACGCCGCTCCGGAAAAATCGAGAGAAACCTCGTTCAGGAGGTGCAATTGCAAATCGAGGAATTCTTACGCGGGACGTCGCTGGAGGTGCGTGTGAAAGATCCGGCGAACCCAGGCGGGCTGGAAGTTTATGAGCTGGTTGTTCCGCCCAATACCGCGCCGGGAACTCGTTTTAATGTGCCGCGTTCCGATCCGTTTGGCGGTGGATTCGTGAAAGTTCGTCTGCGCGCCCGCCCCGGTTTTCGCTTCAAAGTCCGCGGCTCAGACCTCCGGTGCGACCTCCGAATCAGCGCTCAACGCGCGACTCAAGGGGGAGTTGAAATGGTCAGCAACGCAACCGGCGCGAAGCTTCGAGTCACAATCCCGCCCCGCGTCGGTCGAGGTGAAGTCCTGCGCATTCCCGGCGAAGGTTTGCCCAAAGCCAGAGGCAGTCGAGGCGACCTTCTTGTGCGCATCACTTACCGTCCGGAAGTCCAAATCTCCCGCCAAACAAAACGTTAGTTCCCGCTTGGAATCGTGGTTGCACGAGGCGCGAAATCAAGGCTTCGGTCGTCCTTTGATGTGCTCCAGGAGCAATCCCCATTCGCGAGGTCCAAGCGGACTTTTCCCACGATGCACTTCCGCAGAAACCGCTCGCACCAACACGTCGAGCGCGGCGGAGGAATCCGTGTCGCGCAGGAAAGCCGGGTTCTTCGCAAAAACTTGCTCAACCAGCAGCAATGCCTCAGTTGACTTGTCTTTGTTCATCACACCGCGGCTAACCATCTCTTTGTTCCGCGCTTTCAGGCCGAGCGCCAACGCCTTGACGACTTCGGCGCGCGCAGGGTCTTCCGCGGGCAATACTGCCGCGAGTTGAGTGAGGGCACGAAGCATGATGTAGTGATAAGCCGGCCGCGCATTGTGCGGATCGAGCCAGCGTCCGGCGTGCGGACCATTGGTGAGTTGTCCGGGGATGACGCCGATAAGAGCCTTCGTTTTCGCCGCGTCGAGGTATCGCTTCTCACCGGTTACGGCAAACGCCTTCGCGAGTAAATAGACGGAGAAGCTGTTATAATTCCAGTTGCGGACCAGCTTACGGCCCATTGCCCAATCGGAGGATTTGCGAGCCGAGGCAAGTGCCTTCTCATCATGCGTCAGCTCGTAATATTCAAACATCGCCACGCCGCACTCTCCATTGTCGAACTGCAAGCCGCCGTCTCCCAGGTCATCCATGACCCATCCATCTTTAACCACCTGTTTTGCCAAGCCTTCCTGTTCAGCACGCCGCAAAAATTCGTTCGCCGCCGCCATCGCTTTGTCCCCGGTCACCCCGCGCGCGGCGGGAAATGGATAGACTCCGTTGCCAGCCTGTTCCTGGGCCCACATCAGAAATTGCGCCGCGTCCCGCGCCATCGCGAGGCTCTGGTCTGCGCCATCGAGCTTCGCCCGGCAGGCGGCAAGATTGCCGGCGAGCACCGACGCCGGATCGCGCAATGGCCGGGATAGCTTCGTGGGGTCCAGGCCGATTCGCCACCAGCGGAGCTTCTCCAACTCGGAAAAATGGCGGGTGAAACCGCCTTGAACCTCCGCCGCCGACAACCAGCTTCCGCCTTCGGGAACGGAAGAATATTTGTCTGCTGTTTCAGGAACTCCCGCTTTGTCTCCGAGAATTCTCCGCACGTCAGCCACTGCCGTCCTCACCGCTGGCAAGTCCTCCGCCAAAAGAGCCCTTCCGAGAGCCGCCAAAGGCAAATCATTGGCTGCGCGCAACTGAGTCAGGGCGAAGAGCATTCCGAACCACGCAAGTTTTCTCATAACAAAGCCGGGACCGACGCACTGAATTGGTTTCATTAAAATCTTCTGCTCCATAACATTAACATCGCCCGCTCCACAGCATCCCGTACCAGATATTTAAAATCACAGTTTCCCGGGAACAAGGTCAGGACGTTCAATCCTCCTTCTCCGCCGGAACGATTGGCTTTCCTTCCCATAACCATTGGCCGTTGTCCTGGACCAGAATTCGGTGGGCGCTGCCAGGCACCGGCTGCGCGTTGTTTCCCGGCAACCACTGCGCGTGTTCGCGAATCACGCGGGCATACTTCGGGTTGGAAGCGAGGTTGGTCCATTCGTTCGGGTCGGCGTGCAGGTCGTAGAGTTCCTCCGAACCATTGGCGTAGCGAATGTAGCGCCAGCGCTCGGAGCGAACCGCGTGATTGCCGATGTTGTGCGTGGTGATCGCTGGCCATCGGCGCGAGGCTTTCGCGTTCTTCAATTGGGGAGCAAGGCTGTGGCCCTCGATGCCGTCCTTTGGCGGCAGTCCGCAGAGTTCGGCCAGCGTCGGATAAATATCCAACAGCTCGGCCGGTTGCGCACACTTGGCTGCTTTGGCAACGCCGGGTCCGGCAAAAATCAGCGGCACATGGGTTGAACGTTCCCAGAGTGTGGTCTTGCCGGTCATCCCCTTTTCACCGAGATGCCAACCGTTGTCCGACCAGAGCACGACAACGGTGTTGCGGGTCGCACCGATATCGTCGAGCGCGTCGAGCACCCGTCCGATTTGGCTGTCCATGAACGCTGTGCTGGCCAGGTAGGCGCGCACGAGTGAACGCCACTCCTTCGCTTGCTTCAGCCACGAGAGGCGTGGCTCGGGGAGCTTCCAGTTCAGATACCATGCGAACTCCGGGACGTCGTCGCGGTCACGTTCTTTGACCGACGGCAAAATGATCTCGGCTTCCGGTGGAAACAGGTCGAACCACTTTTGCGACGCGAAGCAAGGCACGTGCGGCAGGCGGAATCCCACCGCGACGAAAAATGGTTTGCCCCGCGGCAATGCTTTCATCTGCGCGATGGCTGCGTCCGCGATTTTCCAGTCCGCCTGCTCGTGGTCGTCGGCTGGAAACACGCCCCAGTCCATCGCCGCCAGTTTTGCCGGTGTCTGCACGATCTTTTGTTTTGGCATCGGCATGCCCGGCGCGGAACCCCAGACGTTGAATTCATTTGTGCGCAACGCGGGCGGGATGGAGCCGTCGTGGAACACTTTGCCGAACGTGGCCGTGAAATAATCGTGGCGGGCGAAATATTGCGGCAGCGTAACGCAATCCTTCGTCACAGCGACGTCGCGGATCCCGGGCACGAGGCCGTAAATGCCGGTGGTGGACGGGCGCAATCCGGTCAGCAGACTGCTGCGCGAGGGATTGCACAAGGGCGCTTGCACATGCGCGTTGCGGAACAGCGTACCGCGCGCGGCAAGGCGGTCGAGATTCGGCGTGCGCGCCTGAGGGTGACCGCCGAGGCAACCGACCCAGTCATTCAAATCGTCGATGGCAATGAAGAGGACATTGGGACGCGACGGCGGGTTCGCCTGCCCTGCCCCAACCGAGTTGCGGGCCACCAGCAACAGGAGCAGCACTCCGGTTCGAAGCAAAAACCTGCCCGGCGATTTGGTTCGGTTCATCCCGGCAGTTTTTCACCAAGATTTGAAAAGCGCGAGCGCGAAGCGTGGGCCCAGAGTGATTGCAACCCCATCACCTCTCCCGTAAATTCGTTGCATGGGAAAGAACCGGCTCGAAGCCTTCAGCGACGGCGTGCTCGCCATTATCATCACCATCATGGTTCTGGAATTGAAAGTGCCGCAGGCCATTGATCTTGCCGGATTGAAACCGTTGCTCCCGAAAGTCCTGAGTTACGTGTTGAGCTTCCTCTACGTGGGCATTTACTGGAACAACCATCATCACATGTTTCATTCCACCCAGCAGGTGACCGGCGGCATCTTGTGGGCGAACCTGCACCTGTTGTTCTGGCTGTCGCTCTTGCCGTTCACCACCGGTTGGATGGGCGAAAACCATCTCGCGCCAACACCCACGGCCGTCTATGGGTTCGTGCTGCTGATGGCCGGCCTCGCCTACTATATTCTCCAACAGACCATCATTGCGCAGCAAGGGCGCAACTCCCTGCTGAAGGCGGCCATCGGGAAAGATTGGAAAGGGAAACTCTCGCCAGTGCTCTACGGCATCGCCATTCCACTGGCATTCGTCAGCTCGTGGATTGCCAGCGGCTTGTATGTGTTCGTGGCCCTTCTGTGGCTGGTACCCGACCGTCGCATCGAGCGCGCCCTGGCCAAGCGAGGAGGAAAATAGGCGGGTCGCAAGCTGGCTTGCGCTCACCAGTTCCCCTGGCCGCAGACGATCCGGCCGCCGCGAGGGGCAACTGCATCAGCTCATCGGAATCCGAGATCCTCGCCTTCGTGCAGCACGACGCCGATTTGTTCCAGCCCGCCGTGGCGACCGTTGTACCAGAGCAGCCATTTATTCCCGTCGAAAATCGCGTAGGGCTTGTAGCACGCGTCGTGATCCCACTGGTTCTCGCCCGGGCGGACGATGGGATTTGCCGGATGGCGCTGCCAGTTGGTCATGCCGTCGCGCGAGCGCGCGAGGCCGATCTGCGCGTGCGGTTCGTCACGAAAACCAATGTAGAACATCACATACCAGCCTCCGACGCGCTCGACCTGGCAGGCAGTGACCTTGTGCTTTTCCCAAGGGCTTTGCGGATCGGGTGTAAAAATTGGATTCGCGTCATGCTTCGTCCATTTTAGGCCATCCGGGCTCGTAGCATAGCCGATGGCGTTGGGCTCGTTCTGCTCGCCGCCGGAATACCACATTCGGAAAAGCTTCGTGTCAGCATCCCACAAAACATGCGGACACATCACAGCGACCTTTTCCCACGGCTGCTCGGGCTTCAACACCGGTTTTTCGCTCATGCGCTTCCACGCCACGCCATCGGTGCTGGTCGCATAACCGATGGATGAATGGCCCTTTGCCTGACCCGTGTACCAGAGATGATAACCGTCCTCGCGCTTCAGAACGATGGGACGATTGATATCATCTTCCCATCCAGTTTCCGGGCGCGGACCGAGCACGGCTTGCGGCGGCTCGCTCCAATGAATTCCGTCCCGGCTCTCGACCAAGGCTAAGGACATCTTGGGCCGCCAGGAGAGCCACATGCGGTATTTAGCACCTTCCCGCAAAACCGAAATGTCAAAACACGTCCCGTATTTTCCGCCCATCACCGGATTGCCGTCGAACTTCTTCCAGCCCGCGGAAGTTTCGGGAGAGGCGGGCCGCGGCAACGATCCGGTTACCCGCGCGAGTGTTTCCGATGCCGCGATTTCTTTTCCGTCGGCAAGGACGCGAAGTCCCCTGCCCTTGCCGTAGCGCTCGCCGGTTCGGTCCCAACAGATCGTCAACGTCCGTCCGTGATAGGCGATTTGATCGAGGCAGAAATAATCCCAGTCCTCCGGCGCGAGCGGATTCACCTCGACCGTGTCATCCGCGCGCGGGCGCAGTCCGATCAGCCCGCTGATCAACAGGTCGCAATAGGTGGAATGGTTGTAATCCTTGCCGCGTTCCTCCCCGCCTTTGCCAGCGTCCCAGGCCCCGTTTTTCCAGGTCTTAAGGCGCGTCCGGGAAAGCCAATCGCCATTGGTGGGGTTGAGGTTTTCATCGATCCACGGCACGACGCGGCCATTGTCGAGCTGGAGCCGGTGTGACTTTGCGTAAATCTTGAGCAACTCAACATAGTCGCGCTTGCCGACGAAATTCTGCGGCGGACCGTTCAGCAGATTTGCCAGGCCGGTCAAGGTGACGGCGGTCGCGTAAGGCCAACTTGGACCGTTCCACTGACACTCGTGGCCCGAGTAGGAGACGGCAAATTTTGGACAGCGTTGTTCCGTTGTCGTTGGCCCGAACGGCGCGAAGAAGCCTTGCGGATCCATGATCTGTTTCCATGCCACAGCGAAAGGCGCGTCGGGCAGATTAAAATACCATGGCGTGAACCCGTGCTGCTCACGGACGTTGGCGAGCGATCTGTTTTCGCCGCGCGGCAGGACCTTAAAAAACTGCGCGTCGACGTCCCACAGCTTTTCCTGGACGACCTTTTTGAGCGCCGCCGCCTTCTCGCGAAATTCGCGGGCCAAGTCAGGCTTGCCGGCGAGATCCGCGATGCGCGCGATCGCGAGCGCATCGCCGAACTGGTAGCTATTGATCGTCGCGCGATAACCGCTGCCTCCGATCGAGACTTCCATGCCGTCCTGACCGTCCTCCTGCCAGAACAGGCCGTTGCCATCGCGTCGCGACTTTTCCCACGCAGCGTAGTTCGCGATTAGATCCGAGAGCAAATCAAGCGCGAGCGATTTGTCCCCGGTCACGCAGTAGCGCGCCCAGATCGCGTCGGCGGCCCAGAAACTGTAACGCCGCGGTTCGCCGCCGCCGCGAAACCAAAAGCGCGAATAGTCGTCGAGCACTCGCGGCTGCCGCAACCAGCGACCTTCGTAGAGGTGATGCCCCGCGGCGCAACTGATCGAATTGTATTTCCCCGCCCAGCCCACGGGCGGCAGGAACTCATCCACGATGAAACCGCCCGGCGTCTGCTTGATGTGCTTCCGGTAGGTCCACCACCGGAAATAGTAGGTCGTCTGGAGGTCAGCATCCGGGCAATCGAGCAACGGAATGTTCTCCTTGAGAAAATCCCAAGCCGCCGCGTTGGGGAAATGGCCCTGGTAAAGTTCGCGATCGTTCTGGTTGAAATCCTCGACGTAATGCCGGAACGACTCCGCCTTGAGGATGGCTGCCGCTGCCGTTGGCGCAGGTTCGGCGTGAAGCGAAGCGCCGAGCAGCGTCCACAAAGCGGCGATCAGACGTAATTGGTTCGAAAGAGTTCTTGTCCGGCCTTCAGTCGCGTTGAGATTCTTCACCCGGCAATTCGAACTGAAAGCGGGCCGAGGTCAAGCCGCCTTTGCCGGTTTAGCCTAACACTCTGCAGGCCGTGAGCCGGCGCAAGATCGGGCCGAGCATTAGCGAATGGAAGTAATTGACGATCACCCTGAAACTGGTAATTGAAACATGCCGGAAAATAGAATCAAAAATTATGCCGAACCCTTGGACTGGAAAAGGAAATCCCTACACGCGCAAAGAAGTCGTTGACCGGCTTCGCGCCACGCTGAAAACCGGCGATGCCATCATCGCCGCCGGCGCTGGCACGGGCATCAGCGCCAAGTTTATTGAAAAGGGCGGTGCCGATCTCATCATCATCTATAACTCCGGGCGCTTTCGCATGATGGGCCATGGGTCCACCTGCGGCTTGATGGCGTATGGGGACGCCAATGCCATCGCGATGGAGATCGGCGAATACGAAGTGTTGCCGGTGGTCGAGGAAGTGCCGGTGATTTGCGGCGTTCATGCCACCGACCCGCGCCGCCGCATGTGGCACTGGCTCGGCAAGGTCAAAGAGATGGGTTTTAGCGGCGTGAATAATTTCCCTACGCACACCATTGTCGATGGCCATTTTCGCGGCGTGCTCGAAGAAACGGGAATGAGCGTGCAGAAGGAATACGAGATGGTGGCGCTCGCCCGAAAGATGGATCTCTTCTCGGTGGTTTATGTCGCCACGCCAGAGGAAGCCGTCGAAATGGCGAAGGCAGGTGCCGACGCGATCATTGCCCACGTCGGCACAACCGTGGGCGGTTCGATCGGCGTGAAAAAAGCGGTGGTGGATTGGGACTTCACGATCAAACGCACCCAGGAAATCATCAACGCCGCGAGCCGCGTGCGGAAGGACATTTTCTTCCTGGCCCACGGCGGCCCGATTAACACGCCGTCCGATGCAGATCGCGTGTTGAAGAATACCGATGCCGTCGGCTTCGTCGGCGCAAGTTCGCTCGAACGCATGGGCGTCGAGGCATCGCTGACCAATCTCACCCGCGAGTTCAAAAAATTAAAAGCGCCGTCCGCGAAGTCCTTTGGCAAGGCGAAGAAGAAATAAATCGCAAACACTATGAGCATCGAGAACCGCCGTTTCGTGACCGCCGCCGAGAAAGTCGATTTTGTTTCGCCCTGGACCTTGGAGGAATGGCTTTGCCGCTCTGACGTGGTGCCGAACCAGGACTTGATGATGGTGCGCGCGAACATGGAGGCCGGGCATTCGCATCCATTTCACACCCATCCCACCCGCGAGGAAATCATCTACATCTTGTCCGGTCGCGCCGAACAATGGGTCGGGAATGAGCATCGCGTGCTGGGGCCGGGTGAAATGGTCTTGATCCCAAAGGGCGAGGTCCACGGCACCTATAATCCTTTCCGCGAGCGGCTCGTGTTCCTCGCAATTCTCGCGCCGGCCAAGGCCGCGGAACCAGGGATCGTGGACGTTTCCACGGAAGAACCGTGGGTATCGCTCCGTCAGAAACATGGATTGCCGGAATGCCAGAACTCGAATGAGGTCCGCTAGGCGGCTTGACTGAGACAAAAACCAATTCCAACCTTCAAATTTCATATGAAAACATTCGTCAAATTATTGGTCGTGGCCGCGCTGCTGATGGGAATCATTTCCGCACCAGCGGCGGAACCTTTGCGCGTCTTCATCCGCGGCGGTGTTAAGACACACGGGCCCAACCAGCACGATCACCCACGCTTCCTGTCCGAATGGACAAAGCTGCTCGGGGATCGCGGGATGAAAGTGAGTGGCGAGCTGGATTTCCCGAAAGCCGAGCAACTGGCGAGGACCGACGTGCTGATCATTTATGCAGCCGACGGGATGAAGATAAAGGACGAGCAACGTTCGGAACTCGAAACTTTCCTGAAGCGCGGCGGCGGCTTGGTGGTGCTCCATGACGGCGTGGTGAGCGGTGACCAGAATGAATGGTGCAAGTCCATCATCGGTGGCGCGTGGCGCTGGCCCGCGGCTGATTTGACCAAGGACAAGGCAACCAAATGGTATGAGGGCAACGTCGGCATCTGCTGGGTGGATCAGGAGCATCCCATCAGCCGTGGCATTTCGAACTTCGATTGGAAGGATGAGATTTATCATGACATGGACCTGGCGCCGGACATCGGCGTGTTGGCGACGAGCTTTCATAACGTCCACGTCATCGCTCCGCAAATTTGGACCTACGAGAAGACTCTCTCGGGCGGCACGAACCCCTATCGCGCTTTCGTGAGTTTGCCGGGACATGACTTTGACACCTTCAACACTCCTCAATACCGCGCGGTGCTGATGCGCGGCATCGCCTGGGCCGGCAAACGTGCGAACGTGGACGAATTTTGCGCCAAGGAAGAATTGGCTGCCCTGCTCTATCCACCCGGTGGCCCGCTCCCAGCCAAGGAAGCGATGAAGACCTTCAACCTGCACCCGGAGTTCAACATCTCCCTGGTCGCGGACGAGAACGTTGCCGAGAAAGTCATGTCCCTCGAATGGGATCCGCGCGGACGCCTCTGGGTTGTCGAGACGCCTGAATATCCGGGCGGGCGCGACATCCACAAGAACGACGGCAAGATCACGCCGTGGCGCTTACGCGACCCGGATAAGTTTCCGATTGGCGGCAAAGAATCCCGCGCAAAACGTGATCGCATCTCCATCCTCGAGGACACCAACGGGGATGGCGTCATGGACAAGAAAACCGTTTTTGCGGACGATCTGGAACTCGCGACGTCGGTGGTGCTCTACAAGGACGGCGCGCTGGTGACGCAGGCGCCGGATATTCTCTGGATTCGCGACACCGACGGGGACGGCAAGGCGGACAAGGTCGAGGTGCTCTACACCGGTTGGGGCACGGGAGACACCCATTCCGTGACCAGCAACCTGCGCTGGGGCCCGGACGGCTGGGTTTACGGCTCAGTCGGTTACAGTGCGGGCGATGTGTCGTCGGGCGACGGGAAGAGAAAGTTCGGGCGCATCTCAGCTGGTTTGTATCGCTTCCGTCCCGATGGTTCGGCGCTGGAACAAATTGCCTCCGGCTCATGCAACACCTGGGGCTGCGAAATCGCACCTGATGGCGAAATTTTTTTCAGCAGTGCCACCTGCGGCCAACCAATTCTGCACGTGGTGCTGCCCGAAAAAACCATCAGCCGAGCGGGCGTTCCCGGTGTGCGTTCAGCCAATTCCATCATGGAAGAAAACAAAGTTTTCCCGGCCCGCAAAGAAACGCGGCAGCCGTATGTGCAGATTGACTGGGTCGGGGCCTGGACCGCGGCGTCCGGTGCCTGCATTTACGATGGCGGCGCATGGCCAGCCAAGTGGCAAGGGCCGTCATGGTCGTTCTTCCTGCACGAGCCCACGGTGTGGCTGATGCACCATGAGTTTCTCGACCCGAACGGCGTGACCTATCAAGGTCGCCGCGAGGAAGGGCGCAAGGACACCCATTTCCTGACCAGCACCGATTATTGGTTCAAGCCGATCCACAGTCGCGTCGGTCCCGATGGCGCGCTGTATCTCGTGGACATGTACAACCAGATCGCCGTCCACAACGACACACGTGGCCCGGCGCACGGCGCGCGCAATGCCGCGTCCCGACCCGATCGCGATCATCATTTCACCCGCATCTATCGCATCCAACACAAAGAGGCGCGCGCATTGCCGCCGTTCGATTTGAATCCGAAGCAGCCCGCCAAACTGGTGGCGATGCTCAATCATCCAAATGGCTGGGTGCGCACGACGGCAAATCGTTTATTGAGCGAGGGATCCGGGCGTGATCTAGCCGCAGCCTTGGAAGACGAGTCAACCACGGCAAGCACTGCCTACGGTCGGATGCAAGCCTTGTGGGTGCTGCACAATCTGAACCTGCTGACGCCCGATGGATTGGAAGCAGCTGCCAGCGACCGCGACGCTGTGGTTCGTAAAAATGCGATGCGCATCGCCGCAGAGCAGGATAACTCAAAGGTAGAACCACCGGTGGACTTCGTGCGAACGATGCTTGCCGACTCGGATCAGCGCGTGCGCATGGCGACGCTGATCGCTTGTGGAACACTCACTCCGGATCGTGATTTCGCCGCCGCCATCGTTGCCGCCTGGCCCACTTTGAAGAATCCCTATTTGGAAACCGCCGCCCTATCCATCACAGCCAATGATCCCGTGATGTTTCTCGAAGCGGCGTTGGAGATGAAAGATCCGACCTTGTTGTCCGGGATGATTTCGCAACTTGCCCGCCAAGTGGCGAACCAGAACAATCCGGTTTCCGCGCGCGCGCTGGTTGTCGGACTGGCTGGCAAACCCGCCGGAGCTGACTCAGCGAAGGTAATCGCGCTGCAATCTCTCACGGCGAATCTTAAGGCGGAGGTGAAGCCGGCGAAAGATTCCGCGCTCGGCGACGCATTGAAACGGTTGCTGGCTGCAGATGCCACTGCTGGAGCAGTCCTGCCTTTGGTTGTGCGCTGGGACTTTGCCGCCGAGGTCGGTGACGCAGCCAAGTCCTCCATCAACAAGGCCGAGTCGCGGCTCGCGGACAAGTCCGTTTCAGACGACGAGCGCGGGCAGATCGCCGCGAATCTCCTCGGTGTTCGTTCGCTTGATGCAAGCATTGTTCCTTCCGTCTCCGCTCTTGTGGCCAGTGACGCAAGTCCTGCCTTGCAACGACGCGTCATCGAAGCGCTCGGCACAACCAGCGACGCGGCGGTGGGACAAACCCTCCTTGCGGCGATGCCCACACTTCCTTTCGACTTGCGCGAAGCGGCATTTGGACAATTGATCCGGCGCAGTGATTGGTCCGAGGCGCTGGTGCAGGCACTCGCGGATCGGAAGTTTGATTCGGCGTTGCTCGGTTTGGCGAACCTGTCTCGGCTGCGCACGCATTCCGACGCGGCAGTCGCAGAACATGCGACGAAGGTGATCGCTCAATTGCGTGGCCCCGAACAAAAGCAGAAGGACTTGGTCATTGCCAAGTTGCGACCCGAGGTAACCAAGCCAGGCAATGCGGCTAATGGAGCAAAATTGTTCACGCAAAACTGTGCCGTCTGCCACAAGTTCAAAAGCGAAGGTGCGGATTTCGCTCCCAACCTCACCGGCATGGGCGCACACGGGTCGGAAGATTTGCTAGTCCACATCGTCGATCCGAATCGCGTTGTCGAACCGAACTTCTTCACCGTTAGCATCGAGACGAAGGATGAACTGAGCTATGAAGGCATCGTCCTGCGCGAAAATGGCAGTGCAGTCGTGGTTCGCAACCAGACGGGTGAGATTGAAGTGCGCAAGGATAACATCAAATCGCGCCGCAACAACAGCCGTTCATTGATGCCTGAAGGCTTTGAGCAGCTCGGGGCGGAACCCTTGCGCGATCTGCTCACCTACATCTGCGCGGACGATCAACGCTTCCGCATCCTCGACCTCACCAGCGCCTTCACGGCGAATACCTCCCGCGGCATTTACCAGACCTTGGAGTCGCGCGACGAATCGTTGCGTTTCAGAAAGTGGGGCACGATCAGGCACCGCGAAGTGCCGTTTGATTTGGTGAATCCTCAGCGTATGGCCGAAGGCAGGAACATCATTGTCCTGCAAGGAGGTTCCGGCATGTCACAGGCTTATCCCAGGCAGGTGGAGGTCAAGGTGGGATTGCCCGTGACGAAATTGCATTTCCTCGGCGGCGTGGCGGGCTGGGGTTATCCGGGCGGAAAGATAAATGAACCGGCGGCAAAGATCACCGTTCACTTCGCCGGTGGAGCAACAGAAGAAATCGTGCTGCGAAATGGTGTCGAAATTGCCGATTACATCTCGCACATTGATGTGCCTGGCTCAGAAGCGCTCGACAACCTCGATCAACTTCTGCCGAATGGAAGACAGATTCGCTACTTTGCCAAGCCTCTTACGAATCGCGGCGTGGTGGAGAAGTTGACCATCTCCAGTTACGGCAACGAGGTCGCGCCAACTTTTGCCAGCATCACGGCAGAACTCGGCGAAGGCGGCAAAGCCTCCGCGCCAACCCCTGGCAGTTCCATCATCGCAGTCCCCGGATTCAAATGGGGCACAGGTTTAAAAACGCTGATTGTCGGCGGTGGTTCGAGCCACGACTTCGACCGTTGGTTCAACGTGGAAGATTTGAAGACGCTCAATGCAGCGGGCGGCATCAGCGCAAATTACACGGACCCGACCGGCGATCTATCCCAGGCGATACCGGATGTGGACGTGATTATTATCAGCAACAACAAGCCGTTCGCGAATCCTGCAACAAAGGAAGCCATCGTCCGCCATTTACAAAATGGAAAAGGAATCATCGGTCTGCACCCAGGCCTTTGGTATAACTGGAAAGACTGGCCGGAATACAATCGCAACCTCATCGGCGGCGGTTCACGCGGCCACGACAGCTACGGCGAGTTCGATGTGCAGGTGATCGATTCGAAACATCCGCTCATGCTGGGCGTGCCCGCGAAGTTCACGCTCAAAGATGAGTTATACCACTTCGAACCCGACGCGCAGGGCGCTCCGATCAAGATTCTGGCCACCGCCTATTCGAAACAGAAGAACAAGGATTTTCCGCAGGTCTTCATTGTCGAACAGCCAAAGGGTCGGGTCGTCGGCATCACGCTTGGCCACGATGCCCAGGCCCATGAGCACGCGGCTTACATCCAACTCTTACGCAATGCCGTGTTCTGGTCGGCTGGAAAAGATCCGAAGCCGGCGCGCTGAACCATCCGATTCAACTCATATACAACCTGCGCTGTGGAGGCCTCCGCATCGCGGGTTGTTCTCCATCGAGCTGGTATAAACCTTAACCCACTCGGTTCGAACCGGGATCAGTCAACACGATTGCATCATGTCCCTAGAAATTTTTCGGTTTGGGCTTCTTTGACGCGGTTTTGCCCTCCTCAGATTGGTTCAAGTCTTCCTGAAGCTTTTCAACCTCTTTCAAGAGGCGCAGGAACTTTTTTCCAAACTCAGTGAGGCGATACTCCACGCGCGGTGGAATTTCCGGAAACTGAACACGTTCAAAAATTCCGGAGCGTTGAAAATGCTTCAACCGGTCACTCAAGACTTTGGCGCTGATACCATCGATGTAACGTTCCAGGGCACCCGGGCGATTCACACCGCTGCCCACCGCCCGCAACACGCTAATGGTCCAGCGGCAGCCGAGAACATCTTCCAACAAAACGTCCACGCGCCGGGAGTTGAGCTTGGGCATGATTGCCAGAAATTTTTTATCGTTCGCTGTCATAAATTTACACCGATTTGTGGGTATCCCACCGATTTGTGCCCGCTTTCGCTTTTTATAAATACGGTTCAGATTGCGGGCGTTGCCAACAACAACGGCGACAACGTAACAACAATCAGAAAAGAGAAAACGAAAATGAAAACTGCCATCATCATCTTGTCCGATCCAAAAGCTGGAGAAGAAGCCCTCGGTCGCGCGTTCAACGCACTGGCCCTCGCCCACGAGTGTTTGCAGGCAGGCGACGAGGTCGAGGTCATCTTCAACGGCGCAGGCACACGGTGGCCCGAGGAATTAACCAAAATCTCACATCCGGCGAACGGCCTCTACAACACCGTTCGCGAAACGGTCAAAGGCGCCTCCTGCGGTTGCGCCGCCGTGTTCGGAGCGAGCAAGGGTGTGGAGGCGTGTGGTCTGCCGCTGCTCAAGGACAAGGCACTTGCTGGAACACCAGGCCTATCCAACCTTCGCCGATATCTCGCGGACGGTTGGCAGACGTTGATATTTTAAAGCCACTGACTTGACGGGGCGACGGCGTAACAGGTGTCGCCCTGCCTACTCAAACCACAACGACCAAGGCACCTATGGCCACCAAATTTCTCGAAATCGCCTTCACGGATTCCGTGCGGAAAGCACAGGAGCACTATTACGGCAACTCGCAGCGCCTCACTGATGCGCCGGAGCGCGACACACTCTCTGACGACGAAACCTTATTCATCCAGTCGCGCGATAGTTTCTACATGGCGACGGTGATGGAAACAGGCTGGCCCTACATGCAGCATCGCGGCGGTCAACCTGGGTTTCTCCGTGTCGTCAGTCCCACGCAACTCGCCTTCGCTGATTACAAGGGCAACCGCCAGATGTTATCTACCGGTAATCTTACCGCGAATAATCGCGTCTGCCTGTTCCTCATCGATTACCCGCAGCGAACACGATTAAAAATTCTCGGCCACGTCCGCATCCAGGATGCGCGGCAACATTCCGGACTGGTCGCACAGCTCGCCGAACCGAACGTTCATCGCATTGTGGAACGATTATTCTTCATCGATGTCATCTCGTTTGATTGGAACTGTCCAAAATACATCACGCCCCGCTATACTGCCACCGAAGTGGAAGAAGCAGTCACACCACTGAAACAACGCATCGCCGAACTCGAAGCTCAACTCAAAATCCAGAACTGACCTATGAACCCGCGCCCGCCATTGCCACCGTTTACCGAAGAGACCGCGCGCCAGAAGGTTCAGGCTGCCGAAGATGCCTGGAACGCTCGCGACCCCCAACGCGTCGCGCTCGCCTACACCGAAGACACCGAATGGCGCAATCGTTCCGAGTTTGTAAATGGCCGCGCCCAAGTCATCGAATTCTTGCAACGCAAATGGAAACGGGAATTGGACTATCGCCTGAAGAAGGAACTCTGGGCGTTCACCGGCAACCGCATTGCCGTGCGCTTCGAATATGAATTTCACGACGACTCCGGCCAATGGTATCGCGCCTACGGCAACGAGAACTGGGAATTTAATAAACTTGGCTATATGCACCGCCGCTTCGCCAGCATTAACGACGTCGCCATTCGGGAAGTTGACCGGAAGTTTCGCTGGGAACGGAAAACCTAAACTCCGCTGACTTGCGCACATTTCGGCACTTCAAACGACAAGGTTCCAACCAAACTTTGAAATGTGCGGTTCTCGGTTCACTGTGAACCCCGTGATTACTTAGCGTGTGTCTTGACGAACCGAACGAGCTCATCGCTCTGGAAGAAGCCGGACCACATATTGTGCCCCTGCCCCTTCGGGATGACTAACTCCATCTTACCGCCGAGAGCAGTGTAGCGATCCTTCATCAGTCCAGAGTTCGCCTCCAACGGCACGGTTTTGTCCACGTCGCCGTGAATCGCAAAGAGCGGCACATCGACCTTGGCAAGTGCAGCGAGCCGGTCAATCGGGTTGTGCTCCGCCAAATGCGCCCGCAATCCTTCACTGGTCATCTCAAAAGCATCGGCGGCCTTCGCCACACCCGGATAACTCACCACGCTGCAAACGGGATAGATCCCCGCGAAACCGCCAACTTTATCCGCATTCTCTACCGCCCACGACAGGGTCATCAGGCCGCCTCGACTGCGCCCGAGCAAGACCGGCTTGCGGGAGTAACCTCGCCGCCTACTCATTTCCGCATAGAACTCCGTGAAAAGCTTGCGACCCGCTGGACTGCCGTAGGATTCACCCACGTCGATCCCTGCAATGGAAATACCAGCATCGCGGAACCTCTCGAACATCCACTGCTCCTCCTGACCCGGGAGCCCCGGAAGGGTTGGCGCATACCAGACCCAGGGTTTTGATTTACCATCTGGATCAGTTTTTCCCGGTATTATAAAGGCGGCATGTCCAGCAACGAGGAATGATTCGCCCGGCAAAGGTAAAGCCTTCTTCGGGGAACTAGAAATGGAATCACCTGGTTCGCCACGCAACCCGATTGGCGAAGTCACAACTAAGACAGCAAGAATCGCCAATGTGATACGCAGCTTCATTTTGTTGGTGGCTGAAATTCACGAACCGCGCGCTCCCATTCATCCGCAAGGAGTTGATGTCCAGAATAGGTTGGGTGGACGCCGTCCCAGATCCAATGGCTGGCGGGGGCGCGCAGGCACGCATCATCCAGAACCTTTTGAAAATGAACAAGAGCCGCACCATATTTTGCGGCGAGTTTGGAAACGATTTCCTGTCTTTTTACAATGTCTGCATCTGGCGAACCGACGGACGGAAGGGTGGCGAGGTGGTTCAGAAAGAAGGGTTCGCAGAGCACCAGCTTGACCTTAGGATTCGCCGCCCGGGTTTCGGCAAGGAGCTTGTCGTATACTTGCGCATACTCGTCCAGTGGAACCTTTCTCCCTCTGTCATTCACACCAATAAGGATGCTGAGGACATCTGGCTTTAAATCGAGCGTGTCGTTTTGCCAACGCTTCTCCAAATCAAGGACGGTGTTGCCGCTGATACCGCGGTTGATGAAATCAAGCCTTGCCTCCGGGAATGTCGCACCATGCCGTGCCGCGATGATGAAAACGTATCCGTGTCCGAGAATATGATTTGGGTCCGAGTTGCGCCCTCGATTTCCATCCGTGATCGAGTCACCTTGAAATAAAATGTGCGCACCCGGTGTAAATGAGGATATCCGTTCAGCAGCGCGCGCCGCAACCGTCGAAGTCAGCAGCAGTGCGAATAGAAACAAATGCTTCATAAGGTTTCTTTAATTCAATTTCAAAAACATCGGAACTCGACAAACTCAACTGCTCCCGGACCAACCTCCAAATCAAGCTCGCCGACCTTCTCATGCACTCGATTTGAACGGAATTCCGTCGCCGTCTTGCAGGGAATCTTGCATTTCAATCGCACCCTCGCAACGGCGGTCCCGTCAACCACAGCCGGCTGGTCCCGCTTTTTGATCACCCCCTGATTGTTGATGAGTTCGACTATCCATCCGTGGGAAGTCCGGTTGATTTGGTATTGGATCGAGTCACCCGTCACTTCGATGGGAAGGTGTGTTTGCGCCAGTTGCGCCAACCGAAAATTAGAAATTGCGGATGAGCGACCGGTAGCTGGGTTGATCCATTCATCCAGAACTTCAACCTCGCCTTGCTTGGCGAGGCGATCAAAGTCAGCCCCAAGTGAAGCGCGGTGATGAGTCGACATCAACACGCGGCTACCATGCCAAAGCGCTTTTTCCAAACCACCGAGAAAAGTAGGATCAAATTCGATATCTCCAGCCAGTAGAATGACCGGGTAGGTGGAAATTGTCTCCGGCAACACACCCGTTAGCATTACATCAAAACTTTCACCATAAGGAGTCGGACGCAGGTAGCTCAGCTCAGGATTGCTAGGGAAAGGATTTGTGTGAATGTGATCGCTGTTGGGAAACAGTTGGTGATCGAACAAATCGCGAAGCTCACGATCACCTGTCGTGGGTTTCAAAATGCCCCATGGCTTGTCCATATATCCGTTATATCCAGCAAGATGGTCCAGAACGATGGCTACCGGAGTGTAAGGCACACCTCGCTCGTGGCTTTGCATGAAGGTGAACACTTCAGCGGCCTTTCGTCCATGGGATGTCAAGGTCCAGGGCGCTTCTGGCTTTTCAAAGAACGTCGCCACGCTGTTTTCTGGTGTCACCATCGCCGCTCCAGCAAACCAGGAATGTAGCCACATCCGCTCGTAAAAGCTGAGCGAGTGGCCGGCATCTAACCCTCGGGCATCCCCGCCTTCCTTGCGCAACGGGCCACTCATCGTGCAGGCGCCATTAAACCACGGGCTGATCTGAACAGACCACGGCTTCTGCCACTGACGCGAAGCGCCGCGAGCGAAAGCCAGTTTCGATTGGGTGAAGGCAATATTCTCGCCCACTTCCAATCCGATACACTTCGCGCCCCACTCCCCGGCATAGGCCTCGTAATGAGAATGGCCCGTAACGCTGATGACGCGGCCGAGCAGGTCGCGGTTTTTACTCGTGAAATAGTCTTTAACCAACTCGTAACATTCCCGTTTGCTGGTGGGGCGACGATCATAGCCCGCCAAGCCCGCTGGCTTCATCAAGTGCTTGAAGGCCTCAAATTCCTTGCCGAAATTATCGCGCCACCACGACTCAGTCGAGGCGAGGTTATGGAAGTAGTAGCCCCACTCGCCGAGTTGAACTGCCGTAAAAACTCCTGCCATATCCATTGCTGCAAGGGAGGATTCATTCTCGCGCCCCAAAACACCGCGTCCACCTTTGATCTGCATGTCGCCTCCGGGATAACAAATTACCGGCCAGCCGACGGTGGCTAGATAATCAAATATCGGTTTCGCATTTGGATACGGGCTAGGCCCTGGATCAAAGCCGTTTCCAAGCTTCTGCTCGCGCATGACGGCAACAAGTTGCTGGATTTTATCCAACTCACCTGGCGCTCCATACATGCTAAAGACGACGTCGCGTTGGCCGGGCAGCAATCGCACTTGTTGCGCGCCATTCGCCAGCGTCGGGTAATCGGGAAACGAAAAGCTAACAATTGATTTTTCAGAACCCGAAGCATCCCCTGTTGGGATGAATTTTTGTGTGGCCAACCACCTCAACGACTCATCTTGCCACGCGTCCCACATCGGCCCCTTATACCCGTTTAGACCATGTCCGCCGGATGGAAGCTCAAGGTAGTGCGCCGCCACGTTGTGGGCCTGGAGGGCGTCGTAAAACATTCGACTGTTCTCGGAGGTAACCGCTTGGTCGTCCTTAGCATGCGCTAGGAAGCTAGGCGAACTTTTCTCCGTTACTTGCTTTTCATTGGAGAACAACGCGACCATATCAGCGGTCGGACCCGGCCCGAGCAAATTCGCTTTCGAGCCTCCGTGGGTTTTCTCGCCCATGGTTATGACCGGATAAATCAGGACAGCAAAGTCTGGTCGCGAACTCAGTCTATCAATGACGTTTGTGGCGTTGGCATTGCCGTCGTTGAAGTGGGTCGCAGCCGTCGCAGCGAGGTGTCCACCAGCAGAGAACCCCATGATGCCAACGCGTTTAGGATCGATTCCTAGCGTTGCGGCTTTGGAGCGCACCAGACGAATCGCCCTTTGGGCGTCCAGGAGCGGCACGAATGCATTTCCATGCGGCAAACGATACTCAAGCACAATCCCAGCTATGCCATGTTGATTGAGCCACCGTGCAATAAGCTTTCCCTCGGGCTCAATCATCAAACCGCCATAGCCACCGCCAGGACAGATTATGACCGCAGCGCCATTCGCTTTGCCCGGAGTAAAGATCGCGATGAAAGCATCCTCGCTCGTAAATTTCCCGTCGCCAACCGGCGCTTGGCCGGACCACAGGGAAACCCTTTCAGGCGAAGCGACGCTCTCCACCCCAAACGCGACTGGCAGAGGCTGGATCCACAACAAGACCGCGAAGAGAAATACGAGCGCGGCGCTTGCTTTATTGAGCGCAGGTTTTCCAGGCGCACATAACCGTGAGACCGTTTCTGGTAGAAGATTCATAGAGTTTTGGAATGTTGGGTCGTTGTTGTGCGTTGGTTCAGTTCACCTCGGTTTTTCGCGCGGCGCTGCATGACGAACGGCCTCCGAGACAAAGCACCTCAATTAGCGCAATCGACTTCCCCACACGGTCTTCAGGTCAAGATACCGTCGATCACCTTTCCTGCGATTCCGGTCAGCCGAATATCTAGGCCTTGGAATTTTACGGATAACTTGGTGTGTTCGATACCCAACAGCTTGAGCATGGAGGCGTGGAGATCGTGAACATCAACGACATTTTCGACGGCGGAATAACCGAGTTCATCCGTCGATCCATAGACCGTGCCCGGTCTGATGCCGCCGCCACAGAGCCACACGCTGAAACCCGCGTTATGATGATCACGCCCGTCGCCGCCTTGGCTCATCGGCGTCCGGCCAAATTCGCCAGCCCACACAATCAGCGTGTCCTCCAACATTCCGCGCTGCTTGAGGTCGGTGATCAACGCCATGCAGGCGCGATCCACTTCGGCGGCCTTGAGTGCGATCCCGTCCTTCAACCCGCCATGGTGATCCCAATCTTTATGATACAACTGGATGAACCGCACTCCGCGCTCGGCCAAGCGGCGGGCGAGCAGGCAGTTGGAGGCGAACGATCCATCCCCAGGCTGGCAACCGTAGAGGTCAAAAACCGTTTGTGGCTCCTTCTTGGTCTCCATCAACTCAGGAACACTCGCCTGCATCTTGAACGCCATTTCATACTGGGCAATTCGAGTGGCAATTTCCGGATCATCGGCGATCGCGTCATACTTCGCATTGATCTTGTTCACGGCTTGCACGACGTCGCGTTGTTGATCGCGCGAAACGCCAGCAGGATTACCTAAATAGAGGACAGGGTCACCTTTGCCACGTAGGTGAACCCCCTGAAACCGGCTCGGAAGAAGGCCGGCAGCCCATTGGCGGGCGGCAATCGGCTGATTCTGACCGCCCTTGCCGAGCGAAGTCAGCACCACAAACCCAGGCAACTCCTCGGCCTCACAACCAAGCCCATAAACCGCCCACGATCCCATGCTCGGCCGGCCAGCGATTTGCGAACCAGTATTCATGAACATGTGCGCAGGATCATGATTGATCGCGTCAGTGGTCATGGAGCGCACCAAACAAATCTGATCCATCACTGATCCGATTTGAGGAAAGAGATCGCAGATCTCGGCTTCGCTTTTGCCGAAGCGCTTAAACTTATGCTGCGGACCGTAACAAACCAGCTTCGCCCCCTGCAATTGCGCGATCTGTTTGCCTTTGGTAAACGATTCGGGCATCGGCTGCCCATGCATCTCGGCAAGCTTGGGTTTGTAGTCAAAAGTCTCCAGATGGGAAGGCCCACCCGCCATGGTTAACCAGATCACTCTCTTCGCCTTCGGCGGATAATGAAACGGGTTCACCACACCGGTCCACTTATCCTTATCCTTTGCCTTGGTCTGGGCAGCGACGGCGGCGGAAAGCAACGAAGGACTAAGAAGTGAGGCCAACGCGACCTTGCCGAGGCCCTGCGCGGCGCGACCAAGGAAAACGCGGCGACTCGATCTCTCCTCGGTAAAACTGAAGTTGGGATTGAGCATAAAATATTAGGTCAAAGAAACGCCGTTTTTTATCTTTTTAGTTGCGCGTGATTGTTTCATGCAGATTCAGGATCACACGAGAAACACTGGTCCATGCGGCGAGTTCAACCCGGTCGCACTTTTCTGGAACGGAAGACGCACCAACATGCAAGATAGCCTCGGCTGCCTTTGGATCCTTTCGATATTCGCCAAGGTGTTTTGCCAGCAGATTAACCGTCGTATCAACCTCATCCTTTCTCGGCGCGCGATCAAGGGCTTGCCGCCAGGCCCAATCAATCCGGGATTCAGGCTTGTCGCCACCCTCCTTTAGGATTCGGGCGGCAAAAACGCGGGAGGACTCGACGTAGGTGGGGTCATTCAACAAGGCAAGCGCTTGTTGAGGTATGTTGGAACGATTTCGTTCGGCACAGCACTCCTCACGGCTAGGCGCATCGAAAGCCACCAGGCTTGGATGCAAATAGGAGCGCTGCCACCAGGTGTAAAGCCCACGTCGATACAGCCCATTGGCTGGGCTTTGTTCCCATTCGCGAGTAGGAAAATTCAAGTTCTCCCAGTAGCCATCTGGCTGGTAAGGCTTCACGCTTGGCCCGCCGATGGTCGGAACGAGTAAGCCCGAGATAGCCAACGCGTTGTCGCGGACAAGTTCAGCATCCAACCGCCAGCGGCCTTGAGCAGAGAACTCGCGGTTGTAAGGATCGATCGCACGCGCTTTCTTGGACAGAGTTGAGCTTTGCTTATAGGTGCGACTGTTTACCAGCAAGCGCACCATGTGCTTTACATCCCAGCCACTGGCCATGAACTCGCACGCGAGCCAATCGAGCAATTCCTGATTCTTGGGAGATTCGCCTTGTGCCCCAAAATCATCCAGCGACTTCGCCAGTCCGACGCCGAAAAACTGTTTCCATAACCGGTTCATGGTGACACGCGAGGTCAGCGGGTTCTCCGCCGAAACCAGCCAGTTGGCCAGGTCCAACCGGGTGAGATGCGGTTTATCCAGTTTCTGCCAGGAGGCTTTGAGGTAGGCGGGAAACGCTGGTTGCACAATGTCGCCCGTTTCCACCAGAAAATTCCCGCGAGGAAGAATTCGAACGGTGCGCGGCTTTTCGTCAACGATCGAGATCAGGCATCGAGGAAGGCTGGCTTCGAAGTCGTTTCGGGCTTTCCGAGCGGCGGCCAATTCGGTTCGCAGCGAGGTCAGTTCGGGAGCGAGCTTCTTGAATTCCTCCAAAAGCTTATCCTTTTGGGACGAGTCTCGCTTGTCGGCAGGGATAATGAGTATCTCGGCAATCTCTTTGGCCAAGGAGTAGGTGAACGAACCGTGAACGGCCGCGGCGTTGGTCGTGGCACTTAGTCGAAAATGACCCAGCGTGTGACTACCGTGCCCGTGGTTCTGTTGAAGTTCTAGCTTCAACGAATCGCCGGAGTTCAAGGTCAAGGCCTGTGCACACTCCAGCACAAGTTGTTGAGGCTTGCCGATCTCGGGCAAGACGGCCCAACCGGTGAATTCCCCTTTGGCTTCAGGATCAATCACAGACGCCGCACTCCATCGCTTCGAGGAGTTGTTCTCCGCGGCAAAGGTTTGCTCGAAGCTGGCGCGCGCTGAAGCGAACGCAACATTTTCGGCGTTTCCTCCTGCGCGTTGGATCGTTCCAATAACCTTGGATAAAACGAAATTGCCGTTGCTGGCACGCCCCGGGCCTTTCGAAGGCAATGAGTCGTCCGGAAGAACCTCGATCCTAATGCCTTGGACCTGAGGCGCAAGGTTAGTCAGGACTAGAGTGTAGGTGTCTTTGTCCGGATTGCGCTTGCCGGAGACAAGCACAGAATGATCCGGTTTGATCTGCAGCTTATCACCTCCGACGGACTCGGCTTTTTTTAGGCTGACTGACAACCACATGCTGTCGAGGGATGCATTGCGAGACTGATCCTGCTCCCATTTCGTGAAAGCACCGAGCAGTTCGGGATGGGAAGCGTTGTAGTTATCTTCCAAGCGCTTCACTTCTGTAGTGCGTTTCGCCAGTTCAGCAGCCTGGGCGGCATCGGAAACAATCATTCCATCCTCGCGACGGCCAATGATCGGCTCTTTGATGTCGGCGAAGAATGCGCCCAGTGAATAAAAGTCGCGGGATGTGATCGGGTCAAATTTGTGATCATGACATTGCGCGCACCCAATTGTCTGACCAAGCCAGACTGCCCCGACCGCACGAACACGGTCGGTGAGCATGCGGGCTTCATAATCCTTGGTTTGCGCGCCGCCTTCCTCGGTCGTGAGAAGCAGGCGATTGAACGCTGAACCAACCTTCTGGTCCTGGCCACTTTGCGGAAGAAGGTCGCCGGCGAGTTGTTCACGGGTGAACACATCGAAAGGTTTGTTTTCGTTGAAGGCCTTGATGACGTAATCGCGGTAGGGCCAGATGTTCCGTGGATTATCTGAGTGGTAGCCTGCTGTATCAGCAAAACGAACAACGTCCAACCAACCGAGCGCCATTCGTTCGCCGTAATGAGGCGAGGCTAATAGCTTCTCCACCAACCGGGCATAAGCATCAGGCGACTTATCTCGTGCGAAAACTTCCACCTCCTCTGGTTTGGGCGGCACACCGAGCAAATCGAAATAAAGCCGGCGAACCAAAGTGCGGCGATCCGCCTCAGGCGATGGAGACAAACCAATTTGGCGAAGTCGCTTTTGAACCAGTGAATCAATTGGATTCGATTTCTGCGCTATCGCCGGTTTGACCGGCTTCTCGTAGGACCAATGGCCTTCGTATTTCGCTCCGGCCGCGATCCACCGGCGAAGCAGTTCCTTTTGCACCTTGGTCAAGGACTTGTTGGCATCCGGCGGCGGCATCAGGTCCTCCGGGTTGGTAGCGAAGATACGTCGGACCAGTTCGCTCTGGTCGGCCTTGCCTGGAATAAACGCCTCCTTTTTCAAAGCCTCGTCCCGAAGGTCGAGTCGAAGTTTCCCTTTACGATGTCCTGCATCCGGCCCATGGCAGTAGAAACATTTGTCCGACAGGATGGGGCGAATATCGCGGTTGAAGCTCATCGAGTCACTGGAAGCGGCACCCTGAGCAGAGGAAAGCAAGATCGGCAAAAGGCACCAGATGCTCCAAAGGACCGGTCGCCTGACGGATCCATTACAGCTCACAGCAAACCCGGCAACTTTAAATTCGCCACAAACAAAACCGCAGAGCGACGAAACGAGCTTTCCAATTAAAATCATGCAGGGCTCCAGCGTGACCGAGATGCAGAATTCACGCAAGCATTTCGCAGCGCGAAGAAGATTAAAATAATCACAATCCGCGAAAGCAGAACTGATAAAAAGATTCCCTACGAACGATCACCAGAAAGTAACCCGCGACAACCACTCCCCGTCACCAGATCTTCTTAAGGCCCGCCAGGGACATTCCGGTGCATTCCATTGGCGATTTGCCGGGCAGATACGCTTCCTGCTCGACGGAAACCCATTCCGTGCCGCCAAATTGACGGCAAGCGGCAAGGACTGCCTTCCAATCCACCGAATCCTCGCCGATGATCGGCTTCTTTGACTTGTCATCTTTCAAGATCACAGGCTTGAAGTGGGTGGTTTTCGTCCGCCCTGGAAACTGCTTAACCAAATCAGCCGGGTTATAGCCGGCAGTTGCGGACCATCCACAGTCCTGCTGCAAGACCACATCGTTACTGGTACGCTCCGCAAACAATTGCCAGTAGGTCTTGCCGCCATCTTTCTTGAATTCACCCGTATGATTGTGATAGCCGCAATACATCCCCAGCGGTTTAAGGACTTCAGCGGTCTTGTTGAATGTCTCTGCCAGCGCTTTGCTGTTCTCCGGATGAGTGAAGTCTCGGTCGCCCGGCACGATCAAATATTTGCAGCCGATGATCTGGTGAAACTCAATCGTGCGCTTCAGTTCATCGCCGCGGAGGTTCCCGGTGCCAAGGTGCGTCGCCGCGGAGACAAGGTTAAGGTCATCAAGCGTCTTGCGTAGTTCTTTGGGTTTGCCACCGTATTTATGGTATCCAGCGAATTCCATTCCCGCGAAGCCTATTTTCGCCAGTTGCGCCAGTGCGGCGTCAAAGTCTTTGGCACAATCGTCTCGCACCGAAAAGAGTTGAACCGATATGCGCGGAGAGGCCACGCCTTTAGCCCAAAGGGAAGGGTTCACGCCGAGAGCGGCGGCCGCAAACAGAGATTTTTTTACAAAGTTACGACGAGATAGCGTTGGGTTCATCATGAGTGCAATTTCTAACAGCTCGAAGGCACCGTTGTCCAGAAGTGACTCCGAACAACCACGCGTTTATTTACGCACCTTGGAAATCGAATCCCTCACTAACGAGGCTTTGTTTCCCTCCGGCGCAAATGTCTGGAGCGGTTGGAGGGTCATCACCTTCCGCTGGAATTCCATCGCAGATGGGAATGGCAGTGGATTGAGCACAGGGGCCGGCAAGGCTTCCTTGAAGTCCATCGTAACGATTGCTTTTTCTAGCGGACGTTCAACCCAGAGCCACCATCCCGCTTGAACGGAAACTGGTTTTGCATCCTGACTGGCGCCATCGACTGTGACCGAAACCTCACTTTTGCCTTCAGGAATCTCAAAGCGGAAGAAGACCCAACGCTTCAAGGGCAACTCATGGAGCGTGCGAAGAGGAATTTTCTCTGCGATGGGACTACGGATGGTCGCCACCGCTACAGCGTTTCCATTGACTGTGGCACGGCATTGAAATTGCGCATTGGTTGGCGACGGATCGCGACAGAGCACGTAAACCGAAGCCTTCGTTCCTAACGGGATGCTGGCAGTACATTTGCCAGCCAGTCTGCTCCCGGAATCCAATGAACGATCAAGCTGGAGCGATCCACCTTCTGCAGAACAGCGCTCAGCCTTTCCGTCGAACGTAAGCGAGAGCTCTGCGCCCTGCTCTTCCTTCGAGCCCGCGACGATCTTCCCCTCCAATGAGACCTTCGTAGGATTTGGCAACCCTGCAATCCAGGCGGCACTTTTCGTTCCTGGCAAACCTAACACCTCCCACGCAATTTTATTCGACGAGCGACTGATCTCGCGCGCCCGCACTCCGGTCAAGGTGGCTGGTAATTGATCTGTTGACTCAATTTGCACCAAGACCGTCTGATACGGCTGCAGTTCCAGTTTGAGGGCATCGCCGTAGCGCAGCACCTGCGGAAGCGCCTCCTGGTAAGGAAAGACTATTCTGGCGGAATAGGTTCCCTTCCCGGCTTCGTTCGCCATCCATCCATTCGATGTGTCCAGCTTCAGCCGCACCCTCTGGGGTTGAATGAATGGATTCCGCAGAGCTAGAATTCCGCGCCGCCCCGCAAAGTGAGCATAGCCGTAGGGCTCCATCTGGTATGGGTCGCCCAGGATAGGCTCCGTGCGGGCAAGCGTCGAAGCATTGTGCCTGGTCCACTTAATCAGGTCAGCGAGAAATGCCCAGTCCTTCGATGGATGAGGAAACTGGGCAGGATTCATATAAAATGTCAGAAGACGGCTACCTCGACCAGCCACCATCATCGCGTTATCCTGCCAGTTTTCAAAGAAGGTTTGCGGCTCAATTGCGAGAGTCGGGTCAAGATATACGCCAAGCGTCTCGAAGGCGGCTGGATCGAACCCGGGATTTTGCAACATCCTCCGCATCAGAAGCGCATCGCGACTGGTCGTGGCACCATCAAGTCCATTCAACGATGGAACAATGGCTGGCGCCGTGCCGTCGTAGGTATCGCACCAGACCGAATCGACATACCATAACCACCAAGGACTGGCCCACATCCCGCTGGTCGGATCGAGATATACGCCTGGCTTCGCCTGCCGCATTGCGATGGTCAACTCGATGAATGCGTCCACGTTAGCTTCGCGCGCATAGTCGCCATCAAGATGGTGCGGATGCTGATTGGTATCACAACTCGCGCAAAAACCGTCCATCTTGAAAAAACCGACATCATTTTTTCGAATTAATTCGGGCACGATGCGACACATATCGCGGCGGTAATTAGGATCGCTCTGGCAAAGAAACCAATTGAATGTGGCGTTTTGAGTATAGCCGTTTTTACCACCCCAGCTACCGTGCTCATAGCCGCTTGAGGGCGAGAGCCAAAGCCCCAATTTTGTTCCCATAGGTTGGAGCGCATCGCGTAGAGTTTTAAATCCCCTAGGGAATCCGCTGGCACGCAACTCCCAAAGACTATTCTTCTCATCCCAACCGTCGTCCAGAGTGAAGCTGTCGAAGGTCACGCCGTAAGGTTCAAACAGGTTCTTCCTGAATTGACTAACGAGATCAAGGCTGTTCGATTCCGTTGCTGGCGACACGGTTGTCCAAGTATTGTAGTCTACCTGAACCCGCGGTTCTGGGAAACGATTTCGGCCCTGCTCAATGTAGGAACGAAAACGCGAGGCTACCTGACCCAGAGGCGAAACTCCCATCACAGCAGTTTTGCTAACAAACCGCCCAGCCACAGAACGGCCAGGAAAATGTGACAGCGTCATTTTTCCCCCATCATAATGATTATATCCAACCGGGAATTCCAATCCCCAGAAAGTGTTGTCCAGAAACACCGGCTGGCCGAAACCTTTCTTTCCATCCACGCCCCACACATTCTCCCTCATATATTCCGGCGGTCCGCTTTCCTGGGCCGAGCACTTCCCCGTCAGCCCAACCCTCCAAACATCGACCTGCCGCAAAGCCAAAGGAGATTCTGGAGAAAACTCCAGATGTCGGTGCAGGAAAAAATTTTCATCAAGCAACTCGTAAACCAGCGCCACTTTCGATACCCCATTACGTTGAGCTAACTCAATGGTCAACTGTTGGCCATTCGCGATTCTCTCTTTGGTTACTTGCTGCACGAAAAAGTCGTCCACGTGCAAACTGGGGTGACCATCGATGGCCAACGCAAAGTCATCGTCAGACAGTTTAATGGTGCGATTTTCAGAGCGATTCACCAATGCGGTCGCCAGCAACTGGTCGCCCGTTCGGGTGAACCGAAGCTCCAGGTGGCGATTGCCGATAACGATGTCGTTGCCACTCTCGCGGGCAGGGCAAATTGCGCACTGGAGCAGCAATGCCGTTAAGGCAAGTGCTCGAATCATTGGCTGGAATACCACGGCTGAATTAATGAGCGCTCTCGCCATATTTTTCTTCTTTCCTCGTTAGGGTTGAACCGTCGTGTCATAGACGGCCAACTTGCGAATGAGTGGCTTGCCGATGCTTGAAATCACCCTTATACGCACTGCAGTTACTTCAATGGGATGAATGCGTTCGATGCGCTTGTGGCCGATACAAGTGCCCCCGCCAATCCTACGCCATTCCTGGCCGACCTTACCTTCAATAAGATACTCACGCACCCGCTCCCCCTCACTGATATTCTCCATGAGCGTGACATGATCGATCTTGGTGCTTCTATTGAGGCGAAGATCCACCACATCTCCTTCACCTGCGGATTCCGCAACGCTCCGGCCAAACCTCCGTTGAATCTCCTTGCCAAACTCTCGGAATCGTTGAAGTTGGGCTGCTGGAATTAAGCCGTCCGGACCGGGCGCCGCGTTGATCAAAAGATTGCAGTTGTTACCTACCGAACCATAGTAAATATCCATCAAATCATCGAGAGTATGCAATTTTGCATCAGACCCGGGTTGCCACAACCAAGTCCCGCCTAGCAGGTCAACATCGGCTTCGCCCGGGCACCAGTCCTTTCCAGATGTGCTGCCGAGGCTATCATCGAACGGGTTATTGCCCGTCGCCCAGCAGGGATACTTGGTTTTACCCGACTCTCCCCCAATCCAGCGAACGGTCTCAACAGGGCAGTTGCCGCCCCCCATCACCATGGCCTTAGGTTGGAGCTTCTTCAGGTAGGGTAAAAGATCAAACCCAGCTTTTGGATCGGCGAATCCACCGTCGAACCATATCTCCGCGAGCGGCCCATAATTGCCCCATAGTTCTTCAACCTGTTGGATCTTGGCTTTGGCATACTTGGCCTGCAACGCTGGATCCCCTCCCTTTCCACGGTTGACAATGCCAGGGTGGTCAACCTGCCACCAACCGTTGACCCGCATGTGGCAATAGAGGCCAGGCGAGATCTTGTTCTTACGGCACGATTCCACGAAGTCCCTTACGACATCACCTTTTCCGCCACGCCAGGGAGACTGGCGCACGCCATAAGCATACGCATCGCTTTGCCAGAGCATAAAGCCACTGCCGTGCGTGGCGGTAAGAATCGCATACTTTGCTCCGAGCGCCTTGGGCACTTCCATCCACTGCCCCACATCGAGGTTGGTCGGGTTGAATATCTCCGGTCCCGGGAAGTTCTCATACATGCGATGGTTCCATCCAGGCTTAAAGGAATTCACATCGTAGTGATAAAAGACGCCAATCTCGTAGTCCTGCCACTTCACCTGCTCCGCTGTCGGTCGGGGAATAGGGTTACTGGTTGATCTTGCCCCATTCGCCTCAGCCGCTGGCATGGAAATGCCGTGCAACAGAAACGATGCAATGAATATTGATCCGAGATTCCGAAAGTTCCTATTTTTCATCTTTTGCTAAGTTTATACAATGAACACTGCTGACGGCTACCGATTTTGCTGCGTCGCAGCACCCACAGCGACACAAATGATCGTGGCGGTGAGCTTGATTCGTTTCATGTTTTCAGATTTTAACTGGTGCAAACTGAATTTTCATGATGCGCTTTGACGTTTTTATTCGCGCGCCTTCAAGATTTTTGGCGCCGGCCCGATTGCCTTTTCGAACATGCCGGATGGCCCGGGATTGGTCGGTCGAGTTTTTGAGTCAGAAAACCTTTCGTGGTTTGTTTTGAATATTCTGATCGACGATTCGTTTACGGGCTCTGAGATCGGCTTTATCCCTTCACTGAACTGCCTGAATCGTCACTGGCCCCAGGAGGCCAGAGGCTAACTGGTCGTTGTTGAGGCCTCCCATAAACATTCGCGTCCGTGTCCGGCGCTGCGGGACTGGCAGCTTCTTGTCTCCCATCAACCGATTGGGCCATAGATTAACAACCTCGATTTCAACCGTGTTATCAACAAGCTTGGCGATTCCGGTAATATCCACGCGCCAAGGAGCGCACCATACCACCCCAAGGTCTTTTCCATTGAGCCGCACTCGGGCTGTTTCTTTCACTGTGCCCAAATCGAGATACAAGCGCTGCCCCGAAATCGTCGGAAGTAGATTGAAGGTATGTTTATAAACCGCCGTGCCGCTGAAATATTTTACCGCGGGTTCCGAGCGTTTGTTCCAGTCCTCAAGTTTTTCAAAGACCATCGATCCCTGGGTCTGGTCGCTGCCGAGACCGTTGGTTGGATAAAACCACTGCGGATCGAACTGCACCGTCCAGGGTCCCGCAACCTCCAGCATTTGACGCAACTTCGGAAAATTTTCTTCCGTCCTATTCTGGTTTGCTGCTGATGGGTGAGGAAGGCTCTTTCGGAAGACGACAAACATCGAACCGTATGGCTCAAACTCGAGGGGTAAGGACGCGACGCCGTTCTTCGACTCGAAATGGGGCAGATCGCGTTGTTCGCCAGTCACCGGATTCCACAGTTCCGGCTGCTTGTCACTGACGCGGAACGTGAAATCGGCTTTCAGTGCCGCAGCGCGCCGGTTGACGACAAAGTAGATATCTGTGTCCGCAGTGCGGCGATGGATGAAATCAAACGACGCATTTTCTGCTTTGCTTTGGAATGCGAAATCAGGTGGAACGGCGACTTGCCTCAGGACATCGCGAATGCTTAGGCCGGATACAACGCGCCCCTTGCCATAGGAACGTTGCTGTGTTGCCGCGTCCGTTTTCTTTCCCCACACTTTGTCTGCAATTATCCTGAGCTGTTGTTCGCTCCCGGGATAGCCGGTCAGTCCGGGCGTGCGTTGCGGCTTCGGGCCAACCACCGTCGCGCCGGCGGACACCAACTCTTGAATCCTTTTGGCCACGCTCAACGGCAGCACCGGCCGCTCCGGCAAAACCAGCACCCGATAACTCATTCCATCCGGCAGAACAATCCGCCCCGCTTTGACCGAGAGGCGCGTGAGCAGAATCTCCGTATTGCAGACGTCATAATCGTAGCCGAAGCCGCGCGAGGGATCGAGGTTCTTGGGCGGAACAAAGTTTGGCGCTTCATCGCCGTTGTAATAAAGCACGTCGGCAACAAAATGCCCCTGCCTCAGCAAATGCGAGCAACGCGAAAGGTAGCGCAGGAATTCGGCGGCACCCTGATTCCACCAAGTGATGTTGTGATTGAAATGCATTCCTCCGAAGACGGATTTTCCTGGCACGCCATCTTCGGGACCAGATGTCGCCGAGCCGTGAATGCTCAGGGAATTGATGCCCTCGCAAAACGCGGTGTTCGCGTGGCGCAGCAGCCCGCTGGGCGACTGACTCCAATGCTGTAGCCGACCACCGGTGGTGAACGCTTCGGAAGCCATAACGGGTTTGCCATAAAGATGCCCGGCGCTCGCAGTCTGTTTTGCATTCACATTCTGCGCGGTTTCATCCCAACTTGGCGTGGTGATGGCGTGATGATCCGCCGGGGCCCACTGATTCTCCTTCCACAGCTCGAGTTCCCAAAACTCCGCAACCGGCACATCCATACGACCTTGATTCATCAAACCGTCGTTGCACAGCAATCGCGGATGGTGTTGCCCGCCAGCTTCAGCACGCACCTTAAGGCCATCGGCATGCGCCAATTCAGCCCAGCGACCGTAGTGATCCTCCGCCACGCCATCGGCGATGGTCCGCCGCACATCCGCGAGGAAGCGATCCGTAATTTTTACGTTCTCGACGACTTCCCCCGCGAGCGTTGCCAGATAGGGAGTCGGATCGTAACCCCGCCGCTTCTGAAATACTTCGAGCATACGCGGGGTCCAAGAATAGATGCCGTCGATCTCGACATTGTCCTCAATGGAATACTCAAAGGTCTTTCCCACCAACTTGCCCGCGTCGCCGACCACCGGCTTGATGCCTTTCTCGTAATGCTGCGCCATCGCCGTGGGGCTGAGGTAATCTACCAATAGACCTTTGCCGAAAGCGACATTCAGGCCCGTGGTCGTTCGACCGATCCGGACAACCTTCCAATTCCCCGGCGGCACGTCCCACTCCAGGGTTCCATCCCCGGAAACCCGGCTGCTCAAATCAATACGTTCACGAACGAGCAACGGACGGTCGCTCGGCAGCGACAGCAATTCTTCCCGCACAAAACTGACTTGATCGGCCTGCCGCGTTGCGGTGACACCCAGGGGATGAGTGCCCGCCCGCTTGGCCGCGAGGCGAGCAAACCGCTCCACCTCCATGCGTGGGCCCAGCGCGACGTCGCGCACGGTGGCGTTGTTCGGCACGACGATGCGGAACCAGCGCGCCGTGGTCGGAGGCAAGGCTTCGTAAATAGTGTTGTGTGGCGGTCCATTCAACGTGACCACCGGTTTGAAAGCGATGCCGTCATCCGAGGCCTCAATGCCCACCCGTCCCACCAGATCAATCCAAGCCCAATCCACCAATTGCGGCCGGCCGAAGTCGAACTGAATCCACGGGCTATCGGCGCTGCCGGATTTCCAAGCGGTGTTGAAGTTTCCGTCGCGCAGATTCGGCAACTCGTCAGCGTTGGTACTCACGGCAATCACAGGTTGCGATTTGGCCGCGTCTTCCGCGATTGGAAAAGCCTGAATCGCCACATCTTCATACAACGCTCCCTTGCCATTTGGCTCCACCAGCTGGCCGGAAAACTTCTGCGGTCCCTTGATGACGGTTTCGGAACTAACCATCATCCAGCTGGAATTCTCCGGCGTGATCCACGGCCCGCCCGAGGGCCAACCCGGGCAGGTGTTCACGCCCAGTTTTAATCCCACCCGATCCGCTTCCCGAACCGCGTGGCGAAACAGTTCCCGCCAATTATCGCTCATGTACGGCGCGCCCGGCATGTTGCCCAAATCAATCAGCATCACACCGCCCACGCCCTTCGTCTTCAGTTCCTCAAGGTGTTGGGTAATGTTGGCCGGGGTTACCTTGTCAAACCACCACATGTTCACCCACGGCTTCGCCGAATCGGGTGGGGTTACGAATTCTGTCGCCAGATTAGTTTCCGCGCGAGTCATTCCAGCGAACGAGCACAGCGCCAAGCCAGCCAGCAAGAAGTTCTTCATAAGTTTGAATTTCATCACCATGATTTATTGTTTGGTTCGTGCGCGGTGTGCTTGCACTCAATTCGCCAGCAGGTTGACCAGATCGGCAGTGCGGGACTTTGGCGTCACCCTGAGTGAAACCACTTTGCCAGCACGCAGCTCCCCTTCCACGGTGGTGTTGTAAGGAGCATGGAGTTTGAAGTTCACATCCCATTTCTTCAGCCAAGCTGGGAACAGGTAGAGCTTCTTACCATCCACCTGCAAGAGCATCGCCTGCAGGGCGGCCATCGAAACTCCGCCGTGGCTTTGGTCTGGCAGCCCAACTTGGTTGGGGCCCCAGAAGGCCGGGAATCGGCTGCCAGGATCGTGCGCCGCGAAATTTGACGTGACCATCCGCGCCGCCTGTTCGGCTTTGCCCACGTATGCCACTTGGATGGGATTAAGCCGCCAGCCCCCCACCCTTCCCTCAAACGGATAAACGCTGCGAGGCTTTTCCGGCGAGTAAAGCTCAACGCTGCGGCGCCCAATCTCAAACTCCGGGCATCCCAACGCATAGAGCCGGTAGGGAAAAACCGCGTAGAGTTCCGGCAGCTCATCACCCTGACGGTCCTTGATGACCTCCGCAGCAATGAGAACTTTCTCGCCCGCCTTGCCGTTCATCGGCACCTCGGGCAAGTCGGCGCGCGTTTTCCTCCAGGCGGCGCGCTGGGCGGCAGTAGTTTTCGTGTGCGGCAAAGCCAGCAGTCGCGGCAGAACGTATCTGAGTCCGGCAATCTCCGGGAGCGGGTTCACCACATTATGGCAAGATTCCAATGCGCACGCCGGATCGATCCGAATCTTGCCATGTTCATCGCGCTTGTAATGTTGGTCATAGAAGGTGGCTACACCGTCCGCGATCGGAAGCAAAGTGTCGCGCAGAAATTTTTCATCCTGTGTGGCTTCATAGTAGTCGAGCATCACCGAGGCAAGCTCGACTCCGCCCTGCCACAGCCAGCGGACGTAAATATTTTCGAGGAGGCCTAGCGGACGATCGCCTTGGTTCCACCCCTTGGCCGAACTGTAATCATCATTCGCATAGGTCCCCCAAGGATAGAGGGTCGCGGGAATGAAAACACCTTCGTGCTGATAGTAAATCTTCGTCCGTTCCCTGGCCATCGGCAACATTGCGCGATACATCGCGAATACTGGTCGCATGAGATCGTAGTCGCCGCTGCGGAGCGTCGGCCCATAGGTCGTCGTGACCGTATCCAGAAACCAGTAGAGCGGGCCACCATTGTTGCGGTGATCCGCATCGGGCAAGCTATCGGGCTTCCTTGAGTTAACCGTAAAAATGGATCCGTCCCACTTGATCGGGTAAGCTCCCCGGCCACCGGCTGCAATGACGAACCGTTGCAGCGCGTAACCGCGGGTCACCACTGGGCCGGCGGGCTCAACGCTGACGGCGGGTAACACGTGGGTCGGACCGTGCAGTCCGTTCTTCCCGATCAACTGCAAATCCTCGCGCGCACGGCGTCGTTCAGACAGCTGCTCAACCGTGGCCGGCGCGGCGTCTTCCGGTGTCCGCACATAAACCCAACTGCGATTCCAGAAGTCCTCCCACCACCGGCAATGCGCTTTCCAGGTCTTGGCCAATCCCGCCTTGCTCCCCTCTGCTACAATGTCATTCAACTTTTCCAGCCACTGGTCCGCAGTGTCTGTTTGTGCCGTTAGCACATGAATGGAAACATCGAGGTGTCGAGTTGGCGCCGCAGTTTTCAAAATTTGCGTCGCTTCGCCAACCGCCTCGGTCTGAACCAAACCGCTGCCGCTGATGCAGCCGCCGAAAGTGCGATGCAGGATCGGATCCGGCACCATTTTCATCAGGCTCTCTAATCCCTGCGCCTTCATGGTCAAGGGATAGATCGTCAGTTCGTTGCGGTGATACCAGACGATGTGATTGTGCTTAATCGGAAGCACCACGTCGGCTTTTTCAATGATCGGTACGCCGCCACGACAGACGCCCAAGGCGCTCATGTCCTGCTGCAAATCGCGATCCGCCGTTCGCCATATCTTCAGGCTGACTTCGGCCTGCACGTCCTTTTGCGAATCACCTTCGATGTGGATTACTGGGCGATTGGCGTCCACCCAAACACGCAGCGTGGTGGCTGAACTCTCGGGGCCGCTGCGGATGACGAGCTGTCCCTGTCGCAGTTGCAATTCCTGACGGAATGGTCGAGTTGCCAGCGACGGGGTCAGCCGCAACCGCACTTGCCCCAACTTGACCAATCGTCCGCAATCCGTAATCGCATCAGTCTTGGAAATGAAAAACACCAACTCGCCGTTCTCCTCCACCCACACGTTCAGTCCGATATCGCCATTGCCCAGTGGCATTGAACCGGACGAATTTGTGCTCGGGCTGTCCCACACCACGTTGCAGGCGTCCAGCGGGTTGCCAGGTTTCGATTCCGGGCCAGGGGTCGCCGCCCTAACATTCTGGCACGCGATCAAAATCAGCACGGCTGCCTTGGCAATCACGATTGATAATTTGTTCATATTTTGATTTTCACTGATAGAATTGTGTCACCGTCCTCACCCACTCATCCGCCATGAGTTGGTGACCGGAATACGTGGGATGAACCCCATCCGCAGCCCAGAACTGTGCGGGCGCACGCTTGCAGGCGTCATCAAAGACCTTCTGATACTTCACCAACGCGGCCTGATACTTGGTGGCTAGTCTAGCGACAATCGCCTGCCGCTGCCTGACATCCCGTTCCCGCTCGCTTCCTTCCTTGTGCCCCTCCTTGGGCAGATAGAATGGCTCCCCAAGAACAAGGCAGAGGTTCGGATTGGCCGCCCTGGCATCAGCGAGAAGATTGTCATAGACCTTCTCATATTGATCTAACGGCACTTTCCTTTCGTCCCCGCCGCCAATCCCGCTGTCGTTGATACCAATCAAAATGCTCAGCAGGTCCGGCTTTAGGTCGAGCGTGTCGGTCCGCCAGCGGGCCGCCATGGTCTTGACGTTGTTCCCGCTGACGGCGCGGTTGATGAACGTCACCCTTCTTTCCGGATACAGCGCACTGAATTTGGCTGCAACGATGAACTGGTAGCCTTGCCCGAGAAGCAGGTGCGGACAGTCATTACGATTGCGTTCCCCGTCGGTGATCGAGTCACCCTGGAATAGTATCCTCGCATTCTCCTTGAACACCGGCATTTCAACAGCTTCTGTTCCCGGCACTTGGCGTTGCAGCGCCTGTCGCACCGACGGCACAATGATCGCCTTCGCGTCTTCGGCATTGGGGTGGAGGCCGTCAGGAACATTACTGATCCACGTCGCGTGATCCGGCTGGCTGTTGTAAAGCTCGAGCCACTTGCCATAGGTATCAATGAACAGCACACCCTTGTTGGCCTTCGCCACTTCGCGATAACCCTGATAATATTGCCCCAGCTCCGGGCGTTGATCGGCATGTGCATTTACGCAGTTGTTCATCGCCTGCACGACAATCTCGACGTTCTTGCCCTTGCCTTGGTTTTGCTTGGCGGCCCAGGCGCGGATCTGGTCGATGATGGACTGCAGGTTGTCCCGCGACGCCTTCTCTTCCACCCAAGCGTTCAGGCCGATGTCGCCATTGCCCAGCGGCATTGAGCCGGAGGAGTTTGTACTCGGGGAATCCCACAAGACGTTACTGGCATCGAGCGGGTCGCCAGATTTAATTCTTGGAAGAGGCGTGGCCGACCCAATCAGCGACCAAGCCATCAAGGTCAGCAGGCATACCTTTAGAACCATTCTTAAAATTTTCATCCGTGTAGCACTAAATTTTTCGAGACCTAAAGTGACTGCAAGCAGTCGAAGGTAATTAGATCTTTTAGCGCAAACTTTTTGAAGCGCGTCAGCAATCGGATCCTCGCAGAGCAAACAGGTAGATTGACATTTCAGGGGTCGATAATGCTCTCTTGGGCGGCATTGATTGACCATGATATTTCTCTATGAGGATCGTTGTCGTTGTTCCAACGGCGCCGCCAAGGATCACTAAGCGGACTAACGACATCCTTGCGCAGGGGAGCTTCTGAATGACCATCGGCAAAGTTGAGCACGGTGCGTCGGTTATGCCGGTTGGAAGGCCATTGGTCAGATTGTTTGGGATCGATGTTACCATCAAAACTACCGTCCGGCTTGCTGTCGGAGGTGACAATCATATCGGACGGACGCTTGACCTGCGACTCTTTGACTTCGCCGACAATGTTGACGTCGCCACCCATTCCGAGTTGGCCAGCTCCAGGATCTTTGAGACCCCAATCGTTATAGCCATAGGAAAAGCGAGTCGTCTCGGAGACGGCATAGGTATCTACCAACCCAGTCAAAGGAGAAACAGCGCGAATGATGGATCTGTTAGAGTTGGTGTCCCAGGCGGAATTTACGTTGGCAGCGGGACACCAAAACGCTTTGCGGTTGTTACCCATGTTGCTAAAAATGCGGACGGGCCAGACGTAGTAAAACGGACTGGAGGCCCAAAGGCACCCAGGATATTTTCCATTGTCGCCGACATACATGACTGTGGCCAAACCGATCTGCCTCAGGTTATTTAGACACGAAGTCTGCCTGGCTTTTGATTTCGCCCTGGCCAACGCCGGCAGAAGAAGTCCCGCCAGAATTGCGATAATGGCGATGACGACCAGCAATTCAATCAGAGTAAAGGCGCGTCTCAGTTTCACTTTAAATCAACAGCATGCGTTCTAAATTAGTTCTAGAGCCTGTATTTAACTTTTGTGGAAGAGATTTGCGAGCATGAGTGTGACAAAAGCCAGCCAGTGATAGCCGGCCAAGGTGGCAGGAAGTCGTTCATAATCTCGAGCTAATCGGCGGAAGCGGGCGGCCCAGGCAAAAGAGCGTTC
>CANJXF010000031.1 GCA_947478865.1 Verrucomicrobiales bacterium | reverse complement strand
TTTATCAGGATCTCATCACGGAAGAGCAGTTCACTGGCAGTTATCAGTCGGTGAAGCGTTTTGTGCGTCGGCTCGCCTCCAGGATGCCTTTGCCCTTTCGGCGGATGGAATGCGCTGCGGGACAGGAAGTGCAGGTGGATTTTGGCCAGCCCAGCAGTAACTGAAGGCTGTCCTGATGCCGCAGAGCGGTCAGAAAGGGGGTCGGGGATCGACCGCATGCGTGTTTTCATCTTCACCTGCGCTCCTATGACTCCTGACCATTCAGTGTCTGTTTGGAAAGTGGTGAATATTTTCCGTTAACGATATTATACGTTTGTGAGGGATTCCGTTTCAGCTGGGGATGCGTTAGATCACTGACCTGACGGACATGGTATGGAGTTTGATTGGCTATTGTTTCCCCAAGCCTGCGGCCACCGGGCGGCCCCGCAAACACTCCTATCGGGATTTGCTCAACGCCATTTTCTATTTGCTGCGCACGGGCTGCCAGTGGCGCAACCTGCCCAAAGACCTGCCGCCCCGGCAGACGGTTTACGACTACTTTCGCCAATGGGAGCGGACGCAACGGATCGAAGGCCTCCACTCGCATCTGCGCGACCACATCCGATTTTTGGAAGGGCGCAAACGCCAGCCCACGGCCGGTATTGTGGACAGTTAAAGCGTCAAGGGCAGCGAGACCTGCGGGGAGTGCGGCTACGACGCAGGCAAGAAGATCAACGGGTGCAAGCGACACATTTTGGTGGACACACTGGGTCTGCTTCTGATGGTCAGCGTGTTGCCCGCCAATATCCAGGATCGCGACGGCGCCCGCCAACTGCTGACCAAAGCGTTTGCCGTATATGGCCGGTTGCGCCACCTGTGGGCCGACGGAGGCTACGCCGGCCAACTGGTGCATTGGGTGGGCCGGGTGAGCCGGCGCGCGCTGGAGATCGTCCGCCGCAGCGACACCGCCCGCGGCTTTGCCGTGTTGCCACGGCGCTGGGTGGTCGAACGCACCTTCGGCTGGCTGGGCCGCTCCGGGCGTTTGAGCCGCGATTACGAGCGCAAAGCCCAAGTCGCCGAATCCTTCGTCTATCTGCATGTGCCGCCTCATGCTTCATCGATGAATTAAGAATTGAGTTTCCAAACAGGCTCTTAACAATTCTTAACAACTTTTTTGCGTTTAGTTGCTTTTTCTTTCATTTGAATTTTAAAGACAAAAGCCATAAAACCGTTGAAAACATTGATTACTATGCCATTTAAGGGCTTTTTGAAAACATGCCCGACCATGTTCAAATCTCACCGCTCCGACCATTTCTTTTTTTAGGCAATCGGACACAGACTGACTTGCCTGCAAAATGGTGAACTGAAAGCAATCGTTGTCTCTCAGCATCTAGTTTCCACCAGAATTCGCTTTGTGACGCTGCCGTTGCCGGATCGGTTTCTACGATTGGGGCTCTCTGCTCCGCGGTTAATTGCTTCAGTGTTTCAGCGTAAGCACCTTGACCGAGACACCCGCATATGTTCTGGATGAAAACCATGAATGCGAGTCAGCATATCCGCAGACCCTTCGTCCGATTCCCAGTGCCGGCAGCACTTAATTTGTGTCAAATTTGATATAAAGATTTTTTAAGACAATTCTGTTGACCGCTAGTACTACTAGTATTTAGAATGATTGAAATTCCACCGCTGACTTAACGCTATTCAATGAATTTTTAAGGTATGAAAACGCTTTGGAAAAATTTCAAGCCGGCGCTGAGGGGGGCGGCCTTTACGCTGATTGAGTTGCTGGTGGTCATCGCGATTATTGCCATTCTGGCTGGGCTATTGCTCCCCGCGCTGGCTAGAGCGAAACAAAAGGCATTGAGCATACAATGTCTGAACAACTTTCGGCAGATCGGGTTGGCGATCACGATGTACGCCAATGATAACCGAGACACGCTGCCCGGGCCGGTCTGGGGGTTGCAGAGCACGGTTGGAGTTGTTGGGTCGGAGAACCCGTATACGATGGCGATTTATCTCGCGCCGTATCTGATCACTGCGGCTTCGAATAATTTTGAAAAAGTCTTTATGTGCATGGCCAACACCTGGGCGCAGGACTATAAGAATCTCAATAACCGCGGTTCATACGTTCAAAATTGGGGGACAGTTTCCAACGGCTATTATCCCGTATTCGGCTATGTCTACGATCCCAAACCGCCCTACTACAAGAAACCGCTCACGCTTTCGCAGGTCCAAGCCCAATTTGGACCGCTTTCGACGGTTTGGGCCATGGAGGACGTCGATGCGTGGAACTACGAGGGTTCTCCGACTCCCAAGCCCGTGCATAACACTGGCCGCAACGTGCTTTACGTCGATGGGCATGTGCTTTACTTGCGAACTAAGACCATGACTCAAGTGCCGTGATGGTAATGTAATTTGATCGACTACAGTGTGGATTCGTTTTGTCATTAAACCATGATTAGTGAATATGCGAAAATCTGAAACGCGACAGACTGGGTTGTTCAGCCCAGTGGGGTGGAGAGCCTCTGACTTCGTTATCTTGCTTGGCCGGGTTTCTAGGCCATTAAGCATCTGGATGACTCCGTTGGATGGGATTCTCCGCAAAGATCACATTTCTTCGAAATTTAATGGGCGTGTAATCCTTTTGAAGACGATGCCGTTAAGTAGTTGGCGTTTTCAAGGGCGGCTCATTTTAGACTCAGCCAGAGCATTTTGCCTGATCACTTAAATTCGGAATAGAAAGAACAATAAATTATGTTGACGCCAAGGAATGCGACTAGGAGACTAGCGTCTTCCATAAGCAGACATCAGAAGAAAAATTTCCTAAACGCGGTTCCCCATCATCAAAACTCAACCAAAAATAACCCTATGAAACATAATGTAAGAATTACCCTCGCTCGCTACCTGGCGGTGGGCTGCCTCGTGGCGGCCACGGCTGTGTACGCAGACACAAACATGACGGTCGTAAACCCTGAAGCGGTCGGATTGTTCCCGCGGACTGGAACCGTCGATGTCAACTCGAACCTCAGCTACAACTACGGTTTAGCGTCAACGTTGCATCTGACCAAGTGGGTGGATATTACGGCGGATAACAAGGTGGCGGTAACCTGGAGTGATCCCGGCGCAGCCAGCACGAACTTCGTGTCGATGAACAGCGTGTGGACGCTGTTAAATTCCGACGGGGTCAATTTGATCCCACAAACGGTGATTACGAATAAGAGCGGCGCGTTCGGCCCCACGCAATTGACCAACAACTGGCTGGCCTTTTTCCGGCCGGATGGCACTTCGACCCCGGGCAACGCGAGCGCGACTCCGAGGATTCGAGCCAACCTTTTTGGCAATGGCTTGCTGTTTGGGGCTCGTGGGGATCGTCTGGGTCTTGAAATTCCGGCCCTGTTGGGTATTAACACAGACTTGTCCTCGGGCGGAAATCCGATTACCCCGGCTTCAGGCAACAGTGGTTTTCCTGCGGTGCAATTACTGAACAACGATGGCACTCCCGGACTGGGCATTGTGACCGGGATGAGCGACGCGGACGCCGAACCCACGGGCAACGTGTTCCTTCACGGCATTGGCTATCTTGCCAATGGGAACATCGTGATTGCCAGTGAATCGCGGCAGGACCAGAATTTTGTTGATCAATTTGGTTCCTCTTTACCGAACCGGCATGTGGTCTATCGGGTGGTCACTCCGGCGGGAGTGGTCGTGAAAGCGACTTCTCTGGTCAGCGAGACCTTGGATCGAACGGAACTCTTTGGCCAGGGCGTGGGTGTAATTTCCAATGGGTTTGCGATCCGCTTTTCTTATCGGCCGCGTCATGACGGCTCGGGCAGAACCTCGGGAACCATTCGTCTTTTTGATAACGACGGCAATCCGACGAGCGGCGACATTAACCAATCCGACGCGGTCGGTGCGTTTTTCAATAGTGGAATCCCAGGAGTATACAACTATCCGACCGGCGGAAATGGGGGTCGTGGAGATTCCATCGGGTTCGGTGGCAATGGCGTCGATGCTTTCGTCAACGCTTGCATCGGAGATCAGGAAGGAGTCTTGGGGCCGGTTTACGTTACGGTGTATAACGCCGATGGCTCGGTGCGGTACCATCGGCCCGTCGCCGACGTTGGGGGGCAAACGAATTACGCCGAGCAAGTGGATGCCGCCATTGCTCCGGACGGCCGGGTAATTGTGGTGATGGACGATCGCGTTCCGGCCATATTAAATGGACATACCAATCGCGTCATCATGGGGCGCATGTTTGAGAAAAATGGCGACGCGATGGGCCCGGCCTTCTATATCAGTGAGAGAGACAATCCCTTGACTGACACCAAGGGCGGTGTGCGGCCAAAAGTGGCCTGGCGCAACAACCTGATCGCAGTGGCCTGGGGCGCCTACAATAGCACATTCGCACCCAGTACTATCGCCGTTCGAATGTTTGAAACAACGGGTTCAGCCACACCGCCCCGACTCTCTGTTGCGCGGTCAGGTGGCAACGCGATCCTGGCTTGGCCTGCAACGGCGGCGGGTTACTTCACCCTCCGATCAAAAGGCAACTTGAATGACCCGAACTGGGAAACCAACAGCCCTGCTCCGGTGAGCACCGGAAATGGGGCAGGTTATCAAGTAACGCAACCTATTGGGTCAGCCAATCGGTTCTTTCAACTGATAAAATAGCATTATCGGCAAACAAATTAGACACCCAAACCTCGCTGAGGTTTGGGTGTTTTCTTTAAGATGTCGCTTGGCTGCCAATCGTACCGAACCTGATTGCTCATGCAACAACACCCGATATACAGCCTCAGGGCATGGAAGCCTTACCGGGCCTTCACGCTGATCGAGCTGCTGGTGGTAATCGCCATCATTGCGATCCTGGCGGGGATGTTGCTGCCCGCCTTGAGCCGCGCAAAACAGAAAGCACAGAAGGTTAAGTGCACTTCCAACCTCCGTCAGATCGCACTGGGCATCATGGTTTACGTGCCGGACAACAATGGGCGCCTGCCACAATACAATAAGAACAACAAACCCGTGCCTGAGGACAGTCTGTATCAGAATTGCCGCTACTATGTCTGGGGCGGAAAGGAAACCTACAACGGCACCAACGGCCATACAGAAAGGTTGTTGACGCGTTACACGGGTGAGTTCGTGGCCGAATGCCCATTGGACAAAGGCTATCGCGCCGGCTCCGGACTTCCGAACACGATCAAGGGTAATTTCTACAAGGTTTATGGCAGCAGCTATGCCTATCAAGTCGCGATACTGGATGCGAAAGGAACCAGCACGGCGTTCGAGTATCAGACGACGGAGGTGCTTTGGAACCGCCGGCCCGAGGGTCTGCGCGAAGTTTCTCAACTCGTGATGGTCGGCGACTTCACCGTCTCCTACGCGGAGTATTTTACTTACAACTTGCAGCACCTGGCTTATGTGCAGATGCACGATCCCCTCAAATACGAAGCCAACCTCGCCTTTGTGGACGGTCACGTGGCGTCCAAGATCCTGAAACCGGCACCGAACCATTTGCGCAACCAGGATTACGCAATAACGAGGCCGGATTAGCGCATTCCGCGGGAAAGGCAAATCCTTGATGAATTTGACCCCGGCGAACCGATGTGAACACGTGGTCGTGGCCAGTTCCGACGTCTGACCGAGTTTCTCTCCTGGGCGCAGGTTCAATTGCGCCGCTGCAACAAAGTCCGGTACCGTTCCGGCAGTCGTGCCGGCTCACGAAATGGACCTGCCTTCAGGGAGGCGAGATGCGCATCCGTTATGGCGCGGCCATGAAACAGCGCAACCCCATCCGCACCTAGCTTGCGGGACGTTTCGATTTCTTGGAGCACGGTCTCCAGAGTATTTGTGCCGCCACCGCTCCAATCAATGCCGATGCCGATCAGAACCGCACAGTCCGGTTTGAGATCCCGGCAAACGGTCTGCACACGCGATGAAAAATCGTTCAGGTTGCCGGTATAAACTTGCGCCGCGTAGTAATCCAACCAGCCCAGGTGTGCCCAACGGGCCCAGTCCCGGCCCTGTCGCCGGTCGCCCCGCCAGGAGTAGCCGCCGTTGGCCGAGAGCACGAGTTTTGGATTTCGTTGGTTCAGCAATTCGCCCAACTGGCGCATGAAATCGGTTGTGCCGAGGCACTTCAGGTCCTCGGCCTCCACACCATCCACCGAGTTGGTTTCGGGATAGCCGTACATCTTCTTGAACAACTCCAGGCACAGATCGCACACGCAGTTGCCCTTGGTGCCATAGCCCGGTTCTTCTATGTGAATGCCGTCAAGGGCGGGATACCGGTCAAGCAATGTTTCGATCTGGCGCAACTGCCACTTTCGCGCTTCCGGGTGCAGGGGGCAGACATCACTCATCCGACGCGGGATGACTTTTCCAGTGGTTTTATCGGACACCAGTTCGTCAATCCGGCGCGCGGCCCACGCGGGATTGCCGCCGAGTTTCGGGTTGAAGTCCGGACTGTCCGGTGAGTGATAATCAGTGAAGGAATACCAAACCTGAACCTGAACGTTGCTTTCGTGTGCAACTTTCACGAGTTCACCCAGCGCATCCCACCCCGCGATGGGAACGGACTTCCGGTAATTCTCGTCCGTGAGCGCGGCAACATAGACGCTGCGTATCCACGGCAAAATGAGGTTGAAATTGGCCTGGGCGAAGCGTCGCACAAATTCGCGCACTTCTTGCCGGCCTTTTTCAGGATCGGCGCTGAATTGAGATTCCGGGTGAATCCAAATTCCGCGCGCCTCGACTTGCGTCTTCGCTCCGGGCAATTCTTGCGCGGACCCCGACAGAAGATTAATGGCCAGCAGCATTCCGACGGCTAGGATGCGGAAAAAACGCCCCGGTTGAGTTGAACTTTTCATACATTTCAGCGTAGTGCTTCCGTTCATGTTATCAACAACATCTCCGCGACACTGGGTTCATCTGCCAGCCGCGTAAACTTTGCATTTTACACTGATGGTTTTGGCGTGAATTGCTCCTCGTTGAGGACTTACTCCTTTGGCCGCAAGCGGGCCGTTTCCGGTTGGAGCTGCAGAAATCCGTTATGGCGAACCACGCCGAGTTCTGAATCGAGTTGGGCTTCCAGTGGATCCGTCCCGGACAGTTTTAACTGTTTGCGAACCTCGCGACGCAGCCACCAGAATCCCGAGTTCCAGCTGTACAAATGATGTCCGTGCGGCAGGCCTTTGACAGTGTTGAGTGACTCATGGAATGCCGGCATGTAGATAAGTTCCTTGCCGAGCCGCCAGAGCAGACGCTCGTCCACCCACTTCGAATCCATGCCGTGGATCAAGCCGTCCAGATAGTTCGCCCCGTCATTGAGAAACCAGGAGCCGCCGAACACGTAGGTGCCGCTGTGGCCCTCCAGCAGGCTGCCGTCCGGGTTCGAGATGACCCGCATCCCGTAGGGCGTTTGGATCCGAACCGAGGTTTCCAGGTGACGGCGCACCATGTCGTCCGGCAACAGTCGCCGCCCGAAAACCGCGAAGGTAAGCGCCTCGCCATAAAGAGCGTCTTGGCCGACGTGATTTTGTTGCTTCAGGCTGGTGGCGAAATAGCTGCCCGACTCGTTGAACATGCGCCGGTAGCCCGCAATGGCGCGGTCAATGTCGGCATCGGTCACGGGAAACCCGAGTTCCTTGGCGGCGAGCAGCGCGCCACAATGGAACCCCTGGTTGGAAGATGGTGCATCATCGTCATCATATGGAAGCTGATCGTGGTACGTTTTCATGATCGGCTTGTCCGGGATGATCCGCGGCGGAATGAAGAGCCCATCGCATTCGTGCTCCCGGATGAAACGGTAGGCCCGGCCGACCGTGCGCGTATCCAACTCGCCACCGGCGCGCTTCACGAGCGCTGACCAGATCAGATAGTAGTGGGCGTTGTCCTCATAATTGATGCGCTCGAAAAAAACGGCGGCATGTGCTTGGGCGTCGTAACCCGGGTCGTCCAGACCGCGGCTCATCCAGAAACCATCACTCACCCACTGCTTCCAACCGTAGCCGACGCCGGAGATGAACAGGTGATCGCTCTCGGGCCGCAGCAGGTTACGTCGCAACAGCAAATACGAAGTGTTGCGCAGGATGGCTTCGAGGCCCGACTGGTTGAAGCCTTTCGCATTGGCGAGCGCCAGATGCGCGGCGAGTTGGACATCGTAAAGGGATTTCACCGGCGAGGCGAAGATCCAGGTTTTCCAAGTCTGCGTCTGCCCGCTCTCGATGTGTTGCCAGCCATCGAAGGCGGCCCGGTAAACGGTGGTGGCATCCAGTTCCCGCGGGATCGAGATGACGCGGCGGGCGCTGCCATCACCGTTGGCAAGGGACATCACGCGCTTCTCGACATCAAAGCGGAAGAAGCACCGATTTTCCCACAGCCCAGGAGAATCGCCAACGATCCCGTAAAGGGTGTTACCGGCGCGGCAGCCCAAAAACGGAAACGTCTGGTACGAACCGCCGCCGAACTCCGGTCCGGCGCAGGTCGGCGTGTAAGTTTTCGTGGTCTCCTCCTTGCCGATGAAGGAATAAAAGCCACCATCAACCGCTACCGACCAGCCCAGATCAACAAAATACCGCTGATCCGTCGTGGCGGTGACGGAGACTGTGCGTTCGATCAAGTCAGAGGTAACAATGCGGAAGGATTCCGAAAACACGAGGCCGTTGGTCCTGCCTCCGGTCAGGACCAGTTGCCCATCCTTCCACTGGGATTCCTGAAAGCTGATCGCCTCCCGGCCCGTCGGCTGGACGAGGAGCAAGCTGGTCCCTTGGGCGATGCCTTCGAAGATTGGTTGTTCCCCATCGAGGATGCGGGCCGATACACCGGCGGGTGAGCGCTGCTCGACGAAACACAGTTTTCCGGTCCGCGCCGCCACCTTTGCAGTCTTCATGGCTGCACTTCCACCCGCATTCGTGTCTGAGCCACAACACGGATCAGTTGCCAGCACGGCGAGAACGACTAACAGCGGGAGGAGCCGGACACTTGGCAAGAGCACACAACCATTGCCCTGGCATGTGACCTGAGGTGAAAGATTTCTTGCCCCATCCCCTGTCGAGTGCGATTCACTTTTCCGGTTGGCCTCGCGGGCACGGTTCATTCAAGCAGTATTTGGCCGACTGTGAACGCTGTCAATGGGCCACTTTCGCGAGGATCATTTTTCTCATGGCGAACCCGGGACATGACTGCGAAGGGCCGAGAGTTCTTCGCGGTTGACGGCGGAATTGGGAAGACATAATCTGCCTGCGAAAAACTGATGAGATGAATTTCTCCGCCCGCCGCGGAGCATCCCAAAAAGAAAACTCCAATCATTGCAACCATGCGAAAGTTCATTGCCCTCCTGTGCCTCACGTGTTTTGCTCTCTCGACCTTCGCGGCGGAGCCGGGTTCTGCCAGCAGCGACGCTGAGGTCATCGTGCCCCGAGAGGTCATTCGGCTCTTCAACGGGCGGGATCTGTCGTCGTTCTACTCCTGGCTTGTGGATTTTCACCGGGAGGATCCCCACCGGGTCTTCGGGGTCGTGGACCAGGTGGACGGCGCACCCGCCATTCACATCAGCGGGCAATTCCTCGGCGGGCTGTACACGAAGCAACGGTTTGCGAACTACCGGCTGGTGGCGGAATTCCGCTGGGGGCTTGCCACTTGGGGCAACCGCACCAATGCCACCAAGGACAGCGGCGTACTTCTCCATTGTCAGGGCCGCGACGGGAATTATTTCTCCAAGACTTTCAACGGCCCCTGGATGCGCTCCTACGAGTTCCAGATCATCGAAGGCGGGGTCGGCGATCTGCTGGTGCTCGGCGGCTATGAACCGGACGGAACAGTCCAGAAATACTTCGCCACCGCCACCGTGGTGAAGGACCGCGACGGAGAGCCGTGCTGGGACGCCACGGGCACGGCCAAAGTATTTGAAACCGGCCGCGTCAATTGGTGGGGGCGTGATCCGGACTGGGCCGACAAGCTTGGCTATCGCGGCAAACAGGACGTGGAGAGTCCCGGTGGGGAGTGGACGCATATCGAAGCCGTGTGTGCCGGTGACACGCTCGATTACTTCGTGAATGGCAAACGGGTGAATCAAGCCACCCAGCTCAGCCAAAAATCGGGCCAGCTCATCTTCCAATCCGAGGGCGCGGAGATTTTCTTCCGCCGCATCGAACTTCATCCCTTGCCGGACCCGAAGTAACGACAAGCGCGCTCCTGTGCCGATGCGTCTTTCATGAAAATCCACCTGGCCTGTTTCCGGTTGTTGCTTGCGGTAATCGGCAGCTTGTTTGTCTTGGCCAACTGTGCCGTGAACGGCGCCGAGGCTCCGGGAATTGTCGCGCGAGCAGCGGAATCTTCAGCACCGGATTATACCGTGAAACTGGAAACCGTGATGAAACACGACGATGGCCAGTTCCTGTGGTTTCATCCGCGCGCGGCCGCCATTCCCATTACTGGCCGGGCCGGGCCGGCGGTGGTGATGACGATTCAGAAGCACCTGAAAATCTCCGACTACTACTCCGGTCTCCACGTGATGCGGAGGGCGCAACCGGATGGGCCGTGGACCGGGCCTTTGCTGCCTCCAGAGCTGGATTGGCAGAAGCATTCCAATGGCGTCACCATCAGCGTCGCCGATGTCACGCCCGGCTGGCACGCGCCGAAGGGGAAACTCCTCGCGATCGGCTGCCAGGTCCGTTACAGCCCGAAAGGCGAACAACTCGACGATGTGACCCGCGCGCACCAGACGGTCTATGCGGTTTTCGATTCGAAAACAGATCGGTGGTCGCCTTGGCAGGTGCTCGAATTGCCGCCGGATGAAGTGTTCAATTTCGCACGCAATGCCTGTTCGCAATGGCTCGTGCAGCCCGACGGCCAACTGCTGGTGCCGCTCTACATCGGACGCGACTCCCGCGAACCTTTCAGCACGACCGTCGCCGAATGCCGCTTTGACGGCACGAGGCTGACCTATGTGCGACACGGCTCGGTCTTAAAATTGAACCTCGCCCGCGGGCTTTACGAACCATCGTTGATCGCGTTTCACGGGCGTTACTTCCTCACGCTCCGGAACGACGAGCGGGGTTACGTGAGTGTGAGCAGCGACGGTTTGCAGTTCGCCGAGCCAAAGCCCTGGCTTTTCGACGACGGCACCGAATTGGGAAGCTACAACACCCAACAGCATTGGCTCGCGCACAGCGACGGACTTTTCCTGATCTACACGCGGCGCGGGGCGAACAACGACCACATCATGCGCCACCGCGCCCCGCTTTTCATGGCGCAAGTGAACCCGGCGACGCTGCAAGTGATCCGCCGAACGGAAAAGGTCGTGGTGCCGGAACGCGGCGCGGAGCTCGGCAACTTCGGAGCCACGGCCATCAGCGAATCGGAGTCGTGGATTACCGTCTCGGAAGGCATGTTCATGAAAGACTCGCGTGCGTGCGGGGCGGAGGGAGCGACCTTCGTTGCCCGTGTGATCTGGACCAAGCCCAACCGACTGGTCGAACCGTTGCCGCAGCTGAACACGAAGTAAAGTCCGACCCGCGGTCGAAAGGCATGAAACTGGAATCACCGAAATGAAGCGAAAAGAAAACTCCCCCATCACCCGTCGAGATTTCCTGAAGTCTTCGTTATGGGCTGGCGCCGCTGCCTTGACCCCGATGGCGCGCGGGGCGGACAGGATGCCGCCTTTGCGCATCGCCCGGTTCCGGTTTGATGTGACACCGCCCGTCGGCCACCCTCTCTGCGGAGGCTGGATCAAGCCAGTCGTGGATTGCGAAGACGAGCTTGAGGCCATTGGTTTTGTGCTGCTCGGAGTTGGAAAACCCATCGTCATTTGCGCGGTGGATTGGACCGGCATTCTCAATGATGCGCACGTCGCGTGGCGTACCGCCCTGGCGGAAGCCGCAGGCACCACACCTGAACGAGTGGCGGTGCAATGCGTGCATCAACACGATGCCCCGTTTGTCTGCCTTCATGCGGAGAAACTCGTGGCAGCACAGCAGGATGGGTTGCGGGTGGTCGAGGTGGAATTTTTCAACCGATGTCTCGACCGCGCCCGCACCGCAGTCAAGACCGCCCTGCCAAAAGCCCGCCCCGTTACTCACGTCGCTCATGGCGAGGGCCGGGTGGAAAAAGTTGCCTCGAACCGACGCGTCGCACTCGGCTCCGATGGCAAAGTCCGGCAAATGCGCGGGAGTTCCTGCCGCGATGCGGAACTGATCGCACTGCCGGAAGGGCTGATCGATCCGCGGCTCAAAACGATTGCGTTTTACGACGGTAGCGAGAAGATCCTGGCCTGCCATTACTATGCCACGCATCCGATGAGCCATTACGGCCAAGGGCATGTGAGCAGTGATTTCGTCGGCCTCGCGCGCAAGCAGCGTCAGAAGGATGAGCCCGGTTGCTCACACCTCTACTTCACCGGGGCCGCCGGCAATATCGCCGCGGGAAAATACAACGATGGTTCGCCCGAAGCGCGCCTCCAGCTAACCCAGCGGATTTACGAGGGCATCGTTGCGTCCGAAAAATCGCTGTCGCGGACCGCCATTGGCAAAGTGCTTTGGAACACACATGAAATCCTGCCGCCGACCAATCCCGTGTTCGTCGCGGACAAACTTCGCGAAATGGTGGCGAACAAGAAAAACGCACCGGCGGATCGGATCCGTCCCGCCATGACGCTTGGCTGGATGCAGCGCGTGGCAAATGGCACCCCAATTGTCCTCAGCGCCCTGCATGTCAACGCCCTCTCCATCCTGCATTTGCCCGCCGAGGCTTTTGTCGAATACCAACTCCGCGCCCAGCAGTTGGGCCGCGACCGGTTTGTCGCCACCGCCGCCTACGGCGACGGCGGACCCTGGTACATGCCGGTGAAGGAAGCCTATCCCCAAGGGGGCTATGAGGTCAGCGTCGCGAACTGCGCGCTCGCCGTGGACGACATCCTGACGCGCGGCATGCGCGCATTGTTAACAATCTGACCTCAGCCTCGTGCTCACGGGAGCACTCTGACCGGGCGCGAGAGCTGAGTGTTTTTCAGCCTATTCCTCATTGGCCGAGATGTAGAAACACCATAACTCCGGCTTTGCCACGGCGGTGGGGAAATGGGTGAATCCGAGGCGGCGTAAACGGCTCTTTGTTCCCGTTGAAGGGGACGCCTAAGCTTGCAATTATTTGGATTCCCTGACACACCTATTCAACTCTGATGAAAACAAAATGCACCATAATCACCCTGCTAACGTTACTGGTGGCCGGACCTCTGAGCGCAGCAACAATTACTCCGGCATGGAAAGCTGGGGTCGCCACGGTAATTCTCACCCCCGACCAACCAATGTGGATGGCTGGTTTCGCGGCGCGGACAAATGTGTCCCAGGGAAAATCCACCGAACTTTACGGCAAGGCCCTGTGCCTTGAAGACGCGCAAGGCACCCGACTGGTAATCATAACCCTGGATCTCATCAGTGTACCACGCGCACTGCGAAACGGCGTCGAGGCCGCCCTGCGGAAGGAGCACAACCTACCCCGCGAAGCATTGCTGATGAACTGCTCCCATACCCACAGCGGCCCGGAGTTCACGCTCGGAGACGGCCCTTTGCCGTGGCCAATGTTTGGAAACCCAGCCCGCGCCGGGGCGAAGTCCGCTGAAGACTATGGCCGTGAGCTTCAAGAGAAATTAATTGAGCTGGTGCGCCGCGGTCTCGCCAGCTTCGCTCCAGCCAAACTAAGTTATCAACATGCCCGGTGTGGATTCGCCATGAACCGGCGAACGCTGCGTGGCGGGAGTTACGATAACTTCCCGAACCCGGATGGCTTCGTGGATCAGGATGTTCCTGTACTGCGCGTGGATGGAGTCGACGGCAAGCTCCGGGCCGTTCTTTTCGGTTATGCCTGTCACAACACGACCGTGGATTTTTACCAGTTCTGCGGTGACTATGCCGGTTACGCGCAGAGGGATTTTGAACTGAGCCATCCCGGCGTGACCGCATTGTTCATGATGGGTTGCGGCGGGGACCAGAATCCGTATCCGCGCAACACCTCGGAACTGGCACAGCTTCACGGGCGCACGCTTGCTACGGCGGTGGAGGCCGCGCTCCAAACACGACCGCGTCCTTTGCCAGGCCCACTGAGATCGGCCTACGCGGAAGTGGAACTCAATTACGACGGCCCGCCGTCACGGACAGATTACGAGGCGAAACTGAAATCGTCGGACAAATACGAAGCCCGTTATGCCCGCCGGTTTCTTGACCAGCTCAGCCGGGACGGAAAGTTGCCGGGGAATTATCCCTTTCCGGCACAAGTCGTGCAATTCGGAGACGATCTGACTCTCGTGGGATTGGCCGGCGAAACGGTGGTGGACTATGCGCTGCGGCTCAAGAAGGAACTCGCGGGCCCGGCGGTGTGGGTGGCCGGCTATTGCAATGACGTCATGGGGTATATTCCAAGCAGGCGCTTGTTGCGTGAAGGCGGTTACGAGCCGTGTTCGTCAATGATCTTCAGTGAAGTTCATCCCGGCCCTTGGGCGCCGAGTCTGGAGGAACGAATCATTGCCAAGATACATGAATTGAATGACGGGCTGCGGCCACGCCCAACCGCAAACAAGTGACCTTGCGCGTGGCGGGGCTGGCGCAGCTTTTCCTGAAATCTGAAAACCACTTTGCGGAGACGCCGGTTTGGTGGTGCCCTCCCGCTGAACATCCGTGCCTGCCGTTTCGCGTTGTCACTCCCGGAGTGCACGCCGGATCTTATGAGTGATTTGTTGGAATAGTTCATCGGAGCCTTGCGGCCGGAGCTAACGTGACAAAGGCAGAGCCACCGAACTTTACGGAAAGGCCTTGCCGCTCGAAGACGCGCCTGCAACTGCAGGATCTTAACTGTGTTGGAATTCGAAGTTTATCAAACCTCGGTCGGATTAGCGAATCCGGCGGGTCGGCGCTTGGCGATCCATCAAGGTTTGGCGGCCACTTCGGCGCGGGCCCGGTCGAGCACTTCCTTCAGGGTCACTTCCGCGCCGCCGCGCCGTTTGCTCTCATCGGCAGCGGCCATGAACGCGTAAAGCTCCAGCATTTCGCCTGCGCTCACCGGCACAGGACCGCCCCGGAACATTTTGATGATCTCAACCAGTAACGGATCGTAGCCATCGTAACTGCCAACGGCGGACTCGCCTTTCTCGCCCACCGCCTTGCCACCGTAACCCTTGCGATCCGTGTCGTTGGCCTCGCGGAAAATGCCCGTCCGGCCGCCTTTCCATGTGCCCGTCACCTCGATTTTGCCATCCGTGGTTTTCCCGCGTTTTACCGATTTGCAGCCGGTGCCCATCACGGTGAACAGCGATTCGCAGCCATGCACGCCATACCAATAAAGGTCAACATGCGTTGGTTCCAACTCCGCCGGGCTGAAGGTTTCGGCCCGCTTCACTTTGCCAATGGCCCCATTGCGGACGGCTTGGGTCATTTTGCCAAAGCGGAGGGATGACGCGCAAAAGAGCGGCACTTTTGATCGTTTGGCTGCGTCGAGAATGCGCACGGTATCCGCTAGGTTGCCGGCAATCGGCTTGTCAATGAACACCGGCTTGCGCGCCGCGAGCACGGGTTGGAGCTGCTCCCAATGCACCCGGCCGTCGTTGGATTCGAGGAAGACAACGTCCACGCGCTTTATTAGTTCTTCGATGGAATCCACGATCTCGACACCCATCGCCTCCACTTTCGCGGTGTATTCCGGCACGCGCTTCGTGCTGCTTACGATATCCTTGCTGCCCCGGGGATACGCCGCCACAACCCTCACTCCAGCGAATTTGGCCTGGTCTTCAGGTTTCCTGGTCCCGTTGTTCAACGTGTTCACGAACTCGATGACATGGGAGGTATCAAGCCCGATCATGCCTGCTCGCAACGGCTTCAGGTCTTCGGCATGGACGGCCATCGATATGGCAAGGAGCGGAATGATAAATAAGCATCTCATTGGGTGTTGGCTGAAAGGTGTGGCAATCCGTATTCGCTGGGTGGTGTTCATTGGACGCATTTTGCCGAATTCGAAAACGATGGCAAGTGGAGAAAGTGTCAAACAACCAGCGGTTTTGTCCCCAAAACCTGAAAACTTTCGAACACTCTCCCGTTTCACTTGGGAATCCTCAGGCTTGTCGCGCGAACAAGCTGAAAAAGTCTGGCGACACTCTGCGTTCCGGTTTAGTGTCAGCGCGTCCCGACCACATTAAAAACAACCATGACTCGAATTTCGTCGAAACTAAATCCGTCCCAACCATCCTGGTTTCCTGCGTTCCGGCGGGCGGCGCGTCTCAACCTGGCGGTTGCCTTGACTGGCCTCGCTCTCTCCGCTCGCGGATTGGAAAGCCCCTCGACTCCGGAACAGGCGCTCGCAGCGTTCCAGCACGATCCCGGTTTGCACGTCGAACTCTTCGCCGCCGAACCGCTCGTCTTCCAGCCGTGCGCGATGGCATGGGACGCCGGGGGTCACTTGTTCGTCGCCGAGAACCGCGGCTATCCCACCGGCCCGGGCCCCGGCCTGCCGCCCGCCGGTACCATCGCCCGTCTGGACGACACCGATGGCGACGGGCGCATGGATCATCGGACGGTGTTCGCGGACGGCCTCACTTTTCCAAACGGCCTCGCGCCTTGGAACGGCGGCCTCATTGTCACCTGCGCACCGGACGTTCTCTTCCTGAAAGACACTGATGGCGACGGGCGCGCCGATGTGCGGCGCGTCTTGCTCACCGGCTTCGTCTCCAACAGCACCACGCAGTTGCGCGTCAGCCATCCGACCCTCGGACCGGACGGCTGGATTTACCTCACCAGCGGATTGACCCGGGCGAGCAAGATCACGTCCCCCGAGCATCCCGAACGGCCCGCTGTCGAGATCGGAGCCGACGCGCGCTTCAATCCGTTCACGCTCGAAATCGAACCGGTCGGGGGACGCGGGCAGTTCGGGCAGACGTTCGACGATGCGGGGAACCGTTTCCACTGCATGAACCGTGTGCATATTCAGCACACGGTCATTGCGCCGCGTTACCTTGCAAGGAATCCAAACTATTCACTGGCTGGGACGGTTCAGAATGTGCCGGAAGCGATGGTCACCGACCTCATCGGCGGAGCGAATCAGAATTTCGCCGCGCGCCTTTATCCGATCAGCGACAACCTCACCACCGCTGACTCGCACGCGGGCACGTTTTCGGCCGCCTGCGCGGTTCACATCTATCGCGGAGACGCGTTGCCGGCTGAGTATCAGGGCGATGCATTCGCGTGCGATCCGACGGCCAATCTGGTTCATCGCGACAAACTCACGCCCGTCGGACCTACCTTCGCCTCGCACATGGCCAACGAGGGTCGCGAATTTCTCGCCTCGTCGGACAACTGGTTTCGCCCGGTTTTTCTCGCCACCGGCCCGGACGGCGCGCTTTACGTTTGCGACATGTATCGCAAGACCATCGAGCATCCCGAGTATCTTCCCGTCGAGATACGCAAGCGGACTGATTTCACAAGCGGTCGCAGCCTGGGGCGAATCTGGAAGGTGACTGGAAACGAGTTCAAACCGCACAGTGCAAAGCGAATATTCCCGGCGCGCGTCTCCACGGCGGAGCTCGTCCAAGCCCTCGGCCAACCCAATGCGTGGCAGCGCGAGACCGCGCAACGGCTGCTCATCGAACGGCAGGATCCCAGGGCGCTCCCGCTGCTCGCCAGGCAATTCAAACCGCCCACCGACTCTGAACTCAAGCGCCGCAACGAACTTTTGCTGACCACTGGATGGCGCGCAATGCCCGCCGACCCAAAGCCCACCGACGGGCTCCGTCGCCTGCACGCGTTGCGAACTTTGGCAATTCTCACGGCCAGCGAAGATGGCGGCAGCCACCCCCTCTCCCCGTCCGAAGTGGAGAGGGGATCGGCTCCTGCGCTTCTTGATCGCGCTTTGCGAGTGTCGTTGCTCGCCGCCGATCCAGTTCTTCGCGAGAACGCCTGGCGCATCCAGACGGAGCGGCGGCGGGGCGTGACCGGTTTTCCCGAAGGATTGATACCAGTGTTCGCCGCCGATCCCAATCCGCGCGCCCGGTTCTGGTTCGTGCTCGGTTTCAACCAGGGGCCGCCCGAATCGCGCGTCAAAAACTGGCCCTCAGCGCTGGCTCGGCTCGCGGCCAGCGACGGCACGAACCGTTGGATGCGCGCCGCGATCCTCAGCGGGCTGCAGCCCGGTGAGCAGCAGGCATTGCAACTCGCCCGTTACCTCGCGCAGCGGATGATCGATCCGGCACCGGTGGAATTTTGGGCCGACCTTGGCCATGTGCTCGGCGCCGAAACGGGCGAACTGCCGGAGTTCTTCCCTGCCAACGCATTGCCTTCCCCGTGGCTCATTGCTGCGCTCGACGGCCTGACGGAGTCGTTGCGGTCGCGCGGCCGGTCTGCGGTGTTGCCGGTTGAATTGCTGCCGCGTTTTACGGTCGAAGCGGCGAGATTGGCGGCATCGCCGGCGGAACCCATCGCCACCCGCAAGGCGGCCGTTGGTTTCCTCGTGAACGCGGAGCACGCCCAAGCCAGTGCCGCGTTGCTGCCGCTGCTGGTCGCCACGGAGCCTTCAGAACTGCAACTGGCGGCCATCCGTTCGCTGCTCGGCTTGCCGGGCAACTCTGCGGCGAGGGAACTGCTCGCCCCGAGTCGATGGAATGCACTGCCTCCGAACACGCGCGGGGTGGTCCTCGGGTCACTGCTCTCTCAGCCGCGCCACATCCGGGTGTTGCTGGCCGCCATCGAAGCGAGGCAGCTTCCGGAAAATGTTCTCAGCGGCGCCCAGCGTGAAACGTTGCGCAAGCACAGCGATGCCGCGATCAGCGAACTCGCGCAGCAACTTTTTGTCGCCGCCGAAACCGGGGATCGCATGAAGGCTTACGAGAAGGCGCGCGCCGTTCTCGTCCTTGCCGGCAATCCAGCCAACGGACACAAGACGTTTGCGACCCATTGCGCATCTTGCCATCGGATGGACCGCGAGGGCCACAACGTCGGCCCGGACTTGCTGGGCATGCGCAATCAGCCGAAAGAGAGCATTCTGCTGCACATCGTCCATCCGAACTACGAGGTCATGGCCGGCTTCAACGCCTGCACGATCGAATGCAAAGACGGCCGCGAACTGACCGGCTTGATCATCGGTGAATCATCCGCCAGCGTCTCGCTGCGCCAGGCCCAGGGCATCGAGGAAACCATCCCCCGCACTGCCATTGGCCGGTTGACCGTGGGTCAGACGTCGTTGATGCCGGAAGGATTGGAAGCGGCGATGAGTCAACAGGAGCTGGCCGATCTGCTGGCGTGTTTGAAAGGAGAATAAAATAAATTCCAAATGTTTCATGACGCCTCGAAATCCCCAACGAAGTTGAAGGCGAGGCCGATAACGAGGAAGTGGACGATCGTGGGATGTTTGGATTTCGCGGCCTATCTTTTTATTGTTGGCGCGATGATCAGTGCTTCACCACCCGGCCACGCAGCATCGGCCGATTTCCGCGCCGGCGCGGCGATGGTGGACATCACCCCGACCAACTTCCCGATTCGCACCGCCGGCAATCTCGTAATCACGGTTGCGAACAAAGCCATCGATCCGCTCAACGTCCGCGCGCTGGTGCTGGATGACGGCCGGAAGCAGGTCGCAATTGCGGTGGTGGACAGTTGCATGGTGGACCGCGAAGCGATTGACGCAGCAAAGGCGGCGGCGCGGCGCGTTACCGGAATTCCGATCGAGAGGATGTTAATTTCCTCGACGCACACGCACACTGCGCCGGCGGCCTACAGTTGCCACGGGAACGACGCGGAACCGGATTACGTGGAGTTTCTGATTCCGCGCATTGCCCAGGCGATCATCGAGGCGTGGCGCAATCGCGTGCCGGCGCGGGTGGGATGGGGCAAGGGCGAGTGTCCGCAGTTCGTGCATTGCCGGCGTTGGATCATGCAGCCGGGTACCGCGCAGAATCCGCCAGTCGCTTTCACCGGCCAGGCCACGAACCTCGCGATGATGAATCCCGGCTTCGGCAACACGAACAAGATTCGCCAGACCGGCCCGGTGGACACCGCCGTCACAGTGCTTTCCGTGCAAACCGCCGACGGCAAGCCACTGGGGTTGCTCGCCAATTATTCAACGCATTACGCGGGCGTTTCCGAGGCGGGATTGTCGGCGGATTATTTCGGCGAGTTCTGCCGCGTCATGGCGAAAGAACTCGGTGTGGAGGAAGGCAAGCCGTTCGTCGCACTCATGAGCAACGGCACGAGCGGCGATGCCAACTGCGTGGATTTCACCAAGCCCAATTGGAAGAATGATCGTTTCATGGTCGCGCGCGCCGTGGCCGATGCAGCACTCGAGGCGTTGAAGGCCGCGCGCTACCAGGAGTGGGTGCCGTTGGCGATGGTCGAGCAAAAGCGTGCATTCAAGGTGCGCCGGCCCTCCCGCAAAGACGTGGCGGCGGCCCGCGATTATCTGGCAAAGAATGTGGGCGATCGACCGATCCGGACCTGGGAGGAAAATTACGCTCGCGAAACGGTGAAGATGGCCGATTGGCCGACGAGGAAAGAGATCAAGCTTCAGGCGTTGCGCATTGGCGACTTCGCCATCGGCACGACGCCCTGCGAAACCTACGGCAGCACCGGGCTGGCGATCAAACAGGCAAGTCCGTTCTCGCTCACGATGGTGATTGAACTCGCAAACGGCTGCAACGGATACCTCCCGCCCCCAGACCAGTTTGAACTCGGAGGCTACACGACATGGCGCGCGCGCTCCAGCTACCTGGAAATTGGCGCCGAACCGAAGATCCGTGACAGCGTGGTGTCGCTGCTCAAGCGGATTGACAAGGATAAGAAACCGAGGAGTAAATGAATTCCATAAACCCCGGCGCTTCGGACATTGGAGGTCGTGGTTTAGCGCAGACCTGTTCGAGACCTGCACTCAATCGCCCGGGGGGAACCGCCAGCACGGCCGATTGAAGCAAAGAATGGCCTGGCTCAAGTTTCTCGCATAAACACCGACAAGAAGGAATGTTCCGTGAACACACGGCATCAGTCATGGATTTCTATGGTTCCGTCTGCTATCTGCATGGTGCAAAATACGTCATTGATACATTGGCGGTTGCATCTCCAGAGCGCGCCGGTGGACGCGCGGCGATTGTCGCCGGGATTGCAGCGGATGGAGGCGGAGTGATCCCGGTGCCGGGCCTGGATCGATGCTTTCGCAGCGCGCCCAACCAGACGTTGTGGCCGCAAAGGCAATGTTCGATGGTGGCGACTTCCCGCTGAACATCCGTGCCTGTCGTTCGGCATCGTCATTTCCGAAGCGCACGCCGGATCAGATTGTGAGTGATTCGTTGGACTCGTTCATCGGGGCCGTGCGGTCGGGACCAGTGCGACCAAGGCAACATGTGTCCCGGAGGATGAGACAAGCCTTGGGCCCAGAAAATGGTTGCGGCGTTGAAGATGAAATTGCCCTTCGGCCCAGGATAAATTGTGGACGCCCATTGTTGCGGCTGATCGCCGACCACCCAGGCGGTGCCGGCGCCGACCACTTCCAAACCGGGAATGTTGGCGGGCTGCCCGTGATACTCCCAGCCAATGAGGCCGGGAATGCAATCACCTTTCTTCATGCCGGTGCCGGCAAAAATCCAGTGGTCCGGTTTGGTGCAAATCCAATCGCCGCCACCGTTGACGGGATCGACGTTGCGTGCGCCCATGAGCAGTCCTTCGTCGGGCCCGTGCTCTGGAAACGGCCCGTTATCCTTCTGGCGACCCTTGGCGTAATCATTATCCGCGCCATAGGGGCCGCCGCGAAATATGATGCGGTTGGGCCGACCGTCCCAACTGGAACGAAAAGGTGTGACCCAGCAAACGGCGTTGCCGGAGAGAAAAAGCAGGTTCACGCCGGCATCGCGCATTTTTTCCACGCTGCGGAACTGACGGATGTCCCAGTATTCGTCGTGGCCAACGCTGAGGAACGCCTTGCACTTCAGGCCGCGATCGGGCGTGAGCATGTCGCTGTTCGCACAATAGCTTACGTCATACCCGTGCTGTTCCAGCCAGTAGGCGAGTGGAAATTCAAACGGCAGAAACTCGCCCGCGCCGACGGTGAGCGGGTCGTTCACGATGGCTTCGTACTGCGCCTCGCGGCCATAAGGGCGGTCGAAGCTCACATCAGCCCACGGACCCTGTCCCCCTTTCGGGTGCGTGTAGATCGAGTATTTGTTTGGCCAACGGTTGTAAGCCTGCCACGTGTTGTCCGAGCACTGGAACAAGATGTCCGCCGGACGCTCATCCCGGACAATGAAAATGACGTAACTCTGCCAATAAGCTTCCTTTGCCGTTTCAGGAATCGTTGTCATGCGGCCGAGATAAACCCCGCTTGGCCAATCGGTCGGAATCTTTAGTTGCGTCGTCGTCTCCCAGCGGCATTCGTGAATGTTCTTGTCACCGGGCGCTGGCGTTGGCTGGGTCTTGGCGGAAAGGATACCCAGGTCGGCCATCAAGCGGGCCCCGCGTCCGTCGTAGTAGCCGAGGCGGAATATCTCCAGATGAAATTTCCGGGCGGGAGCCGCGGAAACCATGATGTCCACCGTTTCGCCGGCCAGCAAACTTTGGCGGGAGCAGTAGCCTTCGATCCAAGGGGAGCGGAAACCGTCTTTGTCCAAGCGTATGCGAGTCAATTGCCAGTCGCGCGCGCCGGGTTTCTCATTTTCATGTTTGATCAAGGAACGGGACCGGGCAGCCGCAGCCTCGACGAGGGTGGCGGGTTGGACCGCCGCGCCAGCGAGCAGTGCAGCACCACCCTTCAAGAACTGGCGGCGGGTGTTGTTAAAGGCTTCGTTTCCCTGCCGGCTAGTTTTTGCGCTTCCGGTTGATTTTTCAATACTCATAAAATGTTGTTACTATTCGTCTTGATTTCTCAAGCCTCCGAGCACCCGCAGAACGAGAGTCAATTATCATAAATAAAGGACCAGGTCGCGCCGCGCTGAAAATCCGGCTTGTTGTAGGTGGACTGCAAATACTCGACGTGGGTGTCCACGAATTCCACGTTGCCGTATCCGAGTCGTTTCTGATCATGCCAATAAGCCTCATGAAAAACATTTTCATTGACGAAATAAAGGTTGAAGGAAAGATCGTTCACTAAAATGACCTTGGAAGGGTTCTTGATCTGGCTGGTCTTTTTGCCGAACAGCCCTTTGACGGGATCGTTGTTGTTGGCACTGCAGTTATAAAGATAGCTCCAACCCAGACTGTCGAAGGCTCTCGGCTTGCGGATGTAGTTCCGCACTCCGCCACTGGTGCCGTTGTCCGCCGGACACAGGAATACACGCTCGACGCCATTTCCGTTGGTGTTTACCAAACCCGATTTGCCGACATAAGGGTTAAGCAAACGACTTTGACCCTGGTATTCAACGCCTTGCTTGCCACCCCAAACATCATAGGTGGCGACCACATCGCTTGCCGAAGGGAACTTTTGCTGATGGTCGTCGATGTAAAGCGCAAAGGCGATTCCCTGCTGCTTGAGGTTGGAAACGCACTGGATCCGGAGCGCTCGCTTTTTGGCTTTGCTCAGCGCGGGCAAGAGCATCGCTGCGAGGATCGCAATGATGGCAATGACCACAAGAAGTTCAATCAGAGTGAAGGCACTGGCTGCCTTATTTTCACTTCGACTGAATATCAGGGTTTGCGGCCGGACCAGTGGACATTTCAGAGAACGAACCGCGGCTTCACCTGAACCAGCGGCCAAGGCCGTTCGATAAACAACTTTTGAATCGTAATCTCGCATTGCCATTACTTCCTATTGGCCGTTTCTGCTGTCTGGCACACACCAGAGCAGCCCCGGTTGGGTGTATTGTTGCTCATGGTCGAAAACCTCGTGCTTGATGAAATGCACCTGACCGCTGAAGCCAGCGATCACCGCACCCTTTTTGTGGCGACGACCAATGCCAAGGGGATAGAACGGCTCTTGACTGGCATCGAACGCCGCATTGGATCCCCAGACGCCTCCGTAGTTGTGCATTTCCGGCTCCCACATGACGTACGCAGCGGGATTGAAGGCCGAGAGCTTGTAAGTGGGAGATTTGGTCTTGCGACCATAGGCGCACACGGCACCATTCATGACATAGCTGGAGATGCGCTGTCGGCGGTTTTGCCAAGAGACGTGGCTGGGGTTGTCGAGCGGACAGTTGTAAACCTTGGGCGTCCTGACATATTGCCAGAACAAACCGGCCTCGATAAATTTGAATTCATTAGTCTTGAGCGGATCGGGGGCACGGTTTTCCGTGGGCAGGTAAAGCCAGCCTGGCCCGTAGTAATGGTCCCAGTTAGGCCAGGGCATCCAATCATCATTGTCGAGGGCATACATCTGCATGGCTAGGCCGAGTTGCTTGTTGTTGTTGACACATTGAATTCGGAGGGACTTCTCTTTGGCTCCAGCAAGCGCGGGCAAAAGCAGGGCGGCCAAGATTGCGATGATGGCAATCACCACCAGCAATTCAATCAAAGTAAATGCCCGGCCGTGGGTTTGAGCCAATGGTGGATCGGGATTCTTGCTGAGACTTCGCATGGGCCATACCCACCTGAAGATCCCTCGATCGTCGTCATTTGCGTCGAATTGTCCGTCCTGAGCGAGCACACGCGTAAATGTTTTGTTCGCCTCCAAAGGCGAGTCAAAGTTGTGAGAAATTGAACTCATCACTTCTTGTCCCACAACGCCAAGACGTGGCCTTCCGGGTATTGAAAGCCAATGGCGCTGGTTCGGACCGCTTCGGCGTGGCCATCAATATGGGCCACGTTAGCCCGGCCTTTGTGGCGGTTGTAGACACGGACGGGATCCTGGGTGGAATACCACGGCTCGTTATTGGGGGTCCGAAAGACAAATTCTCCCACGATGCCCTTCGGAACCCATTTGTCTGGGTCGCGTTCAGTCGGATTGCGAATGATCTGGGCATCACCAAACACCACGGTCGCCGCGGGGTTCTTGACCTGACTCTCCTTGATGCTGGTGCCGTAGGTGAGGAATTGGCCCAGTTCAGGATGATTCATCGCGATGCCAAATCCGTTGGTGGCGGTCACGCTGGGACAGGTGAAAATCTGGAGGTTCCGGCTTCCCAACGAGGCCGCCAGCAAGTCCGGCCACCAGGTCACGCTGCTGGGCAAAAGGGCGTTCGTCGGTGCGGCTCCATCTCGCGCCAGTTGTACAAAAACGCCCTCGTGATCGTCGGTATAAAATTTGAACGCGAGGCCGATCTGGCGCATGTTGCTCAGGCAGTTGATGGCTTTGCCTTTCTCCTTCGCCCGGCTCAGCGCGGGCAAGAGCATCGCTGCAAGGATCGCGATGATGGCGATCACCACCAGTAATTCAATCAAGGTAAAGGCCCGCACGCGGGTTGAGATGACTCGCGGACAGTGACTGAATGTGGAGCATTCGTTGAAAGCCATCCGATGGACGAAGACCTTGGCTGCGGAGGATTTCATATAGGTTCACCACCACAGATAATTGGGGTCTGGAGGAGGCCCGTTCCCGCCGCCCCAACCAACAATTTCGTTCGGCAACCGGTAAAAGACAACGTGGCCATCGCCGAAAAGCATATTCTGCCGTCGTTCCCCCTTGTAGTTGTGCCACCAGGATTTCGGGTCATTGACGTTGTAATTGTTGTTCTCCCATTCCCAATCCCCCTGGATGATCTTATTGACCGGGCTGCGGGCCACCTGGCTGCCTTTGATTGGAACACCAGCCACTCCCGCATATCCCGGCAAGGAGTCAGCCGTGATGTGAGCCGTGCGCCAGGAGTCATAATGATGCTGCGTGGCGTAACTATTACCATATTCGAGGAAGCAGTTCTTGGCGCCATAGTTGGCATCGCCCTTGTCTGAGGGACAATGCCAGGCTTGAACCGCGCTCACGTATTGGTTCAGCGGCCGGTTGGTCCGATCTGTCGCGACACCAAAGCTCGCAGCGACCCCGCCATCGAGTGAATAGTTCCCTTTTTGGCCGCCAGTCGCGCCCCAACCCCGGATGATGGGATACCAGTCGTTGTTGTCTCCCACATACATGATCCAACCAAGTCCGATCTGATGCTGGTTGCTGGCGCACTGGGTTCGCCGGGCTCTCTCCTTCGCTTTCGACAGGGCTGGCAAAAGCAAGCCGGCCAGAATCGCAATGATGGCAATGACCACCAGCAACTCGATCAGGGTAAAGGCTCGACGGGTGCTTCCGGCCAACGGCTCATCGGTTTTTTTCATGATTTTTCTTATGGATTGCCAGCAATCAATGTTTATAAAAACTCAATCGTCCAAGTACCAGAACGAATGCACCGGCAGGCCACCGGTCTTGATCTGCCAAAGTTTTTTGAAAGTCACCCGCTCGACGTGGCCATCCAGCAAGGTGACGTTCGCGCCATTGTTGTGAACCGTGGGCCGCGCATGACTATAGGGCGCGTAGTCGGGATCGGAGTCGCCTATTCTGTCGCCATCTGAATCGAACGTGAACGGTCTTAGCAACGGCGAGTAAACATAGTAAGTGTCGACATCGATGAACATCATCGCGTCATTCGGTTTCTTGATCCGCGTGGCTTTCAAGGGCGGGCTGACGGCATTTCCATTGTTCGCATAGTAGAAAGCGCCGTTGAGGGGATTGCCGGGCGTGCCGAAGGGGACACCGATCCAGCAATTCCAATCGGCCGGATTCCAACTCCCTTTTTTAAAAGGAGGCGCGTTGTAGCCGCCGCCCGCGCACTTGCGGATCTCAGCAGTCTGAACGGTGGAATCATTAACTGCGGTGGTTTTCTTTGCCACATAAGGTGCGAGGGTCTCAAACACGTATGGCTCTGTGGCCTGACTGGCAAATCCGGGACCAAAATATGGAAGATTATCCTTGTTATCATCCAGGTACATCCTCATGGCGAACGCCCAGTTTCTCATGTTCGAGGCGCATTTGACCTGTTGCGCTTTCGATTTGGCTTTGCTCAAGGCCGGTAACAGCAGGCCGGCGAGGATCGCGATGATGGCGATCACCACCAGCAATTCGATCAAAGTGAAGGCCAGTCGGGTCCTGCCGGCGACAGGACTGGCGCTTTGTTGCATTGGCGTTTGACAGGTTTCCGGGAACATCAATCATCCATATACCAAAAAGAATGCGTAACCTTCCCGGAAGCGTTGATTTGCCAAAGTTTCTTGAACGCAACCCGCTCCACATGCCCGTCCAAAAGTGTGACATTAGCACCGCTGCCGTGAGCGGTTGGGCGGCCCCAGTTGTAGGGGGCATAGTCGTATTGGGGCATGGTGTCCTTTACGCCGTTTTTGTCCAGATCGAGCGTGAACTGGTAATTCACGTCCGCCGGCGAGTAAACGTAATGCGTAATCGTGTCCATGAACAGCATCGCGTCGGAGGGTTTCTTGATGCGGGAAGCTTTTAAAGTCGGCGTGCTATCGGTGTAATAAAAGGGGGCGCTTAACGGTTTGCCATAAGCGCCGAAGTTCGCGCCAATCCAGCAGTTCCAGTCGGTTGTAGGCCATGAAGCCTTCCAGAACGGCGGCGCTGCGTAACTCCCTCCCGGGCACATCCGCAGTTGGCTTGTGAAAGCCACGGTGCTGCCGAAATTGGTCCCCGGTTGCGTCCGCAAAGCCACATAGGGCGCCAGCTTTGCGTGCCAAAAGTCCGCCGTATAATCTGAGGACAAATCTCCGAAGGGCGGCAATCGATCGGCATAGTCGCCCAGATACATGACCGTGGCGAAGCCCCAGTTTTTCATATTTGAAGCACATTTGATCGCCAGGGCTTTGGCTTTGGCTTTGCTCAACGCCGGCAAAAGGAGCCCGGCGAGGATTGCGATGATGGCAATGACCACTAGCAATTCGATCAGAGTGAACGCTCGGCAAGACTTTCGGATCCTTCCTTCAGGTTTTTGATTTCGCGGCATAAACATATGACTTTCAGTCCGAACTTCTGGTGGGTGACAAAATGTTGCCATCGACACTTGAACCAGGCAAGCCAGATTGCTGCCGCGAGTCGTTACTCCCGTAAAGCTGAAACACTCAAGAACACGGCTTTGATCCCAATCGCGTATTCATCGGCTTATTCAACAAAGTTTAAGTGTAGTAGACTAGGAGTCAACTGTAAAGTTTTTCTGCTCAAGATCGCTTTCCCAGCACCGCGATAATCATCGGTCAATGAGTAGAAAAGATGTTGTGAGTCTGCCTTGCAGTCGGCGCACCCGCATATTCGGGTCACGACCCGTAGGCGGTTGTGATGCAGACAGGCAGTCACTTCGTGCCGAATTTCCCGCTTTGTTTATTTTATCTGGCCGGGAGCAATTCTGGCAGGCATTTGGGTTGAATGCCTGGTAACTGCATCTCTGGCGCAACCGCAAACGGGGATACCACGTCAGGTCAGGCAGTCTTGGGAGAGTCCGATCCAACGATCCTCCGGCCCGCTGCTCGCCGGTCAGGCGTGAGAAAATCAAAAACACCGGTTGCTTCTTAGTATTACTAGATTCAGCATCGCGCGCATCAATCCATGATAGCGTGTCAAGAAATCAAGGCCGCAATAGTGAGTGCTTTCTGTTTTCGGGCCGACGGATCAACTCCGTTAAACACTGCAGAATCACAACACCTGAGCGTATGATTTATCAGAGCAAGACTTCTCGGAGAGAGTCATATCCGGCCAAAAAGGCCTTTACGCTGATCGGGTTGCTTGGTTATCGCCATCATCGCGATCCTGGCCGGAATGCTCTTGCCCGCCTTGGCCAAGGCGAAGGAAAAGGAAAAGGCCTTGGCCGTATCAACAATCTCAAGCAAATCGGTCTCGCCTCGGTATCGTAATGGAACGATGCGGACGACCGCTTTCCGCCACGGATAATCATTGGCAGCGATGGGTTGGTGGCGGGGACGCATTCGCGTGGGTGGGCAAGGCCGGAAGTCTGAGCCGTTACGCGCCACTGGACGCCGCCCGCCGGTGTCTGAATTCGTATCTGGGTTCTTACGGACCAACCAGCGAGGTGCCGGTGGCGCGATGTCCGAGCGAAATCCGGACGAAAAGCAGCTACAATGAACGCGGCTCATCTTTCCCCAATAATTGTCACACGGATGCCGCGCTCCGGACGCTGGGTTTGGGCCAGGCCAACGGGGAAAGCTGCAAAGGTTCAGCCTTCGCAACCCCTCGCGCATGGTAACAATTGGTGAAGTAGGCTGTTTCTTTCCGCCTTGGACTGGCACGGCGGCACCGTTGGAAGAATACCGTCAACTCGAAATACATCGATCAGCGAACATCACCTTTGCCGACGGCCTGCGGCGTTTACCCACATCCTGCTCACCAAGGGCCTTCAGTTGATGTTTCGGCCGGTTATACCTTCGACCGCGAGAAGTAGCCCCGACTGAGAAAGATGCCGGGGTTGCCGCGCCCTCGGCACCAATCCAAAAAGATTAAGCCGGTGAGCCCACGGAGAGCAATTTCGGTCTCCACCCCTTCGATTACTTCTTTTTGGATTTGGGAGGAGCGGCTGCGGACTCGGACTGATACTGCGGAATTGGATCCCGAGGATGGCTTGAATCTGAGACCGGAAAGATTGAGGATTCTTTGTTCTTTGGCGATCATGATGTGGTCACGAAGAGTTTGCTCTGCAAGATTAGGATCGCCGCTTCCCAAAGCTCGCACCACCTCTCGATGTTGCGGGATGTGTTTCTAATGAGTTTCTGGGTCTGGGCTGGGTGAGGGAGAGCGTTTCATTGCACTGAATAGTTCAGGCTAATCGCAGGCGTGCCTTGGGTTGGGAATCCGGCTGGTGGTCGCTAATTGGAAATGTATTGGAGCAAATCGGCCATGTCCTGGTGATTGAGTCCGGTTTCCAGCCCTTCGGGCATGAGGGATGTTCCCTGGCTCTGAATTTTCCTGATTTGCGGTCGCAGGATGACAGTTTCCTTTCCGAAAGCCTGCCGCAGCGCGACACTTGTAGCAGTTTCGTTCGCCACCAGGCCAATGTAGCTTTCGCCACTGGTGGTTTCAATTTCGAACGCTCTAAAAGCGGGGGCAACTTCACTATTGGGATCGAGGATGCTCATCAGCATTTTTTCCTTGCCGGAATTTTTCACCGTCACCAGATCCGGCCCGAGCGCGTAACCTTCTTTATCCAACCGATGGCAGGAAGAGCACCGCTCCAGATAAAGCTTTTTTCCGTGGTCGGAATTGCCCGGGAGAACCAGAGCCGGCTGGAATAACCTGATGGCGTCCTGGCGCTGGCTCGGCTTGGCGGTGGCGAACATTCTTGCAGTCTGGTTGCGGATTGCTTCATCGCGATGATTTTTGAGGAAAGTGATTTGTGCCGTGGCCAAATCAGATGAACGAACGGTGCCTTGTTCGATCGCCTGGAGCAGCGCGGTCGCACGTTCCGGGCGGGCCAGCAGCACCGTCAGCGTTTCACTCCGCAAGCGTGGCGTTTGGGTGCTCCAATACTTTAGCAAAGCGGGGCCGACTTCAGCTTCGGTGAAACGCCCGAGGGTGGAAATGGCAGCGAGTTGAATCCCCTGAGATTGGGTCTGATCAAGTAAGTTCAGCAGGGTGGCTCTCGATTCGGCGTAACTGGTCATTCCAAGCAGCGGAATTGCCTGAAGGCGGGAAGATTCTTCGAGGTGATCATTCGCCGCTGTTTGCAGGGCTTGTGCGAAAACCATTTTCATGTCGCCGACCTTTGCCAGCGAACTTCCAGCGCGTTGCAATCCGTCACCCAATGCACGCGCCAGCACAAAGGAGACCGTGGGATTGCTGGCGGACTTGAGAAGGTCAAGAACCTGGGCCACTTCCCGGGCATCGTTTCTGGCCCCAATCAAGACCACCAGCTTGCGCAAAAACTCCTCTCGGCTCTTGCCGGGGGCCACGTTGTCCGCTCCGGCGAGAAGGCCCAACATTTCTCCTGCTCCATCCGCCAGTGATGACAGCACGGCAGCCTGCATCCACGAATCGGCCATGTCCCGCTCAACGATATCCCGGAGCGCGCGAACTTTGCCAGCCTGCCTGACTTCTCCGAGGGTGAAAGCGAGCTGAAAACGAACGCGGATGGAAGGGTCCCGGGTCAGCTCCTGGTATTTCTCCCAGAGCTTTTGGGAAACAACCGATTCGTGCAAAAAAATTTCCGACAACTCGATGGCATGTTCGCGCACGGTGGGCTCGGCATCTTTCATGGCGGCCAGGACATCCTCCTCAGACAACGCGGACAAACCTTCGAGACTGTGCAACGCGTGAATCCTTCCTAGGGGCGATGTCGAATGGGAGGCAAGCTTTTTGAGCGGGGCGATGGCCGATTTATCCTGGCGCTGGAAAAGCAGACGCGCGGCCGTGTCACGATGCCAGCCGTTGGGGTTTTCGAGCGTCGCGACGAGTTGTTGGGTTGAAGCCTTCCCAAGCCGGGGCAACTTCGGCTGGCTGAATGACTCGGGGAGAATTCGATAAATGCGGCCGCGATCATTGCCGCTGTTCAGGTCCAGATGTTTTTTCATCTGCTCGGGCAGCGACCAGGGATGCTCGATTGTTTCGCGATACATATCAATCACGTAGAGGGTTCCGTCCGGCGCGTTTGCAAACTGCACCGGGCGAAACCAAGTGTCCTTTGAAGCCAGAAATTCGAATTTTTGCTCGTCCGCCGGGCGCTGCGCCTTCAGGGCCACTCCATCCTGGTAAATCATTTTCCGGTGCACCAGATTTCCGCCCACGTCGCCAGTGAAGGCGTTGTCGCGGAAATCTTCAGGAAAGGCGCTTCCGCGATAAATCGTGACTCCGCTCGCCCCCGTGAAATAACCCGCCGAACGACCACCGCCCTCAATCAGGCCTTCTGAAACACCGGTGACGCGCCACTTCGTGCGAATCACCCGCCACGGTTCTTCCGGGCTGATCCGATAGACCTCCGCTGCCCCGCCATCCACCGCAATGGAAGCCAGCGGGTCCGGCATGGCGAAGAGCGGATTGCGCCTGGCGTAACGGCCGTCATAGATGAAAGCCATAAGATGGTCGCTATTGCTGCAAACAAACTTGCGCCCAAGGCTATCAAAGCTCATTCCATATTGGCCGCCCCCGCTTTCTGCGCGCATCTTCAATGTGCGCGGGTCGAACGAAAAATTGCGACCATTCAAATTGAGCGGCTTTTCCGAAGCTAGCGCCACATTGGTCACCACCCCGCCGTCCGGCGCGGTGGCTCCATGAATGCGGTTGTCCAAGCCCCAATTAAAACCGTTGCAAAGCCCTTGAACATTCAACTTCTCCATGCCGCTTCCGTAACCAGTGTAAAGCACTTGTCGCACATCCGCCTTGTTGTCCCCGTTGGTGTCCTTGAAATAAATAATGTCCGGCGTGGCAATGACAAAGATTCCGCCGTCGTAACAGATAACGCCGGTTGGCCAGGAGAGGTTTTCTGCGTAAACCGATGATTTATCGAAATGACCGTCGCCATCTGTATCCTCCAACAGACTTATCCGGCCAAGATGTTCGTCTCGTCGTTCCGAATAATCACCCATTTCCACGACGAACATGCGACCGTTTTCATCAAACGACAGGGCAATGGGATCCTTGACCAAGGGCTCCGCCGCCGCGAGATCAATGCGGAAACCTTTCTTCACCTGAAACGTTTGCAACGCCCTGGCCGGTTCCACGGCGGGAAGGCGCGGCAAGTCCTTTTCCGGATTCAATTCCGGCGGCTCGGCTTGGGCGAGAAAAGTAACCAATGCCAAGGGCATAACACCCAGGGGGATATTCAGGCAGAAACAAAGTCGAACAAGGCGCTTACCCACTTGGAGTAAGCTGGAGCCAGGAAAGTTCATAATCATTGGTATCTCGGCAATTGGATTGTTCAGTGTAGGGCTAAAGGATGTGGCCGGCACGCATCCGGTCGAGCACGTTGGCCGTGATTTGTTGGACGCGGCGGTCGGGCCCCTGGGGCGTGGTATAAACCGAGGGACGCACGTAACCCGGCGGTTCGGCGAGACCATCGGCCCACCAGCAGGTGGTCGCATTGAAAACAAAGTTGCCTTTCGGGCCGGGATAAACCGTGGCGGCATACACCCCGCCGTTTAATTTGCCGGGGTCGTCTTGAGTCGCCCCCGTCGCGACGACGACCAGGCCGGGGATGGCAGCTGGCTCACCGTGATATTCCCAACCAACCAAACCGGGGATGCGATCGCCCAGCTTCATTTCAGTGCCTTGATAAAGCCAGTGGTCGGGAATCGTGCAAATCCAATCCGCCCCGCCGGTGCAAGGCGCCACATTGCTGCGCGCACCCAGCACCAGGGCTTCGTTCGGGCTGTGGTAGGGAAACTTCGCCATGGTGGGAAACCGTTTGATCATCGCCTCATCGCGCGGCCCGAAATAATCAGTGCGACCGTAGATGCGATTCGGAACGCCCGTCGGGCCCGGGCGCGGATCGATCCGTCCGCAGATGGTATTCCCGGAAAGAAAAGCAACGTTCAGCCCGCTCGCAATTGCCCCGCGAAGGTTTTGATACATTTCCAGTGAATAATACTCGTCGTGGCCCACGGAGAGAAAGCCCTTGGCCCTTCGCAGCCCATGGGGATCGGAATGGGTGTCGAAGTTGGAAATGTAAGTGACGTCATGGCCTTGCGCCTCCAACCAATAAGCGAGGGGGAACTCCCAGAGAAACCATTCACCGGAACCAGTCGAAAGCGGCGCGTCGAGAATCTGGCAGTATTTTCCATAAGGCCGGTTGAAGCTAACGTCCACGCCCGGGCCGCAATACCATTCATTCTTGCCGTCATCATAGAGCGAGAATTGATCCGGCCAGCGATTGTAAGCCTGCCAGGTCGTGTCGGAGCATTGGAAAATAAAATCCGCGCGCCGGTCGTCGCGGACAATAAAAATCACGTAGCTTTGCAAGCGCTCGCGTTCCGTGGTGAGTTTGCCGAGATAGACGCCGCTCACCCAATCGCGTGGAATTCTGATGGTGGCGCAGGGCTGCCACTGACAATCGCGCAACCGATTCTTCCCAATGGGCGGGTCTGGTTGAATTTCACCTTGGAAAGGTCCGAGGCTCTTGACCTGCCTGCCGCCTTTTCCGCCGTAATAACCCATGCGATAAATGTCGAGTTTGAATGGCGCACACGGGTTCGTGCTGACATGAAAGCTGATGCTCTCTCCCGCGCGCACGCTGGTGCGTGAACAGTAACCTTCAATCCACGGACAACGATACTTCGTGGCCGGGTCGATGCGCGTGTTTTGTAGAAGCCAGTCGTTTGTGCCGGGCTTTTCGTTTTCACGACGAATCAAATCGCTTTGGCCTGGAATCGAAGACCGGGTTTGGTCGCGGGAATCTTTGCCGATGGAGGAGCAACTCGAGAGCGCGGTGATCGCTCCCAACCCGGCCATGCCCTTGAGCAAATCCCGGCGGGTGATGCCGGAGTCGTTGATTTTTTTCGCGCGCGGAAGATTTTGCCTGGCTGGTTTCATGCTTGGAATGGATTGGAATTTAACTGCCGGACATTTTAAGGAGCTACCAACCGGGCAATCGGTTTTCCGGGCAAGCAAACGGCGTTTTCAAGAGAAACATGCCCCACGCAGGAGTGTCCGTTGCCGAAACGCTTATTCCATAACAGCGCTTTTTTTTCATCCGTCATCGCACAATAATCAACACCAATCCATTGGGATAGTCCAGCACCAATGTGTGAGGGAAGAGGTAAGGATGTTTCATACCCGGCGAGCAATGACCATGACTGGAATCATAGATCCCATTGCCAGGACAAAGCTGTAATTGGATACTTGGTTCTGGCCACGTGCCCATCAAAAAACAACACGTTCAAGGCTTTGCCGAGATAATGCGGACGAGGGTAAGTCACACGCGGATCATTTGGCGGTAGCAGAGCATCATAATAGCTGTCCCAGATAATCGTGTCATTGATCCACATTGGCAATAAACCAGGGCCATTATAAGCCACATCAACTACAAATATCGCGGAAGTCGGATGTTTAACTACTGATGCACGTTGGTCCGCAAGAAATCTACCATCGTTATCCGCCGTAGCTATCGACTTTTGGGTGGTGATGCGGTAAGTCCGCAGTTGGGGGGGGCGTAAGGACGGATCGCCGGGACACTTATACACCTTCTCGTTCTGGATGTATCGGTTGATCTTGAACATCCAGTTGGTTTGAGGATAGGCACCCGCGTAGTCAACGACTTTTTGATTGTTGTCATCGATGTACATGATGTGCCCGAGTCCAATCTGCTTCATGTTGCTCAAGCAAGAAATGGCCACGGCTTTAGTCTTGGCCTTTGAAAGGGTCGGTAAGAGCAATGAAGCCAGGATGGCAATGATCGCAATGACGACCAGCAACTCAATCAAGGTGAAGCCGCGGCTGATCGCTCGCCCGAGACTTTTCAGATACATTTTCATAAGCTAGTAATTCATTTCTGCCCATCATTGCGCTCAAAGGTCATGTGGCGACAAAAACGTTCGCCACCGCACCTTTGGGTTGATTCGCGTTAGCCGTGGGTCTTAGGATTCATATATTCGTGGTACTACTAGAAATTAGGCTAATTGTTTACGGGGTGACCAGACTTGCCTCGTTCGGGACGATGGAGGAGACGCCAAATGCCGCTTCAAGATCCGCCGACGTGCTTGCGAGGTGTGAGTAGATTGCGCCGAAATCGTCTCCGAGGACGATGAAACGAGCTCCCAACTCTTGGATTGATTGAGCCTCTGCAATGCTACCCACTGGTCGCCCCCATGCCTTGCCATGCATTTCAGCCGCCTGCGCGACTTTCTTGTGCACGCTCATCATTTGCGGATCACTCGGAGCAGGACAACATCCCAGACGCAAGGAAAGGTCCCCCGGGCCGATGAAAAGCACGTCCACACCGGGGATTGCTGCGATGGCACTAGCATTTGCCACCGCCACCGGCGTTTCGATCTGCACCACAAGCAGCGTCTCTCGATTGGCGTGCTCGGGGAAGGAGGGGCTGGCATGCGTCATGAAGTCAGCATCCAAACCTGCGCCATCCAAGCCGCGCTCCCCGAGCGGCGGGAACTTGACCGCCGCAACCAAGGTCTTTGCCTGTTCTGCAGTTGAAACATGAGGAATCATCAGCCCTGTAGCACCATCCTCCAGGAGGCGGTAGAGCGCAGTTTTTTCCGTGGTGGGCGGTCGCCAAATGCAGTCAATATCCGCGTTGTGGTGGAAAGCCAGCAGCGCCTGGGCCTCGCGCGAATCGAAAGCCCGATGTTCTGCATCCACCCAGACGCCATCGTAGCCAAAATGAGCCGCAAGTTTTGGAAAAAAAGGAAGGAAATGTCCCAACGCGCAAATCCGGGCAACTTCTCCGGCTCGAATTTTCGCAAGGACTTTGGAGTGTTTCATAATTTAGTTTGAGCTGTTCAAATAAAAGTAGTTGACTAGTAGGTGTGGAATTTAGTAATTGTCAAGAAATGATTTCAGGAAAGATTTCAAAATTTACGCAGCCAAAGAATTTGAAACTGGGTTCCCAAGCAGATCGTTGTGCCGCCGAGGTTATCGCTCAAGTCCGCAACGGCACGCTGCGGCCCTCCCAGAAACTTGGGGAGGAATCCGTGGCTAAAAAGATGAAGATGGGCCGTGCTCCGGTGCGCATCGCTTTTGAACGACTGGTTTCGGCGGGAATTCTCAGCCGGGTTCATCGCTCCGGAACCTTCGTTCGCAAAATTGGTTTGGAAGAATATTGTCAACTTCTTGATGTTCGTGCCGTTCTGGAAGGTTTGGCGAGCCGCCTTGCTTGCGAACGGATCACGCCGCCCGAACTCGCCCGCTTGGAAGAAATGGCAAAAGAGATGGACGAATTGTTGCCCAACCTAGCGGCTTCCGCATCGCCGGACTGGGGGGAAGTCGTGAAAATGGAGGCTGAATTTCACGCGGAAATTGCGCGTTTGAGCGGCAATCTGGTCCTCCCCCGCATCCTAGCGGTTCAAGATCTGGTTCGCTGCTGTTTTCAAATGGGGGTGAGGCTGAACATGCCGGCGACGCATGGGGATCATATTCCGCAACATCTGGAGGTGGTGCGGGCTCTGGGTAGTGGCGACCCTGATCGCGCAGAAAAGACCCTTCGCGACCACATTCTTTTGTCCAAGGAACAGGAAGTCCTCCAGCTTGCTGGAATCAGGGCCAAGCCGAACTCCGCACCGAATGCCACCGCAGACAGGGGGCCTAAATAACAATAACAAGAAAAATATAATCGCAGAATTAACGCAGTAACAACCTATTTAAAAACCTATGTAGAATCATGGAAAAAATATCATTAGTCTCAAACACGCGATGTGGATCCTCGCCCTTCTGGTCCGCTTTGCCTTCCCATCGGTGGTGCAAGGATGCTGGTATACCAACATTGACGGCGTTCTCTGGACATGGACGTAGGAAGGGGGCGTCAACCCTTTCAGTGCGATTCCTTCGTTTGCTGTCGGAACCAGTGTGGGAACTTTTCCTGACGCTCCGGGTAGCGTCGCTACCAACATGACTATCTCATATCGAGTCACACGTCGTCAGCGTGCGTTATTATGCCGGGCGGTGGTGGATTGCTTGGAAACACGAATAGGGACGGAGCTACAGCTTCTCGAAGCACGATAGAGACAAGAATGAGAATCTTAGAGGATACCTCTCAGTTCAGTTGGCCAGCAGGCCTTTTCATTGAGACGGGACCTTATGTTTACGAACTGAAGGCGGTGGCGCACTGCAATCCTCCACCAATGTGGCTGGGCCTCTACGCAGATATTACTCCAGCCGCTATTAGTCCTTACGATGTGGCACCAACCGGCGGTCAGAACTTTTATCGAGTCTTGGCAATAATCGTAAGACATATCAAGGATCGGGAGACTCCCGAATCTTGATTAAGAGAATATACAATCATGACAAGGGAGGTTCTGAGGTCCTCCATTCCTTGGGCAAGAATGTTGGGAGAGTCCGTCAAACGTAAATGCCGTCGTTCCGGTTTCAGTGCATATCGATGCACAAAGCCCGGGTCAGGATGAAAGCTCAAGAAATTACAAACAAGCAGAAAGGTCTGAGCCGCCCGGGCGTGGTTACGCGGCGGATTTTTCAAGCCATCTCCGCCCGGGAGATGATGGTGGCTGGACTGTTGGCCTGGAGCGCGCCGTATTTCGGAATGGCAGGGGAGACGTTTGAAGTGCCGAAAGCTGGCGTGGCCTACATTGATATGGATGATGATCCGGAGCGGATCTCCGCTGGGGCGTTTGGCTGGAACGATTCGTTCGCCCTTGACGCCGACCGGAGGAGTTTGGTGGTCGCCCTAAAACGTCCGTATCGCATTGATGAAATAGTTCTGCGGGCTGATCTCCCCAGCCAAACCAGGCCATTACTGACTCCGGACAATGTTTTCATCTATTTGAGTTTCGATAACCGGCATTACCACAAGTGGGAAAAGCCGGTGCAATTTCAACTGGTCCAATCCAAACGCCCCGAAGCACTTTGGACCCTGCGGTTGAAGGGCCTTGGCTTTTATGCCCGCTACATAAAAATTCATACGACTGCCTTCGGAGCGGATTACGGGTTCGGCATCCACAATTTGCAAGATATGATCTCGCTGCAGAGCAGCAGCGATCCCGATGAACGGCTGGAGTTTGCCCATCTTCAGGCGGCGCGTTTCCAGGACCGCAACGCAATTAAAGGAGCGTACCAGATTAATGGTCCGGCTTCAGTAAAACCCTTTGTCCAACTTCGTCTCGAGATATTGGATGAAAAAGAAAACGTGGTGGATTCGTCGATTCGGGTTGCAGAAATGAACCAATGGAAATCCTTTAGGTGGACGCCGAGGTCCTTGCGGCCCGGTCCTTTTACGCTGGTAGCAACCCTCATTCGCCAGGGATTGGAAGCGGATGCGGCAACCCGGCGAATCCAGGTAGTTTCCAAAATCCGGGAGGAGAACGATATTAAATCCCTCCAGCCGGGAGAAGCGGTCATCGTGCGGCAGGTAGACCGGGTGTGTCCGCCTGGACAGAAGCTCGATCGTTTTTCCTATTCGCTTCTCCCAAAGCCTGCGGAAATCTTTTCAGGAATTGAGGTCAAGACGAACCAACCGCTCTTGTTGGCGGTACCCGTCGCCGGGACGTGCGCGGTCTATCTGGGAGTGGGCTTGCCGGCGGCGGAGGTCAGCACGAAATGGAACGGCCGTATTCATTCCATTCAGGCCATCGGCGGATCTGGAGATCAGGTGCAGGAAGTTCTGGGAGGGATTGGCGATTTCTCAGCCGGATCGCTTTCGGTATCGCTTGGCAGCGGCCCGGCTAGTCTGACCTTTGTCGCAATTCAATGCCTGGATTCCAATCAAAAAGAATTGGCGCTCTATCAATCAACACCCGGTGAGAACCGCCGGGTCATTTATAACAACGATGGATTCAGTGATTTCGGATCGGCAAGCTTGAATCGGGGAAATCTGCTTTCCCAAGTTGAACGCTACCGTAATACCGACGCGGCCTGGCTTGATTTTTGTGCGCTGGTGTCGGGAGCCGTTTCCTACCCGAGCAAATATGCAGAATGGTTTGGCACCGGTGCGACAAAGTGGCCTCGTGAGTTTGACCGCATTGCCACTGAGAATTTTAAAGCGTTTGAGAAACAGGGCATGCCGATGTTTCCCACCCTGGCTGCCCGGGGAAAGGAAATTGGCATCCCGGTCTGGGGATCTTTGCGCATGAGCGCCTATTATCCCGACGATTATGGCCCCATTTTCAACGGCGAACTTTGGAAGAATCATCCTGAATTTCGCATCAAGAACAAGAAGGGAAGCACCTTGTGCGAAATGAGTTTTGCCCACGAACCTGTCCGTGACCAGCGCATAGGAGTCCTGGGCGAAATGGCCGAAATGGGTTGTGCCGGGGTCAACCTTGACTTTTGCCGCTACCCGGATGTTTTGGGGTATGAGGCCCCTTTGGTTGAAGAATACGTGAGAATGTACGGTCAGGATCCCCGCAAGCTTCCGGATGAGGACGAGCGATGGGTTCGCCTCCGATGTGAAACCATGAATAGGTTTATGCGGGGAGTGAAAGGGAAAATCAGCGAAATCGCGAAGCGTCTGGATCGGCCGGTAAAAATTTCTGTTCGCCTGCCGGCCACGGGTTATCGTCACTATGGCTTTGATCCACAAACCTGGGTTTCAGAGAAACTGGTCGATGTCTTGATACCCGGTTTTCCCGGCTTGGATCGCCCCTACGATGCGCGCCCCTGGGTTGCCATGGCGGCAGGGTCGGGAATTAAAGTCTATGGGAATATTGAGGCCACCCTCGGGCAGACAGCGAACACGGAATTGACCGACGAGCAAATTGCCAGGGGGATAAAGCCGGGGACAAGCACCGTTCACGACGCCGACAGCTATCGGCATCGGGCATTGGAACTGTACAACATGGGGGTTGATGGAATCTATATTTTCAACAATTGGGCCGGCACCGGCTGCTTAAATCTGTTGGGTGATGAACGCGCGCTCAAGCAGTGGGCCCAATTTGAAGATCTGAAAAATCTCAGCAGGGAAATCATCGCAACCGGCGCAAAAGGCAAATGACATCCTGGCCCAATTACTATTTGTGATTTTTTCCGTTCTTGACTGGCTCATTGTGGCGGCCTACCTGGTGGGAATGGTCGCCATTGGTTTTTACTTCTCCACCCGGCAGACATCCACCAAGGAGTTTTTTCTGGGAGGCCAGCGATTTGGCTCCCTGGCCATGAGCCTTTCAATTTTAGCCACTGGCGTTAGCGCCATTACTTTCATTGGACAACCCGGGGTTGTCGTCGAGCGAGATTGGTCCACACTCATGGCTGGCCTGGTAGCGGTCCCCGCCGCCGTGATCGTAGCCAGAGTATTTGTCCCCTTCTTCTGGAACCTCAAGCTGACCTCGGCCTACGAATACCTTGAGAAGCGGTTCGACGCCCGGGTTTCGATACTTTGCAGCGTGCTTTTCTTGATGCTGCGGGGTTTGCTGGCCGGGGTGGCGATTTATGCGCCCGCCATTGCCCTGTCGGCCGTCACCGGCTGGAACATCACGGGCTGCATTGTCATCAGCGGGATTCTCACCCTCATCTACACCTCCCTGGGAGGAATGAGCGCGGTCGTCTGGACCGACATTGTTCAAGCCGTCGTGCTGTTTGGTGGGGCGTTATTGGCTGCGTGCATGTTGGCCGGGCAATTGCCGGGGGGCGTGGGCGATTGGGTGGCCCGGGCCTCCGCCGACCACAAATTCAACGTTTTCGATTTCGAATTTTCCTGGGTTAAACTAACGTTCTGGAGTTCCACCATTGGCGGGCTGTTCTACACGCTGGCTTTTTACGGCGCGGATCAGGTTCTGGTGCAACGCTACCTATCCAGCAGTTCGCTGAAACAGGCCCAAAAGTCACTTTACCTGAATGCGCTGTATCTGGTGCCGGTCAACTTGATCTTCTTTGTCATTGGGACGCTGCTTTATCTTTTCCTCCAGGACCATCGCACTTCTTTTCCGCCGGGCCTTTCTTCCGATCAAATTTTTCCATACTACATCGTGCGCTACCTGCCGGCCGGACTCCCTGGTTTAATGGTGGCGGCCATATATGCAGCGGCCATGAGCACGCTCAGTTCCGTGCTGAACTCCCTGGCGGCCGTCACCATCAACGATTTTTATAAACGCTGGAAACCCCGCGAAACGGAGGAACACTACGTCCGTTTGAGCCGGCGTTGGACCACGGGATGGGGGGTGCTGGCCATTTCCACCGCTTTGCTCGCAGTGCATATCAATAGTTCCGTGCTGCTGGCTGCGATCAAAGGTGGAAGCCTGTTCATGGGGGCCATGCTCGGCACATTTTTGTTGGGCATGCTTAGCTCCAGGCCCACACCATTGTCAGCGTTCATCGGATGTCTGGCGGGCGTTTTTGTTGCTTTTGGCGCCGGCTTTGCGACTCCATTGGAGATGCTCTGGCTCACGCTCCTTGGCACTGTTACCACCTTTACAACAGGCTTGCTGGTCTCGGCGATCTGGCCGGCGGACGCCGGACAGATTGCCAAAGCCAGGACGCTTACCATATTTAGGGAGAGGGGGACCACTCCGGCGGCAGAAGCGTCTTCGCTCGATCAGGCCATCTTGAATCAAAAACAATTATGAAGCCCTCAGAGAGCAGTTTCATCCCAACCTGGTCGGAAGGCTTTCTGCGGGCGGCCCAGCCAACCCTGCCCATGGCATTGCAGGAAGGCACGTATTTTAAACCGGGGGTGATTTCTTCGAAGAATCTGTTTCAATTGCCTGACCTAAACCCAAATTCAGCTTGATGCCCAATGTATCATGAAAAAGAAACCCATAATCCTCGTGGCATTGACGATCATTGCCCTGGCGTCCATTTACTTCACCACCTTCAAAGGAATGCCGGAGCCGGATCGGCAGCCCTACATCACTCTGGGCAAAAAAATGGCGGAGGAGACCGCAAAACTACTGGGTAACAAAGGACAGATTGCCGTCATTATCAACCGGGAATTCGGCGCTTTTCCGATTCCCTATCTGGATATAGAAATGAAAGTTTTTATGGATTCGCTCAAAAAAACGGGGATCACGGTCGCGGCGATGGAAAAAGTGGAGATGGAAAAAGTCGGTCTGGCCCGGCCCCAGGCGTTTCTCGCCGCCGTTGAAAACCAGAAGAACGCCGATGCTATAGTTTCCGTGGTCGGATTCCCGACCGGCCCCAAGCAGAGGCCGGGTGGCTTTAAGGATTTCAAGGCCAAAATCATCGTCGTCTCTCCCTACGAGCCTGGATTAAAACGCCTGCTGCAGGATGACATCATTCAAATTGCGATCCTGCCCCGGTTTGCTTCTCAAACAGGCAAGGATTTCCAGCCAGCGCAAACATTTGACGGTGGATTTGAGCTGTTTACTCCGCGGGAGGCCTCGCGTTTGCCGTAAGAAACAGATCACGCTTCGCCTATGAGTTATTGTTTAAGGACTCGCAGACTGGTTCTCGCATCGCCGATTTCGTTATGCGCACCTTGTGCTCGATTCAAGTTTCCCCACCAAGCGCTCATCGTGTCTGAATGGTTCGAAGTCCAACTTTTTGGGTCTGCTGGAGTTGACGGGGGTAAAAAAGTTTTGGCGGAGGATGGCTATGAACGAGGGAGCGCCGGATATGAATGACTTGAAAGAGCAAATTCTGCCATATCGGGACAGCAAGCCCGTGGGCGCGCCCGACTTCTATCTTGCAATCAACGCCACTTTCCGTTTCATCCTAAACAAATACGGCGCGGAGGGGCTCCGGCAATATTGGGCCGATCTGGGAACACGCTATTTTGCCCCCGTCTCAGCGGCGTGGACCAAGCGAGGGCTGCCGGGAGTGGCGGCGTATTGGGAAGCATTTTTCAAAGCCGAGCCGGGAGCACAGGTTGAGGTGAAGCTATCCAGCGACTGCGTAATTCTGGACGTAACCGTCTGTCCGGCCATCAAGCATCTGCGCGAGCATGGGCGGGAGATCATCCCCCGGTTCTGTGAGCACTGTTACTTCGTGGGCGAGGCGACGGCGGTGCCCGCAGGGTTAACCGTCCGGATCGAGGGAGGCAACGGCACTTGTCGGCAGACGTTCTGCCGACGGGACTCAAACCTTCCGGACCAGAATCTGGCGAAGATCAAGGAGGCGTCATGCTAGGAGTTTACGATTTCTGTGGCCATTACGAGTGGACCTTCGAGTGGCTGCGCCAGCGGGGCGGCGATTCGCTCGTTCGCGCCTACTGGGACGAAGCCATCCACCAGGACGCGCAGACCCATGCCAGCGAATTGATCCTGAAGAAGGGCTTCAAAGGCATGCAGGAATACTGGGGGCACACCCTCGCCGAAGAGGCGGCGGAATATTTCACCACCGCAACCGACAAAGTGTTTCGCATCGACATGCACGAGTGCCCGTCCAAGGGTTTTCTGATCCGCAACGGGCTGGAACAGTATCGTGATTACTGCGACCATTGCATGGGCTGGACCGGACCGCTGTTGAAGCGTGGCAAATTCGTCGTGGACCACCAGCATAATCACCGGGGCCAGTGTTGGTGGGAGATACGCAAAGAAACTGACATGACGAGCGCCTCGGCACCAGGGCAGCTCGCGGGACATGAGGACGTCCGGTTGAGGCCGGATTGGAAACCTTCTGGTAAACCAATGGATACTTACAAGCGGGCTAACGACTCCGACGATAAATCCTCAAAAGCCGACTGCTCGAAACCCGGAAGCTGAACCCGACGTACGCTTTCGCCCGGTCTGAGAGACTTGGCGGGTCGGTCGTCACGCAAGATGTTACGCCAGCTCTGACCTGCTTTCGCTTCGAACCACAAGCTCAGTACCCTTTATCCCAACGCGGTTCGATATCTTCGGCGATGCTTTCGCTCACCCAGACGTCCGTGCGTAACGTCTGCAGAATTGATTCAGGGATGAGGGGCGTCACTGGCCCGTGGAGCACAAGCCGCGTTGTGAGCCGCTGCCAGGAAGCGAACGAACCGTCCACGGTGATGGCATGCATGTCGATGCGGTGCTTGGCGGCGATCACCTCGGCGGGGCCGATGGTTGCGGCCTTCGGCGGCACGGCGGCAAGGTCCCCGCTCATGCCGAAACTGCCGTGTAGTGAGTTTTGTGCAATCGTGAATGGACTGAGGGTGCAAACCCGCGGGCCCATTTGCTTCCATTCTTCTAGGTTGCCCGCAAACTCGGGCGCGTCGGGCTCGATGAACGCGAGATGGCCTGTCCAGCCCGGCCCGCTGTAGCAGATGTCGGCGCCACCCAAGTCAGCGATCATTTTGCCATAGTCTTTGATGTTCCTGGTGGTCGGGCCCTGGATCTGGTTCTCCGGCGGTCGCAGCTTCGGATCAATGTTCATGTAGAAATGTTTCTTGAACGAGTGCAGGAAACCGAGCTCCCACGTCTCGGGCGCAATCTCGCCATGCTCGTTCGCGTACTCGTCCATGTTGAACGTGTAGAGATGTCGGCAATCCACGCGAAACTTGTTGATCAGGTGAGCGACACGGCTGTAAGCGGGCCAGGGGTTCGGCATGATCATCACGAGGCGCCGGCGCTCGTCGGCGGCGGTCTTGATGCGATGAAATAAATCCGCCAACCACAAGAACTCGATCTCAGAATCTTTGATGATCGCGATTCTAAATTCAGGGTTCGGATGCTTGGCGATGTGCTCTTTCTTGATTCGACGTACCCGCTCGATGACCGCACGATCCCGGAACGGAACCAACTCCGCGGGACTGAACTTAAACACCGTTTTTTTCACGTTCATAGATACATTCTCCATCAACCCATGTTTTGACTGGCTTTAAATCGGTGCTCCACAACACCAAGTCCGCGTCGGCGCCTACTGCGATCCGACCTTTGTTCGTCAGGCCAAGCACGCGCGCAGGATTGAGCGTGCCCATTGCCCAGACTTGTTCGGGCGGCAGGTCGAGCCAGCGGAAAAGATTCTTCATTCCCACGTCCATCGTCAGCGCGCTGCCGGCAAGGAAATTCTTGGTCACATGACGTGCCGCGTCGCCGGGGCGCACGCGCACTTTGTAACCCCACGGCGTGTCATACTCGCCCGGCGGCAAGCCCGCGCCGATGTTCGAGTCGGTGATGAGGATCACGCCTTGTGGGCCTTTGGCCGCCACGGCGGCGCGAATAGCCATCGGATGCACGTGAACGCCGTCGCAAATGAAATCCACGCTCACTCGCCGATCGGCTAGGATCGTCTCGACAGCACCAACGGGCCGCGCACCGGGTTCAGTCTCTTCCGGCATGGGGAACACGTCATAAAAATGCGTCGCATGCACCGCGCCGGCTTCGATGGCCGCCTGAGTTTGCTCGACGCTGGCGCGCGTGTGCGTCATGAATGGCACGATGCCGCGCTCCCGCAATCGTTCGATCACCGGCAGTATATTTTTTTGATCGGGGCTGATGGACATGATGGCGACGCGATTCTCACAGGCGGCCAGCAAATCATCGAGCAATTGCAAGTCGCCCGGCATTGTCGCGCACGCCGCACCGCTGAGTGCCACAAACGGCCCTTCCAGGTGGATACCCGGCATGCAAGCGCCTTTGCCGCGAGGCAGCGCCGCCGGCAACCGGCGGAGCTTGGCGACAAAACTCGGCTCGTCTCGCGGAACCAGCGTCGGGAATACGCAGGTCGTGCCGTATTGGCCGAGCACGCGGGCCGCGGCGGCAAAATCTTCGGGTGGTGTGTCGTAGTTATAGTGGAATTTCCGGATGCCGTGCGTATGTACATCAATCAGCCCCGGCGTCAGCAAGCCACCGTGGCCATCCACCACGGTCGTGTCAGGCGGGGACTCCGCAATCGTGGGGCCAACGGCAGCAATCCGCCCTCCATGAATGAGAAGCTGGCCCGGGCAAATGCGCGTACCAGGTTCGACAATTCGGACGTTCGTGATGAGTTGCGTGGCCATATCAAATTCAGCTTGTCAGGCGTTTCGCACATGCATAATGTTCGTTTCGCACATACCTTGCAAGCGCAATGTTAAACTTAAGTGAACGACAGGAAAAGATTCGAAGCCTCCTGACCACCCAAGGGAGGTTGAGCGTCACGCGCTTGGTCGAGCAGATGAACGTCGCCGCCATGACCATCCGCCGCGATCTCATCGTGCTCGAAGAGGCGGGGTTGCTTACCCGCACCCACGGCGGCTGCGTGCTGCACTCGCCATTTGTTGCCGAGCTTTCGTTCCCCGTAAAGCAACGTCTCCGTCAGGAGCACAAGATGGCCATCGCAGGCGAGGCCATCCGTAGACTCAAGCGCGACGAGACGGTCTATTTGGACACGGGTACGACCACCTTACAGGTTGCCCGCACCCTGCCGCCGGACCTCGCCTTGCAAGTGTTCACGAACAACTTGCGCATCGCAATGGAGCTTTTCGGCCGTGCCGGTATCACGATCACAGTTTACGGCGGCGTCATGGCCCATAAGAACCCCGACCTTGCGGGCGAGATGGCGCTTGCTCAAATACAACAGTACCGCCTCGACGTCGCGATCGTAGGCGGCGACGCGCTTGACGTCGGCCGGGGCGAGTTTTACGGCGCGGACGCCCGCACGGCGCTGTTGTCACGTGCCGCCCAGAAGCAAGCCAACCGTGTGATCGTCGTCATGGACAGTTCCAAGTTCGGCAAGCGCGGCCTCGCCGCAGTTGGCCGGCTTGGCCCGGGGGTAACGATGATCACAGATAATGAAGTGAGCCGCAAAGATCGCTCCATCCTCCGTCGAACAGGTGCAGAGATGGTGTTTGCAGCCACACCTTCAGTAAATTCAAAATGACCACCGCCATCCTCAAAGCATCCAGTCACAAGAAATCCGCGACCAGGCCGGGCCGATACGATCCGTCACGCTACCCTATGGACCTGCGGGAATATCCGAAGATCGTAACCAAAACGGTGCCCGGGCCGAAGTCCAACGAGTGGCACGCGCGTTGCACAAAATACTTCAAGGGCCTGAGCAGCCAGGTGAAACTCTTCCCGGTCGCGTTTGAGTCCGGCCACGGTTGTACACTGCGTGACGTGGACGGAAATCATTACATTGATTTCAGCTCCGGCATTTACGTTGCCACGCTCGGGCACTGCCACCCGAAAATCACCGAAGCGGTGCAGAAGCACTCGGCGCATTTGATGAACTGCCACGATTTCACCACGCCGATCAAGACTTTGTTGTGTGAAAAGCTTGCCGAGGTGTTGCCCGGCGACCTGAACGGCTTCCAATTCTACGATTGCGGCACTGCAGCGGTCGAGGCGGGGATGCGCGTGTTGCGCGCGGTGACCGGCAAACACGAGTTGCTGTCGTGCTTCACCGGCTGCCGTTGGCGCGGCTGACCGAACTGCACCAAACGCTGGCTGACAAACTCTCCGCCCGCATCACGACGCCCGAACTCTGGCTGGGCCGCCGCGTCAAGGTGGTGGACGGCACGGGCCTTTCCATGCCGGACACACTCGCCA